>CAJTYH010000021.1 GCA_910583675.1 uncultured Muribaculaceae bacterium
TTTTCGGTGTCCGTGATTCGGCCTAATTATTCAAAAATTAACGAACTATTGTAATATAGGAAAAAGGTATTAATTTTGCAATAAATCATATCGCCGTTAAAAATATAACGGCAAGCAGGAAAGCATAGTTATGGATAAGAAAGAAATTTTTGATAAAATTGAATATGTAGTATCATGCGTAGGAGCTTTTGCACAGCGTTACAAACTGTCAAATACCGAAGCATATGCTTATCTGCGCAGGTTTACAGGCATTGATTTTCTCATTGATTGCTATGCAGCAGAACATACGCTATCGATTGACGATGCAGTTTCCGATCTTCAAGCATTATGCAAACGCAACGGAGGGCGTATATCATGATTAAATTGTATCACGGATCCAACGTTGCTATAAAGCAGATTGACCTTGCCCTAAGTAAACGAGGAAAGGATTTTGGCAAAGGATTCTATCTAAATGCCAATTGGCAACAGGCTCTTGACATGGCTGTGCGCACAAGTCGCTTCCTGAATGAAGGTGAGCCTACAGTCTCCTGCTTTGAATTCTATGAAGCGAAGGCGGCCGAACAAGGTTTGAACATCAAGGTTTTTCCGGAATATTCCGAAGAATGGGCTGAATTTGTAGTAATGAACCGCAAGAACAATTCCGACATTCAGGCACATCATTACGACATAGTCATAGGCCCTATAGCCGATGATACAGTCGGAGTTCAAATACGCCGTTTCATCATGGGATATATGTCTGTCGCTTCCTTGATCAAAGAATTGCGGTTCAAAGGCGATCATGCCGTTCAATATTATTTTGGAACATACCGCGCCATCGAATACCTCAAACGCATTGAGTTATGACACAAGATATTCAATTTCAGATAGAATGCCTTACTGTCGAACTAACTGGAATGCTCATGAGCGAATACGGTTGGGACATACGCCATGCACTTGACGAACTGTATCGTTCCCAAACCTTTGCCAAGCTCAACGACCCGCTTTGCGGCCTATATTATCAAGGAGCTGTTTATATTTTCCAATACCTCAAAAACGAAATAGAAACCGGCAAAATAAGCTGATAATAATACATTTTATCACACTCACCTAAATATGCAATTGCGGCACGATTCCCGGTCAATGCCGGAATTCATGCCGCAATTGTCATAAAAACCTAAATAAACCTATGGAAACCGATATTA
This sequence comes from uncultured Muribaculaceae bacterium, assembly GCA_910583675.1. Lineage (GTDB taxonomy): Bacteria > Bacteroidota > Bacteroidia > Bacteroidales > Muribaculaceae > UBA7173. The sequence goes on from CAJTYH010000021.1 coordinate 1,182, forward strand.
AACGATGAAGCCGTGAGGCTTCCTCACTCTTTATGTTTCCTATAAACAAAACCGGAAATTCAATCCCGGTAATAGTTCTTCACAGAACCACCCACGCTACTGGAGGCATTGCAACGCACAGCATTGACATAAGCCGAGCCGCCTACAGAAGCGTCTACCTCAGCATCCTGGGAGATCAAGTCGGATCCCTTGAAATCGCCTCCAGTCTCAACCTTAACCTTTATGCCTTTTGCCTGGCCATCTATTTTCACTTCACCTGAAGTGCTTGCCGAAGAATTGAGACTCACGATGCGTGCGTATTCGATTTCGAGATCACCCGAGGTGGATGCATCGGCAGAGACCACGTCAGCCTTAAGCCTGTCAATGCCTATATCACCGGAAGTGGACGCATCCGCTTTTAAGGATTTAACTTCCAGCGATTTTATGTCCACGTCTCCACTGGTGCTTGCATACACCACGGCTTCATCAGCCTGGACGCTCCCGAGGGATATGTCACCGGATGTGGAAGCATCCACTTTCAATTTCTTTATACCCGTCAGCGGAACCGAGCATTTTATATCGGCGGAAGTGCTGGCGGTAAAACTGCTGATTTGCGGAGCCGTCACATAGACCGTTACCTTGTCACCCTTGCGGCGCAATTTATTGTTGCCGTTGGCATACTCCTTGCTCATCGTCAAGGTAAGGGTTCCGGAGTTTACACGAGCCTCCACATATTGCAAAAGCCTCTCGGTAGCAACAATCCTGACTGAAGTCTTCTGAGAGGGGGTATAATGCACGTCAATCGAAATGGAGGCATCTATGGCATTGAAATTCCCTACGTTGACATCACGTGTATATTCCGTGGGATTACCTTTGCCTGACGACATTGGATAAGACGAAGCCTGCAACGCAAATGAAGCTCCGACACCGGCCAGGGCAAGCGACAATAAAACCAGAAGAGTAACTGTAATTTTGTTCATGTGAGAATGTTTTTAGAGTATCCCCCAGACTATCTCGGCGGGCTCTCACATGATTAGACGCAGCGCACCATCGAAAAGTTGCACACAGAAGAAGAAAAAACTAAAAAAATCGTCAGCCGGGCGATAAGCCGGGTTCTGTAGGCGGAAAACCGCCTGTCCGTCATTTATCTATGCCATATGTTGCCATAATGGCTAAAGCAGTCTACCCCCCGGCAATGGACGAGCAGCCCTTGAATGCCGGTATACTTGACCTTGCAACCCATAAGACGTGCGGCACACCATCTCACGGTGGTGTCCGGTGGGCTCTTACCCCGCCTTTTCACCCTTGCCCCAGGGGGGTGATGACGCCGCCGTAGCGGCTCCCCCGCCTAATCATCGGGGCGGTTGTTTTCTGTCACGTTGTCTCCACGGTCACCCGCAGCTTCCCGTTAGGAAGTATGGCGCTCTTTGTTGCCCGGACTTTCCTCACGCGGCGATCCATTGAAACGGATGCCGCCCGCGACGGACTGCCCGACTGACAATTTAAAGTTCATGGGTTGCAAAGATACGAAAATTTTCCCGACCCATGTCGCTCCGAATAGTTCTTTCATCATTTTTTCGTACCTTTGGCAGAGCATTAGCAATATAGCAGTACTCATGAAGCAACCCATAACCGCCAATCAACGCAAACTGATCGCCTCCTTGCAACAGGCGCGCCACAGACGTGCCAACGGGCTTTTCGTCCTTGAAGGCACGCGCTCGGTGCTTGATTCCGCCCATTGTTTCGCCATAGAGATGCTCGTGGCAACAGCCGCCTGGCTTGATGAATACAGCGACCGGATTCCGGAAAACATAGGCCGGATACTTTCCGCCAGACCGGACGAAATGAAACAGATGTCGTCCATGGTTACCCCACAGGGAGTGATTGCCGTCTGCCGAATCCCTGAAATTTCACAAGACTTCGACCTGGATGCAAACGAGCTTATCATCGCACTTGACCGCATACAGGATCCCGGCAACATGGGCACCATAATGCGTGTGGCCGATTGGTTCGGCATCAACCGCATAATCGCCTCACCCGATACCGTAGACCTCTACAATCCGAAAGTGATACAGGCAACAATGGGTGCAATTGCACGCGTGCAGGTAGCATACCTGCCATTGCCCGAAACGCTAAGGCGGCTTGCTGCAACAGGCATGGAAATATACGGCACATTCCTCGGAGGAGAACCACTCTACACCTCCGAACTTACAACTGGAGGAGTCATCGTAATGGGAAACGAAGGGAACGGCATATGCCCTGAAACTGCGGCGACAATCACGCGCCGACTGACAATCCTCCCATTCCCGGTTGACCACCCGACAGTTGAATCGCTGAACGTCGGGGTTGCCACTGCCATAACCGTCGCTGAATTCCGCCGACGTCTCATGATTTCCTGAGATCCAAATTTCTCAATTTCTTAATTTCTGTATTTCTAAATTTCTATTTCCTATCCCACACGTGGCCAAGACAAAAGAAAAAACACGCTGGTTTTGCACCGAGTGCGGTGCCGGAGCCTCCAAATGGGAAGGCCGGTGCCCGGCATGCGGTGCATGGAGCACCATGGTAGAGGAACGTATCACCACCTCTCCCCGCAAGGTCTCACTCTCGCGAAACAAGAGCAACGCAAACCGAAGCATCCCGCAGAAAGTATCTGAGATAAAGGCATCGGAGGAAGCCAGGATACACATGCCGTCGGAAGAGCTTAACCGCGTATTGGGAGGAGGACTTGTGAGCGGCTCCATGGTATTGATCGGAGGTGAACCGGGCATAGGCAAGAGTACCCTGGTGCTTCAGAACATACTTTCCATAAAAAGCCGCCGCATACTCTATGTCTCCGGCGAGGAGAGCGCCATGCAGATCAAGATGCGGGCAGACCGCATAGGGCGCATGAGCGACAATTGCTACATTGTCACCGAGACATCGCTAGAAACGATATTCGAGCACATAGCGGAAATCGAACCGCAACTCCTTGTCGTAGACTCGATACAGACCATAGCATCAGATGCGATAGAGTCCGCTGCCGGAAGCGTGAGCCAGGTACGCGAATGCGCGGCAAGCCTTCTGAGATATGCCAAGGAGGAGAACGTGCCGGTTCTGCTGATCGGCCATATAAACAAGGAGGGATCGCTGGCAGGCCCGAAGGTACTGGAACACATAGTGGATGCAGTCCTGCAATTCGAGGGTGACCGTCAATACATGTATCGCATTCTACGTGCCACCAAGAACCGTTTCGGCAACACCTCCGAACTGGGGGTATATGAAATGTGCCAGCGCGGATTGCGTGAAGTCTCCAACCCATCCGAAATGCTCATAAGCCGCCAGACAGACGATCAGCTGTCAGGGTGCGCCATCGGTGTCACCATAGAGGGGCAACGGCCGTTTCTGATCGAGGCGCAGGCACTTGTGAGCACAGCGGCATACGGCACACCTCAGCGTTCCGTAACAGGATTCGACTCCAAGCGCATGAACATGCTTCTTGCCGTTCTCGAAAAGCGGGTCGGCTTCAAGCTCGCGCAAAAGGATGTATTTCTCAACATAGCAGGGGGGCTCAAGGTTTCAGACCCGGCACTTGACCTTGCCGTAATAGCCGCAATACTCTCCTCAAACGTGGACATGGCCATCCAACATGGCATCTGCCTTAGCGGAGAGGTCGGACTCAGCGGGGAATTGCGTCCTGCCGCACGCATGGAACAACGTGTCCGCGAGGCTGAGAAACTCGGCATGGAGACGATAATCATCCCGCGTGGCTCACTGAAAGGTGTAGACACATCAAAACTCGCCATAAAAGTCGTGGAGGTCAGCAAGGTTGAAGAGGCTTTCAGGCACCTTTTCGGCTAATCGGCGACTTCTATTTAACTAAATTTAACTCAATTAGACATAACTAATTCCATTAAATATCGTCAAATATAATTGATGTAACTGATCATAACACTTTCAGCACGCAATATTTTTCAACATTATCATACAATGAAAAAAATCTTCAGAAAAGCGCTTCTGGCCATGACCGCGTTAATCGGACTCACCGCTTACGCACAGATGGATCAGCAGCTACCGATCGACCAGGCAGTGCGCACAGGCACACTCCCCAACGGCATGACCTATTTCATCCGCCACAACGAGACGCCCAAGGGTCAGGCAGACTTCTATATCGCACAGAAAGTCGGCTCAATCCTTGAAGAGGACAACCAGCGCGGCCTTGCACACTTCCTTGAGCACATGTGCTTCAACGGTACGCAGAGCTTTCCAGGAAACGACCTCATCGCATGGCTTGAGACTGTGGGTGTGAAGTTCGGACAGAACCTCAACGCCTACACCTCGATAGACGAGACTGTATACAACATCAGCAACGTGCCCACCGCGCGTGAAAGCGTACAGGATTCCTGCCTCATAATACTTCACGACTGGGCTGACGGATTGCTCCTCGACCCCAAGGAGATAGACAAAGAGCGCGGTGTAATCCATGAGGAATGGCGCTCACGCAACGTTGGTCAACAGCGCATCCTCGAGCAATTGCTTCCGAAAATGTACCCCGACTCGAAGTACGGATATCGTCTTCCCATCGGCACGATGGAAGTGGTTGACAACTTCCCTCCCCAGGCTTTGCGCGATTATTATGAGGCTTGGTACCGTCCCGACCAGCAAGGCATAATCGTCGTGGGCGACATTGACGTGGATCGCATCGAAAACAAGATCAAGGAGATCTTCTCACCAATCGAAATGCCCGCCAATGCAAAGCCCCGCGAATACGAGGAGGTACCCGATACCGAGGGAACCATCTATGCCATCGGCAAGGACGGCGAGATGCAGTACTCCATCTTCAACATCTATTTCAAAAACGAAGTAGTGCCACGTGAGCAGCGCAATACCATGGTATACCTGATGCAGGACTATGTTACCACAATGATCGCCAACATGCTCACCGCACGCTACAACGAGATGGCCGCAAACCCCGACGTGGAATTTGCCGCCGCATTCGCAGGCTATGACGGATATCTGGTCGCAAACACGGAAGATGCCCTCAGCATCGGCGGTGTTGGCAAAGGCAACGACGTTATGCCCGCCTTCAAGAGCGTATACCGCGAACTGCTACGCGCCGTGCGTGGCGGATTCACCGTTTCCGAATATGACCGTGCACGCAGCGAATACCTGTCGCGTCTTGAAACCGCATACAACGAGCGCGAGAACACGGAAAGCGAGAAATATTCCCGTGAGATCACCCGCCACTTCATCGACAACGTGCCCATGCCCGGCATCGAGTATGAGTACCAGATGATGAACGCCCTGGCAAACCAGATCCCCGTGGAAGCCATCAACCAGGTGCTCCAGCAGATTGTAACCGAAGACAATCGCGTAGTGCTCATGATGCTCCCCGACAAACCCGGAGTTGTAATTCCTACCGAAGAACAGCTTGCTGCGGCAATGGGCGAGGTCAACGGCGAGAACATAGAGGCTTTTGTAGACGAGGTAAAGGCAGAACCACTTATACCTGCCCTTCCCGCTCCCGGCAAGATAGTGAAAGAGGAACCGGTAGAAAAATGGGGAGCCACGAAACTCACCCTCAGCAACGGTGTTGAAGTGATCGTGAAGACAACCGACTTCAAGGCCGACGAGATCATATTCGACGCACAGGCACTCGGCGGAACATCCGTATTCCCCGATACATACGCCAACACCCTAATCGCCTTCCCGATAATGATCGAACAGAGCGGACTTGGCGACTACACCTACAAGGACATGCAGAAATACCTGCAGGGCAAGCAGGTGAGGGTTACCCCCACATTCGACGCATATGTGCGCGACGTGGCCGGAAGCACCACCCCCAAGGATCTCCCCACCGCAATGGAGATGCTCTACATGACATTCACTAACTTCAACATCACCCCTGACGAGTTCCTGGCATCCCAGAAGCAGTATGAGGGCATTTTGAAGAACCAGGAGGCAAATCCGGAATACATCTTCCAGCGCGACCTCACCAAGGCTCTCTTCACCAACCCGCGCAAGCAGGCTCTCAGCGCCGAGGCCGTTGAGGCAGCCACCCTTGACCAGACCCTTGAGATAGCCCGCAAGATGACTGCCAATGCCGCTGATTACACATTCTATTTCGCCGGCAACATCGACATGGCCACATTCCGTCCCCTCGTGGAACAGTACATCGCCACTCTTCCAGCCGACGCTTCCAAGACAACAAAGGCTCCGCAGTTCGTGGAATCGCTCAACATCGCTCCCGGCGACAAAGAGATCATCTTCACCACGGAAATGCAGCAGCCACAGACCTACGTGGCCATCCTCAACTACGGCAAACTCCCTTACACTATGGAGAACCGTGCCGCAGCAAGCGTAGCAGGGCAGATCCTCTCCAAGCGTCTGCTTGACAAAGTGCGCGAAGATATGGGAGCCGTATACTCCATCTGGGCAGGCGGCGGCATGGAACGTGTGGCTGACAAGAACAACACCACCATCCAGAGCACATTCCCCATGAAACCTGAACTCCGCAAGGAGGTGCTTGACGTAATCGCCGGCGAATTCAAGGACATGGAAACCAACGTTACCCCTGAGGAACTTGCCAAGGTTGTGGAATTCTCAGTCAAGAACGTCATCGAAAGCCAGAAGCTCAACAGCGCATGGATCAACGCCATGGCAGGAGAAGCCCTCAACGGCGTGGACACCTTCCACGGTGCCGAGGAAATGTACAAGGCCATGACCCCGGCCGACATCCAGAACTACATGAAGAAGCTCAACGCCCAGGGCAACTACCGTGTAGTCCTTCTGGAACCCGCTCCCGCCAAATAAACAGACCTAACCATCTATAATAATTGACCCTGCGACCAAATGTGGTCGCAGGGTCAATTATTATAGATCATTCACAATTATTTGCGCAGGATAAAGGGGTAGGGAGACTTGAGCGCCACCGGAGACGATTGTTCAAGGGCGCGTAGGGCAGAAACGGCACTGTCAAGCGAAGCGGTGGTGACGGCACCCACGTAATATTTCTTGTCGCGAGGATCCTGTAGCAGGACCGGATCGGCGGTCAGTCCTCCGGCACTCTTCAACCGCTTGAACACGGACTGCGAGTTGAACAGCTGCTTGAAGGAGGCCACGACGACCGTATACATCTGAGGATCCGCCCCCTCGACCTTCTTCACATACATACCTTTAAGAGGTATGCTGTCCCCCCTGTAGACAGTCTTGGGCATGGACTCCTCCCTGCGCATCCCACTGATTTCCTCAGAGGTCAGCCCGGCTTCTTTTTTCTGCTTCGCTATTTCATAAGCTGCCGAATAGTTTTCTTCGGTAGTCTTGCATCCTGTAAAGACCGATACTGCCAGCAACATGGCCACAGGCATAAATAGTATCCTTTTCATATTCTTTCAGTTTACGTTTCCGGCAAGCTCTATTACCTCCAGGTCGCGCATGGCGGCTCCGTCAATGGTAAGTTTTACAAGGGTGCGCTGCTTCTGCCAGCCATGATGTCCTGCGGCACCGGGATTTATGTGCAACAGGTCAAGGTCGCGGTCATACATCACCTTAAGGATATGGCTGTGGCCGCACACGAACAGCTTTATCCCATTTTCACGCAGAAGAGCCGGCATGCCGCGACTGTATCTGCCGGGATATCCACCTATATGGGTAAGAAGCACATTCACATCCTCCACACGGAACATCAGCAACTCCGGACACTCCCGCGACACCACGCCGCTGTCAATGTTCCCTTTGACAGCACGCACTACAGGGCAGATCCCCTTCAGGCGCTCTATCACCTCTATATATCCGACATCGCCGGCATGCCAGATCTCATCGCAATCGGCGAAATGCAACGCGAAGCGGTCATCCCAACAGGAATGGGTGTCGGAAAGTATCCCTATCCTTTTCATCAGAAATTCTGCAGAATCATTATTTCACGAGGAGCGAAAGTCATCTTCTCCGTGATTGTAACGTTTTCTCCCGTCATCATGTTGCGGCGCGAGATGCCATAAGGCAATATTTCGAGCGTACGTTCCATGGTGACCGTGTTAGGCTCATCCTTGCCGTTGAGGAGTACCACCACGCTCTTGTCTCCCAAGCGGCGCTCATAGGCATAAATGCCGTTCTGGGGCATGAAATGTTTCAACGAACCTCGGGCTATCACCTCATTGACGGCGGAGGAACGACGCCATTGCAGAAGTTGCTGCATGAAGTCCCACGCCTCGTTCTGTATGTCCGTGCGCCCCTCGCGGGTAAATTCACTATGGCTGTCCCCGTCAAATCCTCCCGGCATATCCAGACGGATATGTCCGTCGGTTATCTTCTTGGTGCCGTTCATCAACAGCTCTGTCCCATAATAAAGTTGCGGAATGCCACGCGAAGTGAGGAGAAAAGCGATAGCCTGCTTCCAGCTTCCAAGGTTGTCAGGCATCTGTAGTAGGTAACGATCCGTATCGTGGTTGTCAAGGAATGTCAGCACCTTTTGCGGATCGGCATAGAGATAATCCAATGCCAGATGATCATAGAGATGGTTCAGGCCGTTCCATGGATCTGTCTCCTCGTCAAAGAACTTATGGCCATCTATGCTCAACTTGAAATCCATGACCGTGGGCAGATGTGTCGGCACCGGATTCATCTTGTTCCCTGCCTGCCAGAAAGCCGAGCCGGCCTCGTTGCCATACCAGCACTCCCCTACGATGTTGAAATTAGGATACTCGCGCATCACATCGCGTGCCCATCCAGCCATAGCCTTCATATCGGCATACGGGTACGTATCCATGCGTATGCCGTTTATCTTGGATGTTTCGATCCACCATATGGAGTTCTGTGTCAGGTATTTCATCAAGTGAGGATTACGCTGGTTGAGATCAGGCATATCAGGAACGAACCAACCGTTGACCGTATGGTCAAGGTCGTAATCCGAGACATACGGATCATGCACCGTGCTCAGGCGGAAATTTGTCAGTTCCTTTCCATCGGGATGGTTATACCAGTCGGAAGAAGGCATATCCTTCATCCATGGATGCGCCGAACCGGAATGATTGAAAATCATATCCATTACCACCTTCATGCCACGCGCCTGTGCATCGGTCACCAAGAGATTCCATTCTTCGTTGGTTCCGAAGCGCGGATCTATACGATAGTAGTCGGTGGTGGCATATCCATGATACGATCCTCCGGGCATATCGTTTTCAAGCACCGGGGTCGCCCAAAGCGCCGTGACACCAAGGGAATCCAGATAACCGAGACGTTCACGTATACCTGCGATATTGCCGCCATGACGCGTGGATGGCTGTGTGCGGTCGTATCCAACAGGATAATCCAACCCCTTGAATTCATCTGCGGCTTTGGCGTCACCCCTGGCAAAACGATCTGGCATCAGCAGGTAAAGCACATCCGATGCTGAAAAACCGATATAATCTTCCGGCTTGCGATCCCGAGCCTTCAGGTCGTAGTCATATGTGGCCTTGCGTCCGTTCAATGAGAACCGTATAGGCATCTTTCCCGGTCTGGTATCATCAGCAATGGTCAGGTATAGGAACTTATAATTGGGGCTGTCCAGCTTGAGCTGCTCCAGAAGTTTTATACCCGGATAATCTATGCTCGCATCCGCATTTCCGATACCATCGCCGGTAACCATTATCTGCAACGTATCATTGGCCATCCCTACCCACCAACACGGAGGCTCCACCTTGGTAATCATCGGCGCTTTCCTGGCTCCCCATAGCGATGCGCCGGCCATGAGTGCAATTCCTATCAAAGATAAACGTTTCATGATTTAAGAAAACAATGAATACAAGTAAGTTATAAGTTATATAAATCTCATTCACAACGCATGATCCGCACCTGATCAGCAACGACCGTATTTGAAAACGGATCTATGTACACAGGATTGGGCTGGTAGTAACGCAACTCGAACATATGCCGTCCGGAATCAAGCGGCACCTTCAACGGATTGGTAAAACCGGTCATCATCTGCCAGTCGCGAGACGGATCATTGTCCCAGTCTACCGGCGACAACTGCGTGAACACGAAAATACCTCTCTCGTTCCCGTCCACGACGAGACGTCTGAGTGCGGTACGTCTGCGTGGATTTACAATTCCCAGCCCGTTGACATAATGCACATCCACGGCATATACCCCTTTCTCCGGCACTGTCACATCGAATGCTATCCTACGATTCCTGTATTTGGTGGATTCCACGAACCTCTCGCCCAACTTCCTGTCCTCAAGAATGCGGCTTCCCTTGCGTGCAACCCCTGCCAGCTCCACTGTCCGGCAGGCCTCCGGAGGCAAATAAAGATGAGGAGGCGTAGCAAAACCAGGGGAATGTCCCTCTTCTACCATACAGAACTGCACTGTCGAAGGGAACGGCACATCATCTATCCGATAATGCCGCGAGGAAACCTCATCTACGGGAATGCCATTGACATATGCCAGCCTCTTTACATTCCGGTCATCAACGCCTGACACAAAAAACGACGCATCCTGCGGTGAAGTCCATTCCACCACAGGTGGATCGGCAACGATTCCGGGATCTGAAAAATCGGCCTCACATTCCTTCATATCGGAAGACAATGTCACGACAATCTCATGGCGACCCTCCTCGTTGGCCGGATAAAACGGTTCTGTCTCCTTACCGTCAATGGTAAACGACACGAGACGGTTGCCGATTCCGTTTATGGTAATGGATAGTTCGGATTTACGGTATCTCAGTCCTTCGACACGTTTGGTACCGGGCATCCCGGAGGGGACACAGGGAGCGAAATAAAGCCCCTCAAAGGCTGTTGTGATCCCGCATATGCCGCGTAAAACCAGAGTCGCAAGCGGATACCTCAATGCCGGAAGGGCATGCCGTCCCCCCAGGACTTCATTGCACACACCGTACAACAACGCACCCACGGCGGCATTGTATGCCTTGTCGTTGCCTACACGCGACGAGGCCACAGCCCATATGACACGGGCAAGAGCCTCGGATGGGAGATTTTTTCCAAACTCGCGTGACAAGCGTGGAGAAAACAATGACACCCCAGTAACCGGAGCAGGTGTCTTGGCAACCATCATTTCCGACATTCCCTGAAGTGGCAACCCGGTTATGATCGCAAGCCCCTGGGCAAGGTTGTCTGACGCTCCAAGCTGCAGTTGGCCAATGGCATGTCCATAAAGCATGGCACAAAACCGACCTTCCGTCGGATTCCAGAAATGCCTGAATACCAAACTCCTGAGACTATCAGGATCAATAGACATCTCTTGCATGGGTGCCCTTTCATTCCGCAACGCCATGCTCGCAGCTATGTCTTGCATGGACTTTAGGGCTGCCCACCACGCGGCATTCACACTGAAAGTTGCAGCCTGAGACAGCTCACCCGATCCTATCCATGACGGGAAAATCTCCTGAGGTGCAGCCATATACCGTGGTATTCCACTGATCAAACCGGTAAAATCCCCTCTGCAGACCGTCCGGTCTACCGTAGCGGTGTTGGCGGCCAATCGGGCTATCCGTTCCAGTGAGTAACGGTTGGCTGTAATCTTGAAAATCTCACATGCGGCAAGGATCCACTGTGGGTTGTCGTTTATTACCGGCCAGCAATAGCGCCTCGTCTGAGACGGGATCAGATATTCGTTGCGCATGCGGCCATTGAGCAATCCCTCCCCCTCGGCTCCTACAAACGGATTAAGGAACAGTTCATAAGGCGTAGAAAGAGTATAGATTTCATCAAGACCGCGCGAAGTTTCAAGCCTCAACAAGGCATCAAAAAGAGGATAATCAGACTTATACCTGAAAGTCCCACGAGACCGGTGGGAACCGTCGCAGCGTATGGTGCGGAGCGTGTTGCCCTCCACACGCACCATTATGGCACTGTCTCCACATGCACGCAGTATCATCCCCGTGTGCATGTCAACACTATCGGGAGTTATGTCGTAGTCGTCGCAATGATATATGGGACCGTCCACCCTCTCCAACTCATGGGAGCAACCCGTCAGCCCCCATAAGATTGCCGACAAGAACGCCCATAAAAGGAATTTCATATGAGGGTGACCCCACATAAGTCAAGATCAATGACGCAGTTTCTTTGCTATTCCAGATGGGATCGCATCCTTATGTACCAATATGCTCAATGTCTTTGCAAGGAAATATGGTTCCGAGACATAGAAGAAGCCGTCATACACCTGATTGGTATCCCATGAGTTTTTAACCTTGTAGTAGCGGTTGCCTTTCTGATCCGTGGCTATACCCACGATCTCCATACCATGGTCGTCGGTAGTCTCCTGACGGTCAAACATCTCCTGACGCATCTCGGGAGTAACCTCAATCTCCTCCACCGGGCCTTTTATGTCGAACTGCTTGTCCTTGCGCTCCTGATCGCTGAGCTTCACCCAACGGGCAAGTTCTGTGCCATCCATGTCTGCCTCAGTGCGCTCCTTCGGCATCACGGCAAAGCCTTCCTTCCACTTGAATCCGCCTTCGCTGACATCCGCAGCCCATACCACTGGGAAACCATGGGCAATAGCGTTGTCAACAACCTCCTTGAGTTCGTTCATCTCAATATTTTGATATGGTGCCCAAAGCCAGTTGTCGGACACTTCAAGCACAAACGGCTCATACATCGGATGGTGCGTAAACGAGGTGAGTGCCACGTAGTCATCGGGTACAAGACCGAGCGCATCGGCATAGCTTCGAGGAGTATATGTCTTGCCACCTACTTCAAACGTCTCGGGCACTTCTCCGAGATAAGCGTCCAGAATGGCCTCCACACCCTTGCGCCATGCAGTGGAAAGGCGTTTGTTCGGTTTTCTTATCACTGCATCAAGATATGCCTTGAGCACGGCATCCAACTCCCCGTGGACATGCTTCTCCTCCCCGTATCCGAGACCGGAATATACCTCTTCAGGAACGGCACCATAATTCTTCCAGACATACGGCAAATCCATTATGCTGCCGCCGGCAGCGAAATTCGTGCCACCATACATGCGAACATACCGGTCAGCCTTGTCAAGGTAACATTGCCTTACGGTAAACATCTCACTGAGATCAAGAGGCTTGCCTCCCCGGCGCACGATTTCATCCTCAAACATGGACGTGCCGGCAAAGCACCAACAGGTACCACTCTTGTTCTGATCCTTGACCGACGTAGTCGGCACAAGAGCGAAATCCGTAAAGACAAAAGATGTAGTGTCCGCCGGCTCGGCGGCCTTGTCATCCGAAACAGTTGCGAAATTGCCGAAAGCGGCTGCATTATAAGCAACTGCCGCCGCAAGGGCGACCAAATATGTACGATAATTCATGGCTTATATTATCTGATAATGACAACTCTGATTTGCGTGTCAACAAAGGTAATAAAAAACGACCAATACGCCAAATGAAAAGGCCCCCGGATAGCAGTGTCATCCGGGGGCAATGGAAACATCTATGTATTAAAACTATGGAAACCTTGTGTGTGCAGCCTTAGCAGTGCTGATATCTAAACTTATAACCATTAATATTCATCATTCTTCAGCCAGGTCTACGGCATAGTAAACCTTTCGGCCGGTGGGATACATGCCGGTGATGAACATCACCTTGTCATCATCGCCTGACCGCATTATGGCATTGTATACCTCCTCCACATCTTCCGGGGTGCGAACACGGGCGTTGTTGATATCCACGATGATAAAGCCCTCCTTGATGCCGGCAGCCTTGAATTTTCCATCCTTGAGACCCGATACCTGAACGCCACCTGAAAGGCGATATTCGCGCATCTGGGCTTCTGAAAGCGATTTCAGTGCGCAACCGAGATCAGTGAAGTCGTTCTGCTTGGTCATCTTGGTGCTTCCCTGGTTGTTGCGCAAGGTCACTGAAGCCTTTTCGTTCTTATTGTCACGGATGTACTTGATCTCTATCTTATCGCCGGGGCGATATTTGCTAATCTCACCCTGCAGTTGGGCGGTGTTGTGAGTGGGAGCGCCGTTGATGGCCACGATCACGTCGCCGACTTTCAGACCGGCCTCCATGGCGGCACCGCGATCCACAAGTTCAGCCACATAAATACCGTCGTTGACAGCTGTAATACCCTTCTCCTTAGCCATCTTCGGAGTCAGCTCCTGGAACATGACCCCGAGCACGGCACGCTGCACTGTGCCATACTGCTTTATATCGGTCACGATCTTAGTGACAATGGAGGACGGTATGGCAAACGAGTATCCTACATAACTGCCAGTTTCGGAATAAATAGCGGTGTTGATGCCCACAAGTTCACCCTTTATGTTTACAAGGGCACCTCCGGAATTACCCGGATTTACGGCGGCATCAGTCTGGATATAGCTTTCGATACCCATGGAACGTCCCATTCCGCCAGCACCTACGCTACGAGCCTTGGCACTGACGATACCGGTGGTGACAGTGGATGTGAAACCGAAAGGATTGCCTACGGCAAGCACCCACTCCCCTACCTTCAGAGCATCGCTGTCACCCACGGGGATAACCGGCAGGTTTTCCGCCTCAATCTTGAGGAGCGCAACGTCGGTGGCCGGATCTGTTCCTATTACCTTTGCGTTGTAGGTGCTGTTGTCGTTTAGGGTCACTTCCAGACGGTCTGCACCTTGAATCACGTGATTGTTGGTCACTATGTATCCGTCAGAGCTGAGAATCACACCCGATCCTAGGCCACGCTGCTGCTCGGCACCGGAATTGTCGCGCTGACGTGGCTGGGGCTGCCGCTGCTGAGGGGTACCGAAGAAAAATTCATAAAGGGGATTGCTGTAGCTCCCTCCGCCACCGTTATAACCACGCGGAGATGCATAGCTTTTGATGCTCACAACGCCATTGATCGTGCTCTCGGCGGCATGGGTAAAATCAGTAGGCGGGGTTACCGAATTGCTTACCGTCAGGAATCCTGAACGTTTGGCTACTTCTGACCGCTCAACGGATTCGTCGGAAGATATTGGAGATTCGGAGGCGCTGTTGAAGCGATCAAGCGCCAAAGTCATGGCAGAGCTGCAAACGGCAACTCCAAATGCGAGTAATGCTGTTTTAGTGTAAACTTTCATAATAGTCTCAATGTCTCGATTGGTCGAACTTCTACTTTTTATTGTGGTGAACTGTTGTCGCAGGCTCCCGGCATTGAACCGTGGAGCACCCTCAAATGTTAAAATTCGAGCGACCTTGACATCCCGTGTCGTAAGTCGTTGATGCGAATATAAAACAAAATCAGCAATCTGCGAACCGTTAACATCCACGATTAACTATGTTTAATATTGCCCTCTCACAATTAAGTGAATTTGACCATAAGAATGTGAAAATCATTAAAACACGGAGTATTTCATGTCTTTTTCAGGGTATGCTTACAGGCATACAAATGTTAAAACAAGGCCAAAGCGCACCTTAATTTAACTTAATGCCAATATCGCTGTTCCGCTCTCGTTCAAAAATAGCTAACTTTGTCATATGAAAAAGAATTCCGGACTTAGCAAAAAGATAATCACCATCATATGCCTTGCTTTCGTGGCATTGGGAGCTTGGTATTTCACTCGCATGGTTCAAGGCTACGACGGCAAGGAAGCCGCATGGGTATACATTCCCTCAGGAGCCACAAAGGAACAGGTAAGGGATTCGCTGCAATCCTCGCTCGGGAACAGCTTCGGTAGTCGCGTGGCTATGCTATGGGACGGCACTCCGGAAGGTTCCCGGGGAGCATACCGCATTGAACCGGGGGAAAAGGCCTGGAAGGTGGCACGCAGGATCAGCCAAGCACGCCAGACACCCGTAAGGATCACATTCAACAACGTGCGCACTTTCCCGGATCTTGCCAACCGCGTTGCCGCTCGCATGGAATTCACCCCGGAAGAGTTCCTCGAAGCTGCAAACGGTATGGCCAAAGACGAATCAATCTCCATTCAGCAGCTCGAATCGGAATTCCTGCCCGACACATACGAGACATACTGGACAGCATCTCCACAGCAACTGATCTCAAAGATCCGCGACAACTACCACCGTTTCTGGAACGACGAACGACGTGCCAAGGCAACTTCATTGGGACTTACGCCATTGCAGACAAGCACCTTGGCATCCATAGTAGAAGAAGAATCTAACAAGACAGACGAACGCCCGGCCATAGCACGCCTGTATCTCAACCGACTTTCACGCGGCATGAAACTACAGGCCGATCCTACAGTGCGATTCGCAAAGGGGGATTTCACCATACGCCGCATCACCGGCGACATGCTCTCAATCCAATCTCCCTACAACACATACCTGGTCAACGGCCTCCCTCCCGGCGTGATCCGGCTTCCTGAGGCGCGCACGATCGACCAGGTGCTCGACGCTCCCAAACATAATCACCTCTACATGTGCGCACGTCCTGACGGCTCAGGATACCACGACTTCACTTCCGACTATTCCCGCCACCTTGCGAATGCCCGCAAATACCGTTCCGCGACATTCGGTGCCAAAAGGTAACAAGGCGATCAAACCACGACCGGCATGGATATCTGGGACAAGGAAAAGCGTTCGGCCATAATGGCCAAGATACGGAGCAAGGATACGAAACCTGAACTTATCGTGCGCCGCTACCTCTTTTCCCGTGGCTACCGGTTTCGCAAGAATGTAAAAGGATTGCCTGGCACCCCGGACATTGTGTTGCGCAAATACCGGGTTGTGATCTTCATCCACGGCTGCTTCTGGCACGGCCATGAGGTCGACGGGACAACACCGCGCACTAACACCGACTTCTGGCGGAAGAAGATCGAAAACAACCGGAAGAGAGACGAACGAAACAAGGAAGCGCTCAAGAAGATGGGATGGCACGTGATGACCATCTGGGAATGCCAGCTGAAACCCGCAGTCAGGGCACGCACACTCCTTGACATGGAATATTACCTGAATCACACCTATCTGGCTCGGCTCACACCTGCAAATTCCCGGACATACGAGACAGAAGAATCCACCCCCGCCATCGCTGCAGAAGAGCAGACGAATTATATTCCTACGCCTGACACCTAACGCCTATAAGTCCGTTCCACTACAAAACATCCGACCTGCGCATACCACGCGTACATCCAAAATAGCTGTAATTTTCACAAAAAGCCTTTGATGCCATTGCAAATTTTACTACCTTTGCAGTACGATTTTTCGGAATGTCTCCGTAGTTCAATGGATAGAATATTGGATTCCGGTTCCAACGATTGGGGTTCGACTCCCCACGGGGATACCAAGCATTTATTCCAGCAGCCTAATAAACAAGCCGCTGGAATCGCTTTTTATACCACCTACCGTTTTGAACCGTATATCCACCGAGCCAGACCAAAGATATACCTTCTGAAACCTGGACGATAAGAGAGCAGACGATCGAACCACGAAAGATATGGGTTAAGCATTTTTATCAGCCATCCGACATATACCATTGCGAAGAGTGTGCCAGGCCCGACTATACCCCATTGCCACTGACCGAAGAACACGAAACTGCTGATCACTGCGAGCAAGACCAATGACGAATCTACAACAATCTTCATTTTAGGGAAAGCGATTCCCGTCACCCGATTTAATGCCACAGTGATACCTTCTCCCGGCATAGTCACAGAACCGCAACGCACTTCAAAAGCAATCCCCACAGCCATAACAGTGCATCCGGCAAACTGCGTGAGAGCTTTTGACAATAAAGACTCACATGCCAGATCACGCATAAAATACATATTCAGATCTATGAACCATCCGAATACAAAGCCAATGACCAGTTGAAACAATTGCATGGGTGCAAATCGCTTTCTCAATATTAGTATCTGAAAAACTACAAGTACGAAATTCATCAGTATTGTATATCCTCCGACACTCATCCTTGGTACAATGCCCTCAGTTCCTGCCATTGAAAACGATAGGGGAAGCGACGATATAACACTGCTGCCAAGACATGATTTTATACACAACACAACTCCAAACGTCATCAAAAACAGCGAAACAAGCAGCAAGAAATGCTGCCAGGCAAAAGAGCGGAACCTGTCCTTCTCCGCTAATGAAACTACCATGTTCATCTTTCTTACCTTAGTATCTTTTCAAACTATCTATTTTAGATCACTCTATTACCTCCCAAGTTCCTGATTTTTCAGAGCCAATACGCATAATACGATTCGCAGTTTTAAGTGAATCTATTATTCTAAATAGAGTTCTACGTGGAATGTTTAAATGAGACGAAATTTCTCTTATGCTGATTCGTTTATTTTTTCTCATCAATTCAACGATAGCATCTTCTCTTGTTGTATTATCGGTGCCATTATCAGTGCCATTATCGTTCCGCCTCGTTCTATCGGTGCCATTTTGTATATTGCAAAGTTAATAAATTATTGGCATCTAGGCATTATGGGTGAGTCTTTTTAGAAAACAGAAATGGCGATATGCCGATTTCGACACGTCGCCATTTCTGTTGTAATGGAGAAAATGCTATCAGTCTTCCACGGGGCTGAATTGATCCTTGCCAACACCGCAAAGAGGGCAGACCCAGTCATCGGGAAGGTCTTCGAATGCAGTCCCTACGGCAATGCCACTGTCAGGATCCCCCTTTTCGGGATCATAGACATAGTCGCACACATCACATACATACTTTTTCATATCTCATCTACTTTAAATTGTTAATATTCAAGATCTATTGATATCTGTATCAGTTGATTTCAGCTTATCGCACTATTATTTGTCAATAGGTCATAGACCACTACCGCATTGTTTTCCCGCTCGTTACGGGATGAATACAAAAACGTAACTACCGGTTTTTGTTCTGCCAACTGCCTGAACGCCGCAAAAGAAGACGACGCTTCCAGCTCCTTGGCATATCGGCTCACAAACTCCGGCCAACGTCCATCAGGATCTGCATGAAACCATTCACGCAATTCAGACGAAGGCGCAATGTCCTTGTCCCAAAGATCATAATGGAATTTTTCCCGGGACAAGCCTCTCGGCCAAAGACGGTCTATATAGACCCGAAAGCCATCATCTGGAGATGGAGTGTCATAAGCCCTCTTCAATCTATAGCAAGTCATAAGGTGCAGTAATTATATCCAAACCATTCACTTAAACAATCCCTAAGGAATCTCTAAATCATATAACATGCACATGCGCCGAATTGTTTATACGCAAATACTGCACCCTATACAGTGTTTATTGACTAAGAGCCCATGCAGAAATGCACAGGCTCTTAGTCAATAAACACTTAATGTGAAAATATATCAATCCTTGTGAATGGGAACGGCGGGAGTTGAGGGTGATTTGATCCCGTCTCGTATCAACAGGGCATCGATCGTTGCGTCCTGACCACGGAAATCGCGATAAAGGTCTGCCGGATTACGCGTTCCGCCACGCTCAAGGATATTGGTGCGAAAACTGTCAGCTGTCTTGCGGTCGAATATTCCGTTTTTCTTGAATTCGGCGAATGCATCCGCATCCAGAACCTCAGCCCATTTATAAGAATAGTAGCCGGCTGCATATCCTCCCGAGAAAATATGACTGAAAGTGGTGCCAGTCACGCTTCCTTCTACAGGCGGAAAAATCTGAACGCTTTCCATGGCCTTCTTCTCGAATTCGATAGGATCCTCTACCGGTTCTGTGATGGTATGCCATGCCATGTCAAGATATCCGAAGCCAAGCTGACGCATGCAGGAATAACCGGCACCGAACTGTGAGGACTTTATGATCTTGTCAACAAGCTCCTGCGGCAATTTCTCTCCTGTCTGGTAATGCTTGGCAAAAGAGTCCAAGAACTCCTTTTCAGTAAGGTAGTTCTCATTAAATTGCGAGGGAAGCTCCACAAAATCACGATATACGGCAGTGCCTGAGAGCGATGCATAATGGCAGCGTGTAAGCAATCCATGCAGTGCATGTCCGAATTCATGAAGGAACGTCTCCACCTCATAAGGGGTAAGGAGCGAAGGGGTCTCGGCAGTAGGCTTTGTGAAATTCATCACAATGGACACATGCGGACGCTCATCTTTGCCGTCGGCATTAACGCTCTGATCCTTGAAGCCTGTCATCCAAGCGCCGGGACGCTTGCTGTCACGCGGGAAGAAGTCGGTGTATATCACTCCTATGAACTGTCCCTTGTCATCGGTAACATCGAATGCCTTCACGTCAGGATGATAAACCTCTATTGAATCGTTGCGCGTAAACTTAAGGCCATACAATCTGGTTGCAAGGCCAAACACTCCGTCGATCACATTGTCAAGTTCGAAATATGGACGAAGCTGCTCTTCGTCATAGCTGTAACGGGCATTTTTGAGCTTGTTGGAATAATAGCTGTAATCCCACGGATTGATGGTTACAGGCTTACCCTCGGTTTCGGACGCAAATGCCGTAAGTTCAGCCATCTCACGCTGTATAGCCGGCTTGTAAGCATCGCGCAACTGATCAAGGAGCTTGTATACGTTCGCGGGATTCTCTGCCATGGTGCGTTGCAGCGAATGGTCGGCATAGCTCTTGGCTCCAAGGAGCTTTGCGATTGAAAGGCGGAGTTCGGCGATGCGCTTCATGTTCTCCACGTTGCTGAATTCCCCTTTGGTGTTACGGCCGGTGTAAAGCCTATAGAATTTCTCGCGCAAGTCAGGACGCTCGGAATATTTCATGAATGCCATATAAGTGGGCTGTGCGAGAGTGAACAGGAACTCACCCTTGCGCCCTTTCGCCTCTGCCATCTGTGCGGCTTCGTCCACGATTCCCTTAGGCAGCCCTGCAAGATCGTCGGCGGTGAGCCAGATCTCATATGTGGCAAGCTCCTTCATCACGTTCTGACCGAACTTGTTTGTCAGTTGCGACAATTCGGCATTCAGTTTGCGATACGTCTCACGATCCTCCCCTTCGAGATTGGCGCCCTGCAGCGCGAAGGAGTCATAAGTTTTCTGAAGCAGCATATCATCCTCAGGCGTAAGTTTCAGCGACGCACGTTTGTCATACACTGCCTTCACTCTTTTCCAAAGCTCGTTGTTAAGCGTGATCGAGGTGGAAAAATCACTCAGCTTCGGGCTGATACGCGTTGATATCTCCATCATCTCATCGTCAGCGTCTGCCGACAAAAGCGGATAGAACACGTTCAGCACACGGTTGAGATCAGCACCGTTACGTTCCAATGCCACTATCGTATTCTCAAAAGTCGGTGCTTCAGGATTGGAGGTGATCTCTTCTATCCCTTTCAGGGCGAGCGCTATGCCACGATCAATGGCCGGCTCATACTGCGAATTTTCAATCTTGCTGAATGGAGCGGTGCCATGTATGGTGGCGAAATCACTCTCCAACACATTCTGTGCTTGTGTCATAAGCGCTGTACCTATGGTTAAACCTAACAGAAGTTTCTTCATATATAATATTTCACTGGTTATAGGCAACAATCATGCCTTTACTCACAAAGTTACCCAATTATTTCATAAACACCAAATACACCGCCCCCACGAGCATCAGCATGGCAAGCCAGTGATTCCATCTCAATTCGAAGCTGTCAAAGGCCACAAGGCTGAATATCACGAACACCACGAGGGTCACCACCTCCTGCATCACCTTAAGCTGCATGAGTGAATATGGACCACCGTTTCCCTCGAAACCGATACGGTTTGCAGGCACCTGAAAGCAATATTCAAGCAACGCTATCCCCCATGAGAAAAGAATAACCGCATACAGCGGCCAATTGGCGGAAAGCCCCGTAGACTGGAGTTTGAGATGCCCGTACCAGGCAAAAGTCATGAAGATATTGGAAATCACCAAAAGAATTATGGTGGTAATAGCTGATCCCATTACTGATTTATTTTAATGACATTTATATCTTTTTTAGTTCTGTATCCTGCTGAAACTACGGTAAACGGCAGCAGATTTCTCTTTCAACTGCGGCATTGCATTGCGCACATATTCCATGTCAATCACCCATTTCCCATCTTTCCCCTTGCGCGGGAATGCTTTCTCACGACGACGATTGGCCTCGTCACACAAGCGGGAACGACCGGTAGACATGTCCCTCTTCAACCCGTCCGGTATGCTGTCAAGAGTTACAGGAAGGGCAAAAGACAGCATCGGAGAGCCTATTGCCACCCACATCACCGTGGCACTACGGGGATCCTCATCATCCAAGGCACTCTCCACAACTACAGAAGCGCATGAACTGCGTCTGGGTATGTATTCACCCCTGTCTGCCACAGTCCGACATCCCTCTTGTAGCATATCGGTATTTTTACCTGAATGATAAAAACTTCGCGACAGCCTTTCGGTAAAAGTCTCCGGCGACAGTCCCTCTGCAAGATTCCCCTTGATCAGACAAACCGCATTGTCATGCCTTACCTCGCCAAGACGCTTCCCGGTGGTGCCGGAATAGGAGTAATTGGATCTGACCATCCATCCATGGCCGTTATCTTCGATCGGATAAACCTCGTAGCCATGATCCCAGGCCTCCACATATGCGCAACTTCCATTGGCATCCGTGATTCCGAAATTAGCCTGGATACCTGCCGGCCGGCCCCCTGCCATTTCACTGTCAAGTATGCCCAGGAAATCTTCCACCGTCCTACATCGCGACAAGGCACGGCTCATAACAAGCCCCTCTCGATCTTTTACAGTGGCGGTGTCAGGCGCAAGATTGTACGAAGCGGTATTCATCACAGCAAAACCAGCTTCGTTGAATCCTATCCACGCCTCGGCCAGATCCTCGTCACCGGCATTGAACAACGCCACATACGCCATTGTACTGTCAGTAGCCTCCACCTTCCCTACGAAATTGTCCTTGAACCCCGAGTCGCGATGTTTCCACAACAACGTCCTCCCATCCTCCGTCACCCTGTCACTCACCACGGCAGAGGTACACCCCACTGCTTCCGTGGTATATGCCAAAGCCACGCCGGCAATCCCGACAAGTATCAACTGCAAACCATTCATAATGCAAAATTACGGAAAAATCTTGGCGGATTGCAGCACATTTCGTAATTTTACGATGCACTCCTGTTGTCAACCACATGAACGGTGCCATGATCAACTGTTATTTATGACCAAAGAACAGAACTATATATTTGAAATGCCGCTCAAAGTGCGCGATTATGAAGTAGATTCACAAGGCATTGTAAACAATGCCAACTATTTGCATTATCTTGAACATACGCGTCACGAATTCTGCGAGAAAAAAGGTTTCACATTCCGCGACATGCAGAAAGAGGGAATAGACCCCGTTGTGAGCCGTATAGAGATAGACTACCACACTCCCCTCCGCCTCGGACAGACCATGACAAGCAAGCTGTGGATAGAACGACGCGGGGCACGTTTCATATTTCATCAGGATATTTTCACCGAAGACGAATCCATCGCCATTTCTGCGCTCGTAACGATCGTGAGCATAGAAAATGGCAAGCTCTCTCGCGGAGAAACCATAGCAAAAGCATTTGGCCTCACATGAACGAACGCACATATAAGATTGCCCTTTCGATTGCCCGGGGAATGCATCCCAAAGTCGCCGACGAGCTATTGACACGTGTCGGCAGCGAGCAAGACTTTTTCAGTTTGCCGGAAAACATCCTGATCCGGCTGACCGGACGCAGGCTCCAGATTCTGTCAGACGCATACCGCGCCGAGATCCTCGAAAAAGCCAAAGCGGAAGAGCAATTCTGCGCTGACAATCATATCAGATGCGTGTATTATACCGACCAGGATTATCCGCGCCGATTGCTCGAATGCGACGACGCCCCAACGATGCTCTATGCAATCGGCGACACGGATCTGAATGCACGCCACATCGTGAGCATCGTAGGCACGCGCAATGCCACCACATATGGTGTAAATTTCATCAATCGCCTGGTTGAAGACCTGAAAAAACGCCTTGACGATGTAGTGATCGTCAGCGGTCTCGCCATGGGATGCGACATCACGGCACACAAACGCGCCCTTGAGGAGCAGATGCCAACAGTCGGAGTCGTAGCTCACGGACTTGATACCCTATATCCGTCGGAACATCGCCGATATGCCGCCCGGATGGTGCATGAAGGTGGAATGATACTTACAGACTATCCTCACGGCACACGACCGCACCGTGGGAATTTTCTGGCACGCAACCGCATCGTTGCCGGAATAGCAGATGCCGTGATAGTGGCAGAATCAGGAGCGCCACGCGGCGGCGCACTACATACGGCACGCCTCGGCCAACTGTATAACCGCGACGTGTTCGCATTGCCGGGACGCTCTTCCGACATCTACAGCGCAGGATGCAACATGCTGATAAAAAACAATATCGCGCATCTCATAGAAAACGCAGACGACCTGATCCACGCCATGAATTGGACTGCCAGACCGGATGAAGGCACCCAACAACAACTATTCACCGAACTCTCCCCACAGCAGCAACAGATACTAGACTGGCTCCGACGCAACGGAGAGGGGCAGATCAACAACCTCGCCGCAGAAACGAACATTCCCGTGGGACAGCTTATGGCACTCCTCACAGAGATGGAATTCAACGGCCTGGTGCTCGCCCTGCCCGGAGCCAGATACCGTCCGGCTTGATTGGAGGGGAAGAAATTAGAAATTAAGAAATAAAGAAACGAGAAACAAGAAGCAGGGAATCCTATCACATAAGGATTAACGCGCATTCTCCAAACAATCATCCCCGGCTTACCGTTACCAAGACATAACACCAAACACCCGAAATCATGGAAAAGAAAATCATCGCTCCATCCGAGCTTATAATAAATCCTGACGGATCGGTATTCCACCTACACCTTCGTCCCGACCAGCTTACAGACCGCATCATCCTCGTGGGCGATCCCGGGAGGGTTGACATCGTAGCCGAGCATTTCGACACACGCACATTCGAAGTCAGCTCACGTGAATTCCACACCATCGGAGGCACATACAATGGCAAGCCTATCATGTGCCTTTCCCACGGCATCGGGCCTGACAACATTGACATTGTAATAAATGAACTTGACGCACTTGCAAACATCGATTTCGAAACACGCGAGGTAAAAGGCACCCACAGGCAACTCAGCATGGTACGCATCGGCACATCGGGTGCCCTGCAACCTGAGCTTATCGTCGGCACTCCCGTAATCGCGGAAAAAGCGATCGGTTTCGACGGAGTGCTCAACTATTACGCCGGACGCAACGAAGTCGCAGACCTCGAATTTGAAAAGGCTTTCTGCGAACATACCGGCTGGAACCCACTTTGGGCGAAACCATACGTGGTGGATGCGCACAACGAACTTGTAGCGCAGATCGGACGCGACGACATGGTGCGCGGAAACACCATCTCCGCCGTCGGTTTCTATGGCCCCCAGGGACGTGAACTTCGACTCCCGCTGGCAAATCCCGATCTGAACTCCCGCATAGAGTCATTCCGTTTCAACGGTAAGAAAGTGACCAACTACGAAATGGAGAGCGCACCCCTTCAGGGCCTAAGCCGGCTGATGGGGCATCGAGCCATGACTGTCTGCTCGATCATCGCCAACCGAATGCGCCACGACGCAACTCCCAATTACAAGACTGCGATACGCGATCTCATCGCCACAGTGCTTGACAGAATCTGAACCCATGTACATACCCATCAAAGGAATGGTATGCCGCCACTGCGTCGAAGCAGTGGAGCGCGCCCTCAACAAAGCCGGTGTCTCCGAGGCAAAAGTCAGCCTCGGAGGTGCCGAGCTTCCCGACGAGGAAGGTTCCGACCCGCAGGTGATGGCACGTATCGACCGTGAACTTGAAGCGTCCGGATTTCAACGGCTGACAGGCGCGGAGGCCGCTCTTGTAGAACGCGCCAAAATCATAATAATCGAACATGTGCGCAATGCCGACTGCCACCTCAACCTTTCGGCATGCCTCAGCGATCATCTGCACACCGACTACTCCGTCATCAGCAAGATATTTTCGGCACGCGAGGGACGCACGATTGAGAAATACGCCATTGCCCAGAGGGTGGAATATGTCAAAGAGCTACTGTCCTACCGCCAACTCAACATCACAGAGATTGCCGATCGCACAGGATACTCCAGTGTGGCACACCTATCCCGCCAGTTCAAATCCATAACAGGCCTCACCCCTTCGGCATTCATCAAAGCCGCGTTGCCACGAATCCCCCTCAACAAGGTATGAGGATCCCACCCTGCTGAAATTATGCAAGCAACATCCTTAATGATGTAACAGATATGTAGTCACGGCATTGTAATTTTGCAATGTCTAACCGAAACATATCTGATAATGAATCTTGATTTTCAGCATTTCATATACGCACTGGTGCGCATCCTCAACGAGATGTCGCCCTACATCCTGCTTGGATTCATCCTTGCAGGCATACTACATGTATTCGTGCAACCCGCGCAAATGAGCCGGCATCTTTCCGGACGCGGTTGGAAACCAGTTGTAAAAGCTGCACTTCTCGGGATCCCCCTTCCACTATGCTCATGCGGAGTGTTGCCTACTGCTATCTCCCTGCGTCGGCAAGGTGCATCCAGAGGTGCGTCAACCTCGTTCCTCATAGCCACACCCCAGACAGGAGTCGACTCAATCGCCGCTACCTATGCACTGCTCGGACTGCCGTTTGCCATCCTGCGTCCGATTGCGGCGCTTGCCGGATCCGTATTCGGAGGAATGGCTGTTGACAAAGCGGAAAACGACAACCTTGAAGAGGGCGTTGCTTCCGTCTCCTTACCCAACAATCACACTCCACGTACATTCTTTGGCAAATTGACCGAAGCTATCCGTTACGGACTTGTGGATATGGTGGCATCCGTCGGCAAATGGCTTGTGATAGGACTTATAGTCGCCGCCATAATCACAGTAGCAGTCCCCGACTCCCTATTCCTATCGATGAGCGAACACCCCGTTCTCGCGATGCTCGTCATGGTCATAGTGGCAGTGCCGATGTACATCTGTGCCACCGGTTCTATCCCCATTGCCATGTCACTTATGCTCAAAGGACTGACGCCCGGAGTGGCTTTCGTGCTGCTGATGGCCGGCCCTGCCGCAAATTTCGCATCCGTGATACTCCTCCGGAAAAATCTCGGAAACCGTTCCACCACCATATACGTAGCATCGGTAATAATCACCGCACTGGTTTTCGGCATAATTATAGACTACCTTCTCCCGGCATCATGGTTTGCCATCCCTGCCGGATCTATCGGCGCGGATACAGCATGCCACCTCGAACTTCCAATATTCTCAACCGCATGCACAGTCCTATTGATCGCTCTCCTCATATACTCCCAATATCGCACAAGGCGCAACCCTCATTCCCACGCATGCGCTTGTGACTGCTCAAAAGACAACGATTGTAAAACCTCAAATGATAACGACATGACTACTACCTATAACGTGAAAGGTATGGCTTGCGCCCATTGCAAAGCCACCGTAGAAAAGGCCGTCGGTTCGCTCGCCGGTGTAAATTCCGCCATAGTGGATCTCTCTGCCGGAACAATTACCGTAGACGGGACAGCGCTTCCTGAAGACATACTGGCTGCCATAACAGCCGCCGGATTCGATCCGTCGCTCCCCGAATAGCGGTCGTACATATACAAGCAAACAGGCGCGGAATTTGAACTGTTCCGCGCCTGTTTATTCGTATACTCGTTTGTTATCTAACCACGACCTTTGCTACCGACGAGCCTACGGAAACCACGTATATGCCGGTTTCCACGGAAATGGACATATGTTCAGTACCGACATCCTTTCGGATCAATTTGCCATCGGCCGTAAAGACGCTCACAAGGAGGTCATCAGCACCGTCAATCGCAATGACACCCTCGCCACCACGTACAGACAGTCCCGGAATTTCCGTGCCATCTATACCTGACAAGGTAGCTGTTACAGCCTTGGATGGCCTGGATTCGCCCTTGTCGAACAATCCGGTTACAACATATTCATGTTCAACATCCCTGATCGGTGTCTTGTCGACAAAACCGTTTTCATTCGCGGTCACATTGGCGAGAAGTTCGCCGTCGCGATAAACATTGTAACTCTCAAGTGTTATTTCATTTTCCTCCGGGGCAGGGATAAAAGTAACATCATCCACAAAGAACATGAATTTGAACACGGATGTACAACGAATAGCGAGGCGTTTGGCTCCATCAGGCAACTTGAAGCTATATGCCGTCCATACACCGTCTATGCCGTCGCGTCCTCCGACTTTGATGAAATCTTCGGGATCAGTGCTTCCTGTGGAATAGAGCACCTCGAACGACTCCGGATAGGCATCAAAGTAACTACGGGCATAGAACGATATTGTCTGCTCCTTACCGCAAAGTTCAGGAGAGATAGCCCAGTCATCGGCCTGAGCCTCCTGACTGTCAATATAGCCGAACATCTGCGCAAGGTACTTGTCACCGGAATTGGCTTGGAACTCGGAATAATCCACATAGTCGGGGTGCGACCCGTCCATTACCCAGAACGACTGCACTGAGTTGGCAGGGATGCCGGGTATTACCGCTCCATCACTGAAACCACCGATCTTGGCGCCGTCACGATCAACGAATATCCAGCCACCGGCCTCGGTTGTAGTCCATGAAGGATATCCCTCGAAATCATCCGTTATGGCATCCGGAACATAGTTGGCAAAATCGGGTTT
The DNA here is from genome assembly GCA_910583675.1 of uncultured Muribaculaceae bacterium. GTDB lineage: Bacteria > Bacteroidota > Bacteroidia > Bacteroidales > Muribaculaceae > UBA7173. The sequence goes on from CAJTYH010000021.1 coordinate 29,651, forward strand.
GCCCCAACTCAACGCGATACCCTCCTCGGATGCTGTCGCCGCAAGTTCTTCGACATACGGGAGTGTCGGCATCACCGGCGTAACGGTTATCTCCTGCGATTCATTGTCTTCCGGAAGCTGTTCATCATCAAAAGCTATCTTGGCCATATACCTGACAGGATCTGTAAGGAAGACAGGAAGCATCTGTACGAAGCTGACCTCGGCATTCCCGAAAGTGGGTATCGGCTTGCCATCTACCTCTGCCACTTTCTCTCCTGACCGATACAGCTCCACCTTGTATGCCGTCACATCTTTGGCACCGTTGTTTTCTATCTTGACGGGGATTCTGAATTCCGCCCCGGTCTTGACTGTCTCAGGAGCCGAAATGCCTGACACCGCAAGATTATAATCCACGAAGTTGTCCACACGTATTGCATCAATGAAGGTGTAAGTCCATATCCGGCAATACGAGGTAAAGTACAGTTGCACGACCTTGTCCTTGTATTCGGTCAAAGGAACGGTTATGCGGATCCAACCCTCTTCTTCCGCCAGATCGGAAATAGTCAAATGACGGACAACCTTTGTTTCACCCTCACAAACTACTGAAATCTCGATCTCATTGTCATCTACCTCGTCATCCTCTCCGGTGATACTGTAGGTATAGAATGAAAGCGTCGGGATCTCAAGCCCGGCAAGGTCTATCTTGCCTGTCATCAACGTGCCGGAATCATCAAGTTGGCGCGCGACTGATCCGATGAAACCATTGTCACCATCCTTTGACCTTACTTCCGGATTATCATTGAAGAGTTGCCATTTGGCTCCACCGGACGAATTGGTAGCAAGAATAGACTTTGGAGCACCGTTTGAGAAAGATTCACGGAAAGGACACGCATAGGGTTTCCCGACGGGAATCATTGGAGTCGGCACTCCGTCAGAAACTCCGCCAAGCGTCTGAGCCACTACCAGATATTGCGCAAACGACTGCGTATCGGGATCTTTTGAAGCCATAAGTGTGAACGAAGTCTCCTTTATGTCTTTTGCTACAAGGCTGTATTCGCCATTAACCGGAGCATACACCTGATAAGTGATGAATTCCCGATTGAGAAGATTACCCTGGGAATCAGTTGTCGGTGCAGACCAGGAAATGGTAACCTCACCAAGCTTTGCCGTCTCACGGATTGAAACATTTTCAGGAAGTGACGGATCAAGGACACCCACATAAGACGTGACTTTCACTTCAGGCCCCTCCCCAGCTGCATTCACCGCATATGCCGAGTATACATAGTCGGCACATTCCGGAACTTCATCGGTAAATTTCAGGTTAGCCCCGATGGCCGGCGCCTCAAATGAATGGATCTCTTCTCCGTCACGCAACAGCTTGACACTCTTCAGCTCAGAAAGACGATAGCCCTCAAGGCTGAAAGAGGGTGCCTTTACAGTGACTTCAGACTTCATTTCGCCGTTGGTATGCGACACGACGGTTATCTCCTCAGGAGCTTCAGGTATCTGCGAACTTACACCCTGTTCAATCTTGAGATTGTCAATCGTTATTGAATATCGGTTTGGTGCGCTGCACCCGTGTATGCCCACATAATATACACCATCCTCGGATGGCAAGATGAACCCACTGTAATTTACAAAGTCGGTATGAGCGGCCACAGTTCGCGGGATAACGCTTTCGCGCATGTCAGCTACGGTGTTTCCTGTTCCGAACCTTACCTCAAACATCTCTTGCGAGCTTCCATTTCCTGTGGCTACATCCATCGAAAAACGATAAGCCTTTCCTGCCTCCAATTTCACCGGAGGAGTTATGAGCCAGTCATCCATCTCCAGATGCTCATTGAAGATCACATGGAGATTGCCGATATACGGCCCCCACGTATATTCATCGTTATTTGCATTGATCACAGTGTAATAGTCAAACGTCTCTATCTTGTTGAAGTCATCCATATAAGGCAACGCCGCTTCCCCGATGAAGAGTTTCTGGGAACGTCCCGGCTGTGATGTCATACCTGCATGCATCGCCTCAACTATATATGAATAAGTCGCGAAAGATTCAGGCTCAGGCACATTATCCACATAAGCCGTTTCTGCGATGCCATTGGCAAGCACCTTGTTGTCAGGCATACGCACCACGCGGTAAGTGACCGCCTCAGGATCAATGAATCCACCATTGACAGCAGTCGTAACAGGATTCCATGAAACGGTTATGGCAGTGCCGTCTGCAGTTGCCGACACTACAGGAATCGAAGGAGTATCACGCCCTACGAACAGGGTCTGCGTCACTGCCGGCGACAGACCTTGATCATTGAAAACAACAACCGAGATTGTATACGATCCCTCGTCTGCAAGACTGACTGGCACACTCACAAAAGATCCCGACGCGGCATTGCCATCGGCAATTTTAGCATTGTTCGCCTGTATCTCATAGTTCAACATACCGGAAAGCGGATTGCCGTCAATGTCTGCCGCCGGCATGGTGAACGAGATGTTTCCTTCGAGAGCACCTCCGGGAAAATCAATACTTAGGCCACTGATTGCCGCCGGCGACCCCGCGCTGACACCGCTGTCAGGTATAAAAAGTCCCAGCACCTCCTCATCGTCAGCGAACTGATATACCAACGTTGTCGCGCCGGTCTTGACATCCACCTCATACAGATAGCCGCACTCGTCGTCAGGGCTTACCGTCCAGAACATTCGCCCAGATTGCGGATCAATGCATGCCGAAGTCCTGTACAGCGGTTTCTGACCCGTATCTCCGATAAACGTCATTTCGCCGTTGGATCCATCTATCGTATACAGATCGGCTCCTACCGTCTCAAGTGAATATCCTATCTTCTCCTGCTTCTTGTCAATGGCATAGATCTTCCCATTGGCGTCAATCGCTATGGCTGCCAGTTGGCGTGGCAGGTCGGCTATCTTCGTAGTTGTAAGCCTGTCATAATCTATTGTGCCAAAATAATAGGTCAGAAGATCCTCATTCTGGAAACATCCGTAGACCTTTCCGTCCACAGGATTGTAAGCCAAGTCCGTGGCCTCCAACGTAACATCGTAGGATACGCGCTGCCGAAGCTTTTCGCCCGTGTTGAAATCATAGTCGCATACGATCAACTGATATATGTCTGTATCAGTGCTATAGGCTGCATAATATTTGTCTCCGACGCCTACCGAACCGGCAAGTCCCTGCACATCACGTATCGCCACCTCGAACTTCTCATTGTCGTTCGTAGGAAGCGAGCTGACAGTAAACTCGATGTTGTCACGTGAGCCTGAATACTGTATGGCACCGTAGATTTTGGGATATGATGCATCACGCGGCTCCATGGCCAACGCATTCCGATCCCCTTTGGCAATTCTCATCGGGACTGATCTTGACTCATGCACGGGAGGGAACACGTCACTGTGTGTCTTTCCAACAGCCATCCGTGCATTCTGCTGCAAATTGGGACGGGCAGTAATCGTGGTTGGCGTTCCGGGAACGTTCCTGTCCCTGACAGGCGGATCGGCAGCCATTCCTGCCGGAATCAGTGCACCGAGCAAAACGGCAGCAATAGTACGAAGAAAGGTTCTCATTGCAAAAAATATTAGATTGAACTTACTTGAAGACTTTTATTAAATGGCCTTCGGCAGCAAAATTACACAAAACATCGTAACAAACAAGCAAAACGCCAAAAAACACCAAAATTTTCCTCCTGCGTGGATTACTGCAAAATTCTTCGTATATTTGCGATCAATAAGGAGAATTCCTTCATCACCAAAATTCAAACGAGACCAAAATATCAAGATGAGAACCACTAAACTATTGATAGGGTTATATTTAGCCCTTTCAGGAGTAATGTCGGCAGAGGCTCTTACCGTAGAGCGTCTAAAAGTGCAGGACATGACAAATCCTACCGTTATCGATGTGGCTGAGCCATCATTCAGTTGGATCATCAAGTCAGATGAACGTTCTGTAAAACAGACATCCTATCGGATCATAGTCACAACCGACCCCGAAAGGACGCAGCAAGTATGGGATTCGGGTACGATAACAACCGACCGAACCATTTCAGTGCCATCCACCGGAATATCACTACAACCCGCCACACGCTATTATTGGTATGTGACGGCCTGTGACAACAAGGGAAACGAAGCCACTTCAACCGAACCGGCCTGGTTCGACACAGGACTTATGAACACCGGCTGGGACGGCGCACAATGGATAAAAGCCTCTGACCTGCCACAAGGCACATTGCCCGAACCACCCCGTGAGATCAAGGACTATACCATTGAAGCCACTTTTGAGATAGAGCATACCGCCGCAGGAATATGCTTCGCGGCCAAGGACGGAAGCAATTTCTACATGTGGCAATTCAATGTCGAGGGCGCTTATCCACGCTTTCGTCCCCATCGTTGGCAGAACGGCAATCCCGCATGCCTTGACAATGTGAACCTGACCGGAAAAGCCAATCTGAAAACCGGCAAAGAATATACCATGCGCATCGAGGTCACAGAAAACGGCAAACGCGCACGCACATACATAGACAATGTATTGGTTGACAACCGCACCGGCGACTTCATATACGGTCTTATAGGAGTGCGTCAAGACAAGGGGGAAAGCGACGGCCAACCGGAAATTGCAATATTCGACAATTTCAAAGTCACGACCCCTGAGGGTGACATATTATTTACAGAAGATTTCTCCACCGATAAGCTATCAATGACCGGAGGTGCCGTGACCGACGGACGGCTCAAAGTTGTAGGCTCTACGGCAAACTCGATTTATGCATGGCAGAAACAGACCGGCAACAACCTCCACTACACGTTTGAAACGGACATGACGCTTATGGCTGACAATGCCGGTGTTATCTTTGCTGCAACCGGCCCGCGTACATATCTCATGTGGCAGGTCAACACCTTTGACGGATCGAAACCGCTTATACGCCATCATATCTACAACAACGCGCTGCGTCCACAATACAGCGACGCAACAATAGACGCTATCTCAAAATCAGAACTTCTCGGAAAGGAGCATCGCCTTAAGATAGAGGTCATAGGGCGCGACATACTCACATACATAGACGGTATCCTGGTTGACACATACACCGACAACTCCGGTGTGGTAGACCGTATGGGCGACATAGGTTTTCGAGTAGACAACTCCGCCGATTTCCGCGACAATGCTTATTTCGACAATGTAAAGGTCACAACATACGATGAGGAAGGCAATCCCACAGTTACACTCGAAGAAGATTTCGAACACCTGCCATCTGCATACTTCGTGGATGCAATAGTTGAGAACGTCAACGGCGACAACAAGCTCTACATGCCTATCCGTGGAATAGAGACCCGCGTTTTGCAACGGGGAAGCAACGGAGCTCCTATGTTCCGTCGCGCTTTTTCCATTGATCGAAAGGTCAAATCAGCAAAACTCTATACCTCTGCCCTCGGTGTGTACGATCTTTACCTGAACGGCACGCGCGTAGGCCACATACAGCCGGACGGAACGACACGCTACGAGGAGATGAAGCCCGGACGTACAGACTACAACCATCGTGTGCACTACTCCATGCACGATGTCACGTCGCTCCTGCATGATGGAGACAATGCCGTTGGAGCATACGTGACAAACGGATGGTGGAAAGGCGATGTGGCACACGGTGCATATGGCAACCCAGAACTTGCATTCATCGGCAAACTGCACATCCAATATGAGAACGGCACCGAGCAGACCATCGTTACCGACTCCTCCTGGGCATCGTACACAGGAGGGGCACTTCGCAGCGGCGATATTTACGACGGAGAGATATATGACGCACGCCTGGAAAGCGCGTGGACAGACGGCAGATATGACCAGTCAGCATGGCACGGAGTGGCATACAGCAACGAATTCAAAGGTGTGATAGAAGCCCCCAAAGTTGCCCCCGTAGAGGAACTCACCGAATTGGAAATGGTTCCAGCAAGCGCCACCATATTCAAGACACCAGAGCTTAAGACGGGCGATTTCGGAATGATAGACGTTGTAAGCAAGACCGACAATCCGGGCACAATCTCCCTCAAAAAAGGACAAAGCGTGATATTTGATTTTGGACAGAATTTCGCCGGATGGGTGGAGTTCACCGTGAAAGGAGAACGAGGTGTGCGTGTGCGATCACGCTACAGCGAGATGCTCAACGACACCGGAGAGAAGTCACGAGGGAACGACGGCCCCGGTGGCAGCCTATATCTTTTGAACCTGCGCAGTGCAAACGCCAATCTACACTACACGCTCAACGGCAAGGAAGATGGCGAGACTTATCGCCCTACAACCACATTCTACGGATTCCGCTACTGCGAGATGGTTGCTACGGACAACGTAGAGATCATCTCGGTAAAAGGGCGACCCGTAAGCACGAGAATGACCGAGACGGGCACATTCCAATGCAGCAACGAACCGGTAAACAAACTATACAGCAACATCGTATGGAGCCAGCGGAGCAACTTCCTGAGCATCCCCACCGATTGCCCACAGCGTGACGAACGTCTCGGATGGGCTTTTGACACCCAGATATTCGCACGCACAGCCTCATACAACTCCGATGCCGCTGCCTTCTACCGCCACTGGATGGAAACAGTGCGCGACGGCCAGAATGCAGAAGGAGCTTTCCCCAACGTCTCACCGTGGGAAAGCTGGGACGGAAACGGCGCAGGAGCATGGGCTGATGCCGGAATCGTGGTGCCTTGGGTAGTATACCAGATGTACGGCGACACTTCCATCATAAAGGAAAACTATGCCGCTATGGAGAAATACATGGACTGGTTGTCACGCCAGACCGGCGACGGATACAAGTACCAGGGAGCCGCCACGACCTTTGGCGACTGGCTTGCCTTTGCCAACACCGATTCACGCTACGTGAGCGTATGCTATTATGCATACGACGCAAGCCTTATGGCCAAAATGTCAAAGGCGCTCAGCATGGAGGAGGGGGACGAGTATTCCAAAAAGGCAGAGAAATACGAGCAATTGTTTGAAAACATCAAAGCGGAATTCAAACGACGCTATCTCAGCAACGGCATCCCCACACAACGCACAATGACAGGCTACCTGCTCGCCCTAAAATTCAACCTCCTGCCCGACGAGGATGCCATAGCACGCACCACCGACCGCCTTAAGACGCTTATTACCAACAATCGCGAAAAACTGAATACCGGATTCGTCGGTACAGGCATACTCAATCCCACCCTTTCCGAATTCGGCCTGACCGACAAGGCATACAACCTCTTGCTACAGCGCGAATGCCCGTCATGGCTCTACAGTGTAGATCAAGGGGCGACTACGACATGGGAAAGATGGGACTCATATCGTCTTGACAAGGGATTCGGCGACTACAGCATGAACTCTTTCAACCATTATTCATTCGGCGCGGTAGGCGAATGGATGTACAGCACTATGGCCGGCATAGATACCGACCCGGAGGAAGCCGGTTTTAGCCATATCATACTCCGCCCATCCCCGGATACGCGCACAAATCTCCCTGCCGGACAGGAGCGCATCACCAGCGCCGGAGCAACATACAATTCCGTACATGGGTTCATCTCCTCGGCTTGGAACAACGAGGGATCCTCATTCACATATGAAGCGGAGATACCGGCCAATACTGTAGCCACTCTTTACATGCCGCTCGAAAACGACAGCGACGAGATATATGAGAACGGACACCCCGCCTCGGAAGCCGACGGGATAGAGTTTATCGCGACAGCAGACTGGAAAGCCATCTATCGTCTGGGATCAGGCAAATACAAGTTCACGCGCCAAGCCGGTTCAGGAGTTGAGAACGTTCGCAAAAGCAACGGTTACATACACATACATCCCAACCCCACACGCGACATAGTTAAAATAGACACCGACACCAATATCGAATCCACAACGCTCTACAACTCCTCTACCGGAGCCATTGTGATGCAAACCAACGATTGCGACGGAACCCTCGACCTCTCCTCCCTCGGCTCCGGAATCTACCTCATGCAACTCAAAAACGCGGATACAACCCACGTAACAAAGCTCGTGAAACTCTAACCTATTCCGGTCGTAGTATTATAAAAAGCGGGTGAAGCTGATTCTGACACAGCTTCACCCGCCTTTAGTTCATATAGTTTGTCATTCCGAGCGCTTGAAGCGGAGGAGTGTGAGGTCGGCTTTCACTTCGCCGCTACGTCCCAGATCGGCCACGGGCGCAAAAACATAGCCCGGCGCGACATCCGAGGTAAAGGAGGGGAGATCGTGAGCCGCAATGACAAGAACACCTTCATCGGGATTGTCCACATCAAACCTCCACATACGATCGTCAAGATAATAACCGAGCGTGAAAAAGCGATCCATGCGCCCGTACCGGAAAGAATAAAGGCTGTCATCCTCCCCTGTCAACGCATCTATGCGTGCGGCCATGTCGCGGTCTGATTTATAGTTCATGCAAGCCGGAAGAGCCGCAGCCTGAACCATCCAGTAAAGCACCAACGTGAAGACCATTGAACCAAGGGCTGCTCCCCTTGCAGACTTACGGAACAATATCCAGATAAGCACACCTGCTCCCGCAAGAGTCACATAACAAACCAATGAAGGAAGCACGCGCGATCCCTCACCGGCAAATCCCTTGAGGATCACACCGGTTGAGCCGCTTCCAAAAGGAGCCACCATTCCGGTCATAAGCAAGAGCACCGCAACCGAAGCTACTATGCCGAGAACGGCAAGGATCCAACCATAGACACGCAAGCTTCCCGATCCGATTTTTACCAGCCTCCGCACGTATATTGCCATAAAATATGACATGAAAGGATACATCGGCAAGAGGTATACACTACGCTTGCTCTTGGGTATGCAGTAGAACACGAATACCAACACCGTGGCAAGCATCGCAAACAATTCAACAGCATCCATGGAACGCAATTTCGCAAGGAAAGCTCCACCACCACGTTTCAAGCCTCTCCATGGACGCGCAAACAATCCGATAAGGAACAGCAACGTATAGGGTGCGAATCCCGACAATATGGAAGTAAAATTGTACCACAGCGAATGCTCATGAGAACCATAGCTCATGCTACCGGTGAACCGTCCGAAGTTCTCCTCCAACACAAGTTCAAGGAACGGTTCTCCACCACGGGCGTATGCCGCCACATACCAGAGAGCCGGCAACACAAGGGAAAGAATCCCCGACAATGCCAGACTTACAAAGGTCTGAAGAAAATGCCCACCTTTCAGAAGCCGGAACACAAACAGCACCATGCATGGGAGCAACATCCCAACGGGGCCTTTAGTAAGCACCGCTCCGCTCATAAGCAATGCAGCCACAAGCGACGGTGCCCATGTCCCCTCCTTATGGCGCTCCCACTGCCTGAAAAGGGCATACATTGCCGTTACCATGAACGCCGTAAGAAGCATGTCCACCCTGCAGATGGTCGCCGCACGGAATACCTCAAACGATCCTGCCAGAATTAGCGCTGTTCCCAACGCTACCCCACCCGAAGTTCGCCGCACGAAAAAGCGGAAAGTAATCATCACCATCGCCATGGCCGCCAATGCAGACGGCAATCGGCTCAGGAACTCCGTGACCTCTCCACCATTGAGCCATCCAAGCACGGCTATGCACCAGGCCAGCATAGGTGGCTTATAGGGAATATCGGCTCCGAAGCTGACAGGGAGGATCCAATTGTCCTGATTCAGCATCGAAACGGCCACAATGGCCTCTCTGGGTTCCCCTTTGGTTGTAAACAGCGTTTCAGAAAGAAACGGTATGAAAGTGACGATGAGAAGCCCCGCAAGAAGCAGGGTTTCCCATCGCACTGCACGTTTGTCTATTACGGAAGCAGAATGTGACACTATCTATATATCTTATTTCTCAATTTCTATCTTTCCATATTTCTCTTTCTTACTTTCCGGAATCTCAATTTCCGAACGAAAGAGTGGTATAATAACTCCCCGTATAGTTGGAGTTGAACGAGAGATTCACATAACGGCCACCAGCACCATACCAGGTAGCCGAGATTATACCCCCACTGTTGCCGGTCTGGACAGGCATCCCATATTGTGCCGTCAAGGCCGAATACAGGTTGTTATACCGGCTCAGGTCGTAATAATTCGTCGGACATGTGAACTGCGATCCGGTGAGCATGCCGTTGGTATAGTACAACGCCGCATCCGGCCAATAATAGTTCATCTGTGGAACATCGGTAAGGTATACGACATTGTTGCCGTAGCTACTCACGTTGTACCCGTTGTTCACCAAAGCATTTATGCTTGCCGTAATGGCTGTGCCAAGAGCCACGCCAAGAATGGTGCCAAAAACGGGGCCTCCGCTTACATAGTGCCAGCGTGGAGGTGGCACGGGACGATGATATGCCCCAAAGAAAGGCACCGGATGGCGGTATCCGTGATGATGCGGACGTGGTGGGCGCGGTGGACGAGGGGGCCTTGGAGGTCTTGGAGGTCTTGGAGGTCTTGGAGGTCGATTGTGGCCGTTCCCCGGCCGATGTGTCATTCCTCCCCCGGGACGATGATTGGTACTCCCACCGGGGCGATGGTTATTGCCGCCGGGATTAACCGGACGATCATGTTGGCCGCCATTGCCCGGACGGTTGTGATTGTTTCCGGGTTGTTGCGGACGGCCTTGATTGCCATTGCCGTTTCCGGGGCGATGGTTTGAACCGCCCTGTCCCGGACGATTCGGACGATTATTGCTTGTACCCTCACCATTGTTGCCCGGACGTGAAGGGCGATTGGTTGAGTGCGACGATGACGGGCGGTTTCCTCCGTTATGCGAAGGACGATTCGGGGCATTTGCCCCAGAGGAGGTGTTCTGCCCTCCCCTACCGCGCGACTGCGCGTCGGCAACAGGCGCAGCGATCATTGCGAATGCCACCAGGAAAGCTGTTACTGTCTGGACTATTTTTTTCATTTTCTGATCCTCCTTATGGTTATATTCTTTAGATGGTATAACGACGGTAAAGGTTTAACCGGATTGACTTTTTCATCTTTTTTAGTAACTTTGCATAACTCAATTACCTTATGCCCATGATAAAGCATTTTATATACGATATCCTATTAGCGGCTGCTATTGTCGTTTCATTATCAGCTTGCAACAACCATACCGCTGCCATTGACGCACTTGTGGCCGAGCTGAATTCCCCCACATTCCGTGCCGAGGAAGCAAAGACCGGACTGTTCGACGACTCAAAAGCGGAGATACACGGGAACGAGTTGACGATCACCTTCCTGTGCAGACCGTTCATAGACCTCTCGGAAATCAAGGAAGAACAGCTGCCCGAGCTTGAGGCATCGGCAGTGGATGAATTCAAGCGCAATCTTGTAAACGAAAAATTCCTTGACGGCCTCAAAGCCCTGCGTCATGAAGACATGACACTCCTTCTGATCTGGCAGGACGTAAACGGCAAAAAGATAGAGATCTCCATAGATCCCGACAAGGTGCTCCCCGAAAACTGATCCACCATCAATTCCGGTCAGTCTACTCGGTCTGTCCTAATACCGCGCTTCAGCCACGCTCCACTGCAAAGCCTCCAAAGGAATATCAACCCACGGAAACAAAGCTCTATGCACATTGCGAGCCACACTCCGTCCAATCCCATCGATGGAGCCAGCAATGCTGCAATAGGAAGACGTACCAACCATATGCTTGAAAAATTCATGGCCGCCGGCACGATAGTGTCACCCACTCCCACCATTACGCCATAAGCCACGATTGAAGCCGCAAACATCGGCTCCGCCCATGCCTCTATGCGCAAGGCCGACACCCCGAGACGCTGTATGTCTGCCACCGGAGACAGCAACTCCATGACCGCCGGAGCCGCGAGCCAGAGTATCACACCCATGATTGTCATCACTGCCATCCCAAGCCCAACGGTCAGATAGCCGAACTGCCGCGCGAGATCCTTACGACGCGCCCCGTAGCTCTGACCGACCAATGTGGTGGCCGCATCCCCGATTCCATAACCGGGCATGTAGCACAGAGCCTCGGCTGTAACCGCAAATGCATTTGCGGCAATCGCCATTACCCCCAGGGGAGCCACTATCACCGTTACCACTATCTGAGCGCCGCATATCACACCATGCTCCAACGTCATAGGTGCCGACACTTTCAAAGCGTTGCGCAATACATTGCCGGTCGGAATATAATGGCGCCACCTTCTGCTATCCGAAAGGGCACGTTCGTCTCTAAGCGCCGCGCGTTTCCCGAATATGGCCAGATCAGGCTGACGCACGCATGCATACCACAACATCAAGGCAGCCGATACTATTTCAGCGCATACGGTTCCCAAAGCTGCGCCGAGCACACCGAGACCGGCACCCGGCAACACAATATCCATGCCACCCAACGACAATTCGCGAGTCGGAAAAATAAAAAAGAAGTTGAATACTACATCCAACAGGCACATCAGCACATTGATGGCACCCGCCACTTTCATATTGCCCGACGCACGAAGCACGCCACCTCCGAGATAATTCAGCGTCAGGAGTGGCAAAGATGCCACAAACACCATGAAATAGACTGAAGCGCCATCACATACGCTCCCCTCCCCGCCAAGCCAATATGGCAACGGCACAGCTATGGCGCACCCTATCGCAGCCATGATCAGTCCGAACAGCACGGCAGATCCAAGTCCCTGGCGAAGCACGGAGCGTGCGGACGCATAGTCTGAGGCACCGATGCGATGAGCCACCTGCACCGAAAAGCCCACCATCGCCGAGGAACAAAGCCCCCAGAAAAGCCACAGACTCGTGCTGACAAGCCCGACGGCAGCACTGTCGTCGGCTCCGAGACGCCCTACCATGGCCGCGTCTATATACTGCATCAGTATGCTCGAAAGCTGAGCCATTATCGCTGGCCACGACAACTGGGCCGTCAGCAATAAACGCTGACGGAAACTCAACGGAGCCCCTGACTGAATCAACTTAAGCAAACTCTCAAATATTCAAATTCACCCATTCTACCATGCGACGGATCCCCTCTGCCAACACACTTTGCGAACAAGCTATGTTGATCCTCACGAAACCGTCAACCCCATACATCACCCCGCTGTTGACCCACACGCCGGCCTCCTCCATAAGCCTGTGTTCAAGTTCCTCGGAAGGTATCCCGAGCGCACTCACATCCATCCATGGGAGGTATGTGGCTTCAAGTCTGGTGACCGGACATTGCGGCAACCCATCCCGGAGCATTCCCTGTGCCATGTGATAGTTTTCCCATATATATTCACGCAATTCCGTGAGCCATTCCTCACCCTGTACGGTATATGAAGCCTTCAAGGCCTCCACACCGAAAGGATTCACGTCGCACACTTCGTTGACGTTGATCGCCCTGTCTACCAAGGCACGCACATCACCATCGGGACATACGATATTGGCGATCTGCAATCCTGCCGTGTTGAATGCCTTCGAGGGTGAAAGACAGACTATTGCCGAAGGAGCATCTGCATTGATCTCCACATCGACTGTCCCATATGGCACATAGGATGTACCGGGAGCCGTAAGCTCACAATGGATCTCATCGCTTACCACCCTGACACCATGTCTTCGGCATATCGTGGCCACACGCGTCAACTCCTCACGAGACCACAGGCGACCCGCCGGATTGTGCGGGTTGCACAACAGGAGCATCCTCACATCCTCACGCGCCACACATTTCTCAAGATCCTCAAAATCTATCTCGTATGTGAAACGCCCATCCGCAAGATCCACTCGCTTCAAGGGATTTTCCACGACGATACAATCGTTGTTCCTGATTGATGAGAAAAAGCAATTGTATACCGGGGTCATGACCACGACCCCTTCCCCAGGTTTCACCAGAGCCTTTATTATCGCAGAAATGGCCGGTACCACCCCCGAGGTGTATATCACATTTTCCTTGCGAAACCTGTAACCATGTCTGGTGGAGAACCATCCGATAAGGGCATCGTAATAATCATCACCCACCAAGGTATATCCGAAGATCCCATGCTCGACACGCCTGCGCAGGGCATCAAGCACCACCGGAGCCGTCCTGAAATCCATATCCGCCACCCATAGCGGTATCACTTCACGGCTACCGGCGGAATCCCACTTATAGGAACCGCTTCCCCGGCGTTCTACGACCTCGTCGAACCTGCTCATATCTCCGTCTCTATTACGCAATCGGCAGGCGCAAGCACATTGGCATCAATTATCACCTCGCCCACTGCAAGCGCACGTATATGTCCGCTGCGGGGATTTTTCACGCTTACGATAGAGGTATTCACCGTTGCCTCCACCGTGCTGTCCTCAAATGCAAGATCGCACTGGTCTCCCATCTCGCAATCCTCCATCACAAGCCCTTCAGCATAACAGAGCGGTTGCGTTCCATTGATCTTGCATCTAACAAGATGCAGATTCCTGGAATGCCATCCGAGATACTCCCCGTTCAACTCCGAATCATATATCGTCACATTCTCAGTTTCCCAGAAAGCATCCTTCGAATTTATCACGGCATTGCGTATCGTCACGTCGCGACAATATTGAAATGAATAATTGCCGTCCTGCCGGTAATCTTCTATGTCTATCTTGGAACCGTGCATGAACAGGTAGTCCGCATTGGCCACCTTGACTCCCCGGAGCTTCACATCACGGCAGCTCCAAAAGGTTTCCTGCGCATCGGGGATCTCCACGTTTTCTATGTCCAGATGCTCCATCTCGCGGAACATCTTCGGCGCATCCACCCGTGTATTCTTCATGACAAGGTCACGCGAGTACCACAGCGCGGCACGCGCTCCGGGAGTGAACGTACAGTCCGACACGCGGAATCCGTCGGTATGCCAGAAGGGATATTTCCCTTCGAAAACACATCTCTCGGCAACAATCCCCGCAGTGCGCTTCAAAGCCGACTCACCGGCATGGAACACACAATCCACAAGTTTCACATCCTTTACAGCGAACAAAGCGCGCTCGCCGCCGAACTCCTTGCCGGTAACAGTCTTGATATCCTTATCTTCCTTCATCCAAGTAACGTTGTCTAAATTCTCACTATCGGAAACAGCATGTTTCCAGTGACAAAATTACTTAACTTTCCATCCCTGCGCAATATCATAATCCAAGCTCTCCCTACCATTTTTCCGCAAACCGGCCAAAACCATCCGCCGCATAAGATTGTTTAACATACGGAAACAAAAGTTTAAAGACAAATCTTATCAAAATGAAAGAACATCTAACCATCGCACTTGTCGCACACGACCATCGCAAAGCTGACATGGTAGATTGGGCACGATACAATGCCGACTACCTGTCACGGCATCATCTTGTATGCACCGGAACTACGGGAGGGCTGATAAGGAAAGCCTTTGACGAGGAGGGCATACAAGCAAACATAGAGTGCATGAACTCAGGCCCTATGGGCGGCGATGCGGAAATAGCGGCAAAAGTAGTGCGAAACGAAATCGATCTTGCAGTATTCCTCATAGACGACCTCAACCCGCAACCGCACGAAGCCGACATACAGATGCTCCTGCGGCAATGTCGCCTCCACAACGTGCCGATCGCATGCAACCGCATAAGCGCCGACCTGATGATTTCCAGCAAACTCTGGACTGATCCCGACTACCATCCCACGGCACAAAGCTACACCGAGTTCAAGCGTACTCCCGAAAACACTCCCGGCAGCGGGAATCACAACACCTCCGCATAGCATAATTCCCTGAAAAGAGCTGAAAAAGGAGCCTGAGACCTACAAAAAAACATATAATATTTTTGGATGACTGTTAAAAAGTTTTTAACTTTGTGGTCAAACAATAAACAGAGAAATTATGAAGAAGGTTATTTTGTTGACAGCTATTGCCTTAAGCTCAATTTTCGCTTCTGCGCAGACAACTGTGGCAGGCAGCAAGTTTACCGACAACTGGAGCTTCACACTCAAAGGTGGCGCTGTTCTCTCCTCAAAGGCCGTGGGTAGCCATGGTTTCTGGAAAGACGGACGCGGCGTTGTCGGTGCCGAGCTTCGCAAACAGATCACACCGGTCTTCGGCCTGGGTGCTGAAGGCGAATGGAGCATCAATACATCATCCTGGTACCCCGTAAAATCGGCCAATGTATTCGACCACCAGTATGTGGGTGTCTTCGGTGCAGTAAACCTCTCCAATGCTTTCGCAGGTTATGCAGGACTGCCCCGAGTATTTGAACTGGAACTTGTAGCCGGCACAGGATGGCTGCACGCATATTATCCCCACACAGTTTGCGACGATGGCAACTCATGGGCAACAAAGGTCGGTCTCAACTTCAACTTCAACCTCGGTTCAAGCCGTGCATGGACTCTTGCCGTGAAACCCGCATACATATGGAACATGAACGGCAACCCCAGCCCCAATGTACTGGGTTATGCCGCTGACTATAATGCCAACTACGGCGGTCTTGAACTTGAGGCCGGTATCACATACCACTTTGGCAACTCAAACGGTACACACCACTTCGTTGTAGTCCGTCCATACGATCAGGGAGAGATTGATGCGCTCAACGCACAGATCAACGCACTCCGCGCCGACCTTGATGCATGCGGTGCCAACAATGCAGCTCTGCTTGCACAGCTTGCCGACCTGCAGGCTCAGCTTGACGCATGCAACCGCCGCCCCGCTGCCGTGGAGAAAGTCGTAAAGGATCTCAACAATATCCGCTACGTATTCTTCAACTGCGGTTCTTCCACGATCCAGGCCAACCAGCAGCCAAACATCGCGATGGTAGCCGATCAGCTCAAGGAAAATAAGAGCGCTACCGTAACCGTAAAGGGATATGCATCCAAGGACGGTTCACTCGCCTTCAACAAAAAACTGGCTCAGCGCCGCGCCGAGGCTGTCAAGAAAGTCCTCGTAAAGCGCTACGGAATCTCAGCTGACCGTATTCAGGCTGAAGGAATGGGCATCGGCGACCTCTTTGAGGAAAACTCCTGGAACCGCGTCAGCGTTTGCACCGTCAACGAATAATCCGACATCCGGTTTACAACCCACATAAAACGGGGCGATGTGTCAAAATTGACACATCGCCCCGTTTTTGTATCCTATTGATTGAGGTTCAGCAGATTTGCCCGGTCGGCGGCTTTGGTCATGCATCAAGTTTAGCCAGTCTAAACATGAAATTTTAGCAGGATGAAATAACCTTATCTAAATGGAATTCCCCGCGAGCCTTCGAAGAAGGCGGGTGAAATACTAATTCGGGTTCATCCATCAACCGGGAAAATCCGCTGACCCAGATATTGCGACTTGAAAATAATGCGACATCGCCTCTTAGGATTGTTTAAATTTATAGAATCAAATTTAAACAGCTACTTAAAGATGCATAATAAGATCATTAAGATACATCTAATGACCTTATTAATGTGGATTGATGAGATATGAGATTACTTTGCACTGCGGAGAAAACATCCTAACCCTGCTGGTCATTGGACGGCTTTTTGACACGGGGACATGGAAGGGTAAATATGAACTCCAATCCGCCTCCCTTACGGTTGCGCACGGTGATGGATCCCCCCATGGAAATTATGCTGCTTTTAACGATAGGAAGTCCGAGACCTGTCCCACCGGCCTTACGCGAACGTCCGGAGTCAACGCGGTAGAAACGGTCAAAAAGATGCGACAAATGCTCTTCCGCCACACCGGTACCATTATCATAGAACGAAAATGTCATGTAGCGGTCGTTTCGTCCCAGAAGCTCTATCCCCATCTCAGTCCCCTGAGAATACGCGGCACTGTTTTTGATCAGGTTCTGAAGAACCGAATTTAGAAGCCCCTCATTACCAAGGATGGTGCAGTCCATAGGAATATTGAAACGAAAATCCATTCCATGGATAATGCCGGACTTAACGACCTCGTCTGAAAGCGTGAAAATGGTGGAATGGAAATCTATCTCCTTGATAGGTATGTTGTTTCCCGATTCGTCAAGCCGTGTCATTGTCGACAGATCGTTGAGCATGCTCACCAGACGCTCAACATTCATCTGTGCTTTTTCAAGGAAATGACACCGGTCTTTCTCTGGCATGTCTGGCTGATTGATCAGCATCTCAATGTATGCCTTTATTATTCCGATCGGCGTCTTAAGCTCATGCGAGATGTTGTCAGTGAGCATTTTCTTCATATTGTTCTTCTCCTGCGTAGCTTTCAGGGCTATGACATGCTCACGTTCACGCCTTACGTTTGCCTGCATGCGCGAATTATATATGGCAACGATCTGACGGGATATCTCACCGATCTCGTCGGACGGGAAATCTCCCATAGGGATAAAATCCTTGTCGGCAGCCGCACGTTGTGCAAAATCGTGCAGCAGCGTCACATTCCGCGCCTGATGTGATGTGGCCACGTATACCAAAAAAGTACCGAAAGCCCCGACACCGAGAATGAATATCCAGATTATGGGATCGACAGACGCGGCACGTGTTATCTTGGTCGACCTTGGGACAGCTACACGTATGTCAAGTGCGCCGTCTGCCGTTATACGACTGGAATAGTAATACAGCTTCTTCTTTTCACTGCCAAGATCATCTTCCATCAGTCGCAACAGGCGAGTGCCGTCGCTCTGGCTCACACGGCTATGCTCGAAAGCGGTATGAGGCACTGCATAACGACCGTCACCTACTGTGGAGATCAACTTTCTTGAACGCAGGTCATATACCTGTATTACGATCTCCGAAAGATAGGTCTCGTCAAGGTATTTCTTTACAAAGGCTATGGTCTCACGCAGATCGTTGTCGGAAGTCTGCGCGTCAGCTATGCACGATGCAGCCAGATCTATGCGTTCCACAATGTTCTCACGTCGGAACTTATGCTCCTCACGCACTACAAGATATGCAAAACCCAACAATACCGTCCAAATGCATGCCGCTGCAACCAGAAAAAGCCGCAGGTTATATTTTATACGACGTTTCATCCGACCATCGGCCAAATCAGTTCACCTCGGCCTTGAAACCATAACCGAATCCAAGGCGCGTAATGATATTTTCCCCGTACGGGCCGAGTTTCTTGCGCAGACGTGCGACATTGGTATCTATAGACCGGTTGGTAACCTGTGCATCCCACACCTGATTCATGATTTCAGCACGGGAGTGTATGCGCTCGCGGTGGTTCAGGAAGAAATGCAGCAGATCGAATTCGGTTTTTGTAAGCCCTATGTCTTTGCCGTTGATATAGCAGACCTTTTCATTCCGATCCAGACGAAGTGTCTTGAATGTTATGTCCGGTTCATAATGGGGCTTTGAAGCAGCGACGACAATCGGTTGCTGACGGTAACCGATCGGGGTAATTGATTGTGTACGACGCAGGACGGCACGCACACGCGCGATCACTTCCCCGATATTGAAAGGCTTGGTGATATAGTCGTCGGCACCGATGTTAAGCCCCATGACCATATCGTCCTCACCGTCAAGAGCCGAGCAGAAAATTATGGGCACATTCTCAACCATGGGATTGTTGCGCACGCGCTTTGCAAAGTCGAAACCGCTAAGCCGCTCCATCATTATGTCCACGATCATGAGATTGTAGACAGACAGATCATAGCCCAACGCAGTCTCTGCACTATCGGCGGTGTCCACTTCATAGCCTTCCTTCTCAAGATTGTACTTAAGAATTTCGCACCATGAATCTTCATCGTCTATAACCAGTATACGAACTCTCATATTTTGATTCCTTGTAATATTATATGTCTATTTAGTCGGTAGCAAAAAACAATGAGGCCAGAGGAATATGAAGATGTTTTTCTGTATCTCAAGGGTATTTCCTTTTGCGTTATAAAGGTAATGAGAATATACGGTTTAAATGATGCCGAATATGTTAAACAACGTTAAACCGTCAGTTCCCCTGAACCAATACATATCCCGGGCGTTCTATAGGTATAATTACTATATTTGCACTGTGTTTTTTCATGGTATTAGATTTAAGGTTAAAGATAAAGTAAATCAGGCTGTCGGGAGACAGCCTGATTTGTATTTGTAGATCACAGCTACGTTACAATTCAGAATTTCTGCATGTCCACCAGATGCCGGTAATAACCGTTGAGGGCAAGAAGTTCGTCATGAGTGCCCTGTTCCACTATGCGTCCTTCGTGGAGCACGCATATTATGTCGGCGTTCTTGATTGTGGACAAACGGTGGGCGATGACCATTGTGGTGCGTCCCTCCATAAGCCTGTCCAGTGCCTCCTGCACGAGTTTTTCGCTCTCGGAGTCAAGTGCCGACGTGGCCTCATCAAGGATCAACAAAGGCGGATTCTTAAGTATGGCGCGAGCGATGGATATGCGTTGGCGTTGTCCTCCCGAAAGACGGCATCCACGGTCGCCTATATTGGTATCGTAACCCTGTTCCGAAGCCATTATGAAATCGTGGGCGTTAGCCACCTTTGCCGCACGTACCACATCTTCCATGGTTGCGTTATCAACCCCGAATGTTATGTTGTTGTAGAATGTGTCGTTGAACAATATGGCTTCCTGGTTCACATTACCCATAAACGAGCGCAGATCGTGCACACGCAGATCGCGGATGTCAATTCCGTCTACTTTTACAGAACCTTTCTGTACGTCATAAAAACGCGGAAGAAGATCGGCCATTGTCGACTTTCCCGATCCGGACTGCCCCACGAGAGCCACCGTGGCTCCTGCCGGAACATCAAGGCTCACGTCGTGCAACACCTCATTTTCCCCGTATGCGAAGGTGACGTTGTCATATGTTATGCGACCGTGGAGGTCACCTATGAGTTTTGGCTCCAACGGATCCTTGATCGGATTGTCGGCGCCAAGTATCTTGTCCACCCTCTCCATGGAAGCCAGCCCCTTCTGTATGGAATACATGGCCTTGCTGAGGTCTTTGGCGGGATTGATGAGGGAGTAGAATATGGTCATATAGAAAATGAAATCGGCGGCATCCATATGCGAGTCGCCCCCAAGGATGAGCGTTCCCCCGAACCACAGGACTATCGCCACGGCTATCGTCCCGAGGAATTCACTCATTGGATGCGCCAGAGCCTGACGACGCGCTATGCGGTTGGAGAGGCGGTAAAATTCCTGATTCTCGCGGTGAAAGCGCTTCTCCACCTTTTCCTCGGCATTGAATGCCTTGATGATGCGCAGACCACCGAGGCACTCCTCAATATTCGACATCAGCACTCCCCATTGATTCTGCTGTGCCAGCGATTGCCTTTTCAATGCCTTGCCGACGCGTCCCATCACCAATCCGGCAAGAGGAAGCAGGATCAGGACAAACACTGTCAGCTTCCATGACAAAAGCACCATGATTGTGAGGTAGACGATGATCGATATGGGATTCTTGAACATCATGTCAAGCGACTGCATGATGGAGTTCTCTATCTCGCCCACATCTCCGCTCATGCGAGCCATTACATCGCCCTTCCGTGCCGCAGTAAAGAAGGAAATAGGCAGCGTCACCATCTTGTCGAACACATAGTTGCGTATGTCGCGCACTATGCCCGAACGCATGGGGATGATTATGTAGGAGCAAAGGTATGTCACACCGACCTTCAGACCTGTAAGCAGCACGAGCGCACCGGCAAGCCCGGCGAGCGCCAGTGTGGGGCCAGCGGTATTGATGGTTTCCTGAATGTAATAATAGAAATTGTTCAGCACTATATCCTTGGCATGATCCCAGTCCCAAGGCATGAAGGTGTAATGCACCGCCTCGTCAACCCTGAAAAGCATTTTCAGGATAGGCACTATAAGGAAAAAGGAGAAGACGGTGAGAAACGACGCAAGTATATTGAAGAATATGTTCAGGAAGACATATTTCTTGTACGGGGGCACAAAGCGCCTTATGATCTGTATGAATTCTTTCATCTGCTGCAATGCAAAACCGGAACCATGTCCAAACCGTCATGATACGGCCTCAGGCATGTCCCGCTGTGAACCGCAAATTTACGAATTATTTCCCGCTGCCGCAACACCGCTGCCAACCAAGCCCTTTTAATGCCCGCTCATAAATGTGCATGGGCGGCATGCGATCCGAATCAATCAGGATCACATGCCGTCCATGCAACACTCCACCGGAAAATTGTTACGGCGGAAAAATTCAAATCTTATTTAACAAGTTCCATACCACGCCTTATCGCAGCCTCATTGACCGGGATCAGATGGTGGTGACGTTCAGGAAGAGCTTTCTTAAGTCCACGCACCACAGCCTCAACCGGCACGTCGGGGCGCATCTTAAGCAAAGCACCGAGCAGGATCATATTGTAGCTCTTGGCCTGTCCCATTTCTATTGTAGCCTCCATGGCCTCCACCGGCATTACGATTATGTCCGTGCGCGTAGGGGCATGGTGTATGCCATAGGGATCA
This sequence comes from uncultured Muribaculaceae bacterium, assembly GCA_910583675.1. Lineage (GTDB taxonomy): Bacteria > Bacteroidota > Bacteroidia > Bacteroidales > Muribaculaceae > UBA7173. Next base: position 51,918 of record CAJTYH010000021.1, read on the forward strand.
TATATGAGGACACCTCCCGGCTTCACTTTGCTCTCGAACTTGTCAAGACTTTGCTGATTGAGTATCACCGCTGTGTCAAAGGTGTCAAGCACCGGCGACGAGATGGGTTCGTCACTCAGGATCACGGTCACATTTGCCGTACCGCCACGTTGTTCTGGGCCGTATGAGGGCATCCATGTCACTTCAAGGTCGTTTTCCAAAGCGGCATAAGCCAGGATCTTGCCCATGGAGAGCACGCCTTGTCCGCCGAAACCGGCTATGATAATTTCATCCTTCATGGTTCATTCAGTTTTGTCGGTGTCTTTTATGTCGCCAAGCGGATAATGGGCGAACATGTTTTCTTCCATCCATTTGTTGGACTTCTCAGGGCTCATCTTCCAGCCGGAAGAGCAGGTGCCCACAATCTCCACGAACGAAGTTCCTTTTTTGGCACGGGCGTTGAGGAAAGCCTTGCGGATGGCAGCCTTGGCCTTGCGCACGGCAGCCGTAGTATGAACGGCCTGACGCGTAACGTAACATGTGCCGTCAAGAATGCTCACAACGTTGCCAACACGCAACGGGAAACCGTTGAGGTCGACCCTGCGTCCATAAGGTGTAGTGGCAGTCTTGGCTCCCTCAAGGGTACATGGAGACATCTGACCGCCGGTCATTCCATATATCCCGTTGTTGATCATTATTATGACGATGTTTTCCCCGCGAGTGCACGCATGTATGGTCTCTGCGGTACCTATGGCGGCAAGGTCACCGTCTCCCTGGTAAGTGAACACCACCTTTTCAGGATTCAGACGGCTGACTGCCGTCGCCAGTGCGGGCGCACGGCCATGGGCGGCTTCCACCCAGTCGCAGTCTATGTAATTGTATGCGAATACTGCGCATCCCACCGGAGCGATGCCTATGGCATCCTCCTCAAGACCAAGCTCCTCGATCACCTCAGCGACAATCTTATGAACCACACCGTGGGAACATCCCGGGCAATAATGCATGATGTTGTCGTCAAGCAGGCGCGGACGTGAATATACCTTGTTTTCAGGCTTGATTATATCTTCGCGTTTCATGCTGAAAAAGTCTACTTGTTAATGAAATCTTTTTTCAATGCGTCAAGCACCTCCTGAGGATTGGGGACTATGCCGCCCATACGTCCGAAATGGCACACAGGCACATTGTCGCTCACAGCCAGACGCACATCTTCTATCATCTGTCCGGCGTTTATCTCCACGCAGAGTATACCCTTGACATTACGGGCTGCCTCATGTATGGCATCATAAGGGAATGGCCACAGGGTTATCGGGCGGATCAATCCTACCTTTATCCCCTCTTTACGTGCGTCCTCTATAGCCTTAAGGCATATGCGTGCTATGGATCCGAAAGCCACGATCAGATAGTCAGCGTCCTCCGTGAAACGAGCCTCATAACGCACCTCGTTCTTCTCTATCTCGCGATATGTGCGCTGGAAACGCTCGTTGTTCTTCTCCATGACAGCGGAATCCAGTTCAAGGGAAGTCACAACGTTGCGTTTGCGAC
>CAJTYH010000022.1 GCA_910583675.1 uncultured Muribaculaceae bacterium
TCTCTTACTAAGAGATACTGCACTTTAGGTTCCATCATAGGAAACGGACTTTTCGGAAGTGAGATTTTAGCTAAATTTTGATTGCTGATAATCAAGTATATAGCTAAAACCTCGCTAAGTGAAAGAATTGTCCATACAAAAACACATAATACAATTCGGTTATATCTCTTATGAGTGACAATGCACCCGCCTGGTATGTATTGAACTATATAGCTCCCGGTGTCACCCGTAACAATACTTTGAAAAATATTGTAGGCAAATTCAATGCCTCCTTTGCCACACAACTTGAAGTGTTCGCTCCTACCTTCATTGAAATGGTGCAGGACGGATCCAATCTAAGGGTCGTTGAAAAACCGCTTCTCTATCATTATGTCTTTGTCAAGACAGACATTGACCACCTAAAGAAATTATGCAGCCTCTTTGACGGTTTTTCATTGGTGTTAAATCGCACAGGCGAAAACCGTTATCTCACACTGTCTGAAGAGGAGATGAATTCCTTCAGGATAATAGCGCAATTCTATGGCAACAAACTACCTTGCTACAAGACTGATTGCATAGAATTGGAGGAGGGAGACGAAGTAGAGGTTGTAGACGGGGAATTTGCCGGACTGAGAGGCTGCTACATTCCGAGAAAAGGAAGCTCGAAAGGAAATATCATTGTGAACGTATCCTATACATTCGCATCCATAGCCTACGACATAAAAGCTGAACATATACGGATACTTCACTTTGCGAAAAATTCAAAACGGGCATACGACCAGATCGATGCCATTATCCCTAAATTGTTCACCGCCCTGAGAAAGCACATACACAACGAACGGCTTTCTACCGCTGAGATCTCCCCACTCGCAGTCTTTTGCCGGCGTTTTGAGGTGACTAATCTGGAAAACAGCAAGATGCAAGCCAAGCTCATGGCGATACTGATGGCTGCAAACAAGATTTTGGGAAATCAGGAGGGGTATGCAAATGCCAAAAGGCACTATGACAAATTTGCTTCCGGCATTACAAACAAATGGACTTTAGGACTCATATACCTACTGCAAGCCCTGACTGAGGGAGCATCAGACATGCTCGCAAAAGGATATAAGCTGATTGAAGAGGAAACCGCGACAGAATCCCGGTTCCAGAAAGCACTCCGAGCCGAGTTCAACCATTATCTGAGCAAGTGCCCGGAATAATCCCTTTAAAATGCTCACAGGATTCATTTCTTTTGATAGTACGGATAGTTCAAGCGCAACAGAGTTGCACGGATACGGGCATCTGCTTTTCTCAGCTTTCCAATCCGCAGGGGGCTTCCTGCCATGCGGCCACAAAACAAAAGAACTGGAAGCCATAAAACAAGGTGCTGCAAACTGGACTGCATGGATAACGGAGAATGTCATGCACATGAGCATCGGAAACCTGCCGGAAATAATGCCAATGTTCGACCTCATCCACCGCATAGCCTACAACCGGGCAGCCCCCGAGAGCTTCACCCGGAGATGGACAGACAAATACATACAAGCGTGGCTACGCGATGACAAGGATGTATCCCTACTTGACGTTACATACATTGTCGGAAAAAAGATATTGCAAGACAAAGGTGCCGTACATTACCAGATCAGAAACAAATTTTTCAAGCTTATAAGCGGATGGGTACACGACGGCCTGAAGCAACATTCATATGAACGTCTGCGACAGGTCGCTATCCTGCTGCGAGCCGATCTAAGCGAACTTGTCAGCGAACCGGAGGCATACAAGTCCTACCTTGCGGAAAAAAACATTGGCCACCTGTCCGGCACCTTTTCTGCCATGGATGCCTCCACATTGAAGGCGTGTCGGGAATTCGCATACGAATTATTCCCCGGCCATATCACGAGCGACCAACTCGCTCATTATGACAAGAATCTGCTGCAAGCATTGTCCATGTCACGCGATCTCAACAGATGGGATCGTATGGCATATGGAATAGAGGCAAACAGAGCCGGGTGAAGCAACTGGGACATAAAGGGAAAACTTAGAGTTAGTATCAAGTTCAACAACTGTAAACCGAAAAAACACCCAATAAAATTATGCGTATGAAATCAATGGGAGCGAGCCTGATGGCAACAGCGCTTCTGCTTGCATCCTGTTCAACACCAAAAGACATAACCTATTTCCAGGATGCCGCTGCCGGAGACATAGTGCAGGCGGTAAACACCCTTGAGGTAAGAGTAAAGCCGGAGGACAAGCTGTCCATAATGGTCAATACACCTGATCCTGCCCTGTCGTCGCTTTTCAACCTGATACAGGTACAGAACCGGTTATCGCAGACGACCTCCAACACCAAATCCACAGGAAGCAGCAGCGGCAATTCAGGCCAGACATCGCTCTACACCGTTGATCCGGAAGGCGACATAAACTTTCCCGTCCTGGGAAAACTGCATGTGGCCGGCATGACCCGCTTTCAATTGGGGCAATACATCGAAGAAGAGCTAAAGGCACGGGATCTCGTTAAGGATCCCATAGTGACAGTGGAATTTGCCAATACAGGCATCACGGTCATCGGAGAGGTCAATTCGCCCGGACGCCTTGAATTCAACAAGGATCATCTGACCATCATAGATGCCATTGCCATGGCGGGCGACCTGAACGTAAACGGACGACGTGAGGATATCCTCGTCCTGCGTAAGGAAACAGAGGGATCCCAGAAGGCCTACCGTATAAACCTGCTTGACATTGACGCGTTGGCCGCGTCGCCGGTCTATTACCTGCAACAGGACGACGTAATATACGTAGAACCGAACAACAAGGTAAAACGCTCCACGACCCCCACCGGCGAGACACCGTTTACCCCTACCTTCTGGATGTCGGTGGCATCTTTCGCACTCACCATAGGCACACTCGTATTCAGCATTACGAAATAACAACACAGAATTACCAGTCAAACCGATCTCACACATAACCTTATCCGTATATGGCAGAAATATTGGATCTGAATCAGCCTACCGTTTCAAAGAGTCGGAAAGCGCCGGCTAACAACTCGTTGCCGATAACCGACATACTGTTTCTCACGTTAAGGAAATGGCCATGGATATTGCTTTCCCTTACATTATGCATAGGGGCTGCAATGGCATACATCCTGCGCACCCCGACGGTATACACCCGTTCGGCAGCGATAATGATCAAGGATGATACCAAGAACAAAGCCACAAGCATGGAGGACTTCACGGACTTCGGCCTGATTTCATCAAGTAACGTGGCCAACGAGATAACGAACCTGAAATCGGGAGACCTGATGGAGGAGGTGGTAAAACGTCTTGATCTGGACGTAAATTACTATCGCAAAGGCCGATTCCATGACATGGTAGCCTACGGGACAGATCTCCCAGTGTCGCTGAAGATAGTAAATTTCCCCACCGACGCGTCTGCCACGCTTATCCTCAACGTATCTCCAAAGGGTAAAGTGACGATCAGCGACCTGACTGTGGGCAAGCAGGAATACGAAGGTACATTCACCGGCTCACTCGGCGACTCCATCTCCACACAAGCCGGCATAATGGTCGTGAATCCGACGACGGCATATATCCCCGGACAAGAGACCGAACTGGAAGTGAACAAGATACCCGTGGGAACGGCTACCGCCATATATTCTTCCCAACTTCACGTGAGCCAGAGCACAGACAACAGCAGCGTGATCAGACTTACGCTTTCAGACCGTTCGATCCAACGCGCCGACGACATATTGGCGACGCTGATAGAGGTATACAAGGATTCATGGATCCGCGACAAGAACCAGATCGCGGTCTCCACGTCGCAGTTCATCACCGAACGCCTCGGAGTGATCGAAGGTGAGCTTGGCAACGTGGACGACGACATTTCATCATACAAGTCGCAATACCTGATTCCGAACGTGGATGCTGCCTCGTCAATGTACATGAACCAAAACCAACAGATCGCCTCAGAGATAATGTCGGTCAACAACGAGATTCAGATGGCAAAATTCGTAAGGTCATACCTTACAAACGAGTCATCCAAGAATCAGCTACTACCGGCGAACTCCGGACTGGTAGGCGACATAGCATCGCAGGTAAGGGAATACAACGAAAAGCTGCTTGAAAGAAACAATCTCGTCTCCAAGTCATCAGAAAGCAACCCGCTCGTCCAGAACATGGATCGCGACCTCGTGGCGATGCGCAACGCCATCATAGCAACCGTAGACACGCAGATTGCCGCCCTCAACACCCAGCTACGCTCCCTCCAGAGCACGCAATCTGCCACCACCTCCAAGATCGCATCCAATCCGGCACAGGCAAAGTATCTGCTTTCGGTGGAACGCCAGCAGAAAGTAAAGGAATCGCTCTATCTCTTCCTGTTGCAGAAACGTGAGGAAAACGAACTCTCGCAAGCCTTTACTGCATACAACACCCGCATAGTCAGCAAGCCCGGCCCCGCCGGAGTGCCCCCCACGCCGGCAAAGACCAACATCCTGCTCATAGCCGGATTGATCGGTCTGGCATTGCCATTCGGCATAACCTTCATCAAGGAGAGCACCAACACCCGTGTGCGCGGCCGCAAGGACATAGAGCATCTGGCACTCCCCTATCTGGGCGAGATACCGCTCAGCCCCCATATCTTACGTCAGGATGCGAAGAAGGGGCACAAGGAAATAAATACTCTGGTAGTAAAGGAAGGACAGCGAGACATCGTCAACGAGGCGTTCCGCGTGGTGCGCACCAATGTGGAATTCATGCATAACACCAAGGATGGAGCGAACGTAATAGCAGTCACTTCGTTCAATCCGGGATCGGGCAAATCGTTCGTGGCCATGAACCTCGCCATGACCCTGGCACTCAAGGGACGCAGGATACTGGTGATTGACGGCGACATGCGCCATGGGTCTACCTCGGCCTACGTAGGCTCGCCCGACAAGGGATTGTCGAATTATCTGAACTCCGGTTCTACCGATCCAAAGTCACTGATAGTGAAGGATCCGGACAGCGCCACGCTGGACATACTTCCCGTAGGCCCTGTGCCGCCGAACCCTACCGAACTGCTTGAATCGCCCCGCCTTGAGGAGCTGATAAGCGAACTGCGACCTCACTACGACTACATATTCATAGACTGCCCGCCGATCGAAATCGTCGCCGACGCACAGATCATAGACCGCCACGTGGATCGCACCATCTTCGTGATACGCGCCGGTCTGCTGGAACGCTCCATGCTCCCCGAACTCGACCGCATCTACGAGGAGAAGAAATACCGCAACATGGCACTGATCCTCAACGGCACTCCCCTCTCCCAGTCGCGTCACGGCTATGGCTACGGGTACGCCTACGGCGGCAGCTACGGCTATCACTACGGGGAAAAATAAAACACAGACTCGCAAGCCACAAAATGGCAGAAAACTACTCGGAAACAAATAAACGGATTGCCAAAAATACGCTCGTACTCTATTTGAGGATGGGCGTGTTAATGGTAATCGGTTTCTTTACAACCAGAATCACGTTGTCTGCCCTTGGGGTAGAGAACTACGGCATCTACAACGTAGTAGGTGGCCTGGTGGGTATGTTTTCCCTTATCTCTGGATCCTTGTCGGCATCGATCTCCAGATTCCTGACATTCGGATTAGGAAAAGGAGATCTGGAGCATCTAAAAAAAGTATTCGGCGTGAGCATGAACATACAATTATCATTGGCACTGATAATTGTTATCGGAGTGGAGACCGTCGGACTATGGTTCCTCAACCATAAGCTGGTGATTCCTGCCGACAGGATGTTTGCTGCCAACGTAGTGTTTCAATTGTCAATCGGATCATTCATACTGGGTTTGCTCTCCATGCCTTACAATGCCGTATTGGTGGCACACGAGAAGATGAGCGCCTTCGCATTCATGACCTTGTTTGAAGCCGGCTGCAAATTGCTGATCGTGTTTGTACTCCTGTATGTAAACGGAGACAAACTGATTCTTTTCGCAACACTGCTATTCGCCCAAGGAGTGATCTCACAACTGATATACTGGATATACTGCAAGATCCATTTTCAGGAATGCAAATATACATTTGTCAAGGACAAGCCGATGTATCGTGAGATCTTCCATTTTGCCGGATGGAATTTCATAGGATGCACAGCCGCACTGCTGAATGATCAGGGTGTAAACATAACCCTGAATCTGTTTTTCGGCCCCATAGTGAATACCGCACGCGGCATAGGCAACCAGATTACCGGCATACTCGCTCAGTTCAGCGGCAATTTCATGACTGCCCTAAACCCGCAGATCACCAAGAACTATGCCATGAACGAACTGGATCGCATGCAGACGCTAATGTTCAAGGGTACAAAACTGTCATATTACCTCTTCCTTATAGTTTCACTCCCCATATTGCTTGAGACCAACAAGGTACTTATGATCTGGCTTGGACAATCACCCGAATATACCGTAGGCTTTGCAAGACTGGCTATCATACTGTCACTTGTAAACTTGTTGTCGAATACATTGATCACGGCGCAATTGGCTACCGGAAAACTCAAGATCTATCAGATATGCGTTGGAGGGACGCTGTTGCTCAACCTTCCCATATCATATGTCACTCTCAAACTGGGAGGCTCACCTACTTCCGTGATGGTCGTGGCAATCATAATCGCACAGATATGCATGTTCCTGAGACTTTATTTCCTTAGAGCCATGATGGGACTTTCAATGCGACGCTTCCTGAAGGAAGTATACCTTAAGGTCATATCCGTTACAGCACTTTCTTTGCCAGTTCCTCTTATGGCATACTTGCTTATGCCAGACAACCTACTCCGCTTCATAGTCGTAGCCGTAATATCCGTAGCCACCACATCTGCCATTGTATACAATGTCGGGTGTGACGAGGGGGAAAAGGCTCTGGTCACACGGCAAGTCAAGAAATTCAAACGAATCCTCGTCAGGGCATGATACACATTGTTGACAAGGCACAATGCTCGGGATGCACAGCCTGCGCGGCATCATGCGGCGTAAAGGCCATAGAGATGATTACAGACCGGCAGGGATTCAAATATCCCAAAGTCGATCCCGACAAATGCGTGGAGTGCGGGCTGTGTGAAAAGGTGTGTCCCTTCAAGCCCGGCTTCCATTATACGGCATCGCCCCTCCACCTCTATGGTGTAAGGTTGAAGTCGGCATCAGAACTGACAAGGAGCCAGAGCGGAGGCGCATTCAAGGCCATCGCAGATTGGGGTATAAAGAACGGCTACGCAATATGCGGGGCTGCATTCGACAAGGATTTCAATGTCCGGCACGAGTTTGCTTCCTCTACGGATGAGACGGAACGTTTCCGCGGCAGCAAGTACGTGCAGAGCAACCTTGACCGCGTATTCAACGAAATACTGTTACGGCTTCGCAAAGGTGAAAAGGTACTTTTCACTGGCACAGGGTGCCAGGTGGCCGGCTTGAAATCCCTGTGTCAGCACAAGCGCATAGATACCGCTCCCCTTCTTACAGTCGACTTGGTATGTTATGGTGTTCCAAGCCCGCAATACTGGCAAGATTACCTCGCATATATCCGTAGAAAATCGGGAAACGACATTGCCGATGTCAAATTCCGCGACAAGGAAGCATGCGGATGGAGTTCATCGCAAAGTTCCATAACCCTTGCTGACGGCAAAAAGATATTTCCTCAAAGGAACTTCTATAATCCCCTGCTATTCCGCAGATCGTGCAGCGAATGCCCCTTTACGTCATTCAGCCGCACATCCGACATAACCATCGGAGATTTCTGGGGCATAGAAAAAGTCCGGCCTGAATATCTCGAAGACAACAGAGGGGTCTCGCTCATGCTGGTAAACACGGACAAAGGCAACGCCGTTTTCGAGGAAATAAAATCAGACATAGACTGGTTCGAGACAGACAAACAAACCGCATCACAGCCTCAACTGCAACGCCCCAACCCACTGCATCCTCAGAAAGACGCATGGGAAAAGGCATACGCGTCGAAGGGATTCGAGAGTTCCATAAGGCAGTTCGGGATAATCGTGGATCCGAATCCTATCCGCGTCAAGCTCGGTGCGATCAAACAGCGAATAACAAGAGCATTGTTCAAAAAATGAGAATCGGGATACTGACATTCCATTGCGCGGCGAATTATGGTGCGGTGCTTCAGGCCTACGGACTACAGGAGGCACTGAAATCACTTGGCCATAACGTATGCATACTGGACTACAAGCCTGAATATCTGACACGTCCATACCGCAGTTGGCTATATCGAGAGAAAGCCACCCTCCCCGAAAAGGTCAAGGAATTCTGCAGGGCACTTCTTGTGTTCCATACAAGGTACAAACGGAATCGCCTATTCGCGAGATTCATCAAAGACAACCTTCTGATCCGTCCCTACGACAACATTGCAGATATGGAAGCCGTGATTACCGGCAGCGACCAGGTCTGGAATCCTGTTATCACAGCCGGAACGTTTGATCCGGTATTCCTCCTTAAGGATGCCCGAAAAGATCAGATCAAGATGTCGTATGCCGCAAGCGCGGGAAGCACGTCGGGCCTCGGAGAATACATAAATAAGGAAAACCGAAATCTCTTGCAGAGATTTGACAGCATAAGCGTCCGCGAACAGCAATTGTACGGATTTCTTGAAACGCAAGGCATAAAAGCCGATTCCGTAGTTCTTGATCCCACACTACTCGCGGGTGCAGAAACCTTCGAAGGGCTTACGGACAGGATTCTCGCCCCGCGAAAGCCATACTTGCTATTGTTTACTTTGTGTCACGACAAGAGGGCACGCGAACTCGCCGTAAAGATAGCACACAAGAAAGGATTGCGCCTAATCGAGATGATCTCGATGGATGAAAGCCCCCTTTCAAAAGAAATAATAGCCACAGCTTCCGTCACACGCTTCCTCAGCCTGATCAGATTCGCAGATTTCGTGGTAACCGGATCGTTTCACGGAACCGCGTTTTCCTTACTGTTCAACAGACCGTTCGTTTCGGTCTCATCCGACATGTCGGCAGGTCAAAGAGCGGCATCACTGCTTAAATCCATTGGACTGGGCGAAAGGTTCATCCTCTTGAACGATATTGAAAAAATGCCGGAAAGCGACATTGACTATACCGAAGCAAATAAGATGTTCAATGAATTGAGACAAAAGTCTTATCTCGCTATAAATCAAACAATTACCCCCCCCCATAAATATTACCTGATAATCGGCCGGACCTATGCCGCACCTGATCCTCTGGAGGGGATCGCGGCATGAGAATCGGGATACTGACCCTCCCCATCGGCATCAACTACGGCGGCATCCTTCAGGCATGGGCGCTCCAGACAGTGCTTACCCGCATGGGTCACGATGTCAAGGTTTTGGACTATGAACGCGAGCTATCCAAAACGCGTATCCTCAAATATCCATGTCGTGCCTTCAGGAAATATATCCTAAAGGAAACCTGTGCAATCAGACAAGAGGAATTGAGTTTGATTGACTATCATAACAAAACATCTGTTACACTTCCATTTATAGAACGGCATATAAACAGACTGTTTGTAAAAAATCTCAATGGATTAAGCGACAATGAGTTTGACGCGATTGTAATAGGGAGCGATCAAATATGGCGTCCTGCATATGCAAGAAGCCATTGGGGGATGGATAACGCATTTGGAAAATTTGCCATAAAAAAAGGCATGAAAGTATTGTCTTATGCGGCATCATTCGGAAAAGATAATTTAGATGAATTCAATCAAATAGAGCTTCGAGCTATCACCAACTTACTGTCCGAATACACCGGCATTTCCGTTAGAGAAAAAGAGGGGGTAAACCTATGTGCAACCCTTGGCTGTACTGCCCATCATGTGTTGGATCCAACATTGCTGTTGGGAAAGGACGATTACGCCAATCTATTTAAAGATCAAAAGCCATACACACCGCATATTATGGCATACATCCTTGACCGAAACGACCTGACTGACAAACTGACAGATGAATTCCGCAAAAAATTTCATCTGGATGCGTTTAATCCCGTGGAAGATAGTTTTCCAAAAATAAGCGTGGAAGATTGGTTACGCGGATTTCAAAACAGCTCTTTTGTGCTCACTGACAGTTTCCACGCATGCGTTTTCGCCATCATTTTTCAAAGACCTTTTGCTGTAGTCCTAAACGAGACAAGAGGTACATCAAGGGTGAAATCACTTCTGAAATTACTTGATTTGGAGAATCATATAATCTCACCAACCGAGAGAATCAATTCAATTGACTCTTACAGTGTCTCCCCGAAAGCATATGCCAAACTTTGTGAATCAAGAACTGAGTCAATTGAATTCCTTTACTCTGCCTTGGATTTTCAAAAATGACAAATAAACCCATTGACATATCGGTAATCGTCCCGGTTTATAACACCGAAAAACTTTTACCTAGATGCATAGACTCCATATTAGCCCAAAGTTTTACGAATTTTGAGTTGATAATAATTGACGATGGTTCTACGGACGGAAGCGGGACAATATGCGATGAATACGCCGCAAAGGATTCACGCGTAAAGGTTATCCACAAAGCCAACGGTGGAGTATCCTCTGCCCGCAATGCCGGCCTGGACATTGCAACTGGAAAATGGATTACTTTCACGGACGCTGACGATTATGTCAATACAGAATGGCTAAAATCGTTTATGGAAAATACTTCTGACACCGATATAGTCATTCAAGGAATCAAATTCATTCCTATTGACGGCAACACCAGCAGCGATAGAATAATCACAACAATAATAAGCCCTGATATCCCATTTTTAATCTCACAACTACTCTCATGCGGAATAATGGGATATTTATTCAATAAAATATTCAAATTAAAACTGATAAAACAAAATAGGATTAAGTTTAATACTGATATACATTTTAGAGAAGATGAAATTTTTGTCACCAAGTACTTGGAGTTCACGAAATCATATATATGTATTGAAAAAATAAACTACTATTATTCATCTCCTTCTGAAAAAAAAACATACAAGGGATCAATTACAGAGGCAACCCCACATATATGCACCTCAATTATCAGCATATGCCAAAATAAAATACCAGAAGTCATTAAAAACAAATTGCGATGGAGCGTTAAGGGCTACGTAATTGAAAAACTTCTAAACAATCACCGCTTATCAAGCCATGACATACAGATATATAGGACATTCATTATCAACAGTGGCTCACCTAAAAATTTTTCTGATCAAATACTTAATTGTGTAATATACTTCAGTCCACTGCTCGGAAAGATTTCTAACAAAATTATTCAACTAATACACCATTATTCATCACCTAACAATAAAAAATGGCAATATCAATAAAACGATTAAAGCGTATTACGGAGAACATCTTTTTTCCCTTTTCAGAAAACCCGAATAACAAACAACTCGAAAAGGAATATATAGATCCTGATCTACCTATTTATGCTTTTTATCACATATACGCCGCGAACAACTGGAAAAGCATACTGACAGAACAAATAACAGATCTAAAAAGAAGCGGCCTTTACCATCGAATCAATAAAATATACGTTTCAATAATTTGTAATAGCGAAGATGATTACAATTTTGCAGTAAATAAACTTGGCGAGAAAGCCGAATTCATACATAAAACGAATAACTCTAAAGTATACGAATTTCCCGCCTTAGAATATCTCAAGAACAAAGCTGATAGGGAGGAATTCTATTGTTTATACTTTCATACCAAAGGAAGTGGAAATTCAAATCAAACACTACAATGGTACAAACCTGCCGTTAAAACACTAAAAGATCTGATTGAAATCAGTTCCGGATGGCGACAATTCATGGCCTACTGGAATTTCTATAAATACAAACTCGCAATATCTGTAATACAAAATCCTCAATGGGGGGGGGTATATGGCGCTAATTACCAAATGGTTGAGAACGGAAAACATTTTTACGCCGGAAATTTCTGGTGGGCAACAAGTTCTTACATACAAACGTGTGAATCGTTTGATGTCATAGACAAGACGTGGCGGTTCAATGCGGAAACTTGGCTTTTGGAACGGAAACAAAAGGATATATATGATGCATATCGAATGACTGTAAACCTTGTTGCAGTTAAATTTCCAATAAAAATTCTTACTGGAAATAGATTAGACAAAATAATATCCAAAAATATTTTTTATTATCGTCATATAAATTTTTCCATGAAAAAAATAATGCGGCGATTATCTGAATCAAAATAATGAATCTCCTATTTGTATACCCTACAGCATTTATTCCTTATAAAGGCGGAGTGGAACGTGTCACCTATCTTTTATCTCTAGAACTAAGAAAACGGGGACATAACATATTCCATCTACATACACATAAGGATATCAACGAGACAAAATTTGAATTTCCAACCGTATATTTCCCATCATCAGACTACAATAATCCTATCAATATTCCATTTTATCATCAATTTATAAAAAAACACAACATTGATATTGTAATCAATCAATGCGGTGCACATTCCGACTCTATTTTATTTAACAATACGGGAAGTTCAAGTACCAAATCAATATCTGTGATACATTTCAATCCGGCAATGAACAGTGATTCATACTGGCATGAAATATCCCAACTTAGAAATAAAAGTCTAAAAGAAAAAATAAAACGTTTAGCGAGGTGCATATGTTTCTATAAAATAAAAAGGGATTATCGTAAAAGATTAGAATCGCATTACAATTGGCTTTTTAATAATAGTGATACGATTTGTCTCTTGTCCAAACTATTTAAAGATGAACTGCTAAAATTATCTCCTGAAAATTATGTTGATGACAAAGTCGTATCCATATATAATCCCATTGAACTAAAATCTTCCAATCACAACACAAAAGAAAATATCATTTTATGGGTGGGAAGATTTGACACTGGACAAAAACGGCCTGACAGATGCATAGAAATATGGAAAAAGCTTAGTAAACATCATCCAGATTGGCAATTGATCATGATTGGAGATGGCCAAGCCCTAAATCATATTAAAAAGAAAGCAAGAGGACTAACAAACATATCATTCACAGGATATACAGATCCAACTCCATACTATGAGAAAGCAAAATTGCTTATTATGACTTCAAATTTTGAAGGATGGGGCATGGTATTGGCTGAAGCAATGGCATATAATGTCATTCCATTGGCATTTAACAGTTTCAAATCCGTTAAAGAACTTATAACAAATAACGCACAAATAGTTACACCTTTCAATCTCAATGAATATATAGAAAAGTTAGAATTTCTTATGACGCATCAGGATTATTGTAACCGACTAAATCAAGAATCCTATGATCATATAAATAAATTTTCCATAAACAATATAGCTAATTCATGGGAAGACCTATTCCATAAACTAAAACGATAATTTCATATGATCCCTAAAATAATTCACTCTGTCTGGTTAAGCAATGACCCAAAGCCAGAAATGTATGTCGCTTGTATAAAATCATGGCGCAAACATATGCCCGAATATGAGATAAAAGAATGGTCATTAGTGAACCTACCAAAGAAAATATTGGAACATAAATTCGTAAATGGAGCCATAAATGCAAAAAAATGGGCATATGCAACCGATGTAATCAGACTTTGGGCGCTCCAAACTTATGGAGGTATATACATGGACATGGATGTGATTGCATATCGTTCTTTTGATCCTTTTTTAAAAGACCGAGCCTTCTCATGCATAGAATATAATCCCTCGGAATATGCTGAATCAATCCAAAAAAGGCACAAAGAAATAAACGGCATCGGCATTGAAGCCGGAATCCTCGGAGCCGAAAAAAACCACGAATGGATAAACGACATCTTTCACTATTACGACAATCTCGAATTTATAAATGACCCTAAATATTATTGTAATTATATAATGCCCCGGGTCATAAATCGCATTTCAAAAGCCACATACGGCTTCATAGAAGCTCCTATATATCAACATCTTAGGGGGGGGGTAAATATCTATCCTGCTGAAACTTTTTCATGGATATTCAATTGGAAATATCTTGGAATGGAGTTTTCAACAGAGAATCTCAAAAAGTTAGGAGAAATAATGCCTATGAGATATGCTTGCCATCTGACCCTTCATTCCTGGTGGGAAGGAACAACAAGAGTGGATTCTATACAATACAAGATTAAACATTTCATATATGAGATGTTCAATGGACGTATTTCAAAGGCCTCCCTAAAAAAAATGAATCCGTTCAAAAAGCGATCGAAATATTAACACAATCAATGAGACTATTATTTGTCACCACTTTTCAGCAATCAATTCCTCACGAACACATATTTACCCGGAATCTGTGGTTTGAACTCCGCAAACATCCTGACACATATGTGTTATCAATTTTTTTATGTGACAAAAACGAAGATTGCAGGTTGCTCTTCGATGATAAAAACAAGGAATACTCATTATACATAAATTCCGACAATCCCGATGACATAATCCGTGAAATAGAAAAAGTATTCGTAGAAATAAATCCTTCAATCATACATTCCAACATGATAGAAGGATACGACATCAAAGCTGCAATTAAAGCCAACATACCAATAGTGCTAACAATGCATATTGGAGGGTTAATTTGCGCAAGGGGAGGAGGAAACGGCCTGTTAAATTGGAAAGACGAAATCTGTAAAAACATTGATTTCAAGAAATGCGAATTGTGTTGTTATCAAGACTTTCCGCTTCCAAAAATGGCGAACATCCTACATAGGCTGATACCTCTTAAAGTTGAAAAACGATTGAACAGCTATTTTTCGATTCACAAATATTTTTATATCAGCCCATTATTAAACATTCGGAATATCATTAACGAACGACAATACGTAATAGACCTATTAAGACAAGCACACGTAATATCTGCCAATGAAAAATTGAGCGGCCTACTTAACAGCTTGAATATCCCAAATACAATTATCCCACATGGAATAAAACAATATGAACGCGTCAAATACCCCATTATCAAAGACGACACTGTAATCAAATTTTTTTATTTAGCCAGAATACAATATTCAAAGGGGCTACATATACTGTTGGAAGCCTTAAAGGGCATTCCAACAGATTCATATGAATTACACATACTTGGAGATGCATATTCTCCACGAAAGGAGCAAATGTATAAACGGAATATTATAAAGAAAGCAAAGCATGCAAATGTCGTGTTCCACGGTTTTGTTGAAAACGATTCTTTGAGCGATATTATTGCAGACTATCATGTAATGATACATCCTACAATATACCACGAAATATACGGAATCAATATTTCAGAGGCACTTTCTTTAGGTCGACCTGTAGTGGCAACCAAATGCGGCGGTCCCGAAATGCAAATTCGTGAGGACTATAACGGATGGCTTGTAGAACCGAACAATGTGGCCGAACTCAAATCCAAAATACAAAAGATAATTGCGCACAAGACAAAACTAAATGAAATGTCTTCAAACTGTCATTGTCCCAATACTTTAAAAAGTTATGTGACCAGCTTGTTTAAGTTATACAATAATTTAATCTGCACCCAACATAAATGAATATTCTTTTAATAATCAAAGAACCATTCATTGATCGCATCCCGAGCCTTAAAACACTGGTGTTGGCATTATGCGACAATGGACATAAGGTAACATTGTTATCCTCCCATTCTCCGCGTTTCCAAGCTATCACCACCAGACATACCAATCTTAAAGAGATTTATGTCAATGAACGAACACAACGATTTGAGCTACCAACGGTAGTAAAACTAATAAAACGTGTTTTGACATTCTCCATAACAAACCCCATAGACATCATAGTGGGAGGAGATCTTTGGGGAAACGTCATCGCTTCAAAAGTTTGCAGAATATTGCACAAACATCATGTGTTTTTTGCTTTGGAGTATCCTCAAATCACCAATGAAGAACATCCAACCCTTGCATTTTATGACAAGTACGAGCATGATGCCATTGAGAGAGCTTCATTGATCATAACCCATGACAAGTATCATAAAGAGTTTTTTCTCAAGCATTTCAAGACTACAGCAGAAAGGATTCTATTACTTGCAAATGCCTCATTCACACAAATCAAGGATAATAAATCAAAATATCTTATTGAGAAATACCACTTAAAAAAATCTGATACGCTCATCCTTCATTCAGGAGGGCTAGGCGTTTGGTTTAGGAGCCCTGAATTATTAAAATACGCATCAAGCTGGCCTGAGGACAATAAGCTAATCATCCATACAGGACATGATATTGCCAATGAATATCAACAATTCCAAGTGAATAACATCATATTTTCAACGACTCCATTAGACAATGAGACATTGGATAATATGATATCGTCTGCTGACATTGGCCTTGCAATATATTCAGAGGAACATCTGGGATACCGTGCAACTTTAATGGGATTGGCTGCCGGCAAAATTGGCAATTACCTAAAGTGTGGTATACCTGTAATAGCATCTAATATGCCATCCCTGTCATACCTTGTGGATTATAAATGTGGGATCCTTATCAATTCAGAAAATGAATTAGAGGAGGCCATAACCACAATCAAATCATCTTATGAATCTTATCGTAAGAACGCATTTCAATGCTATAATGAACTATGGCATCCATCCAATTACATCGCTAAAATACTAAACAACATTGAATCTTTGGCTTGAATGAAAGTCGCATACTGCATAGACACGCTGTGGCAGTCGGGGGGAACTGAGAGGGTGGTGACCACGAAGGTGAACTGGCTGGCTGCGCAGCAAGGGGTGGAGGTCTGGGTACTCACGGTGGAGGACGGAAGGGGACCGTTCTTTGAACTGGACGGCAGGGTGAAAAGGAGGGTCTTGCCGGTAAGGGAGGGGGATGCGAAAGGATATCAACGGGAAATATCGCGATTTGCACTGGAGGTGAAGCCGGATGTAATGGTTGCCGTGGCCGGAATGGCCGTCAGTGCTCTCCCTCGGCTCAGAGACGGAAGCTTCAAGGTATTGGAGTTCCACTACACCCGCAACTATCTGGTGAATTTCGTAAAAGGGCTGCACCACATCCGTTTCCGGCAGCTCCACCTGCTGAAGATGCGATGGCTGCAATGGAGGCTCGCCCGCACAGCCCGCAAGTACGACCTGTTCGTAGGGCTGACCCGACGCGACATGGGGATATGGGGCAATCCGAAGAACATGACGTTTGTCTACAATCCCCTGTCGTTCCGCAGCGCGAGGAAATCCACCTGCAAGTCAAAGCGGATAATCGCGGTAGGGAGCTGGACTCCGGCCAAGGGTATGGATCAGCTTCTGGAGGCATTCGGCCCGTTGGCCTCCAAATACCCCGATTGGAAAGTGGATCTGTATGGCTCCGGTCAGGACGAAGGTCTCCTTAAGGAGATCATTGCCAAGTACGACATGGATGCACAGGTAACGCTCCATGCGCCCTGCGCCAACATCGGCGAGAAACTTGTAGAAAGTTCCATATACGCTTTCCCGTCGCGCAGCGACGGTTTCGGCCTCGTGATCACCGAGGCTATGGAATGCGGACTGCCCACGGTGGCCATGGACTGCGAATGCGGCCCCCGGGAAATAGTGACACCAACAACGGGCATAGTGGTGCCCGACAAGGATGTCGCGGCTTTCCGCACGGCACTCGAGAGGCTTATGACCGATGAAGAGCTGAGACGCACGATGGGCGACGCGGCCGCCCGGGAGGTAGAAAGATTCTACCCCGACAACATAATGCCACAGTGGATAAAACTGTTTGAAGACAACCTAAAGAAGCTCTGATGGCAACCATCATAAACCTCATATACCTTGTCATAATGACCGGTATGGCCTTCTCGCTGCTGTACCGCGACAATCCTGTGACCATGCGCCTCGCTTTCGATCCGCAAAAGCGCGAAATGCGATGCACCGGCCTGGAAACCCTGCTTATCTTCATCATAGCGACCGGCCTGATGGGCTTGCTGCCTGTGCTGTCGCTCCATCTGGCGATACTGGAGATAGTTTGCATCATAGGCATCGCAAGGGCGCCATACGGGGTGATATACTCATGGCCGATGAAGCTGTTCACCGTATTCCTCGTCTGGGCTTTGATAGGCATATTTTACTCCACGTCGATCAATTTCGGCGTTCGGATGATACTGAAATACATCTACCCACTGTTGGTGGCGCTGTTCGCCTCGGCCGTGGTCAGGGATGTGGAGGTATTCCTTAAATCCGGTCAATGGGGACGCTGGATCGCCGTGGTGTCTTTCATCGCCAAATACCTCCCCATGTCGGGATTCATCTTCATGTCGGTGTTCTGGAACGATGCCGCACTGGCCACCAACTATACGACATGGGTTGTATTCTCCCTGGCATTGGCATACGCGGGCATCTCCACGAAGAAAAACATCTACTGGACGCTTGCATTCATGTTGCCATGCGTCCTGTGGGTATTCCGAACCAACATATTCGGCACGGCGATAGCGCTCTCTACCTTCTTCTTCATAAAATACAAGTTCAAGGCAGTGCCGCTGATCTTCCTTATGGCATGCCTTGCGGTGAGCGCCATCTTCTACATTCCGAGCGTAAAACAGAAAATGTATTTCCGTCCCGACGAGGTCACCGTCACCGATTTCCTCACCGGAAATGTCGCCGAAGACAACCTAAACACTTCCGGACGAAACGAAATGTGGAAGAAAGTAAATCCGTTCTATGAGGAACACCCTATGACAGGATCGGGCACCGGACGAGTCCAGAAATACTTCTATACCGAAATCATCGGGTTCGGAAGAGGAGGGCAGCTTCATAACGACCTGCTTGTATTGAAATGCGATAACGGCCTGATCGGACTGACCCTGTTCTTGCTTTCCTATCTGGCCATAATGTTCCATTGCCTGCATATATACCATAAATCGCAGCTTCAATCCGTGCGTTTATGCACGCTTGTGGCCGGATCTGCCTTGATGGGAATACTCGTCACCACCTACAGCGACAACACGATCTCCTATTCCATGGCAACCCTTTCTTATCCCTGGGCTTTCTATGGCATGGCACTCGGACTGATGAAGAGGGAAAACGAAACCGCATGAAAACCACCGACATAAGGAATTTTATCCGAAAGAGTACCCGATTCGGCCTATACATCCCCCTGAGCAACCTGATCGGGGTATATGGATCAAGGATATTGCCTGACAAACTTTTATCGGCATTGGCGCATAAAAGAAATGTAAAAATACAACGTAGGCTTACGCCGATCCTTGACAAGATACTCAATGACACAACCGAATATCAGCAAACGGCCACGCCGCTCCCCTCTTCCCCCATCTGGTTCTGCTGGCTACAGGGAGAGAATGAAATGCCGCCATTGGTAAAAGTATGCCTTGACAGCATCCGCAGAAACTCTGCGGGACACCCCGCAGTAATAGTCACGGAAGCAAACCATCGCGACCATGTAACGCTTGATCCCATCGTATACAGCAGATACAAATCTGGCGCACTAAAGAAAGCCCATTTCGCCGACATGCTGCGCATCAATCTTCTGGCTCAGAAAGGAGGGTTATGGCTTGATGCCACCATGTTCGTGGCAAAAGAGTTCCCGACATACGTTTTTGACTTGCCATTCTTTTCCATAAAAACCAAGCCCGTAGGCCATTTCGTATCCCGATGCCGTTGGGCTGTCTTTTGCCTGGGATCACACAAAGGCAATCCCCTATTTGCAATCTTGTCAGAACTATTCAATGAATATCTGCGTCAGCATGACACTTTCATTGACTATTTCCTTTTCGATCAGTTCATTGACATGTTGTATAAACGTATTCATGAAATCGCAATGCAGGTTGACGCTGTGCCATACAGCAATCCCGACCTCTATGAGCTACAACGCGTTCTGACCCAACGGTTCGACGACAATTCATACCGGAAAATGACATCCGATACTTTTATGTTCAAATTGAGCCTAAAGCAATACACTGCTGACGAATTGGAAGAGAATCAGGGGAATTTTTACCATCACATAGCATCCATACAGTGATTTCCATAATCATACCGCTATACAACAAGGCTGCACAGATAGAAGCTACCCTGCGGGGAGTGTTCAGGCAGACATTTGCTGATTTTGAGGTGATAATAGTAAACGATGGCTCCACAGATAATTCCGCGGAGATCGCCGGAAGCATAAAGGACAACCGCATACGCATCATTAATCAAGAGAATGCCGGGGTATCGGCTGCGCGCAACAGAGGAATAGCGGAGGCCAAAGGAGAATTTGTGGCATTCCTTGATGCCGACGACCAATGGGACAAGGACTATCTTGCCGTCCAACACCAACTCACACTGGATTATCCCCAATGCGACGTATTCGCTACCAACTATTCCTTCAAGGATGCCAAAGGCAACGTATCACCCACCATACTTCGTAAAATGCCATTTGACACCCCAGCCGGCATCCTTTGCAACTACTTCGAGGTAGCATCATGCTCCCATCCCCCACTGTGGACATCAGCCGTAATGGTTCGGCGCTCTGCAATACAGGCCGTAGGCGGATTCCCCGTAGGAGTGAAATCCGGAGAAGACCTTCTCACCTGGGCACGGCTGGCCTACAAGCACCAGATCGCATATTTTAACAAGCCTATGGCCGCATTCATCTTTGATCCTGAAAATTTTAATGAGGATCAAAAAAAACGAGTTCCCGAGACAATAGACATCGTGGGTACGGAACTAAATGCACTATTAAAACAGAAAAACAGTCCGCCATACCTAAGGCAATATGTGGCCTTATGGCATAAAATGAGATGCCGTATATTCTTACAAAAGGGGTTCAGAAAAAATGCACTTATTGAAAGCGTAAAGTCCGCATCACTATCTCTGAATATCAGAATCCTGATTTTTATGGTATTGTGCGTCACGCCTAAATTTATTATTACAAAACTATTCAAGACACTTGGATGAGAATCGTTGCATTACATACCGATTTTCGAATATATTGGCCGGCAAGGCTAAAAGCCTTGAACGAAGCCTTAAAACGAAGTGGCGACACACTGCACGTCATTGAGATTGCCGGTGCAGGAAGCCCATATTCATTTGCAGTCAAAGAGAAGAATACCGACCTTTCTTGGCACATACTCTTCCCGGATGAAAAACCAGAAAATCTTTCCGGAGCCAAAATAAAACCAAAATTATTTTCACTACTTGACGAACTCAATCCTGATGTCATTATTGCTGGTGCCATAGCTTTTCCGTCCGGCGCCTTAGCCACTCATTGGGCACACTTGAAAAAGAAGAAAATCATCATATTCGATGATGCAAAGATAAATTCAGTTCCGAGAAATTTTTTGGTAAATCTCATAAAACGATCAGTTTACAATGAGGTTGATGCGCTGCTCTATCCAGCCGAATCATGGGACAACACCGGTAATTTCTGGGGATTTGACAAGGAGCGCATTTTTTATGGCTTAGATGTTGTTGACAACGATTTTTGGGGAAAATCATACCACTCCAAGATCAAACATGACGATTTTTTTGTAGCAGTCGGCAGACAAGTACCCAAGAAAAATTTTCTTTCAATCGTAAAAGCATACAAAAGATACATAAATCTCCTTGAACCAAAGGACTGCGTCAAGCTCTTATTGGTTGGTGACGGATCTGAACATGAACAGATCAAACAATATATCCACCAAAATGGCCTCGAAACGCATGTCATGTTACTTCCATTTCTTAAACAAGAGGAATTAGCATCTGTATATCAAAAAGCAAAAGCACTTATAATAAATAGTACAGCAGAAGAAACCTGGGGATTAGTCATTAACGAAGCAATGGCCGGAGGATGTCCAATATTAGCAAGCAAACAATGCGGCGCTACTGATGTACTTGTAAGAGACGAAATAAACGGCTATACATTTAACTTCAACGATATTGAGACGTTATCAAATCTAATGCACAGATATTGTCTCTTGTCGCCACAACAGCAACAAGCTATGCGGTATGCATCAAAAGAGATCATAAAAGAGTGGGGACTTCCACGTTTTGTGCAAGGTTGTGCCGAGGCGATAAATTTTGTAGCATCTAATCCTAAACGAAAATCATCAATCATGAGCCGTGTTATCTGCGCACTTTGGAAAGGAAGATACAACCCTATATAATTCAACTCATGTTATTGTCAATAATAATACCATTGTATGAACCTCAACAGGACGACCTGCTCAGATGCCTTGATAGCATATATTCACAGAGCATAGACAACAATATCTTTGAAATAATTTGTGTTGACGATTGTTCTCCACATAACGTCGCGAAAGACACGGTATTAAATTACAAATATAAGCATGTACCCCCCCCAATATATCAATCATAAAGCATACTATCAACAAACGCCAAGGAGGAGCCAGAAATACAGCTATCAAACATTCAAAGGGATTATATGTGACATGTATTGATCAAGACGATTATTATTTACCAAATTCAATAACTGCAATCATCAAAACGATCAAGAACAATCACGGCATTGACATGATAATGTCCGATTATGCAATCGCAAACCAAAATTGTGAATTAAAAGCCTCGGGATTTTTCATTTCCAATAAAAGATCAATTACGACTGGCACAAAATATCTTCAAACACAAAACATCAGTTGGATGCCTTGGGGATATACATATCGCCGTCAATTCATAAATGACCATCATCTAAGATTTGAGGAAAATGTGAGATTTGAGGATGTTGATTTCGTATTGGAATGTATCGCCAGATCAAAATCAATATTATATCTACCTTTTAATACCATATGCCATCGTGAAACGGAAATACAGACATCAGCGGTCGGAAACTCCATAGAAAAGAATACTGATCTGATAAAAATCGCACATAGAGTGGGAGAGGTGGCATATAGGCTCAAGCAGGAAGAAAACAAGGCTTGGGACATTGTCATGGCACATCATAAGTTTATGTATTTGTCTGTATTAAAACGAAATATATGGCGTTTACCCTGCAAAACAATATATTATTCATTAAGGGAGTATCCTATAGTGACATCGGATTCAACAAATCTCATCTTATATACATTGCGAGAACATACAAAAACAGCCACATTTATAATCTGCCTTGCGAAACCTATTTTAAAAATCACATATAATCTATATAAGCTAATCAAGTGACGCGCATGGAATCATCCAACAACCACGATCTGGCATTCTATGGCAAACGGGAAGCACAGATGATTGCGGGAATCGCCATCGTTTTGATGGTGACGCATCACGTGTTCGGCTTCAGCGAGTATCGTCTTCCGGGCAATAGTTTCTGGGAACCACTGGTTGTCGGAGGAATAAGCATCGAACGAATGCTAGCCGCTTTCGGAAAGATATGTGTTTCAATATTCGCTTTCAGTTCGGGATATGCAATATGGGTAAAGGCATCTGATTACCAATCGTTTAAAGCCATAGCCACACGTATCCTTAAATTTCTGTTCAATTACTGGGTAATTTTCGGCCTGTTTCTGATTTATGCCTTATGCATTGGTGACCAGATCCCTGTTGGAAAGGCAATGACAATGAATCTACTAGGGTTACAGACTGCACCGGCTTATCCCTACGTCAATGTCGCTTTCGCGTGGTACGTTGCGTTCTATCTCTGCCTCCTACTCTCGGCTCCGTTGATATTATTGATTTTCAAAGGAAAAACCTTGATAGCCGACATATCGGCATTTATAATTATATCAATCGCAATATCATATGTTTGCGACAGTTCATGGCACCTTGATTTTCTTTCGCCGTTTCCAGTGGCCATTTTCGGTATGATTGCTGCCAAATGGGATTTCTTCGGATACCTTTACAATAAATTCAAGAATGTCCCAATATGGATATACGCCATTTCGCTGATTGCCATTATGATTTTACGTCAAAGCTTGATTCTGCTTAACATAAAACAGATGGGGGGGGTAGAATCGCTCATTACACTAACAACAATATACATTTTAGTTTCTATTATAAATCGGATAAGATTCAATATGCTTGAAAAGTTGCTTATGATCTTAGGCACATTCAATATGAACATCTGGTTCCTGCACGGCATATTTTTCACTGGTTCGCGTCCCTTACAGGAAATACTGTACTACCCCCGCGTTTCCATATTGATCCTTATCTGGTGCTTCATAATGCTGCTACCGGTTGCGATGGCATGCACATCCCTCCAGAACTCTATATTTAACTCATTCAAACAAGTGCGATACATATTCAAGAAATGCGTTCGATGAAGCTGTTGCTGGTACATAACGACTACGGGAAGTACTCCGGGGAGGAGGCAGTTGTCGACAAGATGGCCGTGATGATGGCAGAAGCGGGATGGGACGTGGCACAGCTGCGCATGACGACGGCAGGAGCGCGCGAAAGTCTTACCGGAAAGATCAAAGGATTCGCGTCCGGCATCTGGTGTCCGTCGGGTGTGCGAGCCATGCGGGAGGCATTGGCAAATGAGAAGCCCGATGTGGTCAACGTGCACAACCTCTACCCTTTCATCTCCCCGGCGGCACTCAGGGAATGCAAGAAGGCAGGAATCCCGGTCGTGATGACCATACACAATTTCCGGCTCATGTGTCCCACAGGGCTGTTCATGCGAAACGGAGAGCCATGCGAGCTGTGCCTGCAGAAAGGCAACGAATGGGGATGCATACGCCATAACTGCGAGAACTCCCGCCTCAAGTCTCTCGGATATGCCGCCCGCAGCGCAGTCGCGAGGATACGTCGCCATTTTCTGGATTGCGTGGATGTCTTCGCATGCATAACCGACTTCCAGCGCCGCAAACTCATCGAGGCCGGATTCCCAAAGGAAAAACTTCTGGTAATACCCAATTCCATAGACGCGCCATCTGCACCTACATTTGATAAGGGGGAATACGTGGCCTATAGCGGGCGCCTCAGCCGCGAAAAGGGGGTGGACATGATTCTGGAAACGGCTCGCCGGCATCCGGAAATACCGTTCAGGCTCGCCGGAGCCGTCCGCGATCAGGCTCTCGTGGCTGATCTGCCAGCTAACGTCGTTCTGACCGGCTATCTCAGCGGCAGCGCATTGGCGGACTTCTATTCCCGTGCCCGCTTTTTCGTGATGGCAAGCCGGTGGTATGAAGGCTTTCCAATGACCATCCTTGAAGCCGCCGCCTACGGGAAACCCATGATAGCGCCGGATCACGGAGGCTTTACCGAGATCATCGGCCATGGCGAGGATGCGAGCGGGCTGCTTACACCACCCGGCGACCTCCATAGGCTAAGCGAAGCCATCGCTTCATTATGGAACGATACCGTTCGCGTGGAAAAACTCGGACAAGCCGCACACGCCAAACTCATCAGCCGATATTCCACAAAAGTCATCTCAGAAAAATGGGACAAACTGCTAAAATCAATCATACAACAGTGATTACCAATATATTAACCAAACAAATAGGGGGGGGTAATTCACCCCGTCTCCAACGATCATTCGGCCTTGACCTACTTCGGGCATTTGCAATATTCAGCGTAATAGCCGGCCATTTCTTCTCCCTGCACACTGCATTCCGCACCACTCCCATGACCGGATGGTCAATGGCATTGCAATCACTGGCTCAATCGATCTTTGCATGCGGCGTGCCCTTGTTCATCATGCTGACAGGCTATCTCAACATCAACAAAGGCATCAGCCGGAAATATTATTCCGGCATATGGCGGGTGCTTGTGGCCTATGTGTTCTTTTCACTAGTCACGCTGCTGTTCAGGCATATATACTTCGGCGATCCCCTCTCGGGATTCACCGCCATAAAAAAGATACTCAACTTCTCCGCCTTCATGTACGGTTGGTACATAGAGATGTGGATCGGCCTGTTCCTTCTGGTTCCGTTCATCAACATCCTTTACAAGGGCATTGAGACGAAACGACATAAGATGCTCCTCATCCTCACACTCGCTTTCATCACGTTCCTGCCTACATTCACAAACCGCTACGGACAGCACCTCGTGCCGGAGTTCTGGCGCAACTGCTACCCACTGACATTCTACGTCGTCGGCGCATACATACGCGAGTATGCCCCGCGCATAAACAGATGGCTGCTGCTTTCAGCCATACTCCTGATCGGCATCATTCCACCGGCCTTTTCAATGATCGCGATGCCGGGACACACCCAGATCTCCATCCTCGGGGACTGTTTCGGCATTTTCGGTGCCGCATCCGCAATATCCGTCTTCCTGATCATGTACGACGTGAAGTGCCGCCGTCCCGCAGTCTCCAAAGCCATATACTGGATCTCCCTCCTGTCACTTGACATGTACCTCTGCTGTTACATATTCGACTGCATGGTATACCCTTGGTTCAAGTCACATTATTTCGAAAGCCAGGCATCCTTCGGTGCCTATTTCTTCATCATAGTCCCGATAATCTTTTTCTGCTCGTTTGCCCTCTCACTGGCAAAACGAATGCTATTCTCCGTACCCGGCCTTGCAAGATACCGATAAGCAGGCCATACTACAGAAGAGATCATACACGTATGGAAACATTCTTCAACATCAACTACGAGTTCGACCGCGCTGCGGTACACGATGCAATCCACTCGAGACTGAAACTCCCCGGATCAGACTATATCTGCGTGGCCGACGGAGTGATTCTCAACATAGCCAACCGAACGCCACGATATATGGAGGTCATACGCGGGGGCATGTTCGCCATATGCGACAGTTCCTATGTGCCACTATACATAAAATGGATCCACGGCAAGAATTTCGGCCAATACAGCGGAAGTGAAATTTTCGAAGACATCATCCGGTCAAGGAAATACCGCATGATATTCCTCGGCACGCAGCAAAACGTGCTTGACGGACTGAAGAACAGGCTCATGGAGTGGAATACAGAGGTGGAATACATGTCGTTCCATGAACTGCCCTTCTGCAACGTCGACGAATTCGACTATGAGGCGATAGCCCGGATGATCCAGGCGGATCATGCCGACATCGTGTGGGTAGCTCTCGGAGCACCCAAACAGGAATATTTCATGCACCGCCTGAAACCGCATCTCAGCCACGGAGTAATGATAGCCGTAGGGGCAGCCTTCAAGTTTTTCAGCGGCGTGGAAGCGAAACGCGCTCCACAATGGATGGTAGACAGCCATCTCGAATTCATCTACCGCCTCACCCAAGAGCCAAAAAAGCAATTCAAACGCTGCTACCACATCGTCAAAACCCTCCCCTCGCTCCTATATGGCGAATGGAGAACCACCCAAAGAACAGTCAGGTAACAGTCCCGGATAAACTTCACTTGAAAACGTTTTGCCGTTTCGTGAAAAATGAGTAACTTTGCACCGCTTTTGGCCATCCGCCACAAGCACTCCCCTGTGTGATGGGAAATTAATTGCACATTAATTTTGAGTAACACAACTAATCAAATCAAAAAGTATGAAAACTTTCCAACTCGCAGCCGAACCCCGCACCGACCTCGGCAAGAAAGCTGCCAAGACCCTTCGTAGCGAAGGCAAGATCCCTGTAGTGCTCAACGGCGGCGAACCTTTCGCACTCCCCTTCACCGGCACACTCAAGCCCGGCGAAAAAATCGTTGAAATCGAAAACGGACGTGGCATCATCACCACCGACCTTGCCGTAACCAACGAGGCAGTGCGCAAGCTTATATATACCCCCGACATCTTCGCAATCGAACTTGACTTGAACGGCGAGAAGAAAATGGCTGTTCTCCGCGAAGTGCAGTTCCACCCCGTAAAGGACAACATCCTCCACATTGACCTCCTCGAAGTGAACGATACCAAGCCCGTTGTCATCTCCGTTCCCGTGAAGCTCGAAGGTCACGCCGAAGGTGTGAAGGCTGGTGGTAAGCTCACCCTCTCCATGAAGAAGATCAAGGTAAAGGCTGTATATACCGAAGTACCCGAACGTCTGGTTATCAACGTCGACCACCTCGGCCTCGGCAAGACCCTCCAGGTTGGCGAACTCCACTTCCCCGGCCTCGAAATGGTTACCCCCAAGGAAGCCGTCGTATGCGCCGTTCAGCTCACCCGCGCCGCACGTGGTGCCGCCGCAGCTGCAGCAGCCGGTAAATAATCCAATACAGAGACCGGTTCCGGTCTCCTGCAAAACATCAAGAGAGTCTGCAACGCGGCATCCGTATGCCCGATGCAGATTCTTCTGTATATACAACCCCATAAACCTGCCACAAAGTGAAATACCTCATAGTAGGCCTCGGTAACATCGGCTCGGAATATGTCGGCACACGCCACAACATCGGTTTCCGCATCGTTGACGCGCTTGCCGAAAACATCGGTGCAACATTTTCCACAGACCGGTACGGCGACGTGGCCACGGCACGCATCAAGAACAAACAGGTCGTTCTCCTTAAGCCCTCCACTTACATGAACCTGAGTGGAAACGCCGTAAGATACTGGAAAAACAAGGAAAACATCGAACTGGAAAACATCCTGGTTCTCGTAGACGACATCGCCCTACCTTTCGGAGCCATCCGCCTAAAAGGCCAGGGGAGTGATGCCGGCCACAACGGCCTTAAAAATATAGCACAGATGCTCGGCACTGACGCATACCCGCGCCTGCGATTCGGCATAGGGAACGATTTCCCGCGCGGTTGCCAGATAGACTACGTATTGGGGCAGTTCACTCTTGACGAGCGCCAACGCATTCCCGTCAGGGTTGACGTGGCCGTAGAGGCCATACGCACATTCGTGCTTGCCGGACTGCAGACCGCCATGTGCGACTATAACAACAAATAACCCTCCGGGCTACTACATACCGATGAAGACCGAAGTAAGAATCGACAAATGGCTATGGGCAATGCGCATCTTCAAGACACGCACCGTGGCCACAGACAGCTGCAAGAAAGGACGCATCACCGTGCGCACCGCCTCCGGGGAAATACTCGCCAAGCCATCGCGAATGATAAAGGTCGACGACATAATCAACGTGCGCAAGCCACCTGTCACCTATTCCTTTCGCGTAAAGGCACTGACAGAAAACCGCCTTGGAGCCAAGCTCGTGCCTGAATACATGGAGAATATCACCCCCAAGGAACAATACGACCTTCTGGATGTGATAAGGATAACCGGATTCATAGACAGGCGCAAAGGTCTCGGACGCCCGACCAAACGCGAAGGGCGCGAACTTGCCCGCTTCACAGACGACATCTACACCGGTGTCAACGACATGTCGGAGATTGAAGACACCACCCCGTCCGAACGTGGCTGGGATTTCGATTTCGACGAATCAGACTTCACAGACTGAATCAGGAAAATTATCAGATCTCCAAGTACGAACAAACTTTGCTGTCCGATAAAAGTAGGACATAGCAATAAACAGACCCGGCCGCTGAAAATCAGCGGCCGGGTCTGTTTATTGTCCACCCCAAGCCCCTAAGTCCAAAAGGGACTGCGTCTGATTTATATTTGTATCTGTAAACAGCTAAACGCTTATGACATCAATCAAAGTAAAATTGCGTCGCTCCTCTGTCAAGGACAGGGAGGGCACCCTGTTCTACCAGATAATACATCTGCGACAGGTCAGACAGATATATACCGAACTGCATCTACATGAAGAAGAATGGAACAGCGAGGATTCCTCCGTTATAGTCTCTTCGGTAACGGATTCACAACGGAAAATGCATCTTTCATCAATAAAGGAATCGTTGGAAGACGGGATGAGCCGTCTTAAGGCAATAATATCACAGTTTGCCAGCAAAGGCGCACCGTACACAGCTGATGATATCGTGACAGCCTATAACGCGCATGTCACAATAACCGGTGTCGTGTCGTTCACCTTTAAACTTATCAACGACATGAAAAAAATAGGCAAAAGATCTACAGCGAACCGCTTTGAAGTCTCGCTCAAAAGTTTTCTGCGTTACACAGGGGGACACGAGGTGCCATGGTCTGATCTCACCTCGACATTCGTACTTGGTTACGAAGAGTTCCTTATGAGGCGGGGACTGTGCCGCAACTCCACCTCATATTATATGCGCAATCTGCGTTCGGTGGTGAATCGTGCGATAGAGCAGGATCATGAGATACCACGCAATCCATTCAAACATGTCTACATGGGGGTGGACAAAACCGTGAAAAGAGCTGTGCCGCTTGACACGGTTTGCAAGATTCGCGACCTTGATCTCACCGGCAACTCCTCACTTGATTTCGCCCGAAATGTGTTCATGTTCGCATTCTATACTCGTGGGATGTCGTTTATTGATATCGCTTTTCTTAGGAAAAGCGATGTTTCAAACGGTGTGATCACTTATTCGCGGCGCAAGACACGACAGAAGCTGCATGTAAGAATCGAACCGGCCACACAAAAGATAATAGATAGCTTTGGAAAAAATGAATCTGCCTATCTCTTACCGATTCTCTCGGATGGTGGCGACGATGTGGATCTCCAGTATGTGAAATCCTACAACCGTGTGAACCGCAATATACAGAAGATAGGCAAGATGTTGGGGCTTGAAACTAAATTAACGCTCTATGTGGCACGCCATGCATGGGCCAGCATCGCACATTCGAATAATGTATCGCTATTGACTATAAGCAAAGCGATGGGACACGATTCGGAAAGCACCACGCTTATATACCTCCAGTCACTTGACACATCAGCAGTAGACAAGGCAAACAGCGATATCATAAGGATGATGGATGGAAGAAAGAGAAAATGACAGATAGGAATCAGATGTTTTGCGAACCGGTAAGACTCTCCGGGAGAAACTTGCACAGCATATTAATATGTTGGGAATCAATGGTTGGATAGATTTTTAATTAGTGGATTCGCCAAACACTTGTTTGGCGAATCCAACTGAACAGTCTGATATTTTATGCAGGATCATAAAATATTATCCTCCTAAATACCGTTATTTCCAATAAATTGACTAACTTTGCAGTCTCAAATGCAAGTTTCTCCCGGAGAAACTGACAAATATTAAACGGGAAACGATGAAGAAATAGTGACAAAGACACGTGTGAAACGCCGAGGTAAATTCCTCATTAAAAAATCCTTCTTCTTTTTAGCACAAGCTGGCAACTGCTTAAAAATCAGGATAATCTGAGATTAAGCAGGATTTGAAGAATTGCCTTTAAGTCACGAAATCGCCCTATGACCTCCTTCGAAAAACAGTGGTTCGTTATGCGTGATCTCAAGCGCAGAAATGCCAATGTGCTTGCTATACATGACCTCGCAAAAGCCGGTCTGGAGGTGTTCACCCCGATGAAGCAGATGATAATGACTATCGGAGGACATCAGCAGAGGCGCGAAGTCCCGGTTATTCAGGACTTGTTGTTCGTCCACGAAACCAAGGCAACGCTTGACCTCTATGTGGAAAAATATCCCCGCCTTCAATACAGGTTCCTTTTCGGCAAATCGCAGAATGAACCCATGACGGTGCGCACGGAAGAGATGGAAAGATTCATCAATGCCGTAAGCAACACTGATGCCCCATTGTATTATAGACCCGGTGAACTTACCCCGTTGATGTATGGCAAGAAAGTCCGAATCATCGGCGGTTTGTTGAACAACTACGAGGGACGACTGCTGTCTGTAAAAGGCATGAGGAAACGCCGTCTGATAGTGGAGATCTCCAGACTCATAGCGGCAGCAGTGGAGGTAGAGCCGTCCTATATACAGTTTGTATGAAAGCCATCCCGGCGTAATTGATGCTATTGATATGTCCATAGGTCAATCTTCCAACTACATGGATTTCCAAAGGCGTGTTCTTGAGAAAAAGGTAGTGATAGGCTTTTTCGGGCTTTCCCCTAAAGGGTTGGAAATGGCTGTGAAGGCAGCCAGTGAGGGTTACAAGGTGATATGTTTCGACACGAGGGATTTCAAGCGCGACATGGTGAGGAAGGGCATCAGCTTCTCGGACAATGTGAGGGATTCAGACCTCCGAGCGCTTGTAGAACGGGGCATGATATCCGTCTCCTCAGATTTCAGCCGGATCAGCGACTTGGATATTCTATCCGTGCTCATACCGGTGGAATACATTGACGTTCCGGGAATCTACGATATTGAAGAAATGGCGGGAATCGTAGCGGACAATATGAAGTGCGGCCTGATAATCTGTTTAGAGGATTTCGATAGGACGGAGAATCTCAAGCTGATAATGGACAAAAGATTGACCTCGTCGGGTTTCCGCTACAACAGGGATTACGTTTTCGGCGCCTATTCATTGAGTAGCTGAACGAACGGCGAAGCGGCTTGATCAATAACACACACCTTTATTGGAATGACACAGTGGTTATACATAGATTTGATGGTGTTGGTGCTCGTCATGGCACTCCCAGGCATCATCATACCCCATATCCTGTTGATTGCGTTCCGGAAGAACCTTTTTGACGTGCCCGATCCGCGAAAAATCCACAAATGCGAGATTCCGCGCCTGGGAGGGATCGCATTCTTCCCATCAATACTGCTTGCATTCTTTCTGCTTTACGGTTTCGGCACCGGGGTAGGCGACGGGACACTGATTCCCTGCCTTTACAGAAATCTCCAACCGATATGTTTCATCTCATCGGGTGCGATACTTCTCTATCTGACCGGGATGGCCGATGACCTTTTGGGCGTTAAATACAGGGCGAAGTTCATGGTTCAGGCTGTCTCGGCATTGTTGATCATTACCGGTGGAATGGAAATAGACGATCTCCACGAGTTCATGGGATTCGCTCATCTGCCTGAAACTGTGGCCATACCACTTACGATATTGCTCATCGTGTTCATCATCAACGCCATAATTTTCTGTGACCTTGCGCTCTGGATCGTGGTCAACACCATCCTTACGCATGCAATACATGCAAGGGAGAGAAAGCTGGCACAGGATCTTTACGTTTGATTCCCAAAGAGTAAGTAAGTCATCAAAGAATATAACTCATAAATGATATGAAACTGAAAAATATAATGATCGCCGCAGGGTTCTCCCTCTTGTTATTGGCATCGTCGTGTACCTCTTCAAAAAAGATAGCGTATATGCAGAATGCTGTCTACAATCAGGAAGAAACGGTATTGAATCTGAATGAAATAAAGGTGCAGCCGCATGACCAGTTGTCCATCGTAGTGTCATGCAAGGAACCGGAGCTGGCTCAGCTGTTCAATCTGGTGCAGGCAAACAAAAGGGTCGGACAGACAGCTCAGCAGCTGCTGCAACAAAACCAAGGAAATGTATCGGTATATACCGTCGACAATTTTGGAGACATAAATTTTCCCGTTTTGGGTGCCATGCACATAGCCGGATTGAACCGTGAGCAGATTAGCGAGAAGATAAGCCGCGCGCTGATTGACGGTAAATGGGTGGCAGACCCTGTGGTGTCGGTGGAGTTTGTCAACCTGCATTTCTCGGTAGTGGGAGAGGTAACCGCCCCCGGCACCTACGCCATCTCCGATGACAAGGTCACGCTTCTGGAAGCCTTGTCAAGAGCCGGAGACCTGACAGAGTACGGCGAAAGGGAGATTACCGTGATACGCGAACATGAAGGAAAGAGGACAAAGTACCTTGTGGATCTCAAGGACGACAGCCTGTTCGAATCCCCGGCATACTATCTCCAGCAAAACGACATTATCTATGTCAAACCCAACAAGGCGGTGGCACGCCGGTCTGAGGACAATCCCAACAACCTTAAGTCTATCAGCCTCTGGACATCCATAGCATCGCTCCTGACAACAGTGGCTGTCCTTGTGTTCAAATAAATCCTTATCCTTATAACTTTATACGAGAGTATAAAATGGCAATTCCCACACAGCAAACACAGCGCCAACAGGCGCAGCAGAACAACAACGGTCTGACGCTTAAAAGTATCGTTGCCTTTGCGGTCTCCAAATGGTACTGGTTTGTCATATCATTGATAGTGACCATGTCGGTGGCTGTCATCTATCTGATGAAGACCACTCCTGAGTATACCCGTACAGCTTCCCTTCTGATAAAGAACGAGGACAAAAACGGTGCTACGGCGGGGACATCGATTGACATGTCGGAACTCGGCATAGTGCAGAACAACACCAACCTTGAGAACGAGATATGCATAGTGGAATCGCCTGAGCTGATGAGCGAGGTCGTTTCGCGACTGAACCTGAACGACCATTACACGGTCAAGGAGGGGCTGCGGGAGGTACTGCTTTACAAGGCAACTCCGGTTCTGTTTGAAGTGGTAGATGATTCGGACTGCGCCGTGTTTGATTTCGTTTTCAATCTTGCCGAGGATGGAAAGGTCGCAGTGAGCGACATCAATGTTGGCGAGGATCCTGTGGAAGGCACTGTATCGGCCGCAATCGGAGACACAATAGCGATAGGCAATATCAAGTTGGCGGTTATAAAACCTGACTGGAATGCCGACCCGTTCATAAGCGCGGATATCAAATTCGCCCATAGCACTGTCAAGGCTACTGCTGACGCGCTTGCGGAGAAGATAACGGCGACACTTCGCAACGACAAGGCATCCATTATCAACATCTCCATAACGTGCCCCTCCATCGCAGAGGCAGATGACATACTGACCACGCTGATACAGGTCTATAACGAGAGATGGGTCAAGGACAAGAACCAGATAGCAGTCTCTACATCAAGGTTCATTGACGAACGTCTCGGTGTCATAGAGAAGGAGCTCGGCAATGTGGATTCTGACATATCCTCTTACAAGTCGGAGCATCTCCTGCCTGATGTGGGAGCGGCCACGAACATGTACATGGCGCAGTCGTCAGAGGCGCAGGCCGCAATCCTCGACCTCAACAACCAGATATCCGTTGCAGAGATGGTGCGCGGCCAATTGTCGGGCGACTCCTTCGACCATCTTCTGCCGGTCAACACAGGCATAGTCAGCACCGATATTGAATCAGCCATCGGTCAATACAACAACATCGTCATAGAGCGCAACCGCTTGTTGGAGTCGACAAGCGAGGCAAATCCGATCGTCAAGGACAGGACACAGGCGCTGCGCACGTTGAAAGGCAACATCGTTGCATCCATCAACGCCTATATCGCCACACTGCGTGCCCAGATGTCAAACGCCCGCCAGCAGGTGTCGGCCACCACGAGCAAGATTGCCGCCAATCCGAACCAGGCGAAATATCTCTTGAGCGTGGAGCGTCAGCAGAAAGTCAAGGAATCGCTCTATCTGTTCCTGCTGCAGAAACGTGAGGAGAACGAGCTGACACAGGCGTTCACTGCCTATAACACCAACATGGTCAGGGCACCTTACGGCAGCGACGCACCGACCTTCCCGAAGAATCGCAATATCCTTATGATCGCATTCCTGCTGGGGTTGGCTTTCCCCATCGGCATATTCGTAGTCCGCGAATCGCTTGACACGAAGATAAGAGGGAAGAAAGACCTCTCGCCGTTGAAAGTGCCGTATCTCGGCGAGGTTCCCTCGGCTGGCGGCAAGCCACACGGGATGATGGCATGTCTCAAAAAGCATGACAAGGAGGTAAGGCATATAGTAGTGACAGGAAAAAGCAATGATGCCGTCAACGAGGCATTCCGTGTGCTGCGCACCAATCTTGAATATATGGGCGTTGATGGAGGAGGGAATAACGGCAAGTGCAAGGTGATAGCCGTAACCTCCGCTAATCCCGGAAGTGGCAAGACGTTTGTCTCCATCAATCTCGCCAAAGTCCTTGCCATAAAAGGGAAGCGTGTACTTGTCATTGACCTTGACATCCGCAAAGGGTCACTGTCGAAGACCATCGGTCATACCGGCAATGGTATCGTGGATTTCCTCGTCGGCAAGACCCATGAAGAGAATCTGTTTGTGAAGGGCGTTGATGATACTCCCACTCTTGATGCGATAGGGATAGGCATAGTGCCACCCAATCCCGCAGAACTATTGTCAAGAGAAAAGCTTGACAAGTTTGTGAATGGACTTCGTGAATACTACGACTTCATCATACTTGATTGTCCACCCGTAGAGATAGTCACCGATGCCAAGGTGATCAACCGCCTCGCCGACATGACCATCTTCGTAGTCCGCGCCGGATTGCTTGAAAAGGACGAGTTGCCCAACATACAGGAATACTACGACACCGACCGCTACCGCAACATGGCCATCCTTCTCAACGGCACCGACATCCACTCAGGCTACGGCTACCACCGTTATGGCTACCACTACGGCTACGGGTATGGAAACAATTAATCAGACAAAATTAAGGTTATGAATATTGCCGTTGCAGGGACCGGTTACGTAGGACTTTCACTTGCAGTCCTACTTTCACAGCACAATAAGGTTACAGCCGTTGATGTCATCCCCGAAAAGGTTGACATGATCAACAATCGAAAGTCTCCGATTCAGGATGATTATATAGAAAAATATCTTTCAGAAAAGCAGCTTGACCTGACAGCATCCCTTGACGGGGCATCAGCTTACCGCAATGCTGATATAGTTATTGTGGCGGCTCCTACCAACTACGATCCGGTGAAGAACTATTTCGATACCCGGCATGTGGAAGAGGTGATTGATCTCGTCCTTGAAGTCAATCCAAAGGCAACAATTATAATCAAATCAACGATTCCGGTAGGTTATACCCGTTCACTTTATGTGAAGTATCTTGAAAAAGGAGCGAGTAAACTAAACCTTCTGTTCTCTCCCGAATTCCTTAGAGAAAGCAAGGCTCTTTACGATAATCTCTATCCATCGCGTATCATAGTCGGCATACCCAAAATGATAGAGGGCGAGGCTGAGGAAAACGGAGCGATTTCAAAATTGGCAGACATAGCCCATCTTACCGAGATGGCACATAAATTTGCCGATCTGCTGCAAGAGGGCGCTTTAAAGGCGGAGATCCCCACACTTTTCATGGGCGTAAAAGAGGCTGAGGCAGTCAAGCTCTTTGCCAACACCTACCTTGCCCTACGCGTAAGCTATTTCAATGAACTTGACACATACGCCGAGGTGAAAGGTCTTGACCCACGTGCAATAATAGATGGAATAGGTCTGGATCCACGCATCGGCACCCACTACAACAACCCCTCGTTCGGCTACGGCGGCTACTGTCTCCCCAAGGACACCAAGCAGCTCCTCGCCAACTACGCCGATGTGCCCGAAAATCTTATCGAGGCCATAGTAGAAAGCAACCGCACACGCAAGGACTTCATCGCCGACCAAGTGCTCAAAAAAGCCGGATGGTACGACTACTCAACTAACAACGGCTATGAAAACCAGCCTGAAAAGGAATGTGTAATAGGCATATATCGCCTGACAATGAAATCCAATAGCGATAATTTCCGCCAGTCTTCCATCCAAGGGGTAATGAAACGACTAAAGGCCAAGGGAGCCAAAGTGATTATCTACGAACCTACCCTTGAAGATGGGTCTACTTTCTTCGGAAGCGAAGTGGTCAATAATTTCAACAGCTTCTTGGATCTCTCACAGGCAATAATCGCCAATCGCTACGATCCGTCGCTTGTATCTGCCGCAGACAGGGTTTATACCCGCGATCTCTTCCAACGCGATTGAGCAGATTGGAGGTATGGTACAATCAGATAAATCATATTCAGACGATACC
The DNA here is from genome assembly GCA_910583675.1 of uncultured Muribaculaceae bacterium. Taxonomy (GTDB): domain Bacteria; phylum Bacteroidota; class Bacteroidia; order Bacteroidales; family Muribaculaceae; genus UBA7173. The sequence goes on from CAJTYH010000022.1 coordinate 37,364, forward strand.
AACTCTCATAAGAAACGTCGCCTGTATTATCTTGACTCCGTGGGAGGCCTACTCCTAATACACATGATTTTAGGCCATTGTGCGCAATGGTCAAACACATATACGACATATCAGCACCTTACATTTTGGCTATCATTAATTACTTGATCAAGCACTCAAGATATGCGTATGTCATTGAATAAATTGGGGCAATGGTCAGGATTTAACCAACTTAAGTAATAATGATACAACCACACAACACACACCCATTAAACCATGTTGGAAATAGTCAAAAAAATACATAAGAATATACCAGTCCTCAGAAGTATTCTTACGACAATTTGGTTTAACTTCCATTATCTGCCATTTCGACAGGCTATAAAGCTACCCATATTGCTTTACAAGCCTAAGTTGATTCAGTGTGATGGGAAGATTATACTCAAAAGACCTGCAAAATATGGAATGATTCGTCTTGGATTCCATGTAACATCCATATATCCCAATACGGGTATCACATGGGAAAATAAAGGAGGCACTGTGCGTTTCAATGGTCATGCATCCATTGGCAATGACTCATATCTATCCTTTGGTAGAAAAACGACAGTTGAGTTTGGGGATGACTTTATAAGCAGTGCCGGATTGAAATTAATCTCATACAGGGAGATGAAATTTGGAAATCATACAAGCCTTGGTTGGGAAGTTTTGATTATGGATACTAACTTCCATCCTTTGTTCGACCTGAATAAAAAGGTTTATAAAAAAGCAAGCGGTTCGATATCTATCGGGGAATATAATTGGTTTGGTACCCAATGCAAAATAATGCACTCAGTGCATACGCCAGACCGATGCATATTCGGTATGGGATCGGTAGTGACACGAAATTGTGAAATGAAGTCCTATTGCGTAATGGGAGGTAATCCGGTAAAAATACTAAGCGAAAACGTAATCAGGGACTATGACCATGACAGAGAAGACGACATCTGATTGATGCATTCATTTAAATATGAATAGTCTCAAACGAAACTTCCTTTATAGCAGTTTATTGACATCTGTTAATTACATATTCCCATTGCTCACATATCCCTATGTATCAAGAGTATTGGGAGTTGAAAATATAGGCATTTGCAATTTTGTAGACAGCATCATAAATTATTTCACATTATTCTCTATGATGGGGATAAGTGCAACGGGTATCAGGGAGATTGCAGCCAATAGGGCAAATAAGTTAGCCACAAGCAAGGTGTTCAGTAGTTTGCTTGTACTGAATTTCATAACTACAATTGTTGCAATAGTCGTATTGCTGATATGCATGTACAGCATACCCCAACTGTTTGATTATAGAAAGCTCTTATGGATTGGAGTCGTAAAATTGTTATTTAATCTATTTCTTATCGAATGGTTATACAAGGGTACTGAACAGTTCAAGTTTATCACCCAGCGTGCAATTTCAATAAGATTCGTGTATGTGGCACTTATATTTATTTTTGTGCATGATTCAGATGATTATATAATATATTATGGCCTCACATCAGTTACGATTGTATTAAATGCATTCATCAATATTCTATATTCAAGAAAAATTGTAACATTTTCATTGAAAGGGATACACGTTCGACAATATGTCAAGTCATATATGACGTTGGGGATATATCTTATCTTAACGTCAATGTACACAACATTCAACATAACTTTCTTGGGGTTTGCATGCGGTGACGTGCAAGTGGGATATTACACGACATCCACAAAAATATACTCTATAATAATCTCAATCTTTACAGCATTTACAGGTGTCATGCTTCCACGTATGAGTTCACTGGTGGCAAATGGGGATATCAAGGAATTCAGAGCAAAAATATCGTCAAGCGTAGATTTGCTGGTATGTTTTTCCATCCCAACTATCATTTTATGTGTAATTTTTGCCGGTCAGATAGTAGATGTTATTGCAGGATCACAGTATGGTGGAGCAGTGGTACCGATGCAGATCGTTATGCCATTGATACTCATAATCGGATTGGAGCAAATCTTGGTCATTCAGTCTATGATGCCATTGAAGAGAGACAGAGCCATTTTCGTAAATTCTATAATCGGAGCGATCTTAGGTGTAGGTCTTAATATACTGCTTGTCCCGATGTTAAAAAGTGCTGGCTCTGCAATCGTATGGGTGACTTGTGAAACCACAATATTGGTTTTGTCGCAATTTGAAATGCACAAGACTATCAAGTATAGGTTGCCATGGAAAAATATATTGGTAAATCTCTTCTACTATTTTCCTGCTGCCATTATAATGTTTCTCATCTCCCAGATGAAAATATCCGCATTGCTTCAGTTGATCATGGCATCCATGATGATTCTTGTCTACTCTATACTCCTGCAACTTTATATTGTCAAGAATCCATTCATAATCGGTATGCTGAAAAAACTGCCGCTAATATATAAAAGGCATTTGTAGGCTTTCTCAATAAATTTAGCAGTATAGACCCATTTCATGGCTAAACAATACTATCTCCTCATATTGTACCTACTGTTTCTAAGGTGTTGGAATATTAAGCCTTTAGGATACATAGGCCCTGATATATGGCTAATAGCACTTTTTGTTTATCTGTTTTTAGGTACATTCTTTTATAAAACATCCGACTATAAATTTGACAGACGATATTATATCCCTATTGGATGTATTTTTGCAGGTATCATTCTGTCAATGTTCACTGTCTCTTTCTTTTATAACCAAACTTTTACTCAATCTATCATCACCTACCGTACGCAATATTTGATATTGACCCCGATATTCTTAGCAAAAATTGCGCCATCAAGAGAAGATATCATGTCATCGCTTGTAAAGTTCTCATTGTTGTATTGTCTCTTTTTTACTCTCAAATACCTGGATCCGTCACTATTTGTGTTCAATAATGACGAGACTGTCATGACATTAAGTACAATAGACGAAGCCATGCTTGATGGATTTTCACTGCTTACAATCCCTCTATACTACTATCTCCAGAAAAGTGATAATATTTTTTCCGCTAAGCAATTAGCATATATCATATTTCTTCTGACACTGATTTTTCTGATACAAAACCGAAGCACGCTATTCCCGGTAGTGTTACTTACCGGATTCATGATACTCAGAATGAAATCCAGATTAAAATATGTTTTGATTTCTCTGACAGCCGTCGTTCTGGTGGTATATGCGATTGATATAATCAACGACCTGATCGAAGAGACACAGAAACAACTTGCCGATACGGATTATAACCGCAACAAAGCCTTTACCTACTTTCTATACAAATACTCTCCAAGCATCTGGTGTGACATATTTGGCAATGGCTTCTTGAGCTCCCACTCCACATCTGTCATGGCAAAATTGCAAAAAGCCGGTATAATAAACTCCGATCTTGGATTTATAGGATACTGGAGCCAATTCGGGATCATTCCGATTATAGCGTTTGCCTATATTTACATTGGTGCCCTTGTGAGAAAGAATATACCTATATATCTCAGATTGATCAGCATCCAAACACTTATTTGTGGACTGACAATAAGCTATTTCGGCTCAGCAGTCCACATGCTCTTCTTTATCGTATTCTACTATCTATACAATCTTGAATTTTCTGCTGAACGTTATGAATACACTTGGGATAGTGGTAGTCGACTATAAAAGCGCCTCCAGGACTATCGCCTTCATAGAAAACGAATTGTCAAAAATTGAGATACCATATAAGGTTGTCGTAGTAATCAATTCAGCCTCTGAAGAGTCTATCGCCCAATATAAAGATAAAGGATTCGTAGATATATCATCTACTGTAGAAATAAAACTTGACAATAATTATTTCATTTCTCCGCAAACCGAAAATCTTGGCTTTGCCAAAGCCAACAACATAGGCGCAGATTTTCTGCTCAAGAATTTTGGATGCAAGTATCTGCTGTTCTCCAACAATGATATTGAGTTGCCACGGACTGCTACAGTGGAGACACTCATAGATACACTCCAATCAGATATGTCAATAGGGATGATCGGCCCCAAAGTAATAGGTCTTGATGGCAAGTGTCAATCACCCGAATCTTACAAATCCATATCGGATCGCTATGTTTGGATGTATCTGTTGACTCCATTCTTGTCCAAGGAGAACAAAATCAAACGCTTCAAATTAGACTACTCAGAAAAAGCGACGGAGGGATATCATTATCGGATCATGGGTTCCTTTTTCATGATGCCGTCTTCCTGTTTTGTTGATTGTGGGGGCTTTGATCCTAATACATTTCTTTATGGAGAAGAAATGATTCTATCCGAAAGACTGCACAAGATTGGCAAAAGAGTCTACTATCAACCAACGGTAACGGTCGTACATGCACATGGTGCCACCATTGGCAAACATCTGAAAAGCACAAAAATCAGCGCGGTTCAAGCCAAGTCGGAGAAATACTACTATACACGATATAGAGGTGTATCACACTTGAAAGCCAACATGTGCATCTGGATCTTTAAAATAATATCTTTTGTCAGGAATTATTATCAACGACAGAAATGAAACATTCAGATTACAACGTATTGGTTGTAACACAACATTATCTTAATGGCGTTGGAGGTGGAATATTCGCTTCAAGGGCATTTATCAATGCTTTTGCTGAAATCTTCAAGGGAAGAGTGACATTACTTTGTCCGTCTCATAAAACAACGCGGCCTGAGGGAATTTCCCCCACAGTAAATATCATCGAAGTTGAAGACAAACGTCCTGCAATCCAAAAATTGATTGGAGTGTTCCTTGGAGTAACACATCGTTATAAATCAACATTTCAAAAACTCATAGGCGAAAAATTCTTTGACCTCATTGTATTCGACAATTCAAGATGCTCATTTGGGTTAATTGATCTAGCGCACAGTCATGGCAGCAAAGTGATAACAATCCATCACAACTATGAATATGAATATATTCGGGATAACGCTCCCTACTTGCTGAAAGGCGCATCTATTTACTGGACCCGAAAATATGAATCCGCAGCTTTTGGCAAGAGCGATTTGAATCTGACGCTTACAGATGAAGATACTCGACTATTGGAAGAAAACTATAAATGCTCAAGAAAAAATCCTTTATGCAACGCATTGGGAGCATTTGAGTCGGAGAAAAAGAATTTGCCAATCATTAAAGAACGCAACAAACAATCCAAAACCACTTTCATCATAACCGGGAATCTTTCTGCGACACAAACTATACGATCTCTGAATGGTTGGCTTAAGCAATATTATCCAATAGTCAGAAAGTACTTTCCAGAGTGTGAATTCTTGATCGCGGGAAAAAATCCCTCAAAAGGGTTTATGGAGAAATGCGAAAGCATAGGAGTCACATTGATTCCTAATCCGAACGTAATGGAATCGTTATTGGAAAAGGCCGACTTTTATATTTGTCCCGTATCATTGGGGGGAGGTCTGAAACTTAGAATAATGGATGGGCTAAAAATGGGACTTCCCGTTATCACTCATTCAGTCTCCGCTCGAGGATATTCGATATTTTGTGAAAAAGGTGCCTTGTTTGCGTATAGCTCATGTGAAGAATTCGAGGAGATATTACGATCTCTTAACTCCAAATCCTTTGATAAGAAAGAAATCCAAAAGAAATATGCTGAAGTATTTTCGTTTGATAACGGCGTGTCAAGATTGAACGAGATACTAAAGGCACAGCATATCATCGAATAATCAAAGTGAATTCAATCTAATATAATATGAAACTACCGATACTCTCTCTGATATTTAACCGAATTGACGTGGTGGTCGAAGCTCTTAAACCCGTGAGGAAGTACAGATGCGCACATATCTATAATTTAAACATCTAATGCGACTTATATGAAAATCGCTTATCTGATAGCTGCTCATACTGATCCATTACACCTTCGGCGTTTGATTTCAGCGTTGGAGATCCCCGAAGTTACTGATTTTTATATTCACATAGATAAACGTGTTGATATTGCGGCGTTTACAGGTCTTGGGGGGGGTAAAATTATCAACAAACGTGTTTTAGTTCAATGGGCTGGTTTTTCACAATGTCAATATCAAAAAGCGCTAATTGATGAATGTCTGGCATCTAATATAGAGTATGACAGGGTGTTCTTTCTAAGTGGATTGGATTACCCATTGTGGAGTAACAACGAAATAGTTGAGTATCTGACTGAAAAACCAAGCAAGGAACTAATTTGCGGGTTTGATATATCAGCATGCTTTAAGCCAACTAAAATTCGAGAGAAATTTATACTCTATCATTTTTTTAGAGATATGCCTACTCGAAATAATCAATTTAAACGCTTATTCAGTGGCTCGGCGAGACTCTTGATGCGATTATTGCCTTTTAGAAAGAAACCTTACATAGAATTGTCATCGGGCAAACGAATGGACATTTATATGGGGTCATCTTGGTGGTGTATTACTGGAGGTTGTCTACGCTTTGTGCGTCAAAATTGGACACCTCAAATTGAAAGCTATTTCAAAACATGTTTTGCTCCAGACGAGATGTTGATTCAGACAATCATCTTTAATTCCCCATTTAAAGATAATGCCATTCTATATACAGGTTCTTATCCAGGATTAGTGGGATTGACACCATTGCATTTGATAGAATATAACGGAAGTATAAAGGTTTTTAATGATGCTGACTTGAGTATGATTGAAAACTCCAAGAAGATGTTCTTTCGTAAAGCCATTTCCGGAGTTTCCGATAAATTGCTTGACATAATAGATTCACGCAGAAGAATATGAATGCACCAATTGTAATCTTTGCCTTTAACCGTAGCGAACCACTGAGGCGATTGATTGATTCCTTGAAAGAATGTAAAGAGGCGATCGATAGCGATTTGTTTGTTTTTGTTGATGGTGCGAGGAGTATAGCTGAAGCTGAGAAAGTAAAGCAGGTTCAGGAATTGGTAAAGTCTGTAGGCGGTTTTAAAACAGTAAATTACCAGTTCTCTTCAGTTAATGAAGGGCTTGGAATATCAATTATTAATGGGGTGAGAGAAGTCTTGTCAAAATATGGTACAGTTATCGTATTGGAGGATGACCTTATTGTTCAGCCTAATTTTCTGCAATTTATGAACGATGCTCTTAATCGGTATGAAAATAACGAGAAGGTATTTTCTATATGTGGATATACGAATAAGGTGACGATTCCTAATGACTATCCTTATGATGTGTATTTTTGTCCTCGGAGTAGTTCGTGGGGGTGGGGAACATGGCGTAATCGTTGGGAGACTGTGGATTGGAATCTTGAACCTTGGGAAAATTATCGAAAATATAAAAAGACATTCAATAATTGGGGTGGCTCAGACTGTTTCGGCATGCTTGAAAACTGGAAAAAAGGAAGAAATAAGTCTTGGGCTATACGGTTCTGTTTCGCCCAATTTCTCCAAGGGAAATTATCCCTTTTCCCCACGAAAAGTTTTATAGTTAACGACGGATTTGATGGTAAAGGGACTAATTGCAAGAAATGGAGTAGATTCAAGTATGAACTGATAGATGGTAACAAAAGAACCTTGAATTATCCCACAACAGTATCAGAAAATCCTCAGTTGACCAAACAGGCCATAGCTTACAATAGTATTATGATACGAATCTGGAGCAAGATAATGTATTTCATATATAGGTAGATTTTTGTGACGATTGTCCTGAAAAAGCCGTTCTTGTGCTTGCCAGCTCCTAAAATCCTTTATGAATGTTTCCTTTTCCACATTATCGGGCTTTATAAATCCTTTGGAATATAATCTTTTAATCTGATAGATATGAAACGGATATTGATGATTGCCCCTCTTCCTCCACCGATTCATGGTTCGGCTATGATGACGCAGTATATAAAAGATAGCCCTATCATCAATGAAAAATTAAATCTTGATTGGGTCAACCTGTCCACTTCGAGGCGCATGGATGAGATTGGCAAGCGAAGCCCATTAAAGGCCTTCAGATTTATACAATCATTTTTCAAAACTTTTTGGAAACTGACAACCAATCGCTATGATGCTTACTATATAGCAATAACTTGTCACGGAGTAGGATTCTTGAAGGATGCACCGTTTGCATTGCTCTGCAAGTTGTTCGGCAAAAAGCTGATTATTCACCAACACAACAAGGGAATGTCAGCAGATGTTGACAGACCAATCTATAGGTGGCTTTTACCTTTGGTATACCGGAATTCAAAGGTGATTCTTCTTTCATGGCGTCTTTATCAAGATATAGAGAAGGTAGTCAAAAAAGAGAATGCTGTAATATGCCCAAACGGCATACCATTAGTTAAACGCCTAAATAAGCCTCCTCACCCGGTGCCAAGGCTGCTGTTTCTCTCCAATTTAATAGAGAGCAAGGGAGTCCTTACATTATTGGATGCTTGTAAGATTCTAAAAGGCAAAGGGTATATATTTAAATGTAATTTTGTAGGTGGAGAAACAAGCGAGATTGACCGCGATAGATTTGAAAAGGAAGTAAGAGCCAGAGGACTTGATAAGACCACTGTCTATATAGGGAAAAAATATGGTGATGACAAGCAATTCGAGATTTCAAAATCAGATATTTTTGTCTTTCCAACTTTTTATGAGAATGAATGTTTTCCCCTCGTCATTCTGGAGGCAATGCAACAAGGAGTTGCTGTTATATCAACCGATGAAGGAGGAATACCTGACATTATACAATCTGGGAATAATGGACTCATAGTTCCGTCCAAATCCGTCGAAGAACTGGCAGAAGCCATTGCCAAGCTCTTGGACGATGCGGATTACAGGCTTCGTATTGCGGAAAATGGATATAATACTTATAATAATAAATATACACTTAAAACTTTTGAAACTATGATCTCAGATATTTTGAGCAAATACAATTGATGTATCCTTTGGGGATAAAACAGGGGATATAATTTAATATTCATTATCATAAATTTCAGAGTCTCGTTCTATTACTATGAAACGATACTTCAATATCAATTATGAATTTGACCAAGAGGCTGTTCATGATAAAATTGATGCGTGCGTTCAGCGTCAAGGCAAAGGGTATATCTGCGTTGCCGATGGGGTGATTCTCGATATCGCCAACCGCAATGAGGCTTATCGCAAAGTGCTTGACAACGCAATGTTCGCGCTTTGCGACAGCAGCTACGTACCCTTGTATATCAAATGGATACATGGCGTACGCTACCCGCAATATTGTGGCAGCCAGATTTTCAAGGACATCATTTCAGAGGGCCGTTATAAAATGGCGTTTCTCGGAGCCTCGCAAAGGATACTTGACGGATTGAGACATAATCTGTCCAGGATAAATCCGGATGTAGAGAGCATGCTCTTTTATGAACTGCCATTCCTCGAAGCTGATGAGTTCGACTTCCGCGCCATAGCCAAGATGCTTGAGGAGGATGGAGCTGACATAATATGGATCGCATTGGGTGCACCCAAGCAGGAGATATTCATGTACCACCTTCTCCCGCATCTTAAGAAGGGAGTGATGATTGCTGTGGGAGCCGCTTTCAAATTTTTCAGCGGTGAGGATGTGAAACGTGCTCCGAAATGGATGATCAACCATCACATGGAGTTCGTTCACCGGATAATTGTGGAACCCCGAAAGCAGATCAACCGTTGCGCATGGATAATCCGCACTCTTCCCGGGCTTCTCTACAATGAGTATAATCGCAAAAAACACATAACAATAAATTCCAATAGAGACTAAGCTAATGATGAAACCGCTCTTATGACAGGCGTTACGGGACACACAAGGAGCTTGACCTCATCAACCAGCAGGCCGTAAACGATTTCTTCGCAGCCGAGAAGCCTGAATATGTGTTCCTCGCAGCAGCCAAGGTCGGCGGCATCATTGCCAACCAGAATCATTTGGCCGACTTCATGTACCACAACATGATGCTGGAGATGAACGTCATCAACGCCGCATGGCGCAACGGCTGCAAGAAACTGGAGTTTCTCGGCTCATCCTGCATCTATCCCCGTATGGCTCCGCAGCCCATGCCGGAATCGTGCCTGCTGACCTCCTCATTGGAGCAGACCAACGAGGCATACGCTCTTGCAAAAATATCCGGTCTGAAATATTGCGAATACCTCAACCGTCAATATGGTACGGATTATATCTCGGTGATGCCCACCAATCTTTACGGGCCAAACGACAACTACCATCCCGAACACAGCCATGTGTTGCCCGCACTCATCAGACGTTTACATGAGGCTAAAGAGGCGGGGCTTGAAGAAGTCACCTGCTGGGGCGACGGCTCTCCGCTGCGCGAGTTCCTGTATGTCAACAACCTCGCCAACCTGTGCGTGTTCCTTATGAACAACTACTCCGGCAACGAGACGGTTAATGCCGGTACCGGCAAGGAGCTGACCATAAAAGAGCTCACCGAACTGACCGCAAAGGTCGTAGGCTACAAAGGTCGTATCAACTGGGACACGAGCCGCCCCAACGGAACACCCCGCAAGCTCCTTGACGTGTCGAAAGCCACCGGCCTCGGCTGGACATACAAGACCGAACTCAAATGATCTCCGGGAAGACGATATCGAACGCTTCGATTTGAAGTGGTAACCAAGCCGCATTATTGATGCTCCAATTCTTGGTTGTATTCTCGCTATTAGGATAATCCAGTTCAACCTCTATAAATCTACCCATATATCAAATTGAACTGCACCCCAAAAGTTCTAAAAAAACTTTTGGGGTGCAGTTCAATTTGATACAGCTCATAATTTTCATAGCTGCTCAAAAAATTTTCACCTGACAGCAACAAATTATTTTATCATGTTGAAGAACTCCTGCCTGAGAGAGGCATCCGTCTCAAACACCCCGTTGTAATCCACCGTCACAGTGCTTGAAAGCTGTTTTTCCACCCCCCTCATCTGCATGCAAAGGTGTTGGGCACGGCACTCGCACATCACCCCCTTGGCCGACAATGTATCCTTCACCTCACGGCATATCTCGGCTGTAAGACGTTCCTGCACCTGAAGTTTCCGTGCAACGGCATTTACCAGTCTGGGAAGTTTGCTCAGGCCGATCATGGATCCGTCGGGCACATAGGCTACGCTTACGGTACCGAAAAATGGAAGTATGTGATGCTCGCACATGGAATAGAATTCAATATCGCGAACCACGACCATACGCGAACCGGCATACTCGAAAATCGCCTGACGCAATATGTCAGAGGGCCTCGTCCGATAACCCTGCGTAGCAAACCACATCGCCTTTGCAGCACGCATCGGCGTCTTTAGCAACCCCTCCCTATCTGGATCCTCGCCAACGAGCCTTAGGATCTCACGATAATGTGCTGCCAGGGCATCTATTCGCTCTTGATCGCTCAAACCGTCAGTCTCCACATCAAAATCAAACTCTTCGCTAATCATCTTCCACCTATATTCAAGGAATAGAATAGGGTCATTTCACATTGACCCGGTCACGTACCACACGCACTTCCCTAGCATAACCGGGAAACTGCCGCTTTATCTCAGCTGCGGCCTTCTCCGCTTCGTACTGCGAACGGAAATCACCTACGCGCAAACGCCAGAACGGAGATGCGTATGACACATATGTACCATATTGAGGAAACGAGCTGCCTATAGCACGTTCACGCTGACGGGCCTCTGTCTTTGCAGACCTGACATTGTTGTCGGCATAAACCTGAACCCTGTATCCCACCTGTTTGCCGCGCACACGTGGCTTGTCTTGATTTTGGTCCTGATCCTGCTCTTCCTCCGTTTCACCGTTCAACTCATCCATCTGGGCATCCGCCTCACTTTCAGGCAACGCCATTGCACGCTGGAACAATACTGCGGGACCCTCTATGGACACACCGGCAGAGGAACCGGTAAGCCGGCTGATAATGTCATCCTCCTGCTGCCCATTGCTAATGCCAGTCCCGGCAACGCCGGCATTTGAGTTAGTCCCATCCTGAGCGCCGCATATCATAGCAGACAACATGGCAAACAGGCAAATCAAGAATATCCTTGGATTCATAAGTCATTGAGCTGTAAATGAATTATCAACAACCCATATGCACAAGCAGGTCAATATGCGGCATACAAGTCGGGAAAAGCAGAATGTGAAGGCCACACGAACCGCTCCAAAACGACACGGCACAGGAGACCTTCACATTTTTTATATTAAGGCAAATCTATTAAAACGCATTGACGATTCCCATGAAGGAGGCTGCATCAAGTGCAGCACCACCGATCAGGCCGCCATCCACGTCGGGTTTTGCAAAAAGCTCGGCTGCATTGCTCGGCTTGCAGCTACCTCCATAAAGGATGGATGTGTTGTCAGCCACTTCTTTACCATACTTGCCGGCGATGACCGAACGGATGTGTGCATGCATGTCTTCTGCCTGATCAGCTGTTGCTGTTTTTCCGGTACCGATAGCCCATACAGGCTCATATGCAAGGATAAGCTTGCCGAAATCCTCAGCGCTAAGATCAAAGAGAGCCTCTTCTATCTGTTTTGTAACAACTTCGTTGTAAGAACCGTCCTCACGCTGCTCAAGTACCTCTCCGATGCAGAAGATAGGGGTAAGGTTCTCAGCCAATGCAAGATTTACCTTCTCCTTGAGGATCTCCGAGGTCTCACCATAATACTGGCGACGCTCAGAGTGACCAAGAATCACATACTTGGCTCCTGTGGAAGCAACCATGGGAGCGGAAACCTCACCGGTATATGCACCCTTGACATGGTCTGCGCAATTCTCAGCTCCAAGACCGAGCTTTTCGCCATTGATCACAGCTGCTACGGAAGCCAAATGAGTAAAAGGAACGCAGATCACAACATCGCATTTGGGAGTTGCGCCCTTAAGAGCTTCGTTCACATCCTTGGCAAGACCTACACCCTCGGCTAGAGTTGTATTCATCTTCCAGTTGCCGGCTACAATATTCTTTCTCATTTCAATATTAGTAATAAAGAGTTAATTTTAGCGATTCCATCGGTTTCTCCTTTCCGGACTATCCTTTCGTAGAACGAAAGTCCGCACGGACATGAAAAACATTGCAAAGATACAACAAATTTCAGACCTTACCAATATCGGAATCCCTCTTTGTTTCATCCCCTCCCACATCGGAAATGGAGGTTGCGCAGTATGAACCGGCGCGTTTCGCCCTTCGAGCCATGAGCCACTTACGCACACCGAATCTTATGCCAAGTATTATCCCTTGGCAGGTATACAACAGCAACAGGCCACCTCCGAAGATCAGGTTTATGACAAACAACTTTCCATCGGAATACCCTCGTATGTCATTAATGAAATCCTCTGTGCTCGACGGGGCCTCCATTATGGCGGGAGACAACATTCCTACTGCATTTTTTGCCGATACGATGCCATCCTTCAGCATGACCACGGACATCGTACCGCGGGCAAGCTCCTTGAGCTGCGTATCGTCAGCTGTATAACATGGATATTCAGCCATGGCAATGTCCACCCACCTTTCCACCGCCTTGCCGTCACCACCAAGCAGAGCTATCATAGGCACCCCTATGCTGTCGGCATATTCATACATTTCGTTGAGGGTGAATGTATGAGAAATATCGGCTCTGACAGGTTCGGGAATGACAAGCAGAATCTCATCTCCCTCCGGGGATAGCACATTGCCAGTAACCTCGTCATCTCCATCAAATATGGCAACAGGGATCTCCTTTGCGCTCACATCGCCGTCGTAGATCCTGTCTACGAAATTCCATGTGGAATCCGGCAGTTCGTCTATACCAAATTCACGCTTCTCCCCGGCCTTCTCATAAAGGAAACGATACCCGGCCTCCTCCGTGCCCTCTTCCTGGCTTACAAGGGAGGTGCCGATCGGATAAGACCTGAAATCAACCAACGGTTGAATCGTATAACCATAAAGCCCTATGAGAAGGATGTATAATGACATCCATGCTCCAACCATCCACTGTATGGCCGGCTCGAAAAGCCCCTGCCTGAGCCTATGATTGCGTAATACCAGAAACACAAGAGCAGCCGTGATAGCCACGTTCTTCCAAAACGTAGCAGCATTAGAGAGGATCCAGAAATCACCGAAGCAGCCGCAGTCGCTCACAGGATTCTCCACCCATATATACAACGTAAGAGGAAGCATCCCTGCCATCATAAGCAGCAATCCCCATGGCGCCACGCGTTTATAGCACCCCGTCGCTAACAACGCACCCATGACGAATTCATATCCGGAGATCAAAAGGACAGCCATCAGCACAACGGTGCGAGGCTGGGTAATATGCCAGACTGCAAGGTACTCCTCAATCTTAAACAGGAATCCCCATGGATCCGCCATCTTGACGAATCCAGACATGACGAACAAGCCCCCGACAAGAATACGCAAAGCCCATATCGCCCCGATCTGCCATATCGGCAATCGCTTGCACCCGATCATCCCCATGTCTATCTCCCCTCTACGGCCAGTTTGATTATACCGAATAAGGAGTAATTTATCATGTCAAGATAATTCGCATCAACCCCTTCCGATACAAACGTCTTTCCGGCATGGTCCTCGATCTCCTTGGTACGCATGATTTTCATCAGAATGAGATCCGTATAGGAACTCACCCGCATCTTGCGCCACGCTTCATCATAGTCATGGTTCTTTCGCATCATAAGCTCCTTGGTTTCGGCCATATGGCGATCATACAACGCCAATGCCTCATCCGCCGTAATGTCCTTGCCTGATGCGAACCCCAATTCAAGCTGTATCAAGGCCATTATCCCATAGTTCACAATGGCGACGAATCCGTCCAGGATACCCTCGTCCTCCACCTTGGCCTCCCCTTTCGTCTCAAGCGACCGGATGCGGTCGGCCTTGATCAGGATCTGATCGGTAAGGGATGTAGGACGCATCAATCTCCAAGCCGCACCATAATCGGCCAGCTTTGCCGCGTAAACCCCACGGCATATGTCAATGGCACTGTCAAATTGCTGTTCGGTTTTGTTTGCCGTCATATCTCTTTTCAATCCATGTTAGACAAGAAAGCCGCCGCACCAGATGGTGCAGCGGCCGAAATTATACTTTTGGGTGAAATGTGGGTCTCGAACCCACGACCTTCGGAACCACAATCCGACGCTCTA
>CAJTYH010000023.1 GCA_910583675.1 uncultured Muribaculaceae bacterium
AAGATTTTTCTTCTTCCCTTGACGAAGACGCGACCACATGACCGATTCCTTTACCGGTGCCGGTGGCGTATTCATATAGGCATTTGCCAATTTGTATGTTGCAGTAATATTCATCCACTTAGAATAACACGCAAATATACAAAATATTTCATTATTGAGAATAATATTAAGTATAAAGTTCTGGAAAATAGTCTTGGAGAAACATTGGTAAATACAAAAATTTGAGATTAAAACAGGAGTAAGGTGTAACTTTTTGCGATTATAATGGGTGGTTTCACAAAAAAAAATTAGAGTTGGTTTTTCAATTCGGAAACGGATAGAGTCTTGTATGGTCGCATAGGGTATGTGTACAAGTAGGGTATTGAAGTTGACTGCACCGATTTGGTGTAGTAAGAAAAAGCAAAGCCTCTAAAAACAAATGGTTTTCAGAGGCTTTGTATGGTTTGGTGAATCTTGTCGTGATTTGCCTAAGATCCTGCTGTTTCAATTAATTAGGAGGGTGGCTTATTTCTTTCTTGTACTGTTTATGACTTCCTGGTTGATTTGGCGCACTTTGTCAAGATCCATTTTTTCAACCTTCCGGTCGTAGGTAACAAGGCCGTTGATCTCATGCTCCACGTCGGTTGTCTGGGTATATATGCCTGTGCTGAGGCCGAAATACTTTGACATCTGTTCCAGTTCGTTGAGCATCATTACATATGTGTCTGTAAGCTGGTCTTTGTTGATCATCATTTCATACGCGTCGTTGCGCACAGGCCACATATGTCCGCGCACAAATAGCCCTTTGCCTCCGAATTCACCCAACGAGGCGGCTCTCTTGTCGTCAGGACGAGGGACGGCTCCCGGTTCTATCCTGCCGTAATGGTGTAGATCCACGAAGTCGCCGTTCCCGGGGTCGCCGTATGCCTTACGATACCCCGGGGCGTAATTGTATCCGGAGAGGCCGTTGACCAGACGCGTCTGGTCATAGCCCTTTACCCAGTCTGTGATCTCCGTGGCATCGAATGCCCCCCAGTTTTCGTTGAAAGGCACCCACATGACGATCGAAGGGGAATTCTTGTGCTGGTCTATCATCACTTTCAGTTCGTCTCGGAACTGTTGGCGCACTGCCACGGAGTCAGCACCGTCCGGTTCCCATAGGTTCGGCATGTCTTGCCATACCATAAGGCCGAGTTTGTCGCAGTGATGGTACCATCTCTGCGGTTCCACCTTTATATGCTTGCGTATCACGTTGAATCCTGCACGTTTGGCCAGTTCTATATCATAAAGGAGCGCTTCGTCGGTCGGTGCGGTAAATGCGCCGTCAGGCCAATAGCCTTGATCCAGTAGGCCGATATGGAACACGAACTCGCCGTTGAGCAACGGTCGAAGGACACCGTCAACCTTTCCCATTCCGATCGAACGCATGCCGAAGTATGACGATACCTCATCCACCGTGTTTCCTTTCTTGTCCTTCAATTGAAGTTTGAGGCCGTAAAGGAAAGGATCGTCGGGACTCCAGAGGCGTGGATTGCTGATGGGTAGATAGAAAGGTGTATCTGACTTGCCATCCCTTTTGGCCACGTCTGTCTGTCCGTCATTGGCTATGGCTGTGACCTTCAGATCCGGGTTTCCGGTATATGCCACCACTTCCAGGCGGTTGTTTTCCAGGTCGGGTACGAGACGTATGTCGGCTATGTGCTGTTTTCCTACAGGCTCAAGCCATACCGTCTGCCAGATACCGGAGGTGAAAACGTAGTCTCCATGGGGGCCGTTCTTGCCGCATGGAGCTTTCCCGTCGTTGGGATCATAGGCTCCAACTACGAGCACGTTTTCTCCCGGTTTCAGAAAATCGGTTATGTCAATGCTGAAAGTGTCATATCCCCCGGTATGGCTTCCTGCTTTCTTGCCGTTCACAAAAACCGAGGCAATCCTATCCACGGCACCGAAATTGAGCATTGTCCTTTTCCCTTTCCATTCTGCGGGAATTGTAAAATTGCGTTTGTACCACATGCGGTTTTCCCCTTTGCGGGCTATGCCTGACAATTCTGATTCGGGGGGATAGGGCACCCTGATCTTTTCTGCTTTTGAATTGAATGAGGGGGGAGTGGTGGCTGACACGGGATCCGGGAGTTGCTCTCCACCCATGTATTCCCATGTGCCGTTGAGGTTCAGCCATTGCTCGCGCTCCATTTGGGGGCGTGGATATTCACCAAGCGGTATTTCCGCAGTCATTGCCTCCTCAGTCCATGGAGTCGGCAGTGTGAATTCGTCAATCGTGCGCGCGTATGCTCCGGAGAAACATCCGGACATAATGATGGCACATGCAGCGAGACGGCCAATGAATCTTGTTTTCATGATAATGATGTCGTTGCTTTTGGTTACTTTCAATGCAAATTTACGCAAAAAAAGCAATATCTGCAGCTATGGGACGTCTTTAGCATAAATGTGGTGTCTTCCTGATTAGGATCCTATGTGTGACCGATATGCGTTTTCTGTCTATAGCGATTTTATTATCAGTGAATTGGCCTTATCAATCACTGATGTTTCAAGGTTGGCGAGATATATCAGGGTGGTGCTCTCGGAGTCGTGGCCCATCCCTTCACTTATCACGCTTGTAGGTATCCCTTTCGCCTTGGCTGCAGATGCCCAACTATGACGCGCGCAGTATAATGTGAGGGGAAGACGCACTCCGGCCTCTTCTCCTACCCTTTTCAGTTGGCGGTTTATGCTGTATGCCATGTTGCGATACGCATTGCGCTCATTCATCGCGGCTTTAGTCAGGATGGGAAGGAGATATTGCGTCGGATTCTCAGGATATTTGTCAAGTATCTGCTGCATCTCCCTCGTCCATGCTATTTTCAGCGATTGCCCTGTTTTGCGCCGCCTGTAGGTGACATAGCCGTATTGCAGATCCGATTTGCGGAGAAATGCCATGTCAATGAAACTCATGCCTCTAAGGAAAAAGCTGAGCAGGAATATGTCGCGGGCGTAATCCATCTGTGGCTGAAGTGACAAGTCAAGTGATCTTATCTTTTTCATGAGCGACAGGGGCAATGCTCGTTTCACAGTTTTTCCTACTCCGGTATATACGTGCTTGAAAGGCCGTCTGTTCTCTATGATTCCGCTTTCTACCGCCCTGTTATATACGGCTCTGAGGATACGCATGTAAAAGGAGGTGGTATTGGGTATGTTTCCCCGGTTTTTTAGATATGCCTCGTATTGCTCCATGGTGTCCGACGTTATCGCATCGAGCGTCATATCTTCGTCGTTGCGGTACTTCCTGAAACTGTTGAGGGCGGCGCGGTATGTTTCCGCTGTACGGGCTTTGTTTTTCTGCTTAAGTAAGGCTATAGTCGCCTCCATATAGTTATATAGCGAATAAGTCTGGGAATATCGTTCGAATTCCTCCACTATATCGTTGACCGTATATGAGATTTTATGTCTATTGAGCTTGTCGATGATCCGGCCTATGCGCTCCAAGTCCCATCGCATCCTATCTTTTTGCGATGCAAGTGTCGGGTGGCGATGTGAATCGGATGTACAAGTGATCATTGAGTGTTTTTCGTTCCATTCCGATGGAAACACCTTGTAGTCCGTGGACATAAGTCGTATCTTTCTTTCATGTATGATCTGATAATAGATCGTGCCCTCCTTGCCGTTGACTGTGGAAGGTCGGAATTTTGCTCGTATCGATGCCATTGTATTTCGTGCTTTCTAGGATTATGTTTGAAAGCGGAAATGTATGAATTCCTTGCTATAATTGCCACCATGAACCGTCAATATCGGATCTCGTACTACACTTACTGATATTGGACATTCTTGAAATTGGCCAAATGTATAATTTGGTTTTGAATAGCAATTTGCCTGATTCTTCAAACAAAAACTTGTTTTTACGCAGGAATAACAGTAACTTTGGGTTAACGACTAATGTTAATAAAGAAAATCATACTATGGATGTCAACAGACAATATTATATGACTAAGTCAGATACAATGATTGGGAACTGCGACGATGCAATATGCCGTAATCTTGATAGGGTCGAAACCCTTGAGCGAGGGCTGCTTTCGGTAAACGTCTTAAGCCAGCTTCGGAATCTTGTTGACCATATAAGCGTAAAAGTATATCTGAAATTTGGTAAGGATTCGGTACTTCCAAAGAAATATTACGACCTGATTGTCAAGGGAAACAAATTTGTGAACTCTTGTGGTCAATATAACATTATCAGACAATTTCATGAACTCCTGCAGATATCAGCTTCACATTACACACTGGATGAGGAAAACTCCGAAAGACTGATGTTGAAATACTATGTGCATTTATGGCGTATCCGCAAGTTTGCCAATGAAAAGCTGGGCATCAGCATTCTGAGAAATCTCGAACGATTTCCGCTGGACACAGATCAGTCATTGAGCCAATATCACACGGCTATTGCCAATTCTATTGCCAATATAGACTTGTCAAATGCACAGACATCGGAAAACAGATTTTACATCTACAGGTCCAGACCCCTCATTGTCGGCGACTCTTTGCTTTATGAGTTGACATTGTCGCTGGCTAACGAAAGGTCAAGTAAGTTCGACCACATTATTGTATTCTCAGATCAGGAGCTGATGCCGTATTATGCTTTTCGTATACGTCTCACAACCACGGAAATCAATCTCTCTGGAATATGCATTCCTATAACCGTAGTAGTGGATTACGCCCCTTCAATAAGGATATGTGAGATCCGGAATCTCGGAAAAATACTGGGGCTTGACATACCTGACGGACGAACTAAAGAATACCAGAACCTGATGGCGTTTCTTAAAGAGAACCCGTATTCATTAACAGGAATTGTCTCTTTGGAAGACGATTCGTTTAATAGAATCATATCGTACATACAGCAAGGCTCCAGAACTCGACATATCTCAAAATTGCTGCAGAGGTGTCGCAAAATAGTAAAAGTAGGCCGCAATGGTCACAATATTCTACGATATCTGATTTATAGGATAAACAACAAGGTTATTCGTCAACAGTATAATAGCCAAAGGTGTAATCGGTTGTCAGGACTATATCTTGATATTAGGAGCAAACCTTTTGATGAACTGCCGTTTAGTTTCTCTCTGTTCAATCATAATCCTAAATACAGCGACTTGATGGAATCCATCCCCACGACGGGTCATGAGTCGGAGTTTCTCGCGCGGCGTCTGGCAGTAAATGCCGAACAGTGCGGCATGTTGTATACCCCGGTGAAAGAGCTGACTCGCTTTGAGGGTCTGCAGTCCCTGGCAAAAACGTACAACGATAGGTTGTACCATAAACACAAACATGCAAGCATTGATTTTTTTAATGGGTATGCGTATATTCAAAAGTATGAATCCAATGTGCATGAGATCTTGTTGGCACTAAAGCGGATGACCACCCGCGGAATTACAGATTATAGCACCGTGGCAGAAGCGTGGATGCAGACACCAAGCATAAACATTGATTCCGCAGAAAAGAAAAATGCGTTGAAAAACATATTTTCCGACTCACGGGTGGCTTTTGTCTATGGCGCTGCCGGAACCGGCAAATCAACGTTTATTAATTATCTGTCGCATATATTCTCCGAAAACGATAAACTCTATATAGCCAATACAAATCCAGCAGTAGATAATCTTCGCCGAAAAGTAAATGCAGCGAATGCGTCTTTCATGACAATATCAAGTTATCTTTGTAGAAGAGCCATATCTTGTGACATACTTTTTGTTGATGAGTGCAGCACCGTATGCAATGAAGATATGTTGGCCATTTTGAACAAAAGAGGATTTCGCCTGCTGGTTCTTGTTGGTGATATGTATCAGATAGAAGCCATACGGTTTGGCAACTGGTTCAGTGTGGCCAACTCCTGTTTCAAGGGAAATTATAAGATAGAACTCACACAACCATACAGAACCTCAGACCAGGATTTGTTGACAACATGGGATAAAATCAGAAAACTATCTTCAGACATACTTGAGCATATCGCCCGTAATGGATACTCTTCAAGTCTTAATGAGACAATATTCTCTAAAAATGAGAACGACGAAATCATCCTTTGTCTGAACTATGGAGGACTATATGGTATAAACAATATCAATCGTATACTCCAGCGTAACAACCCACATCCGCCAGTCCAATGGGGTATACATGTTTTTAAAATTGGAGACCCCATATTGTTTAACGAGTCAGACAGATTTTCCCCTTATTTGCACAATAATCTGAAAGGAGCAATTCTGGACATCATAAAGGAGGATAAAAACATATGCTTCACTTTGCAAATAGACAAAGTGATACCGTCATTCGACCTGGAAGATACCCAAATAGAATTTGTATCCGCAACAGCGGACGGAAAGGGAACAATAATCAGGATACATGTTGAAGAAGAAGGGGATAACGACGCGGATGTGGACATCTCCGACAGTATTGTTCCGTTCCAGATAGCATACGCTGTATCCATACATAAAGCTCAGGGATTGGAATACCAGTCTGTCAAAATTGTCATAACGCGTGATGTTGAGGATATGATTACTCATAATATCTTTTACACGGCAATTACAAGGACAAAAAACAAACTGGTGATATATTGGAGCCCGGAAACTGAAAAATACGTCTTAGAACACTTGAAGCCGCAATTCAACAAGCAGGACTATGGCATTCTTAAATCAAGATATTCAGATTTACAAGCGTGATTTACTGCCGTGGATATGACATGAGAAAACGTAAGCCGGCTATGGCTTGAAAATAGTAAGAGCGCTAAATCTCTTTAAATTAGGATGTTATAAATTGATTGAATGATGTACCTCAGCCGCTTGCGATCACGAAAAAGGGTCACTTTTCAGTGACCCTTTTTCGTGATCCGGACGCGATTCGAACGCGTGACCGACTGCTTAGAAGGCAGTTGCTCTATCCAGCTGAGCTACCGGACCCCTTGCAATTTTTTTATGTTTGCGGTGCAAAGTTACGAATTAATTTCGGGATTACAAAACAGCGACGCGGTCTGTGTGGGCGGTTCGGATACCCAATGCGGTCAGTGCCTCGGCTATGGCGCGGTCTGTGTTGTCGCTTACCGGCACCAATGGCAGTCGTAGCACGTTTTCCGCCAACCCAAGGTGATGCAGCAGACTTTTGAGACCAGAGGGATTCCCCTCGGCAAAGAGTGCCTTGTCAAGGGCTTGCATGCTTGCGTCTATCCGCTCGGCCTCATGTGATGCATGGTCTTCGAGTGCGAGGTGCACCATGGTGCTGAAAAGTCGAGGTAGTGCATTTCCCACCACAGAGATCACACCGTCGGCTCCCAGACCGATTAGACGTCGGGTCAGGGCATCGTCGCCGCTTACCAGTGAGAATCCTTCCGGTTTACCGGTGATGATGGCGGCCGCCTGTTCCAGATTGCCTGAGGCTTCCTTTATTCCGGCGATCTTGCCGGGAAATTCCCGTGCAAGCCTGAGGGTGGTTTCGGCCTCCATGTTCTTGCCGGTGCGTGAGGGCACGTTATATAGCACCAGGGGAAGGGGGGAGGTCTCCGCGACGGCTTTGAAGTGACGGTAGATCCCCTCCTGCGAGGGTTTGTTGTAATATGGAACCACCGACAGGATGGCGCTGTAGCCTGTGAAGTCCACTTCAGGGATGTGGCGCACCAGTTCCGCAGTGCAGTTGTTGCTCATCCCCATTATCAGAGGCACTCTTCCGGCGGCTTTCTCGGCCACGAAGCGCGCTACATCATGGCGTTCGGGGCAGCTCAGGGTTACGGCTTCCGATGTGGTGGCGAGCACCACCAGATAGTCGGCTCCGTTTTCTATCTGGTAATCTATCAGACGCTCCAAAGCGCCGTAGTCTACTGAAAAATCATTCTTGAACGGTGTGGCCAGCGCCACACCCATCCCTCTGAGGCTTACAGGGTGCTCCATACGTGTAATTTTACTTGGCAAAGTTAACACTATTTTACCATATAAACTAACTTGGGGGGTGGTTTGTTGATAGGGTAGTACAATCTAAAAAATTTTTATATATGAATGATTTCAATGAACTGATCGGTCAGTCAAAACCGACCCTGGTAGACTTCTTTGCCACATGGTGTGGCCCTTGCAAGATGCAGGTGCCTATTCTGGAGGAAGTTAAAACTAAAGTAGGCGACAAGGCCAACATCGTCAAGATAGACATTGATACCAACCGCCGCCTTGCCGCCCAGTATCATGTCCAGTCAGTGCCTACCCTGATCCTTTTCAAGAACGGCGAGCCTGTATGGCGCACCGTCGGCGTTCAGCAAGCCGACCTCCTCGAAAAGAAGATATATGAGCATGAGAAATAAATAATAGAGCAAATAATAGAGCATTAGAAGCAAGAGCAAGAGAAGTCAAGCAATCATACTTGGTTTGATCCATTAGATTCCTCTGATCCCTGTGATTCCTCTGATGTCTCAGATCTTCCATCAGCTTAAGTATTCATGCTTGTCTTCTAATGCTCTAACTTCTCCTGCTCTATTCAGTATTCTTGCTCTTGTTCTCCTGCTCTAACTTCTAACTTCTTAAAAATGACCAAAGGGCCGCTCCTCCCGGAGAGACCCTTTGGCATGTCAAGCAATGATGTAAAGGAGTGATAAGACTACTTGATCACGACTTTACGGACGGTGCCGTCATTGCTGACAATCACGTGTATTGCGTCTGTTGTTGGGGTGCTAACACGAACACCCTGTAGGTTGTATATCTTCACGTCCTTTCCGATCATGTCTGCTGTGATCTCCTCTATGCCGAGAGCCTCAGCTTGATCCTTGATCTGCTTGATGAGATCCTTGACGCTGTCAGCATCGACGGTGTACTCGTATGTGCCTTCCTCAGCCACGGCCTCGAATGCCTCCTGTGCGCCGGCGGTGAGGGCGTCGATTGCATCCTGTGCGATCTTGATCTCAGCCTCCACGTCAGCATCGGGGTATTGCTCCGCTACCAGGATAGTCATTGCGTCAAGTTCAGCCTGTAGCTCGGCGATCTCAGCGAGCGTAGCGTCGTAAGCGGCCTGATTTGCAGCCTGGCGTGCTTCCTCGTCAGCCTGAGCCTTCTTGTCGGCAGCGATCATCGGGAGGTTGATGATCTCGTTGTTGATGTTCTCAACGATCTCGGCGTAGGGTTCGGTAGAGAAGGTTCCTTCTTCAGCTACGGCTTCATAGTCCTTGTCTGCCTGTTCGCGGGCGTCTGCGATCTCCTTCTCGATGGCAGCGATCTCGGCGGCCATGTCAATGTCGGGATACTGAGCGTCAAGCTGCTGCTTGGTCTCGTCAAGTGCCTCCCGGAGCTGGTCGAGCGAGGCGATCACGAGGTCATATGCCTCCTTGTTGGCGGCGATGCGGTCAGATTCGTTCTGCTTTTCACCTGCGGCAACCTGCAGGTTGATGATCTCGTTGTTGACGTTCTCCACGATGGCGATGTATGGCTCGGTGTCAAAGAGCCCCTCGGTTGCCACAGCCTGATAGTCCTTGTCAGCCTGTGCGCGAGCGTCAGCGATCTCCTTCTCGATGGCGGCGATCTCAGCGGTCATGTCCGCGTCGGGATACTGTGCCTCAAGCTGCTGCTTGGTCTCGTCAAGCGTTTCCTGGAGCTGGTTGAGCGTGGCGATCACGAGGTCGTAAGCCTCCTTGTTTGCGGCCACTCGTGCTTCCTCGTCGTTGTAGGCGGTCTGTGCGGCCTTTGCGTCCTCGATGAGCTTTGCTATAGCAGCCTCTATTGCGGTTGCCGGTTCGGTAACCACGGTCTCATATTCGGTTGCGAGTGTCTTGTCCACGTATGCGCCGAGGATGTCGGTCTTGAGGTCTGTGATGTCCTGCTTGATTGCGTCACCCTTGAAGTTGTCCTTGACGTCGGGGCATTCGGTGGCGATGGTCTCGAGTGCTGCAGCAAGTGCGGCCTGAAGCTCCTTGACCTTTGCATCTGCGTTGGCCTTTGCCTCTGCAAGTGCCTTCTCGGCATTGAATGCAGTCTGTGCAGCCTGTGCGTCGGCAACGAGCTTGCCGATGGCCTCGGTGATGGCGGTCTTCGGAGCCACGAGTGATTCATACTTCTCCAGGATGGTCTTGTCCTCCATTGCGGCCTCTATTGCGGCCTTCATGTCGGCGATCTGCTGTGCCACGGTTTCACCCTTGAAGTTGTCCTTCACGTCTGGGCATTCCGTTGCGATGGTCTCGAGTGCTGCAGCGAGTGCGTCCTCAAGCGTCTTGACCTCGGCCATGGCCTTGTCGTATGCCTCCTGGCGTGCTGCGGCGGCTGCACCTTCATCCTCGAACGCCTTCTGTGCCTCCTTTGCGTCGGCTACGAGTGCGTTGATTTCGTCGGCGATTCCTGCAGCGGGAGCCATCACCTGGTCATAGTCCGGTGTGAGGGAGCCGTCCTCGTATGCAGTCTCGATGGCCTCCTTGAGTGCTTCGATCTTGGCGGTGATCTCTGCTCCGGTGAAGTCGTCCTTCACGTCGGGGCAGGTTGTCCCGATTTCTGTGAGTGCTGCAGCGAGCGCGTCCTCGAGTGTCTTCACTTCGGCAAGTGCCTTGGCATGTGCGTTGGCACCGTTGACGATGGTGAACTTCACCTCCTCCTTGCCGGCGGGGGGATAGATGGCGCTTGTGTTCATGCCGTCGTTGCCGTCCGAGAAGATCCAGTTGGAGATCACGATCTCGGCGGTTTCAGCTGCGAAATCAGCGGGGATGGTCACCGGCAGTGTGAACACGACACCCTCATGTCCTGTGAAGCAGGGAACCATCTCGAAATTCACGGCTGCGATGGTGTACATGGTGGGGGTGTTGCGCTTGGTGCGGATCTTGGTGTTCACGTCGCAACGGTCGCTCAGTTCAGCCGTTCCAAGTTCAAACCCTTCGGGGAGGGTTATCGAAGCCTGAAAGTCGCGGAAGATGATGTTGTTGCTGATGGCGATCTGCAGGTTGGCAGTTCCGCCGGGGTTCACTGTCAATGTAGCCTCCGGAGTGTAGCCCCAGATCTTTACGGAAGAGAGGGTGACGGTTGTAGGCTGTGTGGTAACTGGAAGACCTTCCACGATGTCCGTGCCGGGCTTGTTGTGTCCCAGTTTCAAGCCTTCAAGTGTGATTTCCACCTGCTGTGCCTTTTCGAGGCTGCCGGGAACGGCAACCACCGGAACGAGCACCACGGGGCCTGTAAGCCCCTTTACAGTGGCACCCTCGCCGTCGGCGAAGAGCATAACGCAGCCATTGCTGGTGTTGAAGCGCACCGTCATGTCGTTCTCAGACACGCGGTCGAGCGCCTTCTCAACTTTCGTGCCGGCAAACTGCAACTGTTCCGGCAGTTTGATGTCAAACTGGAAACTGTTCACGCCGAGATCCTCGTCAAGGTCAAGCTCGACGGGCATCATGTATGTATTGTAATTGTCAAGCGTGAACGGTTTTATGTAAATCTTGTTTTCAGCCTTAAGTCCGGCGAACACTCCCAGGAGCATGGCCAGCGAAAGGGAAAACCTCAATAAAAATGAGTTTTTCGTAATTTTCATTTTACTGATATATTTGGAAAGCAGAGGCGGCCACCCGAGGGCGCCCCCTCTGCTTTCGGATTATTGATTTGTTGTTACCTGGGGATTACTTGCGGAGTTCCTTGGTAACAGTGCCGTCCGACTTGCGGATGATGTTGATGCCGCGCTGAACGCGTTCGAGCTGCTGGCCTGCGGCGTTGTAGATGCGCTCCTTCAGGTCGCGTGCACCCTCTATCACCTTGTCGATGGCTGAGGTCTCACCGTTGCCGATCACATGGCCTACTGCCTTCGGTGTGGCGAAGACAGCACCGTCGATGCTGAGTTCGCCCTCGCCGGATACCTCCACGTAAACCACTGCGCCGTCGGTGCCCTGGATTGCGGCGTTCTCCATGGATACTACGGCCACGCGTGTGAAGTCGCCGTGATCCTGCGAGAGCACCTCGTGACCCTTGGCACGTTCGCCGACGGTGATGCTTTCGATCGTCATGCCCGGAGCGAGCTTGAGGTCGAACTGGCCGTTGGCGAACACCTCTGAGTTGGCGAGGCTGATTGCGTAGCGGCGCACACCGTTCTCCATTGACAGAGCCTCCGGATAGATGGTGTTGTTGCTCTCCACCATGCGGCGACCCATTGCTGCGCGAACCTGTGAGGAGTTCTCGCCCATGGCCATGTTGATGATGGCGGTAACGTCGGCGATGTTGAGCAGGCCGTCCTTGTTGACGTCGGCTGCAGCGCCTACCCTCGGAGTGAGGTCTTCGATGGTCTGGAGCGACATTACCCAGTTGAGCACCTGCTGAACGTCGAGCACGTCAACCTCGTTGTCCTCGTTCACGTCGCCGTAGCGGAAGGTGTTCTCCTCTGCGGTTGCCTTGACGGAAGCTGCTGCCTCTGCGATATTCTTGAATGCCTCAGCGAGCGGATCAAGATCGGCGGCGTTGGCATCTTCACGGTTGGCCCATTTGTCAACCCAGTTCGAGTAGTCCACGCTTGCTGTGGTGTATTCCTCGAAGAGGCTGTTAAGCTCTTCCGTGGCAGCGGCGAGAACTGCGGGGACAACGAACTTGCCGTCCTGAGAATCAAGGCTAAGAGCATGCTGTGCGGCCTCAATTGCCTGGAAGGCGGCATATTGTGCAACGTTGGTATAACGTGTAGCCATGTTGACTGACATAGAGGTCATTTCCCCTGCGATAGTCACAGCCTGATCCTGGAGGTTTTCGGTTGTCGCGTAGTTCAGGCCGATAGCTTCGTTCTGCGTGTTGATCTCTGCCGTGAGATTTGCAAGTGAAGTTTCGATCGTCTCCAAGCGGCGCTGGTAGTACTCGTCTTCCGTGTAACCGTAGCTTTCAACGCTTGCCTTGAGTGCCTCAAGCTGGCTGTTGAGAGCCGTAACGATTTCGGTGAGATGTACGAAGTTGGCATCGTTGATGTCTTTCTGAGCCTTGTCTGCCTCAGCCTTGTCGCCGGCTTCCTTGGCCTCTGCGTTAAGCTCGGTGAGCTTGTCGCCGATGGCCTTCATGTCGGCCAGAAGGTTGTCTTTCTGGGTGATCACATTGTTGCCAAGAGCGGTAAACTGACCCTTGATTGCCTCAAGCTCTGCGGTAAGCTCGTCGTAGCGGGAGTCGAACTGATCCTTTACAAGCTCGTTTACGCCGGCCTTTCCGTCGGTGATGTCCTGTGCAAGAGCATCGGCAGCAGCGTTGAGCTCGTCAAGTGTAGCCTGCAGGGTATCGCCGTGGTCGGGATCGTAGCCCTGGAGTTTAACGAGCCAGTCGTTGAGCAAGTTCTCGAAGTTAAGGGCCTTACCCTTGAATTCAATGGCGTTGTTGCCGTCAAACTTCAGTTTTGCGATTTCTTCGAAGAGGAAATCAAGGGTAGAGTTGATCTGCTCAATGTCTGCGGGACAGTTCGGGGAAACCTTGGCATTGTTGAATGCAACCTTAACGTCTCCTTCAAGACCGGTAAGTACTGAGATTTCCTGATCTGCCGCTGTTGTGTAGGCATCGGATACTGCAGTCTTGGCAGTGGCTATTGCAGCGTCGATTGCGCTTGCCTCCTGTGCGAGTTGGCCTTCATTGTTCTTGATGAGGGTCTGGACTGCGCCGATTGCACTTTCAATAGATCCCTTGGCTGCGACAACCTCCTCAGAGCTTTCGCATGCAAGGTTGTTGATGAACGCCTCGAAGTCTTCAAGCATGCCGTTGAGCATTTTGACTTCGTTTGCATATTTGTCAATTGCTTGCTGTTCGTCAACCTTGGCATCGTTCTTCTGCTGCAGCTGATCGACTGCGGTGTCAAGTGTGGCCAAAAGATCTGAAAGCTCGGTCTTGTAACCCAGAACGGAGCTGATCAGATCAGTGTCGGCAACGGCTGTAGAGTTGAGGGTGTTGACATCAGAGATTACGCTATTGAGCAGTTCAAGTGTCGGAGCTTTCTCTTCGGCTGTGAGCGCGTTGAGACTATTGATGGTGTTGGCTTTCTCGGCAATCTCCTTTACGGCTGCCTCATACTTGCTGTTCCAGTCAGCCATAGCTGCAGATTGCAGGTCAATGGATCCTTCAACTTCATCAAGATAGTTGGCGATGGCATCCATTATATAGCCGATGGTTTCGGTAACAGTTATAGGCTTGATGGTTCCGTCAGCTGCGATTATATACGGAGCGACAAGGTTCTTGTTAGTAGATACATACAGGCTATGGCCATCTCCGTATAACTTGTTGGCGCCTTCAAGAGCCTTGGCGATGATTGCCTCATCTATTCCGGCAGCCCTCATTGTTGCCGTAGCATTTGTGATTGCTTCTGCAGCAGTCGGTTCTATCTTTGTGGAATAGTACTCCTCTGCCTTTGCATTCACAGCCTCGCTGAGAGCCTCAACCTTGGCATCCATCTCTTCGATGTAGTTGTTGGCGCGACGTGTGGAGATGAGGTAGAACTTTGTGGCATCTATGACTTCCAGATTGGCGTTGGCTTCTGCTACATAATCCTTGACACTTGCTTCAAGGTTGCGTGTCAGAGTTGAGTAGTCGTAGATGTCCTTGTGGGTCTCAAGCGTAGAGGCGATGAAGTCCTTGTATCCCTCGTTTGTGAGGTTCAGGAATGCATTGTATGCACCGATTGAAGATGCGTATACGTTACGCAATTCGTCAACCTTTACCTGCCATGCAGAGTTTTCCCCGATGAATGAGTTGTTGTGTGCTATGACTGATTTGCCATATTCCTCGGAGAATTGGCTGCTGAGAGCCAGGATCTTTGCTTCGATCTCGTCATAACCCTTGTCGAACTTGATGAGATTGTCGCCGACGGGTGATTGAACCAGAGGATTGCTTGAGAATGAGAGACCTTCCGAATATGCCTGGGCAACTTCGCGGTTCAGCGGCACGAGTTCATCTTCAACAATCTTGTTGATTTGCTCGGCCATACCTCCGTTGAAGTCTTTACCGTATCCCTTAATGGTCTCCAGAACAGACTCTACAACGCCCATTACACGCTTGTTGGCGTTAATCTCCGTAGTATGAGCCACTTCGTTCTGTACGATAGCGGTATATACGTATCCGGACAGGGTGTTGATAGCGTCAAGTTCAGCCTTGTACTGGTCGAGTTTCGTAACATCGGAACCCTCTTCTGCCTTGTCGGTCAGGGCGCTGTTCTTGTGAGCCTCGTCTACCTTTGCAAGCAGTTCATTATAGCGTGCCTGAAGTGTACCGGCCTTGGGTGAGGCCTCTGCGCCGATAACATCATCTGCATAGTATGCCTTTGCGGGTTCCTGAGAAAGTTCTTCGTTGTGTGCGCGAAGTTCTGCGATTCTTGTCGCAAGTTCCGGCATCTGTGTGGCAAAGTACTTATGATAATCAGCTTCGCTCTGTACAAGGTTTACAGCCATCTTGTATGCGGCATCAATCTTCTGGTCGGCGATTTGACACAGGCTGCCCTGATGTTCAGTTGCTGATTTTGCCGCCTCAAATGCCTCGCGTGCCTCTATTATCTTGTCTCGGAGAGGCTGTAGGTCAACGTCGCGGCAAATCTTGCCGTCGTTGATATCTTTCTGGATTGAAGCCCAGAGAGTAGCCAACTGCTTTTCGTTGTTCGTAGTGAGGGCTTCGTGGAAGTCATTGCCGGCCTGAATGGTCTCAGCTTTGAAATCAATGTCCTGAAGTGCCTCTACAACAGCGGCAATTGCGTCGTAGCATTCCTGATCGTTTTTATCAAGGGCTGCTGCGTAGTCACTTGTGATCTTATCAAGCTTATCCTGAATATCCTTTACACCTGTGAACGAGTCAATCTTGTAGTTGTCATTAATGTTGATAATGTCATCAGAGTGGATATTGTCATTCAGGGTGGTGATGTAATATTGTGCATCCTTTACACCTTCCAGATATTCACCGACTTTTTCGTGGAGTTTGGCTGCATTGTCAACCATGTCCTGGATGGCATCTTTCAGCGCTGTCAACTCAGCCTCGGTGTATTCACCTTTGGCGAATTTCTCCGGGTCAAGTGCCTTGATGGAGTTGGCGATATTGTCGCGAGTGTTCTTGAACTTGCCTACGATGAACTGGTAATCGGCATCCTTGTTTTCTTCTTCAATGGTTTCCCAAGCATCATTCAGTGCGCCGTTGAGGTAGATAACAGTGTCGTAGTAGCCACCCTTTTCGAACTGCTGGTCAAGATCCTTGATGGTGTCAAGGATTGACTTGGATTCAGCCTCGAAGGTAGTGGTCACGTCGCCGAGTACGATCTTGTTAAGGTCAAGATCCTTGTTCGCATAACCGTTTGCGACGGCATCCTTGAGGGCATCAACGCGAGTCTGAAGGTCGTTGACTTTCTTGTTGAAGTCGTTCTTGAACTGACCCTCGGGAAGAAGCTCGGCTTTGGTCTTAAGTTCGTCAAGATTTTCCTGAAGACCGAATTCACCGCCGATGGTATTCATAGCGTCGGTGTATGCCTCGTTCTGGCCAGTGACTGTAGCGGTCAGCTCGTCTGCAACTCCGTTGATGGCCTTTATGGCATCTTCAAGGACTTTCTTGTCGTTGTTGTTCCACTTTTCGTCTGCGCCGTCGATCTCATTCGTCTTTATGGTGCAGTTTGCAATGGCATCGGCTTTCAGCTTTTCGATCTCATCGCGTGCGGCAGCCTGATCGGTAGCGAAGTGGTTGTTCATGCCCTCAACTCCACTGAGGATGTCAATCTTGTTGATAGCCTCGGTGTATGTCTTGTTGAGCAGGGCAAGCTCTTTTTGGTATGCCTCATATGCAATGGCATCAGCGATTGCACCGTTGATATCAGCGATCAGATCATTGCCTTCCTTTATGAGGTTGGTTATTTTTGTCTGGAATGCAGTCTTCTCTTCGTCGGTGATGACCTTGTCGCGGTTGGCCACGGCAGCGTCAAATTCCTTTACGAAAGCGTCTACTTTTGCCTTGTAGTCAGCAACTGCACCGGAATATTTGCCGTAAGCATAGCTCTCCTTGTCTGTGCCAAGGGCTGTTTCGCACTTGCCGGGCATTGCCTTGAGTGCGTCAAGGTCGGTCTGGAAGTCGGCGGCTATGGCTTGGTTGGCCAGATAGTTCTGATAGAGACCATCTTCTACAGCCAGAGCCTTGATGTAATTGTCTTGCCTTGTCTTGAGGGCTTCAATCTCTTTTGCAATCTTGTCCTCTGTATAGCCGTCAACGTCTTTGTAGAATTCGTTTTCGGTGTAGGAGTCAAGACTTGCGTTTTCTTCGATGTTGACAACCTTTGTGCGGAGAGTGCCCCATGCTTCTTTTATTTCCTCGCCTTCTTTGCTAAGCTGTTTTGCTGCTTCGCTCGTGTTGTCGGCGTTGGGGAGATCGTTGATATGCGGATAGAGCTTTCCGATTTCATCGGTCAGGAATTTCTCTGCAGCCTTGAAATTGAAGTCAAGCTCAAGTGCGGCACCTTCGAAGGAGAAAGCCTTAGCGCCGTCCTGTCCAGTAATTGCCAGGGTTACTTCGGTAGTCTGTGCTGTTCCGGCATTTACCTTAAAAGTGTATTCTCCGTTAGTGAGGTCTACTACTGCGCCGTTGATTTTTACTTTTACATTAGTTACAGACGCAAATTTCAAGGTGTATTGGCCAGTAGGGAGATTGAGGATTTGACTTACCTCACCTAAGCCGATTTCAGAAGAAACCTGATTGCCATTGAAGACGATTTTGTCTCCATATACACCGTCTGTTTGCCAAGTATTGGTTGGCATGTTTGGCAGTGCAATTTCGGCCATCATCGGCATGGCAGTGGGTACTGCCATAAGCACGGGAATAATGTACTTTTTTTGCATTGTGTTGCTAATTAGTTTGTGTATTGATTATTATGTTTTTTCGTTGTTAGAGGTTATCCAGACACAAAAGATGTACTGTGTAATACGCTTTTCGGCAATAAGCCGCATTCTATTTCGTTAAAATTGTAGTTGGATCTATCTGTAATTAGAGAAATTAGCCTACAATCCGACGCAAAGTTAAACAAAAGTTCACATTTTACCCCCCCCATTCGTTAATTATTGTTAACACATTATTGCATTTACACTTTTTAGTAGATTTTGCTAAATACCCCTCACATCCCTTAACATTCCCCATAATTTCAACATCCGGCTCTCGCCTTCGAGAAAAACTCACGAAATTGTAGCTCCCCATGCCTGCTTCAAAGGCTCAACAGGGATGATTGCTTCCCTCAAAAGGCTGTTGTCGCGAGTCTTTGGCAGTCAATATTAAAAGGATTAGGGAATAGGCTGTAATGGTTTCACAATGTGCGATGCTTAAAACTATATTATTGGGCAAATTGTTGCTAATAATGGAAACTTCTTTTAACTTTGCGAGAGGATAAACAATTGATTTATGGCTAACAGGTTTGACGAAATTGGCTTGCTGTTCCTGAAACGCAGACAGGAACTTGGTCTCACTCAGGAACAGGTGGGTGAGAGGGTGGGCGTTGCCAAATCAGAAATCTCCAAGATTGAGAACGGTCGAGGTATTACGTTTTCTACTATAAATAAGTTGTCTGAGGCCCTGGGTGTTTGCGCAGAGGTTAAGTTGATGCCGACAATATCTGCATCATCTGATGTAATTCATTATATTGTAATGAGTCTTGGGCTGTTTGCGCGTCAGCATGGTCTTACAAGAAAGGAGGCATGCAATTATCTTTTGCGTTTTAAGGGACTGCAATTTTCAATAGATAATTATGAGGCGGAACATCAGCTTTCATTGCAGGATTGCGTGGATGACATGGCTGCCATATGCCGGAGGAACGGAGGGGTTGTATAATGAGACTATACCACGGTTCAAATCAATTGATTCAGACGATAGATCTCTCAAAGGGTAAGAAATTCAAGGATTTCGGTCAGGGATTTTACGCGACTCACCTTCGGGGACAAGCCCTATACTGGTCAAAAAGGATAGCCGAGCGTTTCGGAGGAACGGCTACGGTTACAGAATTTGAGTTTGACCTTGATGCTGCCGTTGCCGATGGGGTGAAAGTCAGAATGTTCAAGAAGCCTGATAGAGACTGGGCATTGTTTGTCATGGCAAACAGAAAGAATGACGGCGTTGAGTTCCGGCACGATTACGATATTGTTATAGGCCCCGTTGCTGATGACAATATGGCGCGTCTCTTCGGACTTTACGATATGAGAATAATCGACCTTGATGCCGTGCTCGCCGGACTGATTTACAAAGATCTCAATTCACAGTATTTCTTTGCCACAGAGCGGGCGCTAAACTACATCAAACGGGTATGAAGAAGGGTGATAATTTCGAGTTTCTGGTTGAATACATTACAGCCAAGGTAGTTGAACGGCTGATCAAAGACAGGAATATCAGTCTTGAAGAGGCATTGTTGTTGTTCCATAATTCCGAGACTTTCGAGAAGCTTTGTGAGCCTAAGACCGACATGTACATCGAAAGCCCGGCATATGTCCATGAAATATTTCAGGAAGAGTTGCGCCGTGGTACGTTGCGAGGTTTGACTGATTGAAATACCGGTAGTAAACACTATTCGCCCTTAGGGAGAGATTCCCTAAGGGCGAATAGTGTTGTATAATCGTTACAAGCCTGTGGTAATATCAGGGATTGCTGTCGGGGTGGTACTGCACGAAGGCCTCCATGGCCTCGTAGGAGGCCATACCGAGCTGTTCGTAGAGTTTGGCCGTGGCGCGGTTGCGCTCCTCGGCACGCTGCCAGAAGAGGCGGTCGTCGTCGCCGAGGAACGGAGCGTTTTCCATCTGGCTCTGATGCTTCAGGATGGAGTTGCGCTTGAAGCGCAGTTCTTCGGGTGAGATAGGCACGGCCATCTCTATGTGGTCGATCTCCCATTCAGCCCATGCGCCGCGATACATCCATATGCGGCAATCCTTCATCCAAGGTTCCTGCTTGAGGTCGTCTATGGCGGCAAACACGGCATCGGTGCACACGCGGTGGGTGCCGTGGGGATCGGCAAGGTCGCCGGCCACGAATATCTGGTGTGGCTTTACCTCTTCAAGGAGCGATTTCACTATCTCCACATCGCGTTCGGTCAGGTCTCCTTTCTTTATGGTACCGGTCTCATAGAAGGGGAGACGGAGGAAGTGCACGTTCTCGGGCTTCACGCCTATATAATTGCAGGCGATGGCAGCCTCGGCCTGACGTATCATGGTCTTTATTTCGCGCACCTGGGGGGTGTCCGCTTCGCTGGCGTTTTTCTTGTTCTCCACGAGGCGCCTCACGTCAAGACTCAGACGCAGGTATTCCTCGTTGGCGAATCCGAACATCGGGGCTATCTTGTCCATCATCATGAAGTAGCGCATCATGTCCTCGTCGCCCACGGCGATGTTGCCCGAGGTCTCGTAGGCCACATGCACGTCGTGCCCCTGATCCACGAGGCGTTTCAGGGTGCCCCCCATGGAGATCACATCGTCGTCGGGGTGGGGGGAGAACACTATGACGCGCTTGGGATATGGCGCGGCACGCTCGGGGCGCGACGAGTCGTCGGCGTTCGGCTTGCCTCCCGGCCATCCGGTGATGGTGTGCTGCAGTTCGTTGAACACCTTTATGTTCACGTTGTAGGCCGATCCGTAGAGCGCCACGAGTTCGCCGAGACCCCAGTCGGTGTAGTCCTTGTCGGTAAGTTTCAGTATCGGCTTGCCGGTCTGCTCGCACAGCCACACGATGGCACGACGGATGAGCTTGGCATCCCATTCGCATGAGCTTACCTTCCAGGGATGTGATATGCGGGTGAGGTCGTCGGCGGCACCGAGGTCAAGCGCTATGCGGGTATGGTTGTGCAGCTGCAGGAAAGAGGCCGGCACTGTGTCGGTCACCGGGCCTTCCACGGTCTTCTGTACCACGCGTGAGATGGTCTCTCCCCAGGCCATGCACATGACATGCGTGGAGGATAGTATGTTGCCCAATCCGAGGGTGATGGCCGTCGAGGGGCATTCGTCGCATGCATATGCGCTCTGTATCTCATGGCGCGTCTCAGCTCCGAGCAGCACAAGGCGGCAGAGGCTTGTGGAGCGCGATCCCGGCTCGTTGAAGGCGAGCGCGCCGCCGGGTCCTATCTCGCAGACGGTCAAATCCAAACCTCCGCATTCGGCGATCTTGCGCTCATACTCCTTGCAGTAGTCGAACATGCTCTCCATCGTCACGGCGGGGTTGATGGAGTGGATGTTTTCCTCCCGCACGTCCACATGGTCAAGGAACACTTCCTTAAGGCGTGTCAGCGTGGATGGGCCGTCGGGTGACAGGGGGAAGAACTCCGAGAGGTTGAACACCGTCACTTTCTCGAAGCTGACCTCGCCCCGGACGTGCATCCCGATCAGGTGCTTGTAGACATTGTGCGTGGCGCGTCCTGCACCGATAGCCATCACGCACCTGCCGCGGGCGGAGACGCACTCGGAGATTACCTCGGCCACGTGGCGCGCGAGGTAACGGCTGCCGTCGTCGGCCGTTTCGAAG
Organism: uncultured Muribaculaceae bacterium; assembly: GCA_910583675.1. Classification (GTDB taxonomy): domain Bacteria; phylum Bacteroidota; class Bacteroidia; order Bacteroidales; family Muribaculaceae; genus UBA7173. The sequence goes on from CAJTYH010000023.1 coordinate 21,396, forward strand.
ATTCGTGTGTAGACTTTCTCCTCGCGGGTGAGCGCCGCGATCTCTATGTCGCCCTGAGGGGCATAGTAGCGGCGTGATACACGGTCAAGCTTGATCTGGGAGCTGAGGTTGGTTTTCATGCGGATATTATTGATGATGGCGTAAAGTTACTGAAAGAACCGGAAATAATTCTTATCTTTGCGGAAAATTGAGAGCTTGCATCTGTTGCGTCGTAATGCAGCTCGAAAGCTTCCTCTTATATATACACCTTTCAAGGGAAGTTTACTTAGATTTCGGATCTTAAAATAACTTAATACAGGAAATACATGAGACTTATTATCCAGGAGAACTATGAGAAGCTCTCGCAATGGGCTGCCAACTATGTTGCCGCACGCATCAACGAATTCGCTCCAACCCCTGAGCGTCCCTTCGTGCTCGGATGCCCCACCGGCAGTTCGCCGCTGGGCATGTACCGCGCATTGGTGGAACTCAACAAGGCCGGCAAGGTTTCTTTCCGCAATGTGGTTACGTTCAACATGGATGAGTATTGCGGTCTTCCCGAAGAGCATCCTGAGAGCTACCACAGCTTCATGTGGAACAATTTCTTCAGCCATATAGACATACAGCGCGAGAACGTGAACATTCTCAACGGCAATGCTCCCGACCTCGCAGCCGAGTGTGCGCGTTTCGAGGAGAAGATCCGCAGCTATGGCGGCATAGAGCTGTTCATGGGTGGTGTCGGCCCCGACGGGCATATAGCGTTCAACGAGCCGGGTTCGTCGCTCACTTCCCGCACCCGCCAGAAAACCCTAACCCACGACACCATCATCGCCAATTCCCGCTTTTTCGACAACGACGTGAACCTCGTGCCAAAGACCGCCCTTACCGTGGGTGTGGGCACCGTCATGGATGCCCGTAGCGTCCTGCTGCTTGTCAACGGCCACAACAAGGCTCGCGCCCTCAAGCACGGCGTGGAGGGTGGCATAAGCCAGATGTGGACTATCTCAGCGCTCCAGATGCATCCCAAGGCCATCATCGTAGCCGACGATCCCGCCTGCGACGAGCTTAAGGTGCAGACCTACCGCTATTTCCGCGATATAGAAGCTGGAAACCTCGATCCCGCCACCCAGCTTTAACCGAAGCAATGCTTCAAGCCGAATTTATGCCTGAGAGCAGAATAGATGCTTAGAGGCGAAATTTTCCCTCCTACTGTACGGCCTCCTGTCCGAAATCGGACAGGAGGCCGCTTTGTGTGTTACAGCTAACCGTCACATCCCCAGTGTTTTGTCTCTTTTGGCACGGTTCTGGCATATATCAATGGCATAAACCAACAGAAAATCAATGGATAGAGAAATACCCTTGCAGGAAAGGCGACGCATGCTACGCCGCAGAATATTCAAGATAGCCATCCCGGCGGTTGCCGCAGTGGCATGCGTCCTGGTTGCCGCGTCGTTCGTTCAGCCTTCGGTGCAACGAGCCAAATTGCGGTTCGGCACGGTTGATCGCGGTGACGTGGAGAGCACCGTCAACGGATCGGGGCGAGTGCTCCCGGCTTTCGAGCAGATCGTTAATTCGCCGGTGGATTCCCGCATACTGGAGATCTATTGCCGGGTGGGAGACCGCGTGGAGGAGGGGACACCCCTGCTTCGGCTTGACCTGCGCAATGTGGAGACCGAGCTTGAACAGCTTGCAGACCAACGCACGTCCAAGTTACACGAGATGGAGCAGACGCGCCTTAACAACCGCACTCGTCTCTCCGACCTTGAAATGCAGGTGAAGGTCAAGGAGATGGCCGTAAACCGCCTTGCTGTGGAGGTGGCCAACGAGCGGAGACTTGACAGCATCGGATCAGGAACCGGCGACCGCGTGCGTCAGGCCGAACTGGCACACTCTACCGGATGCCTTGAACTTGAACAGCTGCGCAAACAGCTTGAAAATGAGCGTAGCGCCACTGAGGCATCGTTGGAGATGAAGCGTCTTGAACTGGAAATATTCGACCGAGACATCGCCGAAAAACGGCGCACCTTCGACGATGCGCGTCTGCGTGCTCCACGCGTCGGCACGGTTACATTTCTTACAGACCAGATCGGAAGTCGCCTCGGCACGGGTGAAAAGGTGGCGGTGCTGTCAGACCTATCGCATTTCCGTGTAGAGGGGAGCATCGTTGACGGATATGCAGACCATGTGGCAATTGGTGGTCGCGCAATGCTCCGAGTTGGTAAGAAACGTCTGCCCGGCACCATCACCCGGGTGGTACCGCAGTCAAGTAACGGAGCCATATCGTTTTCGGTGGCGCTTGACGATGATGATGCCGAGGGGCTTCGGTCTGGCCTGAAAACTGATGTCGACATACTGTGCGACCTGTTCGAGGATGTCGTCCGCGTGCCGGCCGGATCCTATTACAAAGGGGAGGGGGAATATGGCATGTTTGTGCTTGAGGAGGACGATCAGCTTGTGAAACGCCATGTGGTGCTCGGCGAATCCAACTACGACCATGTGGTGGTAAAGGAGGGGCTTTCCCCCGGCGAGCGAGTGGTAATCAGCGACATGAACGAGTATAAATCGAAGAATAAATTGAAATTGAAATAGAATAATAGAGCATGAGAAGTAAGAGCATTAGAAGTCAAGCAATCATACAATTGTAGAGCGTGAGAAGTAAGAGCGTGAGAAGTTAAGCAATCATACTTTTGTTGATTGATGTCTCTGATCCCTCTGATGTCTCTGATCTCCTCCTAAAAATCCATTCTTGCTAAATTTCTCCTGCTCTAACTTCTTACTTCTAAAATTTTTGATCAAAAATTTTCATTATGATAAAACTTACTGGCGTAAATAAGCTTTACCGAACGAGCGAGATCGAAACCCTCGCACTTGAGAATGTGAACCTTGAAATTGGTAAGGGTGAATTTGTAAGCGTGATGGGGCCTTCCGGCTGCGGTAAGTCTACCCTGCTCAACATCATAGGGCTGCTTGACGCGCCCACGGAAGGGGAGGTTGAGATCGACGGGAAGCTGACCGCCTCCCTCAGCGATGCCGCAAAGACGGCGATGCGCAATGCCCGGCTGGGATTCGTCTTCCAGAGCTTCCATCTCATCCCATCGCTCAATGTGATGGACAATGTGGAGTTGCCACTGATCTACCGTTCCGGCGTGGGAGCGTCAGAGCGTCGTGAGCGCGTGCGTGAGGTTCTGGATCGGGTGGGACTTTCCCATCGCATGCGCCATATGCCGACACAACTCTCCGGCGGCCAGTGCCAGCGCGTGGCGATTGCCCGCGCCATAGTGGGCAATCCCGACATAATCCTGGCCGACGAACCTACCGGCAACCTTGATTCGCGCATGGGAGCCGAAGTGATGGACATACTCCACACCCTCAACAAGCAGGATGGACGCACGGTAGTGATGGTGACTCACAACGAGGAGCAAGCCCGCCAGACCGACCGCATCATCCGCTTCCTTGACGGTCGTCAGATAGGGTAAAATTGAGAGCAGGAGAAGCAAGAGCATTAGAAGGCAAGCTATAATAGAAGTAAGAAAGAAGTCAGAGCATTAGAAGTCAAGCAATCATACTTAGGCTGATTGATAACTCTGATATCTCTGATCCCTCTGATGTCTCTGATTCCCAAATTGCTAATTAAACTCTGCTTCTCCTGCTCTATCTTCTAACTTCTAAAATTACTTTTTATGCGATATATAACTCAATTATGGCGCGAGATGCGCTCGGTGCCGCTTATCGGAGTGGTGACCATTGCAGGAACAGCCTTGTCGCTATTCCTCATAATGATCACCGTTATGCTGGAGGATGTGAAAGTAGCGCCGATTGCTCCCGAAAGCAACCGTGCCCGCTTTCTGTACACCGGTCGTCAGGAACTCCGTTCGGTTGAGGGTGGAAATACCCGCCAGACCCCCTATGCCTATAAGACAATGGTTGAACTCTTTGGTGACATACCTAATATGGAGGCGCTTGCGATATTCTCTCAAGGAAACTCGGTTAGTTCAGTGAAGGTGCCTCAGGGACGCGCGTTTATGACGGATTTCCGACATGTCAATTATGAATTCTGGAAAGTCTTTGACTTCACATTCGTTGCAGGTCGTCCGTTCAATCCGGAAGAATTCAATTCGGGAGCCGCTCTTGCCGTGATCACCGAGGATTTGGCTCGCAAGCTGTTTGGAACCACAGATGTGGCAGGTCGTGAGATCATAATCGATCAGTTTCGCTCATACAAGGTGGTCGGAGTGGTAAAGGATGTCCCCACTGTCGCAGACAGCGCTTATGCACAGATCTGGATTCCGCTTTCCGCCACCGGTGAAGTAGACCATGATGAGCTGAACGGAAGCGTGATCGGTATAATACTCGCCGACCGTGAAGGGCGGCGCAATGAGGTGAGGGCGGAAATAATGCGTCGTCGCGAAATTTTCAATGCCCGCATGAAGGAACTTGGTTGGAAACATCATGACCTCGGTGCGCCGTATCTTGTGACGGAGTTCCGCACGGCCATGTGGAACGGATTCCAGGATGGCATGGATATGGATAAAGTGCGATCCGGTGCCATAATCTTCATTCTGCTTCTTGTGCCGGCGATTAATCTCAGCAGCATGACACAAAGCCGTCTGCGTCGCAGGGTCAGGGAGATAGGTGTCCGACGTGCATTCGGCTGCACCCGCAGCCGCTTGGTGCGCGAGATAATAGCCGAGAACTTCATCCTGACATTGGCCGGGGGCATCATCGGTGTGGTGGCAAGCCTTATTTTCACATGGTTGGGAGCCGATTTCCTCTGGTCGTATGATACATGGGGAAGTAACGCCGCCGGAAGCGCTTTTGTAAGCCTCACGACACTTCTTAACTGGAGAATAGCGTTATATACGATCGTGGTGTGTTTCGTGCTCAATCTGCTCAGTAGCGGCATACCGGCGTGGCGTGCGGCATGCATGAAGCCTGTGGATGCCATCGGTGGATTACAGAAATGATCGTCAACTAATTGGAACGGTAACTTATGAAAAGAAAATTGTTTTCACAGATAAGACATGAATGGCGCGGCAATCTTTGGCTTGGCATTGAATTGCTGGTGGTCAGCGTAGTGTTGTGGTATATATTCGACAGCTTTGTGTCTACATGGCAGCAGTGGCATTTGCCCAACAGTTATAATACTGAGAATTGTTTCAAGGTGGAAATTGGTGACGGTGGGGAAGAAGGCGATGTAAACTCATGGGAGAATCGCTGCAATGCCGTGGCTACGCTTGTGGATCGTATGCGGAAGTATCCCGGTGTGCAATATGCCTCATTGGTGTGTGCAGAAGCCTCCATACCTCATATGCGGAGTTTTTGGGGCGTGAATCTGAATACTGTCGACGACGGGAAGGATTCCGTGAGAAACGTGATGGTGGGGTTGCATTGCGTGGATCAGGATTATTTCAAGGTGCTCAGGATACCCGGCATAGACGGGGAGACACCCGAGGAAATGAGCGAGAAATTCCGTCCGGGCACTATCTTTCTGTCAGATAATGTACCTTTCAAGTACATCCCCGACGGCAGTGATGAGTCATGGGACTATGAGATGTGGGACAAGTTCCTGCATTCTTCTGCCCGTGAACTGCTTGGCCGGCGGTTCACAATGAGCGGTGACACTATTCCAAGGACTGTATCGGGTATTATCAAGCCTTTCAAGCGCATGAATTTCGAATATCCGAGGGAAGCGGTTCTGCTCTCAGAGAATCCGTCGGAGATGGGTCATTATAATTTTATTCTTGTGCGTGTGTTCCCGGAAAACGTGGCCGATTTCAAGGAGAACGTAATGCAGGATATTGATAGGGTTTTTACGGTTGGAAACAAGCTTATAAGAAGCGTCACCTCTTTTGATGATATACAACGCAGTGTAGAGGCTGAGGACTGGAAGGACATAATCTCATATGTGTTCCTGATGGTTTTCCTGCTTATAAGCATTTTCCTCGGATTGCTTGGGGCATTCTGGTTTCGCACCCAGCAGAGGGTGGGCGAGATTGCCATACGTAAGGTGAACGGTGCCACGAACCGTCAGGTCTTTGCCCGTCTCATCTCTGAGGGATTGTTGATCCTGCTGTTTGTCACTCCGGCGGCTCTTGTGGTTGACTGGCTTCTTACCCACTATGAGCTTTGCAGCCAGTTCCCCGGCTACCTTTACTTCGAGCCTGTGCGTTTCACCCTCTCCGCCCTGTTCTCTTTCCTTTCACTGGCTCTGATGATAGTGCTCGGCATATGGTTCCCTGCCCGCAAGGCCATGCAGGTGGATCCGGCCCTCGCTCTCAAGGATGAGTAAAAAATAGAAGTAAGAAGTTAGAGCATTAGAAGTCAAGCAATAATACAAAAATAGAGCTTGAAAAGTTAGAGCAAAAGAAATTAGGCAAAAATACTTGTGTTGATGTCTCTGATATCTCTGATTCCTCTGATGTCTCTGATCCCTATTTTTCTCTCAATTTCTTGATTTCTTGCTTGACTTCTCCTGCTCTAACTTCTAAATTTCTCTTTAATTATGAAAAAGATCCTGATATTTGTGTTGACAGTGCTCTGCTTCCTTCTTGCATTCGCGCAGGAGGATAGTGGAGGCAAGGTTGTGGAGCTGAGTCTGGAGGAGGCGATAGCGCGGGCGCGGGTGAGGAGCGTGGATGCCGCCGTGGCGCTTGACGAGTTGCGGCGCGCCTATTGGGAATACCGCACATACCGCGCTGAATTGTTGCCTGAGGTAAATTTTCAGGCTACCTTGCCGAGCTATCGCAGGCAATACAGCGCATATATGAATTCCGAGGGCTCCTATGGTTTCGTGCGGAATAATTTCATGGAGATGAGCGGCACCCTGTCTCTTTCCCAAAACATATGGCTGACCGGCGGCACTCTCTCGCTCAATACTTCGTTCGATTTCTATCGCGATTTCGAGACGGTCAACAATAGGTTCATGTCCATTCCGGTGGCCTTGACGCTCAATCAGCCTCTTTTCGCGGCGAACCGCATAAGGTGGAACCGGCGCATAGAGCCTGTACGCTATGCCGAGGCTAAGGCCGCATTCCTGAGCGCCACGGAGCAGGTGGCGATGTCGGCAATAAACTTGTATTTCGATCTGCTTATGGCGCGTGAGAATGTGGCCATAACACGTCAGAATCTTGCCAATGCGGAGAAACTATATGAGGTTGCGCGAGAGAAGCGCACGATGGGGCAGATAAGCGAGAACGACCTCTTGCAGATGGAGCTGAATCTATTGGAGGCGCGATCCGTGCTCACCGACCGTGAAAGCTCACTGAAAAGCAGCATGTTCGCCTTGCGGTCGTTCCTGGAATACGATGAGGATGCGGAGCTTGTGCCGTCCGTACCTGAGAACCTTCCCGAAGTGGATGTGACCTATGCCGATGCGCTTGACAGGGCTTTGGCCAACAATAAGTTCGCCCGTAATATCCGTCGCCGTCAGCTTGAGGCGGACTATGCGGTGGCGAGGGCTAAAGGTGAGCAGCGGGAGATCAACCTGTTCGCACAGGTGGGCTATACGGGCACTTCCAATGAGCTGCCACAGGCATATCGCAACCTGCGTGGCAATCAGGTGGTGGAAGTCGGGGTGAGGATACCGATTCTCGACTGGGGGCGTAGGCGTGGTGCCGTCAAGGTGGCAGAGAGCAACCGACGCGTCGTTGAAAGCCGTTTGCGGCAGGAAACTATGAATTTCAATCAGGATCTGTTCATTCTCGTGGAACGCTTCTGCAGCCAGCAGGAGCAGTTGGACATTGCCCGTCGCGCCGATGCCATCGCCCGCAAACGCTATGCCACCAATGTGGAGACTTTCCTCATAGGGCGCATCTCCACGCTTGACCTCAACGACTCTCAGGTCAAGAAGGACGAGTCGCGCCGTTCTATGATCAATGAGCTGTATCGTTTCTGGTATTACTATTACCAGATACGCAGCCTCACGCTGTGGGATTATGCCGGCGGATGCGACATAAATGCTGATTTCGATCGCATTGTCAACGGATGATGCCCCGGGCGATAATGTTGTTATGAACTTTTCGTACCTTTGTCTATATGATATTGATAGTAGATGATGACAGGACGGTGAGGCTCTCCCTCGGCATGCTCATGCGAAGGGAGGGGTGGGAATCTCTTGCCGCGGCCAATCCCGGGGAGGCTCTGGCTGCAGTAAGGGAGCATCCGGAGATCCGTCTTGCCATATTTGACATGAATTTCAGCCACTCTACATCGGGCGAGGAGGGACTTGAGCTGTTGCGCCGTGTGAAGGTGCTTCGTCCAGAACTGCCTGTGATCCTGATCACTGCATGGGGGAGCATCCCCTTGGCGGTGGAAGGGATGCGCATGGGTGCGTTTGACTTCATTGCCAAGCCGTGGGATAACCATGTGTTCTGCCGCCAGGTCAGGACAGCCTTGGAACTTACCGACAAGTCCCTGCTGAATGCTCCGGATGGCCTTTCCGGTTTCAGTTGCCCGGAGATCATTGGCCGTAGCCGTGTCATGACCGAGCTGCTTGAAACGGTGGCGAGGGTTGCGTCCACGGATGCCCCGGTGCTTCTGCTGGGAGAGAACGGTACCGGCAAGGAGATGGTGGCACAGGCCATACATCGTAATTCCAGACGGTCGTCAGGTCGGATGGTGACCGTGAATATCGGCGGTATGCCGCAACCTCTTTTCGAGAGCGAGATGTTCGGACATGTGAGGGGCGCGTTTACAGGAGCGGTGGCCGATCGCGCAGGGCGTTTTGAGATGGCCGACGGCGGCACGATCTTCCTTGACGAGGTTGGGGAGCTGGATCTCTCATGTCAGGTAAAACTGCTGCGTGTGCTGCAACAGCACACATTCGAGAGGATAGGGGAAAGTAAGACACGCACCTCCGACTTCCGCGTCATCGCCGCCACCAACGCCGATCTGCCCCGGATGGTGAGTGAGCGGACTTTCCGCGAGGATCTGTTCTATCGCCTTAACCTGATTACGCTCCGCATCCCCCCGTTGCGTGAGCGCAAGGGAGACATGCCGTTGCTCGTAAGGCATTTCGCACAGCAATGTGCCGTATCCTCTGGATGCGAGCCGCCGGAAATCACAACCGATGCCATTGAATATCTGAAAACGCTCCCCTTTACCGGCAACATCCGTGAATTGAAGAATCTCGTAGAGCGCACGATGCTCATAAACGGTGGAACGGGTCGCCTTGATGCCGATGCTTTCCGCCGCAACGCTATGGGTGGTGTTGAGCTTTCCGGTTCATATCCTGCCGTTACGCTTGACGATATGGAGCGGATAGCCATTGCAGACGCCATGCGGCGGCACAATGGCAATGTGAGCCATGTAGCTGAGACGCTCGGCATCACACGCCAGGCGCTATATCGCAAGCTGGAAAAATATGGAATGAAATGAGGACGTTATTTGCATTGTTGGCAGTTTGCCTGGTGGCTCTCGCCGTCAGGCAGTTTCTTTTTCCCGCATCGCCGGTGTGGATTGCGGGAGTGTTGCTTGCACTCATGGCTCTTTTGCTCGTGATACTTTACTTTTCGGTGGTGCGCCCCATGTCGGTGCTTGCGACCGGTGTGGATCTTGTACGTGGACAGGATTTCAACAGCCGTCTCGTAAAGGTCGGTCAGCCTGATGCCGACCGGCTCGTTGACCTGTTCAACCGCATGATGGAGCGGATAAAGGAGGAACGGTTGCTCAAAGAGGAGAAAAACCTGTTTCTGGAACAGCTGATAGAGGCATCTCCCTCCGGGATAGTGATACTTGACTTCGACGGGAAAGTGATGAAGGGAAATCCTGTGGCATGCAGCCTTCTTGGCATTGATTCCCGGGTGAAAGGGAAACGCCTCTCGGAACTGGATGGTGAACTTTGGGGAGCCATCGCATCTGTCAAGGAGGGCAGCAGTGCCACTGTGCGCATGAGCGACAGTCACATCTATCGTATATCTCGTATGTGGTTTGTTGATCGCGGTTTCCGTAGGCCGTTCATCGTGACTGAATCCCTTACCGAGGAGATGCACCGGGCGGAAAAGGAAGCCTACGGCAAAGTCATACAAATGATAGCGCACGAGGTGAACAACTCGATAGCAGGTGTCAAGTCAATACTGGAGACTCTTGCCGATACGCTGTCCGATGACGGCAATATGGTGGAAGTGATAGGCTGTTGCCGGGACAGGTGTATGTCAATGAGCCGGTTCATTACTTCTTATGCCGACGTGGTGAAGTTGCCGGCACCTGTTCTGCAACCCCTTGAGCTGAATGCTTTCCTGCTTGGGCAGCATCGTTTCCTTGAGGGATTGGTTCCTTCCGGAAGCGGCGTAAAGATCAGGATGGAGCTGTGCGGTGAGCCGTTGGAGATCATGGCAGATGAAGTCTTGTTGGGGCAGGTGCTTGTCAATGTGGTAAAGAATGCGATAGAGAGCACCGTGGTTGCCGGTTCCACTGCCGATGTCGTGGTCTCCACCATCGCTTCCTCTCAACCGATGCTCGTTATAGCCGACAGGGGAGCGGGGATCTCTCCCGAAGTGTCGGGCAAACTTTTCACCCCGTTTTTCTCCACCAAATCCGGTGGCCAGGGGATCGGTCTCATGTGCGTCAGCGAGATCCTCTCTCGCCACGAAGCCCGCTTCTCCCTCTCCACTTCCCCCACCGACCACCTCACACGCTTTACAGTAATTTTCAAGAAATAGAGCATTAGAAGCAAGAGCAAGAGAAGTCAAGCAATCATACTTGGTTTGATCCATTAGATCCCTCTGACTCCTCTGATGTCTCTGATCTTCTATCAGATTAAGTATGATTGCTTGACTTCTCCTGCTCTTACTTCTTACTTCTATTGTCTCTTATTTCGTAACCCTTTCAAGCCACTTGAGCATGGCGAACATTGCGCCCATGGAGATGAGGCAGACTGCCAGGAACACTGCCCATGCCACCCAGATGGGGCACTTGTTGTAGATGAGCGGGCCGATCCAGAGGAGCAGGTTGCCCAATGCGGTGGCACCAAGCCAGAGACCCTGGCACAGACCCTGCAGGTGCTTGGGGGCTACCTTGGAGACGAACGAGAGGCCGAGGGGTGAGATGAACAGTTCGGCCACGGTCATGAAGAAATAATAGAGGATGAGTACCCACCATCCGGCTTTCGCAACTGTGGCGCCTGATGCCACGAGTTCGCGGAATTCGGTTCCTGAGGGATAACCTTCACCGAGCGAGAAGAGGGTCAGGAAAAGGTATGCCACGCCGGCCAGTCCCATGCCGTATGCGATCTTCTTGGGAGTGGAGATCTCCTTGCCGCGTTTGCCGAGCCATCCGAAGAGCCACATCACCAGCGGAGTGAGCACGATCACGAAGAACGGGTTCACGGCCTGCCAGATCTCGGGAGCTATCGCGGAGGTGTCGACGAAGTCGCGGGCGAAAAGCGACATGGAGGTGCCGTTCTGGTGGAATGAGAACCAGAAGAATATGGCGATGCCGAGCACTGCGAAGAGTGCGTACATGCGCTGGCGTATCTCGCGAGCCATGGCGGTGCGCTCCTCTGCGGTGTATTTCACGCTCTCGGCCTTTTCCTTCTTTCCCGGGGTTGGAAGGCCTTTCTTTGTGGTAACGAAGATGATCAGTGAGATGATCATGGCGGCAACCGATGCAAAGAAGCTGAAGTGGATGCCGGTGTTGAACACCTTGAGATATTCGGAGCAGAACTCGCGGATGTTCTCCAGGCTCTGGCAACCTACCGAGGTGGCGAGGGCGTAGAGGTTGTTGATGTTCTCGTTGTTGATGGAGTCGCTCACGCTGAGGAACTGGTGGCACATTGCGGGGAAAGAGGCGTTGTAGACCATTCCGTTGATGTCAAGCCACCAGCTGCGGAGCATAGGGGCGATGAAAGGTGCCACGAGGCCGCCGATGTTGATGAACACGTAGAAGATCTGGAAACCGGAATCGCGTTGTGCCGCATAGCGGGGATTGTCGTAGAGCTGACCTACGATGGCCTGCAGGTTGCCTTTGAAGAGGCCGTTGCCGAAGGCTATGAAGAACAGCGCTCCTGCCGTCAGGGCAAGGAGCCAGGTGTGGTTCTCGGCCGTGTGGAACACCGGTATGGCAAGCACTACGTATCCGAGGGTCATGATGATGAGACCCCATATGATGGTGCCCTTGTAGTTCCGGGTCTTGTCGGCTATGAGACCGCCCACAAGGCTGAGCACATAGATGCCGGCATAGAAGAATGAATAGATCAGGGCGCTGGTTTCCTCGGATAGCCCGAATTTGGAGCATAGGAAGAGCACGAGCACGGCATTCATGATGTAATAGCCGAATCGTTCGCCCATGTTGGATAGCGCGGCCGGTATCAGGCCTTTGGGTTGGTTCTTGAACATGAGTGGTTTATTTGTTTAAGGTAAGTAATTGTTCAGGATTGTTTGTCGGAGGAGGAGATCTCCTTGAAGGCGAGGGCGTACATCTTCATCTGCTTAACCATGGCCAGCAGACCGTTGGAGCGGGTGGGGGAGAGGTGCTCCGACAGTCCGATCTCAGGGATAAAATAGAGGTCTGCGTCAAGTATCTCCTGTGGCGTATGGCCGGACAATACCTCAATGAGCATGCTGATGATCCCTTTTACGATTATGGCGTCGGAGTCGGCTGTGAATGTCACAGTGCCTTCCGGTGTCAGCTCGGCATTGAGCCATACGCGGCTTTGGCACCCTTCGATGAGGTGTTGCGGGGTCTTGTATTTCTCGTCGATGGGGGGGAGGGCGTTGCCTAAGTCTATTATGTAGGCATAGCGATCCATCCAGTCGTCAAGTTCGGACATCTCTTCTACTATCCGGTCTTGTGTCTCGTTTATTGTCATGTCTGTAGTGATTGATTTCAGTTCAGGATTGTGTTTACGACGGTCTGTGCGGCGGCTTTCAGCGTATTGCGGTCGATGCCGGAGAGGTTGTCGCCCATCGTGTGCCATGTGGGGTTGAACGAGCCGGTCTGTCCGTTGATGCTCTCTATTATGTCTATGCATGGGATTCCGGCGCGATTTACAAACAGGTGGTCGTCAACGACTGCACCTCCCGGCTGGTTCACGAACCGTTCGCCGAATCCGCTGCGGCGGGCGATGCTCCAGACCTTGTCAACCACGGGCGATGCATGGCGTTGCGAGAAATATTCCCGATGGAATAATGCATCCCGGCCTCCAACCATGTCAAGGAGGATTCCGAAACGCGGACGGTTTTCTGTGGTATATGGCATCTGTTTTACCCATTCCTGTGTGCCGAGGCACCATGTCTCCTCGGTATCTCCCGAGCCGCCGCTTTCGCCGGAGTCCTCCATGTCGACGAACAGCAGATCCACACCGAGACTGTCAGGCAGCTCAGGTGCCAGCACACGTGCCGTTTCCATCAGTACAGCCACGCCGCTTGCCCCGTCGTTTGCCCCGTCGATCGGGGTGTCGTGCATGGATTCGTCGGGATCGCTGTCCGCCCATGGGCGCGTATCGTAATGTGCAAGCAGGAGCACACGGTCTGCCGCTTCCGGATTTATCCGGCCGAGTATGTTTTTGGCAGTGAACTTTTCTCCTTTGAACGTGGTCACCGGGGCGCTTTGTATGACTACCGTATCCACTCCGCATGCCTTCAGGTAGCCGGTGATAAGCGCCACGCACCTTTCATGCGCTTCCGAGCCGGGGGTGCGGGGGCCAAGGGTTACCTGTCTCTCTACATGCGAGTATAGCGAATCCGCGCAGACCGGTACGGTGCGAAGCGTGTCGGCACTGGTGTCGGATATCTTTGTGGCAACATTCCCGTTTCCTGAGCATGAACAGAGGGCAACCGCTCCAGAGGAAAGGCATATGGCTGCACAGAGCATCACAAACGGGAGAATGGCCAATTTTTTCAGGGATGTCTCCATATTCTGCAAAATTAACCCTTTCGTCGCGGATATGCAAGAATATGGAAACAAGAAGTCAAGAAGTAGGAGCACATCGGCACATCAGAACGGATACCCTATGGCAAGATGAAAGGCAAGCGATTTACGGAAGGATTCCATGTTGTAATATCCGCCGTGGCCGGTGTCGTAGGGGGCGTGGATCCCCACTCCGAGATCGGCTCGCACTACGAGCATGCTTATGTCAAGACGCAATCCGGCTCCTGTGCCGAGGGCTATGTCGCGAAGGAAAGTCTTGGCTTGGAGTTCTCCTCCCGGACGCAATTTGTCTTTCTTGAGCAGCCATACGTTGCCGGCATCAAGGAATACCGCACCATGGATGGGGCCTATGATGGGGAAGCGGTACTCTACGTTGGCCTCGAACTTGAATGTACCCGTTTGGTCGAAATAGCTGTCGCGTACATCCTTGGGTGGCCTGTAGCTGCCTGGCCCGAGCGAGCGCACGGTGAACGCACGGATAGAGTTGGCACCCCCCACGTAGAATTGCTCGGCATACGGCACCTCCTTGGAGTTGCCATATGCGTGAGCCGCTCCAAGTGCGACGCGGCTTACAAGCCAGTTGTCTCCCCACAGGCGGCGGTTGTATACGAGTTGCGTGGTGCCTTTTACGAATTGCGAGAACCGTGTGCCGAACAGTTCCTTTTCCCCGTGCTTGCCGGCAAGCTCATATACGCACCAGAAGAGGTTTCCGGCTTCCTGCACGGTAAACTGCCAGTTGATCGCATTGTCTGCGTCAAAGGCACGGTCATACATGTAGCTGTACTGCAACTGAGGTATGTACTGGCTCTGGAAGCTGAGCGCGATCGCGGGATTGGCTCCGGTAATGGAGTCGAATGCATGGGTGGTGTGCAGGAGGTTGGTGTATGTGAGTTTGAACGGGGTGAGGGTATGCGAGGAATTGCGCGACGACTGCCAGTCGTAGCTGAACGAGAAGTTGAACTGCGCCATCTTGAAGTAGTGCGGACGGTTCAGCAGTTCGAAATTCAGCGAGAAACGTGTCCAGTTGAGGTTGCGTTTTCCGCGTTTTATGAATTTCGGGGCGAGCAGACGCGGTATCGCCAACGACGTGGTTATCCCCGCTTCATATGAGTTGAATATAGATGAGTTTCCGCGGCCCGACTGCCATTCGTAGTTTCCGGTAAGTGTCACGGAGAATTGTTCGCCTCCTCCGAATATGTTTCGGTTGGTGATGCCGATAAGTGCACCGGGGCCGATGTAGGAGTTTGATTTCGAGGAGGCGTTAAGCTCTATCGTTGCCTCCAGGGGGGTATCGAAGGTGCAGTTGATGTTCACGTTGAGCTTGTTGTCCGTCAGTCCGGAGTCCGGCACCACCTCTATGCCTATGTTGTTGAATATGCCGAGGCGAGCAAGGCGTGTCTGCGTTCGGTTCATGTCGCGCACGGAAAATGTGCGCCCTTCGCGGAAGGTGACGCACTCAGGTATGAGCTGGTGACGCAGGCGCGACGGTTTCATCTGTATGAGTGTCCCGCGTGAGGTCTGGATCGTGTCCGGGGTGCCACCTCCTTGATTCCTGTAAGCGTAGACGGTCACGTCGCCGGTGACATATTTCCGGAGCATGCGCGCCGGGATGTTGCTGGCAAGCATCATGCGGAGGTCTATCTCCATCGGTACCTGTAGGGAGTCTGCCAGATATTCGATATAATCGGGACGGAAAAAGTAATAGCCTTTGTTGCGCAGGACGTTGGTTATGCGTGTGCGTGCGGCAGAGAGGGAGTCGGTGCAATAGCGCTCGCCTCGCTTCAGATATGGGTCTGCGGCGGCGATGGAGTCTATGAGATGGTTCAAGGCACATGTATCCGGCAGGAAGGCTATGGAATCAAGCGTGTATAAGGGGCCGGTGTTTATCGTATAGCTGATTTTTGCCTTTTTCGGATTCTTCTGTGTCAGTACTTCATATGAGGCCGATCCCCTGAAATATCCGTTGTTGTCAAGTATTTCGTCGGCCATTTTGGATCGGACGTTTGGACGAACATCGCTCACGAGCACCGGTTCCGATACCAGTTTCTCATACAGCCAATGTTTCAGTCCTTTTTCAGGATTGTCCCAGTTATTGTAGACCCATAGCCCGACAGGGAACGGCATGCGGTATTTTGCGGATTTGAAAATGGCATTGTTTGGTGGCACGCTGACTGCTGAGGTGAGCTGTTCCTCTACGGAGGCCGGAACGTTCTCCCCTTCAGCGCCATTGATGTCTATTTTCTTTACGCCGATATAGAGTTGTTCCCCATCTGGTATCCGTTTGGTCGTGGAGCACCCTACGGCTAAGATGGATGCCGCGATTGCGACACAGCCGGCAAGGATGCGTGTGACGGTTCGGTGGGTGATATGTTTAGCGGTCATTCTCATCGTCTGTTGCGTTTTTTGCGTTTGTGGGCAGAGGATTTACGGTGACGGCATCGGAGGGTGCCGGAGCGAAGGGTTGTGTCGGGGAGTCCGGCTGTGGCGGCTGGATCTCCTGTTGTGGAGCCAATGGCGCTTCACGATGCCGTTTCTTTGGTCGCAGGAACTTGAAGATGTCGCCTATGCGCCTGATCTTCTTTTTGTATACGAAACCGACACCGGTCTGGGTGATCTCCCCTTCGAGGATGCTCTCGTAGCCGGTATGGCGGAAGAGCCGCACATACATGGTTCCGGCACGGTTGAGCATGTACTCGAATGATATGTCGGCTATGAGATTCTGTGCGAAGTTCTCATCCGCCTCGGCATCGGTAGTGTAGTTACCGCCGACGACGATCTTGAAACGGTCGTTGAACAGCGACTTGCTTACGCGGTAGCTGTAGTTCATGGCGGTGGTGTTGCTACCGTCCACGGTTTTGTCATACTGGTTTATGCCGAATGATATATCCACACCCTTTATGGCTGAGGAAGCCCAGCTGTTAAGTTGCGACTCAAGGAAACCGAACAGTGCGTTGGTGCCGGCGTTGCCTCCCGAAATGGTCTGTGTGCCTCCGCTGCGGTATGTGCCGGAGATAAGGAGGTTCATCGCCTGATTTGCCCTTTGCTCATCCGTCATACCCTTAAGCTCATTGGCTATGGTTATGTCGTCGGGGCAACTGAGGTCGAATGCCACGTTCATCTCGTCAAGCGTTCCCGTCACATTCAGTCCCACGTTGAAGTTGACGACACGGTTATTGTTGTTGACTGATACGTTCGCGCGTATGTTGTCCTCGGCGATCACATTCAGTATCGGGTTCATCATGTCGCCGTTGAAGGCTACATAACTGCCTTCCTGGAAGTTGAACATCTTTTCACCCATTACCGGGACTGAATACCGAACGAATCCTCCGCTTATGTTGAGGCGCCCGGTGAAACGCTGGTCGTTCATGTAGTCCTGCGTATAGCTGAAATTGCCGTTGGACTGCAGTTGTACCCTGTTTTTGCCGTCGGTGGAGAGGTCTACGGCGATCGTGGTGCCTGTGGAAACCGTAAGGCGTGCGTCTATGTCCATCATCATTCGTGACTTTGCAATGGTATCAGCATCCTCGACTTGGGTGGTGTCGTTGAAGTTGACGAATTTCACCATGTCCTGGGTGCTGCGTGACGTGATTGCGTTTACTGCGTCAGGCATAACATATGTCACATTGGTGCCGGGAAGTATGTTCAGTGCAGCGTCTATGTCAAGCATGCTGAGCGAACCTTTCACCTTGCCGTCGAGATTTATGTATGCCTTGCCGTAGGCTTGGCTCTTGCGGCTGCGCTGTGAGTTGACTATCTGCATATTGCGGGCGGTAAGGGAAAGGTCGATCAGAGGTGACGCTATGGATTTGAGGTCTACGCTGCCGTTGATCATGAGCGGATTGGAATTTGCGCCCGTGATGGAGAAGTCCTTGAACATAACGACGTTGTTTTCAACAGGTATCTTTTCCTCGGAGAATCTGAACGGCGTGCCGAGCATCGTCATGTTCACTGTGGTGCTGTCAAAGTCAAGGTATCCGTTGAATTGCGGATCGGAGGGTGAGCCGGTCACGTCCATCTGTCCGTTGAGCACTCCTGAAAGGTTTGCCGTTCCCCTTGGCAGGAAGGGGTTGGCTACACTCAGGGGGAAACGGATCATCCTGAAATCAAGCAGGAACGGATTGGGAGCCGTGGAGTCGTTCAGGTTGCCTGATGCAGTGATGGCCTTTGTGCCGTTTACAGCCAGTGCGGTTGTGGCACGGATGGTTCCTGAGGCGTTTGTGGTGAGGTCTATGTCAAGATCGAAGTCCCCGACCTTCTGACGGTCATAATTGAAATTCTTGAGTGATACGATGCCCTTGCCATTTATGTCCGGCAGGTTCAGGTTCACTTTCATGTCGGCTGAAAGGTCGCCTGTGATCGGCGGCGCGAATGGATTAAGCGCGATCCAGTCTGCCAGTTTGATGTCGCTCACCTGAAGGTTTATGTCTTCCTGCAGCGAGTCTCCCTCATGGGAATGGTCGGTAAACAGTTTGATGGAGCTTTCCGAGTTGCGCAAGTGCAGGTTGGCATCCAGATGCTTTGACAGTAGGTTGAATCTTATGACATTGTCCTTGTTTATTTCCCAGTCCTTGTAACCTATGATCGGGTGGAACGGCACGAAACGCAGGCTCACGTTGCTGCTGTCCTGCATCTGTGCCATAAGGCCGATGCTGTAGCCTGTCTCACCTTGTATGTTCTGTTGTTTGAAAAGCAGGGCGAGGAAGTTTGCGCTGATGTATCCTTTTGCTGAGACATTGGCAAATTGGTCGAATGTACCCGGTCTGTTTGCCATGTTTGCTTCATAAAGCATGTAGGCTCCACGCTGGTGGAGGTTCAGGTTCAGGGTATCTATCAGGGTATTGCCCGTTTTCAGTCGTGTCAGCAGTGCGTGTGCCTGTATGATGCTGTCATTTCGGGCATTGAGGTTGACTTTGGAGAAGGAGATCTTCTGTCCTGACATGAAGTCTGCAAGCAGGTTGTTGCCGCCACCGGCGTTGAATGCAAGTGCGAACGGTGGGAGTGCCTGTTGCAGGGAGTCTATGGATAGTCGCCGACGCGTGATGTCGTGGTCAAGGCGTGTGGTGGCAACGGTAATGCGTGCCAGAAGTGTGTCAAGTGAGACGGGGCTTGAGAAATCCAGAGCCAGATCGTTGTTGCGTATTCTGGCATCGGTAAGGGAGTCGGCGGTATTGAATGCAAGGTCTATGTTCTCGGCCTTGATTTGCTGACCGGGCATCTGCCATACGAGCCGGGAGATGTTCATGTCTGCATTTAGCGTCATGGCACGTCCGGGTTTCTTTCGCGTGGCAGCAACCGGTGGGATGAACGAGGCATTGCCGTTGAGACTCACAGACCCCTCGGCTATGGTGTCGGAGAGTGCGAGCGCATGCAGGTCGATGTGTCGCACGACACCGTCGAAAGTCCAGTCAAGCTGTTTTCCGGCCAGGTTTCCGGCGGCATTTATGTCGAAATCCACTCCGGGGTTGTTGGAGCTTGCCTCCACCTTGGCTTCCCCTCCTGCGAGTATTGCGTCAAGGGTTATGTTCTTGTATGTAGTTCCGTTGTAGGTCACGTGGTTGAGGACGATGGACGCATCGGTATGTGTCTTGGGAGAGAAGAAGTCGAATCCCTCACCCTGGGCTGTGATAGTGGCGTTCAGGTCTCGAACCCCCATTGTCGGTAATATGGCCTGTACGGGAAAATCGTTGAAATCGGCATGTACATCATAGCCTTGTACGCGGTTGTTCCACATGGCATCCAAGGCTATGTCGCCCCCCTTGGTAAGGGCGCGGAGTCGTCCGTTGATTACACCTCCGGCCATGGTGGCAGATCCCACCATGCGCAGTGGGGGGATATTCACTGTGCGCCTCATTTTTGCGTTGAGGAGTGCCGTCTTGATGAACTTTCCGTCTGAGATTGATCCAGTCAGTTCTATATTGCCATGTGCCTTGTTAAAGTCGGTGTAGTTGGCTATGCTGCCTTCTGCAGAGATGGTGATATGGCGTGGTATCTCGGCACTTGCACGGCTTATCCTGAGGTCGTCCATGCTGCCGGAAATGTCGGCAACGATGCGTAAAGGCTGGTACTGCGGGAACTGTCTTATGATCGGGGCGACCGCTGGGGGTGCCAGACGGCTCAGGTCGTCCATTCCGATGGTTGCCCCGAGGTTGACGGATATGGGTGCGTTTACAGTGTCCATTCCCATCATCGCCTCCAGTGAGATGGTGGAAGACGGGGTGGTGACCATGAAATGACGCGCGTACATCGCCGTGGAGTCCATGGCGAATGTGCCGGCCAGATTGAGTGATATGCCGCAACGCTCGCGGGCTGATATCCGTTTTACCGGGACTATGATTTCAGAACCGTGGTTCATGAATGAGTCCACTTCTATGTTTATTTCAGATGCCTCGATGTATGATGGATCGAAATTCTCGGATGGGATCGCTCCCTCGGTTGCATAGAGGGCATGCGAATTGGTCAGTCGGAGTTTGTCGGCTCTTATAGTCCATGGTACGGATGGAATGGTGTCCGATTGCAGTTTTTCCGTCGGTTGGATTGTGTCGGGGAGTGCATGCGATGGATCCGGAGTGATGTATTTGGCATCCACATCGGAGATTACAAGTCTCCCGAGATCTATCGTGCTTTTACCCAGATCAATGTTCGCTTTTTCGAGCGTCGCCGCAGGAAGGTCGCACGCAAGGTCTACGATGGTAGGCTTGTATTGCATTTCATATGAAATGTCCTTTAGTGCGGCGCGGTCAAGCGATATTTTCCATTCCACCGGTTCACTCTCTTTTTTTGCAGGTGGGACAGTATCTGTGGTAAGGATCATGTTCACTTTCCCTCCCCGGGCATCAAGGCTGCTTATGTCGACATGGTGCGAAGCGAGGCTTACCGATGTTCCGGTAAGCGATGCATTTGCCAGACCGGCTCGCATGTACATGGTGGAGTCGGGAGTGCCGATATTGACAATGGCCTTTTCGATAACAAGATCGGGAACCACAACTTGCCCGGCAAGCAACGGCATGATTTCCACTCCGGTGTGCAGACTGGCAGCCTTTATCTCCATGCCCGAGGTCTGCATTGAAAGTGAGTCTGCTGAAATCTTTGCAGGGAATGACAGTCGTAGTCTTTTAACCGATAATTCCATGTCTCCTGAGGCATTCACCATATCAACCACCCGGGTTATGACAAGATCCTGGACGGGGGGGATATAGAGCAGAATCAATATGACAGCCACGAGACCGAATAGGCTGATTGCGATCCATTTCAGCGTATTAAGGCAATATGTGAGAATTTTTTTCACTGTCGTCGGAAGTGGTAATGGTAGTTGAAACGTAATTATTATATGTCTTTTTAACAATTAAGCACGCGGAATGTTGTATTCCGCGTGCGAATTATCCTCAAGGCATACAGGGAAGATTTGCGATATGACTGCCGGTTCTGGGAATGCTCAACGGAATATATGATGGATTGATATCCTGGCATCACGCAGCATCTCTTTCAGTGGGGTGACTATCGGACGGAACGTGTCACGGTCAATAGGTGTGAAAATAGGGAGTGCACCGCGATGGCATTTTACATCAAGTATGCCGTCCAGCATCATCGGTTCTCCGTCCACGTGCGCTTCCCCTTCTCCGGAGCGATAGATCACAGCGGCAGGTGCGCGGAAACAGTGTACCATCGTGTTCTTGTTTATGAAACCGGTGAAGATGTCCATACCCATTACAGCTGCGTCTATGGGTGAGCCTGAATGTACTACCGTTATGTCCAGTAGACCGTCTGTAATGGATGCCTCGGGTGCTATATAGGCGTTGTTTCCCCATTGTGAGGCGTTGCAGACAGCCACCAGGAAAGCTTTCTCGGTCAGGATCTTTCCGTTTGCGCTTATGGTGTAGGTCTGTGGGCGGAATTGGACGTACTCCGACACGGCAGAACGCACATAACTCAGCAGTCCGCGATGGCTCTGACGGGCGAAACGGTGGCTCACCGCAGCATCGAAGCCCATACCGAACGTGCAGAAGAACGGCACTCCGTTGACTGTGCCGTAGTCGGAACGCACGATGTTCTGTTGTTCGATTATCTGCAAGGCAAGTTCTATGTCCACAGGTATGCCAAGGTGCCGCGCCAGTCCGTTGCCGGATCCTGCAGGGAGTATGCCCAGCGCCGTGTCCGAGCCGCATAATGCACGTGCGGTTTCGTTGATGGTGCCGTCTCCGCCACAGGCGAGCACTCCGGCGTAGCCCGTCCTGGCCGCTTCTGATGCAAAGTCCGTAGCATCTCCGCGTCCGCCTGTGAACCGTAGATCCATCTGGAAACCTGCCTTCGCAAGGCGTTCCTCAACCATCTCCGGCACTCCTTTTTTGCTTCCGGTGCCGGAGATCGGGTTGATAATAAGCATTATGCGCTTGCGCGCTGAAGTGGTGTCAAGTCTGTTGCTCTGTAGATCCATTGATTTTAGGGCAATATCTTGCAGGCTTCATTGTCACTCGCGCACGAGCACTCTCAGCGGTGTATGCTGCTGGTCAGTGACAATGAGGTATATACCTGTGGGAAGTAGTATTTCGGTGTTGTTCTCTATCTGTTCGATGAAACGGATCATTCGTCCCGTGGTATCGAAGATGCGGCAACCGGTGTGGGGTGCGGCGCATACTATGCGCACTCCTCCTTCGGCGTAAGCCCATCCGAGCTGACTGTCGCCGTCTTCATCGGGCACGCCCAATGATGCGAGATCCACGGTCACTGTGTTGGAGTAGTCGGAATAATATCCGAGGCGGCAGGAACGCACGCAATAGGTCTCACGTCCTCCGGGGTTCGCGTCCTCGATTCGCAACTCGTTTGTCTCGGCAACGATTTCATATGTCTCTGCCTTGCCGTCCACGAATGTAGTGCGGGTGACCACGTAGTAATCCACAACGTCCCCTTCCGGTTCTTCCCAGTTGGCGGTATAGGCGGTCGGTTCTATGTCGGATGGAGGGAGAGCCAGAAAGCTGTGGAGGGTCGGTACCGGAAGTGCCTCTCCGCGGAGTGCGATCCCGACGGATCCGTCAAGACCGCCGTCTGAGATTACAAGACGAGCCTGATGTGAGCCGAGTTCAGTCGGAGTATACTTCACACGCAGCCAGAAACCGTTGTCGGAGTTTACCGCCGAGGCGCTTATGGATGTGGCGTCGGGTATGAAGAATTTGCGGTTGTCGTATGGATAATCGCGTGGTTTTGTGATTGTGATGGTGAGGGTATTGGTTAGGTTCTCGCCGTGGAAGAAGAGGCTGGAGGTGTTGGTGCTTCCAATGGCGGTCTCTCCGAAATCAAGGCTCATGTCCTGTACGGGTGTTATGAGTTCTGCATCACCGGTCGGGATGTCGCTTCCGGGAACCCACACGTGCCCTTTTTTGTCGCCCCACAGGTATTCTGCCAGTTCCGGATAATCGATGAATGGATTGCGGTTGGCCTGGATGGTGTATATCTCCTCGTTTCTGTCAAGTTCCTTCTGGCTTACAGGATCTTCACGGTGCCATTTGAGCAGCAACCTTATAGACCATTCGTTCAGCGTGGGATATGGGTTATTGTTGACCATGTACGTGCGCGACCAATGTAGGTTCTGATAGCAGGTAACGACGTAGAAGTAGGTGCGTGCGAAATCTCCCTTGTATTCATCGTCCGGTTCGAAGACCCGTGCGGCTCCACCGCCTTGTCCGGCCATTGGAAGCCCCACGCGGCTTACGCCGTTATCGAATTGCAGCCCGGTGCTCTGTGCCTCCCCCAGCGGATAGTTGCTCTTTGCCATATTGGCGGATGCCTCGGAAGGATACAGGTGGAAAAGATCCACATAGGCCGGTGTGGATGTGGATCCGCCCCACCAGCTTTTGGGGAACGAGTGCTCGCGGTTCATGCCGCTGAATGAGGGGAGGTACAATGGAATGTCTCCGTACATGTCCCACCATTGCCCGTATCGTTCGTTCTCGGGTGGGTATACATCGGTTCTCCGGAAATACTGAGGCAGATTGGAGTATGACGATACCTCGGTGTGGTTGTAGATAAGTGTATGCAATGCGTTTTTGAGCGCTTCTCCCTGTTTGCCTGACGCGCTTCGGTAGTAGTTGGCCGGTATTGCAGCTGTGCCAGTCAGCGTGACCATGACAGCGGCAGCCATGGCGATAAGCCATCTCTTGGATATGGCACATTTTTTCGCGCGTTGTGTGTCGCGGGGCGTAAATATTTCCATACTCATAAATTATAAATAGTTGTCACCTGCCACAACAACGTCTCCGATGCCATAAAGGTTGACGTTCAGGTGCGACGATTTCTGTTATTCGAGTTCACAGGCGTTTTCGCCGTCTATGTATTTCATCGCATGGTCAAGTATCACCTGGGGAGAGATGCCCCTCAGGCAGTGATAGTCGCCACGGAAACAAGGTTTGTTGCCGAATACGGAGCAGGGTCGGCATGTCATGGGGAGCTGCACTATGTCGTCCTCTTTCTGGCGCCATCCCTTGAATCCGCAATAGGGGTGTGTGGCACCCCATACGCTTATTACCGGAGTGTTTACGAGGGACGCAAGATGCATGTTGGCTGAGTCCATCGTTATCATCACATCCAGATGGCTTACCAGTGCAAGCTCGACCGGAAAACCATAGCGTTTGCCTGCCAGTGACAGGGTGTATGGGTATCGTTCCGCCCACACTCCGAGCGTCTCCTCCTCGTTGTCACCCGCTCCGAAAAGGAATATCTTGACGTAACCGAGCGCAGACAGCCGTTTTACGACTTGCTCCATGAGCGATGGAGGGTAGATCTTTCCTGCATGTTTTGCGAAGGGAGCTATTCCAACCCAGGCTTCTCCTTCATCTTTCGGGGGGGTGATTTGCGAGAATATGGCGGGATCTACATGACGATTGTGGCCGTAAAGTCCTTCAAAACGATTGTCTACCGGAAGGCCTATGCGGTGAAATGTCTGCCGGTATCTTGCACGTGTCGATGTAAGCGGCAGGAGTACCTTGTTGTGTCGTCGCGTAAGGGCTTGCTTCCCTTTTCTGCCCTTGTTTATAGTTGCAACGGGAAGCCGGTGCATATGGCAGAACATGCGGAGGATTTTCGTGCGCAGGACATCGTGCAGGTCTATGAAGGCATCGAAATTGTAAGTGCTCCTAAGTTCCCGGAAAAGGCGGTAAATGCCGCCCACCCCGGAATAATTTTCCAGATTGGCTCCCACTACATTAAGGTTGGCGGGACGATTGATGAATATGGAGGTCATGGTGGAGCGTGTGACAATGGTGAATGTCACTTCCGGATAACAGGCGCATGCACTGTATATCACCGGCACCGTCATGGCCACGTCTCCAAGTGCCGAGAAACGCGCTATAAGCACGCTGCGCAGCCTGTGGGGGTTGGCATCGCCGGCTTTGGGATGCTCGTTGTTTGCGTATGGTAGGGCGTCTGTGACGCCGGTAGAGGGTCGGGTTCGGCTCACTTCTTCTTTGCGTATAGCACGGGGTTGGTTTCGGCGTCGTTGTACATTTTCATCTGACGATATACCTTCATGTATTTTTTCCCGGAAGCAATATCGTCAAGCAGGGTGTCTATCGCCTGTGACAGATCTGAGCGTTGTTCGAGAAGAACGTCAAGTTTCGCGGCGCATTTGGCGCGGTGCGCTTCGGATGCATCCTCACGGATGGTTTCGGCACGCATATGGTAGATCTTGACGGCAAGGATGGAAAGCCGGTCTATGGCCCATGCCGGACTTTCGGTGTTTATCGTTGCGTCGGGGTGTGGGGTCACGTGCGAATATTTGTCGCGAAACCATGTGTCTATGGCCTCGACCATGTCCGTGCGATCCTGATTCGATGCGTCTATGCGTCGTTTGAGCACAACTGCGTCTGCGGGTTCTATCTGCGGGTCGCGGATCAGATCCTCCATGTGCCATTGTGCCACATCTATCCAGTTTTTTCCGTATAGGATTTCCTCTATGGAGTCCGAGGGGTAGGGGTGTGGACGCGTGGCGTCGATATTGTCGGTGATGTGGTAGTCGGCGGTGGCGCGGTCAAATACCACGTTGCAATTCTGTGCGAAACTCATTTGCGGCAATTGTTTGCGTTGTTATACGATGGTCGCTTCCTGTGTACAGACCATCCATACGCAAAGATAGGTAATAAAGATTACATTCGCAAAAATCTTGCAAATATCGCATGTCATTTCGCTCGCAGTTGCCAGAATGCGATCGCTGAGGCTGCCGCTACGTTGAGTGAATCCACTCCGTGATGCATCGGGATGCGCACCACGTAGTCGGTGGATCCGATGACTTCCGCTGACAGGCCGTCCCCTTCCGTGCCCATTACAATTGCCAGGCGAGGCTCTGCGTTCAGGGCTGGATCGGTGATTTCAACGGATCTCAAAGTAAGTGCCATGGAGGCTGTCTTGAATCCGTATTTGCCAAGTGCGCTTACCGGGGCATCAAGCCATGTCCAGGGCACAAGAAACACAGAACCCATGGATACGCGCACCGACCGGCGGTTCAATGGATCGCATGATGTGGGGGTGAGGAGAACGGCATCTATGCCTAAGGCTGCAGCCGAGCGGAAAATGGCACCGATGTTTGTGGTGTCGGTCACGCTATCTATCACTACGATGCGGCGTGCGTCGGTGAGTATCTCCTCCACTTCGGGAAGTTTCCGGCGACGCATCGCGCACAGCACTCCGCGTGTGAGCGTGTATCCGGTGATGGCGGCCAGAAGCTCACGTTTTCCCGTATAGACAGGCATCTCTTGCGGGCACTTGTCAAGTAGGGGAGCGGCATCCCCGTAGAGGTGCCGCTCCTCACATAGCAGTGAGACAGGCTCCCATCCTGCGTCAAGCGCAACGTTGATCACTTTGGGGCTTTCAGCTATGAAAAGCCCATGCGATGGATCAAGCCTGTTGCGCAGTTGAGCTTCGGTGAGGCTCATGTATGGCGCCAGGAGAGGGGAGTCTGCCGATAGTATCTCCGTTATTATTGGCATCAGTTGTTTTCAGGCTTTGCTATCCCTTCCTTGGTGGCACGCTCTTCCATGCGCTTGATGCGGGCTTCGATGTCGGGATGGGTGGAGAAGAGCTGGTTGATCTTGGCGGATGCACCTTTGGACTGTTGCTCGCCCTGGAGCTGCTTCAGTTTCTGGAATGAGAGAGCCATGGCCCAAGGGTTCTTTCCTGCGGCTTTCAGGAATTCATAGCCGTAATCGTCGGCTGCGCGTTCCTGCTTCTGGGAATAGTTGGCGTTGATGAGTGCCTCGCCGAGTGATCCGAGCTGTGACTGAGTTAGGGCGGCAGCCTTTCCGTTGGCTGATGCGATACCGTCCTTGAGCGCGGACGTGAGGAGGGCTGTGCGGAACGACTTCTTGGAGTCGTGGTGTGCGACATGGCCGATCTCATGGCCGATTACACCGAGAAGTTCCTCGTCGGTCATGATGTCCATCAGCGAGGAGAAGACGCGCACGCTGCCGTCGGCACATGCGAATGCGTTGACATCGATTACATCGTATACCTTGAAGTTCAAGGGCATTCCGTCTACGGAGGTCAAGCCTTCTGTAAGCTTAGCAAGGCGTTGTGCATATGGATCGTCCGGTGGAGCAACAGGGTTGTTTTTGTCCATCCAGTCGATGTACTCCTTTACGTATTCGGTCATCTGCGCGTCTGTAAGTGTGACCGCTTTTACGGTGTTTGCTGCCGCTCCCACGGCTTTCTTGAGGTTGAACTGTGCCTGGGCTTGTCCGGCGCATGAGAGCGCAACGGCGAGAGCCACAAGGCTTTTCATCAGTATTGATTTCATAGTGAGTTTATTATGATGTTTGAGACTAAATTCTGTCAAAGCGACCTGTTTTTGCATACGCTAAGTCCGTGCAAATTTACAAAATAATCGGTTTGGTTGGCAGGATTAGTGTCTACAATGTTTCTGTGCTGTTTCAGGTAATGAACAGATCCGAGTGCTCGTCTGTCCAGCTCCCGGCACTGATGCGCGTGCAGCTGTTGCGTGCGCCGTCTATTGCGCTTTTCAGCTCTTCGGTTGCAATCAGTTGCTCCCATATGTCGCGGTATGCGATCTTAAGGCAGAACATGGCGAATGTGAAGGGGTTCAACTGTATCCGCAGTGCGATTCTGCCCGCATCGGGCAATACGAAATGGAGATGCGAGCAGGGATGAAGCCGTCCACGGCATGTCGCCTCGTTGTAGTCGTATCTCAGGTAGAACGGGAAATGATTGTCTACGTAGCATTCTTCCGACTGGTAATAAAGTTCACGGTATTCCTCTTCCGAGTCTTCCGTTGTGTTTTCGTAAAATTTGGATTTTTCAAATGGCACGAAACGGCGGAAGCTCTGCATGAAGACGTATCTCAGTGTTTCCGTGCCGTCCGGAGCTTTGCCATGTCCGAATTGGAAGATGGATTCGTCGTTAAGCAGCAGGTCGTATGCACGGTTGTACTGTATCTGTTGATATGCATCCATGTATTCCTCCTTGGATGGCAATGCGGATGCCGGCGCTATTTTCGATCCTGACGGATTCGACAGTACCTCACGCAGTATGTCGCGACTTGATTGCCTGAGTATTGACACCAAATCGTCCTTGCTCTGCCGGAATGAGTTGGAGGTCATGCTTTCTTTACCAGGTTTTCAAGAATGGTCTTTATCTGTGTCTCGTCCAGTCCGAGGCTTTTCAGGGCGTTGATCTGACTGGCGATGGCGTCTTCTGCCCTCAGGGTGGCTCTGCTGACATCTTCGATTGTCTTTGTGTCGGACTCGTCGGGTTGACGGAAAATGAGTTTGAACCTGTTTTTCTTGAGCTGGCTTATCTCCTCTTTAAGGTAAGCCATGCTGTCTCCCGTTCCTGAGATGTACAGCCATCCTTTTGTGCGGGTCATGGCCGTGAACAGTTTGTCGCGCAACACTACGTTGTCCTTGTCGTTGAAAACCACGTCTGTGCCGCAGATGAATACGGCACCGCATTCGTTGCCTTTAGCACGGTTTACCGAGGTCAGGGTAACGGCATCCTTGACAAAGAACCGCGTGCTTGTGTATGGTGCCGTAAGATGGTTGAATGTGTCTATGCCATCCTTTCGCAGCAACCTTTCGATTGTGGAAAGATAGCCTGAAATCGACTTGTGGTCTATGCAGATCACGCATATGTCCTCCGGGCGTAATCCGTCGGTGCGTATGCATTTGGCGATCTTTTCGGCTACTGTCCGGCACTCTTCCATCATGCTGTTTGCTGTGCAGATCTCCACGCACTTGTCGTCGAACGCTTCGTTGGAGTAAGAGGGTGTGTTTTCCATTGGGCGTGATATGACCATTTGGTCGCCTGTGACTGAATCGCCCTGTTCCACATGGAATCCGAGTGATTCCCATTGGTCGTTGCTTGCAAGTCGTTGCAGCACCCGGTCGTTGTAGATTCCCAAGCCAAGTGCGAATGCGTAGATGAGTGTGTAGCGCGGGTTTCGATAGCATTTTTTCAGGGTTACATCCTGGAGTGCGTTTCCGGCTTCGAATTCCACGTTCGGTTTGCCGGCATCGTCGTATCCGAAGGTCTTGACCTCGTCCTGTATCTTTACGTCGAAGATGTTCTGGAAATCATCGTATGCCCAGCTTATTTTGCGGTTGGTGGATAGACGGTAGCATAACTGATAGAATGGTGCCCTGAAATCCTGTCCCTCATCTATCAGGATCAGGTCGTATTTCGGAGTGAGCGGGCGTTTCAGCAATTCTTTGCAGGCATATGAGAAGGGTTCCTCCCTGTGTCCGGTAGCTTCTGACAATGTCAGCGGGGTTATGCCGTTGTCCTTGCATGCGATCCAGTAGACGCCCGGTGTCCATTCGCTTCCCCACCCGTGGCACACGGTAACCTTCTCCCAGTTAGGTTCGCCGCCGTTGGAGTAGTTCTTGAATGCCCTACGGATAAGGCTTTTTACCGTTTCCCCGAGTGACTTGGTGTAATAGGTATATAGGATCTCCTTGTCAGGGTATCTGGCATGGAACGCGGCAGCCTTGTAGGCCAGTACGATTGTCTTGCCAGATCCGGCCAGACCGCGTATGCGCTGCGGGCCGTCGAAATCAACGTCCGCTATCTGTCGTTGTTCTATGTCGAAGCTTGCTATGTGGTTCTGTATCTCGTTGAGTATTCGTACCTTGATTTTCTTTTCGTCGGAAATACGCTCGCGTTTTATGTTGAGTGAGACGGTGCCGTCGATGCAACTTAATATCAGGTCGAAAAGATCCTTTGGAATCGGCAGGTCTCTTTTGAGGTCTCTGATTGTCTCCGGAAGGCCGTCTATGTCCGAGATGATATTGCCGCTTTCGTCCTCTTTGGCCTCGGAATCGGAAACGATAATGATGGGTGTTATGTCGTATTTCAGGCGACGGTTGCTCCGTAACTCCGTGCGTTTTAACATCCTGCCGGAGATCTCTGCATATAGCGTATCCACATATTCAGCCAAGTTCGATTGCATTTCTCCCATGGGGAGATAGTTGAACAATATCAGACCGAAATCACGCGAAACCAGGAACAATTTTGCGGAAATCAGATCCGATTCTATGTCTCCTCTGTAGAATGGGTGGTTGTAATATAGGCAAGCGTCTTTGTCTGTTACGAGGCGGGAAAGCATATCGTAGATCTGATTGCCGATGGCATCGTTTTTCAGTTTAGCTGAGTCTCCAACAAAATTCATATTCAGGTCTGTTTCGTGTTCATTTAATTGATGCATACAAATATACGCAAAAGGGGCTGAATAACGGTCAAAAAAAATGATGAAAAATTTTGGCAATTAAAAAAATACTTCCTAACTTTGCACCCGTTGAACGAAGAGAGGTTCTTAAAAAGGCTGCAAGCGTGTTGCTTGCCTCTCCTCAAAAACATCTTTTTCACACCTTGCCTTGTGGTGTAATGGTAGCACGTCGGATTCTGGTTCCGCCTGTGAGG
>CAJTYH010000024.1 GCA_910583675.1 uncultured Muribaculaceae bacterium
ATGTTGTCGCCGTCGGCCTTGTTGATGACTATTCCGTCGGCCATCTCCATGATGCCGCGTTTGATCCCCTGCAGTTCGTCGCCGGTGCCGGCAACTTGGATCAGCAGGAAGAAATCCACCATGGAGTGCACTGCGGTTTCGCTCTGCCCGACTCCCACGGTCTCTACGAAAATGTTGTCATATCCGGCAGCCTCGCAGAGGACTATCGTTTCGCGGGTCTTGCGTGCTACGCCTCCGAGCGAGCCGGCTGACGGTGAGGGTCGTATGAAGGCCGACGGATGCACGGACAGTTTCTCCATGCGTGTCTTGTCGCCGAGGATGCTCCCTTTGGAGCGTTCAGACGAAGGGTCTATGGCGAGAACGGCAAGTTTCCCTCCGTTTTTCAGGACATGAAGTCCGAACACGTCTATGGAGGTCGATTTACCCGCACCGGGCACCCCCGTGATCCCAATGCGCCGGCTGTTGCCGGAATATGGTATGCATTTCTCTATCACCTCGCGGGCTATTGCCTGATGCGCCGGAGCGATGCTTTCAACCAGGGTGACGGCTTTTGCAAGTCGTGTCACATCCCCTTTGAGAATCCCCTCTACCAGGTCGGCGGCATCCGGGAGTGCGGCCTTGCGCCGTGGTTTCAGGTAGGGGTTCACAATGGGGGGCTGGCTTACGCCAGCATTGACATTCAAGCCGGTATATTTAGGGTCGTTTTCGGGATGTTCGTTCATGGTCGACAACGGTTGTCTCTTGGTAGTTTAATGTCTTGTAATCGGTAAGTTGGGCGCTCTTTGCGGCAACAAGACCGATATGAAATATATAACTACTAATTACTAATTTCTAATTACTAATTGTTTTCAGTGTGCCTCAAGCCAGTTTGCGCCTGTTCCCGAGGACACTTCCAGTGGCACAGCGCCGTCGAATGCGCCCTCCATGAGGCGTGTCACCATTTCCTGGAGTTGTGGCACTTCCTCCAGAGGCGCGTTGAAGATGAGTTCGTCGTGCACCTGCATCACCATTTTTGAACGCATGCCGCACGCATTGAGTTCGTTGAAGATGCGTATCATTGCGATTTTTATGATATCCGCAGCCGAGCCTTGGAGAGGCGCGTTTACGGCGTTGCGTTCGGCATAGCTTCGCACGGTAGCATTGCGTGAGTTTATGTCGGGGAGGTAGCGTTTACGCCCCATTATGGTGGAGACGAATCCCTGTTGGCGTGCCCGCTCGGTGGATTGCTCTATGAATTCGCGTAGGTGGGGATATGTCTGGAAATATCCGTCTATCAGCGCTTTCGCTTCGACGCGCGGTATGCCGAGACGTTCAGAAAGGCCGAACGCGGAGATCCCGTATACGGTGCCGAAATTGGCCGTCTTTGCATTGCGGCGTTGCGTGTCGGTCACTTCATCGTAGGGCACATGGTAGAGCTTGGCAGCCGTGGCGCGATGTATGTCAAGCCCCTCGCGGAACGCTTCGATGAGTTGCGGATCCTCCGAGAGTGATGCCAGCAGACGCAGCTCTATCTGTGAGTAGTCAGCCGAAAGCACCACACATCCGGGATCGGCGATGAAGGCACGGCGCACTTCCCGGCCGTCGTCGGTGCGGATGGGGATGTTCTGCAGGTTGGGGTTTGTGGAACTTATGCGCCCGGTGGCGGTTACTGTCTGGTTGTATGTGGTGTGAACCTTGCCGGTAGCGGGGTTCACCAGTTCCGGAAGTGCGTTCACGTATGTGGTAAGCAGTTTCCTGAGGCTTCGGGCTGCGAGTATGAGGCCTACTATCGGATGGCGGGAACGATGTTTCTCAAGGATTTCCTCCGTGGTGGAGTAGCCCCCCTTTTTGGTTCGTTTAGCCTTGGGGTCAAGCTGGAGCTTGCCGAAAAGAATCTCTCCCACCTGCATGGGGGATGCTATGTTGAACCGTTCGCCGGCAAGTTCGTATATCTGTTCCTCTATCTCCTTTTCGCGTATGGTGAGCTGCACCGAAAGCGTGTTCAGTTCGCCAGTGTCTATGCGCACTCCTGTCCATTCCATGTCGGCCAGCACGCGTGCCAAGGGGAGTTCTATGTCGTTTACGAGTGCCAGCTGCCCGTTTTCCTTTAGCAGTGCTTGCAATGGGGCATGCAAGCGGAGGGTTATGTCGGCCTGTTCGCAGAGTTTGCGTGTCAGTTCTTCCGGCGGTATGGGAGCGAACGGTTTCCGTGGAGTGGCGTCGGCGTCATAGTCGGAGGTGTGATAGTTGATCACGCTTAGGGCTATGTCGGCCAACCTGTGGCGCATCTCAGGCTGGAGCACATAATGCGACAGCGATATGTCTGCATAGGATGCGGAGATCTCTATCCCCTCCCTACGCAGTAGCACCATGTCGCGCTTTATGTCATGGCTGACAAGTGTTACTGACGGATCTGTGAAAAGCGGTCTGAGGGCTTCCATTGTCCTCTCCCGTTGAACGGGATCGCCGGGGAGCCGGATCATACGGGCGTGTCCCTCACGGGTGCTTATCGCGATGGCGGTGAGGGGAGCAGTCATTGCTTCGGCTCCGGGGGCATATAAGGCGATGCCTACGGTTCCGGCCTTAAGCCATGTTCCTGTTTCCGTTTTCAGTGAACTTTCGCTGTCAATTTCTGAGTACTCTGTTTCCGGGAGGTCGGAGGTTGTTTGCTGTTCTCCCTCCACGAAGTCGAACAGGGAGAGCATTTCCCCCACGGGTTGTGTGGTCGCAGGGGCTTTGTCTCCACCCTTCAGGCGTGGGAGGAAGCTCTTGAACTCCATGCGGGTGAATATCTCGCGGAGCCTTTCGGTGTCCTCTGGTTCCCTGACGAGCGTGTCGAAATCCACATCCATGGGCACGTCAGTGCGTATCGTGGCGAGCTGCCGTGAAAAGCGGATGTTGTCGGCATTGGCGCGGATGCGCTCGCCGAGCGCTCCTTTTATCGTGTCGGCATTTTCGAGCATTTTGTCCACGGATCCGAATTCCGCGATCAGCTTGGTCGCTGTCTTTGGACCTACCCCGGGGCATCCCGGGATGTTGTCTATCGCGTCCCCTTCAAGAGCGAGCAGGTCGACCACCTGCGAGGGGGACTGTATGCCGTATTTCTCGCATATCTCCTTTACGCCTCTTATCTCGAATCCGGTGCCTTTCAGCGAGGGACGGTACATGAAAACCTTGTCGGTCACGAGTTGGCCGTAGTCCTTGTCAGGTGTCATCATGTAGGTGGTGAACCCTTGTGCGGTGGCCATGCGGCTGAGAGTGCCGATCACGTCGTCTGCCTCGAAGCCCGGGATCTCGAAAACCGGTATGCGGTAGGCATCCACTATCTCCTTGATTACGGGAAGGGAGAGGGTTATGTCTTCGGGTTGTGCCTCGCGCTTGGCCTTGTATTCGGCGTAAAGTTCATGGCGGAAAGTGCCCCCCTTGGGGTCGAAACACACGGCTATGTGTGTAGGATTCTCCTTTTGCAGGATCTCATGCAGCGTATTGCAGAATCCGAAGATGGCAGAGGTGTTGAACCCCTTTGATGTGATGCGCGGGGCTCTTATGAGGGCGTAATATGCTCGATAGATCAGCGCATACGCGTCCAGGAGAAACAGTTTCTTGTCGTTCATTGGCTTTATGGGGCAACCTTCGGGTATGCCGCCCCACAAAGTTAACAAAAGAATGAGAATTTCAGAAATAAAGAAATCGTGAAAATGAGAAATCGTGAAAGCGTCTGCGGGCTATTGCGGCAGTCTTATCCTGCTTGCGGTTGGAAGCAGACGATGGACGATGGAGAGGATACGGTCTGTCAGAGGGTTTATCCATATGTTCTGGAAGCGTGTGAGGATGTATGATGCCGTCCAGAAGAGCAGGAAGCATGCGGTGAACATGCCAAGGAGCGCCCATCCGAATCCATGAGCCTCAAGGAAGGAGTTCTGGAAACCGTAGAGGAAAGAATAACCGAATTTTCCGTCCTGTAGGAGGTAACAGCCCAGCGATGCCGAGGCAATGCGATTGATGGTGAGGCTTGTAAAGCAGAGTTTGCAGAACAGCAGATAAAGGGATACGGCACCTGTTATAACAAATATGTTGTTGTATAGGGTGAGATAGCCGAGCGGCTGATGCCGTATCATTATGGATGCATAGTCGGCACAAGCCGCGAGGGAGCAGGACAATAGGAATAAGGAGAGGAGCATCTTTTTGGAGATGGCCGATGAAAGATCTGCCAGACGCATGTAATATCCTACGCAATAGAAGTATAGCGCTTGAAAATATGTGTGGTTTCCATGTCCTCCCCTCATGTAGAGTATCAGAGCGGTAAGGACTATGACTATGTTGCGGATCTGTGTGCGCGTCAATGCCCTAAGTCCGGCATTCAGCAATGGCGCGGATGCCATGAGAAGCAGATATACATGCAGGAACCAGTAGGGGCTTCCTGAAACGGGAAACAGGATGGTATTGAGGACGGATTTCAGTGATACTTGCCCGTTTGCAGCAAGCATAAGCATCAGGTTAACCACTCCGAAGAACAGTATGCCGATCACGAATTTTACCAGTCCCCGGAATGTGTATCTTATTGAGAAGTGTCCCGTAATGAGGAAAAATATGTTTACTCCGCAGTAGACGAACGGATTGATCACGTAATAAAGATTGTGAGGAATGTTTCCTTCTCCTATCCCGTGCACGAGGAAATGATGGATCAGTATCATGGACATCGCTATTATGCGTAATGCCTCTATGTTCGACTGGCGGAGCTTACCCCCCCTAAATTGTTGGATAAACGACTTTGTTTCAAGGTTTTACGGTTTAATTGACGGTTGCGTCCCGACATGTGTCTTATATTGGGCGCAAAGGTACGCAAAATTTGCCTGTTTTTATGTACCTTTGCAAGGATATAAGGATTGATATGGAAAAGAAACCGTTGATAGGAAAGAACCTGGAGGAACTGAGGGCAGTTGCGGCCGAGTGCGGGATGCCCCCCTTCGCGGCCAAGCAGATGGCGCGCTGGCTGTATGAGAAGCGTGTCACCGACATTGATGCCATGACAGACCTCTCAAAGGTGGCGCGGCAGCGTCTTGCGGAGGCGGGTTATGAGGTGGGGCGCGAGGCTCCCCTCGCCATGGCTCGCAGCGTGGACGGCACTGCCAAGTATCTGTTTACCGGGGTCGGAGGGCGCGATGTAGAGGCTGTCTGCATTCCGGATAAGGAGCGTGTGACTATCTGCGTGTCTTCACAGGCGGGATGTCGCATGAACTGTTCTTTCTGCATGACCGGGAAGCAGGGATTTCACGGATCGCTCACTCCGGCGGCGATCCTCAATCAGGTGCTGTCTGTGCCTGAGAGCGCCGATCTCACCAACATCGTGTTCATGGGGATGGGGGAACCGCTTGACAACCTTGATGCCGTGTTGCGTGCCGTGGAGATCCTTACCGCAAAATGGGGATTGGCTTGGAGTCCCAAGCGCATCACCGTAAGTTCCATCGGGAAAATACGCGAGTTGCGCCGTCTGCTTGACGAGACGAAGGTGCATGTGGCCATTTCGATCCATTCCCCTTATCCCTCCGAGCGCGAAAGGCTGATGCCTGTGGAGCGTGCCTATCCTATAAAGGAGGTGATAGACCTGTTGCGCACCTACGACTTCTCGCACCAGAGGAGGCTTTCGTTCGAATACATAATGTTCGGGGGGCTGAACGACGACCGAAGGCATTGCATGGAGCTGGGCGCACGGCTTCAGGGACTTGACTGCCGTGTGAACCTCATACGGTTCCATTCCATCCCGGGGAGCGATCTCCGCTCGTCCTCCATTGAAAAGATGGAGGAGTTCCGCGACATGCTCAATGCACGCGGTATAATAGCAACCATACGCGCTTCGCGCGGGGAGGATATCCTTGCCGCATGCGGGATGTTGGCCGGTAAAGGGAAAAATCCCCCGAGGATGTAAACTAATCGCCTTGCCGTTGGTCTTATATATTAAGATGTTTTTTGTCCGGATTATGAAAAAGATACTTTTAGCTATATCCTTCCTGCCCGCTGCGATAGTAGCGTTTGCTCAGGAACCTGCCATAACATTTGAGGAAACGTCGCATGACTTCGGCACGATCACCGAGGAAGGGGGCAACGTGACCCATGAGTTCAAGTTCACAAATACAGGTGATGCCCCGCTGATGATAGTCAACGCCAGCGCATCCTGCGGATGCACGCGTCCCACTTTCCCCAAGAAGCCAGTGGCTCCGGGGAAGACCGACAAGATAAAGGTGACATATGTACCCGCCGGTCGTCCCGGGGAGTTTGTCAAGACCGTGACCGTCAAGACCAACGCCAAGAAGCAGAAAACGATAAAACTCAAGATCAAGGGGGCTGTGGTGCCTAAGAAGGAGAAGTAAGAAGTTAGAGCAGGAGAAGTAGAGCAAGAATACAAGAAATTAAGAAATTGAGAAATTAAGAAATCCGGTTGATTGCTCTGACTCTTTTTATGTCTCTGATTTCTCTGATCTCCAACTACTAATTACTAATTGCTAATTACTAATTATCATAGATGAGGATTTTGACTGTGCTTGCGGCCATGTTGGTGTCGCTTGTTGCCCTGGCGAGGGTTGAGTGGTTGGAGACCGAACACGATTTCGGTGCCTTCAAGGAAGAAAACGGTAAGGTGAGTTGCACCTTCCGATTTGTCAACAAGGGTGAGGAGCCTGTGAGCGTGCGTGCGGTGCGTGCATCCTGCGGGTGCACCTCGCCGTCATATACCAAGCAGCCGATAGAGCCGGGCGATTCCGGCATCGTTACCGTCACTTTCAATCCGGCCGGTCGACCGGGCCGTTTCACCAAGACCCTCATGGTGGATATCGCCGGCGGGGGAGCCGGGCCGCGTCAGACCCTTACCATCAACGGGGTTGTGATAGGGTCGGAAAGCACCTTGATGTCGCGATACCCCGTGGAGGCTGGTGTGTTGCGTCTGCGCACACAGATGGTGCCATTCGGGACGGTATTGAAAGGGAAAGCGAAATCGGCCTTTGTGGAGGTCTATAATGCATCTACGGAACCGGTGCAGCCCGAGTGGAGCGGTGTGCCCGGATATTTGCGCATAGCCAGTTCGGCACAGGAGATCGCCCCTGGGGAACAGGTCGTATATTCTCTGGTGTTCACCCCCGATGCCTCATCCCCTTATGGCATCGTGACCGATTCGGCTTTTATCTCCGTGCCCGGCGAAGTTCCCCTTAGAATGGATCTTTCCGCTATTCTTGAGGAAGATTTTTCCACCCTTACACCGGGACAGCGGCAAAATGCCCCGGTGGTGTCCGTAGATGCCGACCGTGTTGATTTCGGACGCCTGTCGCGCAACGGAGGGGAGGTAAGCCGCACATTTACAATAGAGAACCGTGGCAAAGGCGACCTTCTTCTGCGTCGCATTTACACTACTGATGCCGGTGTGAAGGTTTTCCCTTCGGAGGGTAAGGTCAAGAAAGGGAAGTCTGCCACGATTACTGTTACGACCGATCCCGCCAACCTCCCGGCTGAGGTGCTCAGCGCCCGCATTCAGATCATCACCAACGACCCCGAGCAGTCGCTCACCATAGTGCGTGCGATCGGAGAAATCTGCGATTAATTAGTAATGAGCAATTAGTAATTAGTAATTGGAGATCAGAGGAATCAAAGCCATCAGAGATATTAGAGAAATCAGAGGAATCAACCGGATTTCTTAATTTCTTCTTTTCTCAATTTCTTAATTTCTTGTATTCTTGCTCTACTTCTCCTGCTCTAACTTCTTACTTCTCCCACCATGTCCAAAGACCTGCTTAACCGTTACATATGGATCATTGATACCATCAGGCGCTACGGGAAGATCTCGCGGCGTGAGCTGAACGAGTGCTGGGCACGCTCCCCATACAGCGACGGTGAGCTTGAGATACCGCGCCGCACCTTTTTCAACTACCGCCGGGCGATAGAGAAACTGTTTTCTATCTCTATAGAATGCGATACGGCCACATACGACTATTACCTTAAGGAGCACTCCAAGGACGAGATCACCGACTGGCTGCTTGACTCGTCGGCCACCAGCAACGTGTTGCAAGGGTCACGAGAGGTGGCGTCGCGCATCCTTCTGGAGTCTGTGCCGTCAGCCCGCGAGTTTCTCGCCCCTGTTATCGAGGCGCTTAAGGTCAACAAGTCCATAAAGTTCGACTATCACCCCTATACCCGCTCGCAGCCGTCGCGCGACGTGGTGGTTGAGCCATACTTCCTGCGCATCTATCGTCAGCTCTGGTATGTGACGGGACGGAACACACGCGACGGCAAAGTCAAGACCTATTCGCTTGACCGCATGAGCAATCTCCTGATCACCTCAAACTCGTTTGTTCCCCCTCCCGATCTCACCCCGGCCGACTTCTTCCGCGATTCCTTCGGTGTGATGGTCACCGAGAGCAAGCCGCGAACGGTAAAGCTCAAGGTGGACTTGCGTCAGGCCAAGTATTTCCGTGCCCTTCCCCTCCACCCCTCCCAGCAGGAGATGGTGTCAGACCAATTTTCTTATTTCACCTACCGCCTCCGCATCACCCCCGATTTCGTAGCCGAACTGCTCAGTCACGGCCCCCGCATCACCGTCATATCCCCACCCGAACTTAAGACCATGGTGGTGACGGAGCTTCGTGGCGCCCTCGCCAACTACCTTTAAAGTGGCTTAAAACGCAATAGATGTCAGGGGGGTATTAGATGTTTTTAACGCATTTGATTTGCGCAATAATTAGATTTGTATTGCGTTGATGGTGACGTTTTACTATATTTGCGAAATAAACCTTAAAATCATCATATATCATGAAAAGAGCCGTAATTGCTATTTATGTCATATTGGCTACATTTCTCGGCCTGTATAGTACGACAATACACTACAAGGCGGATTTCTCCACGGATAATTATGATGAGATCGGTGCTCATAGTACGCCATGTAAAACGGGAGATAAATCTGAGGTTTCTTATACTCCGATGCTTGAGCTTGGTAAGGAGTGGAGGTATAATCTATATCATTTTAATGTCTATCGTCCAAAAGAGGAAGATCGGGAGTGTGTGCTGAGGATTGAGGATGTTGTGGAATGGGATGGGAAGCAATTCTATTCGTTGGAACAGTATGTGGATGGCAATAAGGTTGATCGCGATGAATGGGGCGGCGGTTATCTCTGGGAAGACTATGAAAACCGAAAAATATATTTCGGTGCCCGGGATTATGATGGCAGTATGTTAACTGAACTACTGTATGATTTTGACGACCCATTGAATACGCCATCAGTAAAAGGCATGTTATGGGGGAAAAATAATGCCGCTGTATGGGAAGGATATTCCGGGCTTGATAGAGAGCTGCGTAACAGCTATCTCTTCAAGGATGAAAAACATTCCAAATTTGAGAATTTCCAATTGGTGGAAGGTCTCGGTTTCATTACATCTTCCGATTATGAGAAGTATCCGGATGCTCATTGCGTAGGAACGATTCTGAGTGGAGTTATAGGTCTTGCCGCAGGTGATTGCGTATTGCCGAAACTTTATGAAGTTGTGAACGGCAAGGGTGAAGTGATATATTCGCTCGAAACGGCTCGTCCCGGTTACTCATCCTTGAATAGTGTCGGAAGAGATGAGGGCGGCATCGTAATAGGTGAAACTGCTATAGAAGTCATGAGTGACGAACCTATAGGCAAGGTTTCAGTGTTCAATTCTGTCGGTATGGTCGTGCGGGAGGTGGATATTGCCGGGACGCAAGGCCGGATCTTCGTCTCAGATTTGGCCTCAGGAGTGTATATAGTCCGTACCAAACGGATGAACAAGAAATTTACCGTGAAATAAGAATGATTTGACCATTTCAATCATGAATGGCAACTTGCCTTTGGGTGGGTTGCCATTTTCTATTCTCCCGTATTGTATTACCTGAATTGAAAACTTTTCGAAATTTGCATGCGCAGGGATTTCGACTTATGCCAACATTTGCGTATCTTTGTCGCTGACAAGCCGATTGTTTCATTGACTTATACACAAGTATATATGAAAAAACTTCTTGCAATAGCCGCTTTGGCACTGTGCGCATTAGTCGCAAACGCACAAGAAAAGACGATGCGCGTGCATAAAACCGACGGTACATGCGCTCTCACGAGAGTTGCCGAGCTTACCAAAATCTCTTTCATGAGTATAGATGACCCGGGAAAGGGTCTGATTGTGGTTACGTCTGGGTCTGACCCTGTGGCAATGCTTTTCGAGCAGCAGCCCGAAATAACTGTGGGTGACGGCAAACTGATCGTGACATCGAAGTCTGCCGCCGACAACGTGGAAGTGGAACTGGACAACGTCAACGAAATCAAGTTCGGCGTCCCGGCTTCGCTGTCAACACCCGGCACGGATACGGGCATTGTGTGCGTGCTTCAGCCGGGAGCAGCCGTTTTCAAATTCATTCCCGATGGTGCAGTCGTTGAAATATGCCGCATTGACGGAAGTGCAGTGCCCGTGTGCTCCATCACCGATGGCGAGCTGAAGCTCTCCGGCGACACTCTCGGCGCGGGCATCTACATAGTGCGCATAGGCACTTTCACCGCCAAAGTAACCCTCTGACAAACGATTGTGAGAGAAATTCATCACGCTACATAACCTTTCAAGAAATTCAAAGACATGAGAAATATATTTGTGCTCGCTACTGTAGCCATGGGCATAATGAGCATCAGCGCACAACAAACCACCATGCTTGTGCACACCACTGACGGCGACATAATCCTCAACGATGTGGCCGATGTGGAAAAAATTACTTTTGCCGATGCCGATTACAACCTCAACGCCGATGGCGACCGGATACTTGAATCCGACGAGGTCAACTGGCCTGAGAACCGACTTCTGCCATTGTTTCTTCCACCGGCCAAAACGGTGAGTGCGCTTGACCTCAATGCTGCCAACCTCAGCGGACAGGAACGCGTTATGTTCTGCACCCTTCAGGGTATAGTGAACCGCACACGCCCGCGCATATTACTCTACAACCACAACGAGGAACCGCGTTCCACATGGCCCCGCGCCCATGGCCTGAACGTACGACCCGCCAGCGCCAGCAAGCCATATCAGCTTGTAAAGCGCTTCCAAGATGAAATCAAGGGTCTGGTGCTCTACAGCACGGAGCTAAGCGAGCACTATGCCAATCTGGCCGCGACCGTTGCCGGCCTTGATCGGTTGCTACCCGTCACTGCCGAAATCCGCCAGAAACTCATCGAAAACGGCATGGATTTCCCCGTAGTGGAGGATCTTACAGGTCTCACCATGACTACCCCGCAGCATGTCTACGATTATTTATATGAAAACTACTGGGAGCGTTGCAACCATCGTCTTCTGGTGAGCATCCGCCCGGGCATACCTTATGTCCACGATATCGCCGCTGCCGCAGGTTCGGCTGCGGTGTGGCTTGATCCGCGTAAAAGCGCTGAAAAAAGAGTTCTCGACAAAATGCTTCAGGAGATGACCCCGGGGCGCGACATAGTGCTTGGATGGTTCCCCGAAGAGCGTTCAGGTGTAGGCGAATCCACAAAATTCGGGCTCTCCACGGTGCCGGCAGACTTCTTTGAAAACGGTACCGTATATGCCGCTGTCAACAAGCCGGTCAATATTCCGGCTGTACCGAAAAGACCTAAGCTCGAAAACAAGGTCTACGCCACAGTCTATATCAGCGACGGCGACAACATACAGTATTGCCAGCACGCGATGGCCAAGATTTTCGAACAGGGCGGCCGGGGCAAAATGCCCCTGAACTGGACTGTCAGCCCGGCACTTGCAGACTTCTCCCCGCAAATGCTCAACTATTATTACGGTAAGGCAACGGTCAACGACTGTTTTGTAAGCGGCCCCTCCGGGTTGGGATATTCCATGCCTTACGATGGTCACAACAAACGCTGGAACACACGCAGAGGAGAAGACTTTGTGCCCTATGCACGCCTCAGCCAGCGCTATCTTGAGGAAGCCGGTCTGAGAGTGGTAACCATATGGGACGAGGTGAACGACGCCCAGCGTCAGGCATATGCCGACGAGTGCAAATATCTCTACGGGCTTACCATCCAGGACTGGGAGCGCCAGAGCGCGCGTCTAAAGACCGCCGTGCAGGACGGTCGTCTGCCATTCGTTCCCAACTATCCCTGCTATGCAAACGGAGCCGATGTGATCGCGGATTTCTTCAATCGCGACATAAAGAATTTCAACGGTTCGGAACCTATGTTCGTATCGGGACAGAGCACCGTATGGGAGGCCGGCCCCGACAAACTCGTTGAGCTGAAAAGCAAACTTGACGCTCTTTCGCCGGGCAACGTAGAGATAGTGCGTGCCGACCATTTCTTCAACCTTTACTGCGAGGCACACCATCTTCCGTTCGACCTCACCATGACCGAGAGCATGAAGGTGACCTCATCTGCCTCCGACACCCCTGCAACACTGGCTGCCGACGGCTCTCCCTCGGAACCGAACATGTGGGTTTCATCCATCGCCGACGGCAAAGGCTGGGTGCAGTGCGACTTCGGCGAGCCGTATCTCATAAGCCGCTATGTCGTGCGCCATGCTCAGGCTGCAGGTCTCGGCTGTGAACTCAACACCCGCGACTTCACCGTAGAGACAAGCATGGACGGCAACACGTGGACTGCTGCCGGCGCATACACTGCCAACACTGAAGCCGTGACCGATGCCGCAATCGATCCTGTGGAGGCTCGCTATGTAAGAGTGTCGGTAACCGATGCAGGTGCCGACGGCATAGCCCGCATCGGTGATATAGAGGTCTACGGTTCGCATTGATACAGCACCGCTTGTCCGGAGCATTATCGGAACGGCAACGGGAAGACGGATCAAATCAAATTAAATATTGGCGGTGTGCTATTGGGCATTCCGCCATTTTTATCGTATGGCGATGGCATTAGGCAATGCGCCGGTGGAAACCGGCAGATTGCAGATTGTAACCTTCTATAGAGGCGCTTATTATTAAGTGCCTATCAACATAATGCTTTTAATCGCGCGGAATTTTCGTTGTTTCTTGCCGCTTCAAAAAGTTTTTTATTATCTTTGCCACTGCCAAGCAAATCTATACCTGCAGGGCGAACAATTACTTACTTGACAAGTAACATTTTTTTCCTGTCATGGATAACACAAGTCCTAACACTACACGCGTGCGCGAGCTTCAGAAAGTTGCCGTGCGCTTTTCAGGTGACTCCGGCGACGGCATGCAGCTGGCCGGCAACATTTTCACCAACGTATCTGCCGGACTGGG
This sequence comes from uncultured Muribaculaceae bacterium, assembly GCA_910583675.1. Taxonomy (GTDB): domain Bacteria; phylum Bacteroidota; class Bacteroidia; order Bacteroidales; family Muribaculaceae; genus UBA7173. The sequence goes on from CAJTYH010000024.1 coordinate 13,217, forward strand.
CAATTCCGTTTCCACTTTCCCCGATTATCCTGCCGAGATACGCGCCCCGCAAGGGTCGCTCGGCGGTGTGAGCGGTTTTCAGGTAAGCGTGGGCTGCGGGGTGCATACCCCCGGCGACCGTTGCGACGTGCTGGTGGCTATGAATCCTGCCGCCTTGAAGCAAAGCTACAAGTTCCTGAACCAGGGTGGTGTCATAATAATAGACGTAGACTCCTTCAAGGAGGACGGCCTTAAGAAGGCCAAGTTCGAGACCGACGATCCGGTCAGGGAACTCGGTATAACCGCTCAGGTGGTGGAGGTACCTGTCACTTCCATGACCAAGGCGGCACTGGCGGATTCCGGAATGGACATAAAGTCGGTGCTCAAATGCCGCAATATATTCACCCTTGGATTGCTATGTTGGCTTTTCGACCGTCCGCTCGAGAATGCCGACCGTATGATACGTGAGAAATTCGCGAAGAAACCGGCGGTGTACGAAGCCAATTCCAAGGTGCTCCATGCGGGATACGACTATGGTCACAACATACATGCCTCCGTCTCCACATACAGCATAGCAACCGACGAGATACGCCCCGGCACATATACCGATATAAAGGGTAACGAGGCTACGGCATGGGGACTTATCATGGCATCCGAGAAGTCCGGCCGCCCGCTGTTCCTTGGCAGCTACCCTATAACTCCCGCCACAGACATACTCCACGAGCTTGCCAAGCGCAAGGATCTCGGTGTGAAAGCCTGTCAGATGGAGGATGAGATTGCCGGAGTATGCTCAGCCATAGGTGCCTCTTTTGCCGGATCACTCGGGGTGACCTCCACATCAGGCCCCGGTCTGGCACTTAAAGGTGAGGCGATAGGCCTTGCCGTGATGGCGGAACTGCCGTTGGTGGTGATCGATGTGCAGCGCGGAGGACCCTCTACCGGACTCCCCACGAAGACCGAGCAGACAGACCTCAACCAGGCTCTCTACGGGCGAAACGGCGAAAGCCCGCTCGTAGTCGTGGCAGCTACTTCTCCCACCATGTGCTTCGACATGGCATTTGAAGCCTCCCGCATAGCGATCGAGCACATGACCCCCGTCATATTGCTTACCGATGCCTTCATTGGCAACGGATCTTCGGCATGGCGCATTCCCGAGGCGTCGGAATATCCCGATATAAAAGTGCCGGTGATACCGGCTGACAAGCGCGATGGATGGCAACCCTATATGCGCGACGAGGCCACGTTGGCTCGCTACTGGTCGCTTCCGGGTACGGAGGATGGCCTTACACACCGTCTCGGCGGCCTGGAAAAGGATTTCAAGACCGGTGCCATATCCAACAACCCCGCGAACCATGCCAAGATGATAGAGACGCGTCGTGAGAAAGTCGCTCGTGTGGCCAACGACATACCGCTGCAGGAAGTGCTTTGCGATTCTCCACAGGCAGATACCCTGCTTGTAGGTTGGGGAGGCACTTTCGGGCACCTCTATACCGCTGCGGAGGAGCTGAACCGTGAAGGGCACGCCGTGGCGTTGGCACAGTTCCGCTACATCCAGCCCCTGCCGTCAAATACCGGGGATATACTGCGTCGCTACAAACGCGTAATCGTGGCCGAACTGAATACCGGCCAGTTTGCCGACTACCTGCAATGCCGTTTCCCCGATGTGCTCATAGAGCGTATCAACAAGATCGAGGGACAGCCTTTCATGGTATCCGAGATCGTGGAGCAGGTAAAAGAAAAGATTGCTAACCGCTAATTAAAGACCGGACATGACTTTTCAGGATTTCAAGAGCGACCAGCCGGTACGCTGGTGCGCGGGGTGCGGTGACCACGCCGTTCTCAACTCGCTACATAAGGCTATGGCCGCATTGGGCGTGCCTCCCCATAAGACGGCTGTTATCTCAGGCATCGGATGCTCGTCGCGTCTGCCGTATTACATGAATACCTACGGTTTCCATACCATCCATGGACGCGCCGCTGCGGTGGCAACCGGTTTCAAGGTGGCAAACCCGGACATGACCGTATGGCAGATCTCGGGCGACGGGGATGGTCTGGCGATCGGCGGCAACCATTTCATACATGCCGTGCGACGCAACGTAGACATAAACATGCTCCTGCTCAACAATAAGATATACGGCCTTACCAAGGGTCAGTATTCCCCGACTTCCGACCGCGGATTTGTCTCGAAGTCGTCCCCTTACGGCACCACGGAGGATCCGTTCATTCCCGCCGAACTGGTGTTCGGTGCCCGTGGCAACTTCTTTGCCCGCACTATAGACGTGGATCTTGCCACGTCGCAGGAGGTTATGCTTGCCGCAGCGCAGCACAAAGGCGCGTCGGTGGTGGAGGTGCTGCAGAACTGCATGATCTTCAACAACGGCATTCATTCCGAGATTACCGACAAGGATAAGCGTGCCGACCGCACCATACATCTGCGTCATGGTGAGAAGATGATCTTCGGCAAGGAGGGTAACCGCGGCCTCGTGCGCGACGGATTCCTTCTGAAAGCCGTGGAGATAGGCAAGGACGGCTACACGATCGACGACGTGCTCGTCCACGATGCCCACACGCCATCCAATTTCCTGCATCAGCAGCTCGCGATGATGGACGGCAAGGAACTGCCTCTCGCCATCGGTGTGATACGCGACGTGGAGGCTCCCACCTATGATGCCGAAGTGAACCGTCAGGTGGAAGAGGTACGTGCCCGCAAGGGATTCACTGCCCTGCGCGACATGATACTTGCCGGCGACACATGGACAGTAGAGTGACAGGCGCAATGAATCTCCTTTTCGACCTCGGTGGAGTGATCATAGACATCCGACGTCAGGATTGCGTGGATGCATTCAAGCGTCTTGGCTTTTCCGATATAGGGGACTATCTCGGGGATTATGGCCAGAAGGGGGTGTTCCTGCATCTTGAAGAGGGGAAGGTTACACCCGGGGAATTCCGGGCAGAGGTGCGCCGTCATATTCCGGGCGATGTTACAGACGGCCAGATAGACGAAGCTTTCAACGCGTTCATAACCGGCATACCTCTTTCGCGGCTTGCGGAGCTGCGGCGGCTGCGTGCCGATGGACACAGGCTGTATGTCATCTCAAACACCAATCCGGTGATGTGGGAGGCGAGCATAAAGGATGCCTTTGCACAGGAGGGTGGCGACATACATACCTATTTCGACGGCGTGGTGACCTCGTTTGAGGCGGGCGTGTGCAAGCCTGATCCTGCGATATTCGATCTATGTTGCAGCAAGTTCGGGATAAAGCCCGAGGATACGGTGTTCTTCGACGACTCGGCTGCGAATTGTGAGGCGGCTTCCCGTATGGGATTCCATGCGATCCATGTCCCGCCCGGCCAGGAATTCCACTCCTTGCTTCCTTGCAGATAAGTGCTTATGTAGATAAACGTTCACTTGTATAAACCAACCCCTCCCCGGAGGGGTTTTATTTTTGAAATAATAAGATAGATATATGGCAAGACGTGTTTTCGCAGTCTTTTTGGCTGCAATGCTGTCGTTGGCGGCACTGGCACAAAGGGGATGGGAACCGGATATATTGGGAGACGGCTATCAATGCCGGCGCGTGGAACAGGGCACCGACTATTCGGGGCGTGTGGTGTCTACGGTGATAAGGAAACTGGCACCGGATTCAGTGCATGCATCCAAGGCAGTGCTGTATGTGCATGGTTTCAACGATTATTTCTTCCAGGCCGAGATGGGAAACGAGTTTGTCAGCCACGGGTATGATTTCTATGCCGTGGATCTAAGAAAGTACGGGCGTTCGTTCCTGCAGGGGCAACGGAGGTTCGAATGCCGTTCTCTTGACGAGTATTTCCCTGATGTGGACTCGGCGTTGGTGGATATAAGACGCAGTGGTGCGCGTGAGGTAGTGTTGATGGGTCATTCCACCGGTGGCCTTGTATCTGCCTATTTCATGGCCAGGAACCGGCGTCCGGACATAAAGGCGTTGGTGCTTAACAGTCCGTTCCTTGACTGGGATCTTGGGTGGATGGAGAAGATCGTGCCGTTGGTGGCATGGTGGGGCGGTCTGTTTCCGAACACTCCTGTCCGGCAGGGTGATTCCACGGAGTATGCGGAAAGTCTGCTAAAGGAATATCATGGGGAATGGGTGTATGATACGCAGTGGAAGCTTGTGCATTCTCCCGATGTCACTGCCGGCTGGGTGCATGCCATAGATGAGGCTCAGAAGGCATTGCGCGACGGGAAAGCCCGCATAGAGGTTCCGATTCTGCTGATGTTCTCGGCGGGTAAGGCATCCGATGCGGCGCTGGTCGCGAAATATAATGGTGGTGATGGTGTGCTTGATCCGGCTGACATTCGCCGCTACGGATGCATGCTTGGCCCCCATGTCACCTGCCTGAAGGTGTATGGCGGTCTGCATGACCTTGTCCTTTCCTCCCCTGCAGTAAGGAGCGCTCTATATGCCAAGATTTTCGCTTGGCTCGGCCGGAAAGTTTAAGATAGGACGAGATCAGGATGCACTAAGTTGTCGCCCCACACCTCGCGCAACAGTTACGTGTACGCAAGGTGTGGGGCGAGCTATGTCTTGTGTAGATCTTTTATCTGATGGAAATTTTTGTGGCCTTTCCTCCTTGGAGCTTTATGTAGAGACCGGAGGTAGGATTCTGTACTCTGCGTCCCGAAAGGTCGAAGAATTGCACGGGTGCGGTTTCGTCTGCTGCTTCCACCTCTGTTATGGAACTGTTATCGGTGGAGATTATGCGTGAGGCATACTCCTTGTCGCCATCTATGTAGACTGTCTGCACCCCTACTACCCCCACTTCCTCGTATATGAAGAACGTGTGGGTCGCACCCATCGCCACGAAATCGAAATAGTCATCGTTAAAGCCGTATGGGATGAGGGTGGTGTCCTCTTCAAGGCCGCCGTAGAGATCGGTAGTGAAGGTATATGGGTTGCTGTCGAAGTAGACGCGGTAGAATAGCTTGGAGGTGTCAAGTCCGAGGCCGTCGGTGTTCGTGACAGGGAATGTGAACTCCAAATCTCCCATCTCATAGTCTTCGTCGTATGGTTCATAGGTGGTGATTGCGGGATCGGCGGGTGTGTATGACATGTCGGCGGGAATGGCCTTGAATTCCGGGCGGGCGAATGCCTCGACTGTGAGCACGATGCGTTTGCCGAGGGTTGTGATCATCATTCCCTGGTCGCTTTTGAGTGTCTGGCGGTCGTCGGAGAGCGTGAAGACGGCTGCGTCGTTTGGCGTGAACTTGTCCACGTCGCGCCACAGGTTTTCATCGTATACCGTTTCTACGTCGGCTCCATGGAAATAGCAATAGTGGTATTGTCCCTGTTCTATGCCGAGATATTGTCCGGACGGGAAGGTGACTTTATCCCCGTTGATTGTGCCACTGATCCATGCCTCAGGAAAAACTGTGGAAATTCCTTTTATGAACACTTCGCTGTCGGTCATCGCAAGTGATACGCGCGATCCGGTTTCTCCGTATGTGAACGACCATTCCTGTGGTTCGAGGTCTGCAGGGGGAGTGAGCGCCGTGTCGCTGAACGGTGTGAAGGATGTGTTGAATTCCCCGTAGCCGTACCATTTCCCCTCGTCGTCGCCAAGGCCGAGGATCATGTCGTTCTGTTCTCCTCCTTCCATCTGCCATACCCCGTCGGTGAGTGTCCAGCTGATGGTGTCTTTTTCTGGATCTACTACGTAGGTGGCCTCATCTTCTCCAGTCATGGTATAGTTCATGCGGTACAACGACAATGTGACGGTTTCGTTGTTGACTTTGCCTGCAAGGACGGCCTGTGGAAGATGTGCCACCAATTTGCCATCCTCCATCTCCAGACGGAGGTATGAATCTGTGTCGGCCTGAGATAGGGGGTTATAGAGATAGTAATGGCCGTCAGTCCCTTCGATTATTTCTGTTGCCACGCCTTCGTAGGCCGCTGTCTGAACGCTCCCCATGACGGCATAATATGCGCCTCCTCCACGGGCGTATTGAAGTGTGGTTCCTTCGGGCGCTTCTGTTATGATACCGGCTGCTGCCTGTATGCGTTGTATGGGCATGGAAGGTACAGCGGGTGTTTTGTGGATTCTGTCAATTTGATCTGCTTGGGCTTGTGCTGATAGCATTATGCCTGAAAGTGCGATTAATGAGAGGTGGAAATGCTTCATGAATCTGTGTTTTGATGGAAATTTGATGTCAATCGCAAATATATGCAAAACTTTCGATATGGCAGCACTGTTTTTGTCGAATTCATGAAGCGATATAAAAAAAGAATGACTAACCAAGTCCGAAGACTTAAGCTAGTCATTCTCCTCTCTCTCCTGCGGTGCGGACGAGACTCGAACTCGCGACCCCCGGCGTGACAGGCCGATATTCTAACCGACTGAACTACCGCACCAAGAAAATTAGTGGCAACCTTGAGGGATGTTTTTGGAGTTATCAACCGTTTTGTCTCTCTCTTGAGCGGTTGGTTTTCCTCTCGTTTGCGGTTGCAAAGTTAGGGTGTTTTTTTGATTCTGCCAAATCTTTTTGCAACTTTTTTATGATTTTTTTCGGGGCTTTTATGTTGCGTGCTGACGATCAGGTTTTTCTGACTGTATTTTTTTTGAGAGGGAATTAGGTCTTAAGCGTCTTCTGGGGACATGCGGCTCACTTTGATAAGCTCCAGTCGGTTGTCTGATTTGTCTATTATCTCCATTCGGAGGCCTCCAAGTTCGAGCACAGTGCCTTTCTCAGGGATCTGCCCGGTAGTATAGAGTATGTAGCCGGCCAATGTCTGGTATTCGTCAGCCTCGGGTATGTCAAGGTGATAGGTGTCGTTGATGTACTCGGTTTCGGCGCGTCCGGAGAATTCATATATCCCTGGTGCGATTTCACGCTCTATGAGTTGCACCTTGTCATGTTCGTCCTGTATGTCGCCGCATATCTCCTCCATGAAGTCCTCAAGTGTGACCATTCCGGATGTGCCTCCGAACTCGTCTATTATGATCGCAATGGAGCGTTTCTCGGAAAGCAGACGTCGCATCATCTTGTTTGCCATGAGTGTGCCGGGAGCGAAAATGACATCTTTCAGATGCTCTTTCCAGTCGCGCTCAGGAGTGAACAGTTCGCTTACGTGTATATATCCGAGCACATTGTCTATGTCGTCGCGGTATACGATTATTTTCGAGCGTCCTGATTCGGTAAAGAGTTTGCTGAGTTGTTCGCGGGTGGTGTTGTCTATGTCCACGGCCACGATCTCGTTGCGGGGTGTCATGCAGTCGCGCAAGTGGATCGTGGAGAAGTCAAGGGCGTTGTGGAATATCTTCACTTCGTTTTCGACCTCTTTCTTTTCCTCAGTGGTCTCGTCTATGGTCTGCTCAAGGTACTCGTTCAGTTCTCCCAAGGAGATGGAGCCGATCTTGGTGTTGTTGTCCTTTACGCCGGCGATCTTCATTAGCAGTTTGGAAAGCCATGTGGTGAAGAGCGAAATGGGATAAAGGATCATGTAGAGCAGCCCTGTGAATGGAGCGACCAGACGTAGGGATCGGTTGGGATTGATACGGAAGATGGTCTTGGGGAGGAATTCTCCGGTTATGAGTATTATCCCTGTGGATATGAGTGTCTGTGCGATAAGTATGAACGCCTGGTTGGGCCATACGGTTTCAAGCCAAGGCTCTATCATCTTTGCCGCTCCCATTCCGTAGATAACAAGCACGATATTGTTGCCTACAAGTATGGTGGTGATGAAGAAGTCTGCGTGGGAGTAGAAGAGGTTGAGAAGCCTGCTTACAAGCCCTCCTTTCTGCACGTCAAGCTCCACACGCACCCTGTCGGATGTGACGTAGGCTATCTCTATGCCTGAGAACAGTGCAGAGAATATCAGCGATATTATGGTGATGATAAGCCAAAAAGTCATAAGAATAGAAGTAAGAAGTTAGAGCAGGAGAAGAAGAGCAAGAATACAAGAAATTGAGAAATTAAGAAAAAAAGAAATTGAGAAATCCGTTTATGTTGATTGCTCTGATGTCTCTGATGTCTCTGATTCCTCTGATCCCCCTCAAATGATCCCCTTCTCAAAAATTACTAATTATTAATTGCTAATTACTAATTATTTTATTGCTTGTTGCCCCAAATCCTTCGGTGGGGAGGCTCGCCGTGGGGCGATGCACCTTGTAGGTGGTCATGTTTTCGTTTGACTCGAAGCCATAGCCTTCGATGGTGCGGTCTGAGCGCTCTATGTGGATGAAGGAGTCGGAGTAGATCTTTCTTGTGTTCTGATTCCAGAATAGCTGGTTGGTGAGGAAGCGGTCGCCGTTGATATTGCGTATGCGCACATTCCTGTCGAAGCGCCACAGCTTCTTGTTGCTGAAGAATGTGGCTGTGTCGGCGGTGAATGTGCCGTCCTCTTTCATGTCGTTGTCGAATTTGACGATAAACATGCCGTCCGGGAAATTCCAATGCGGTTCGCTTGCCTCTTCATACATCAGCCACAGTGGTGCGGTGATGTGGTAGCGGGTATAGCCGGAATCGGATATTGTGGTGGAGACGTTGGTAGTCCGCATTGTCGGAAAAGTCTCCGGATCGGCGCTGAGCGATATGGTGTCATGCTTCTCCTCGGAACAGGCCACGGTAGATAAAGCCGCAACCAGCGCCATAAGGAGCGCCGGAAGCAGTCTCATGCCGTTGAAATGAGGGGAAGTGGCCAATGGCTATTGATGATTGGGTGATGGTCAGCGTGGGTGCTTCCGTTGGGGTCAGCGGAGCTTGTTGCGCCAGAACCACAGTTCGTTGAAGTTGATTCCGAGTGTCACGGTGAAGTAGTCTTCCTGTACCAGTTTGACCGGTGTGGCACGCCGGTTGCGGTATTCCAGGCTGAGATTTATCATCGTCTTGGTGGAGGCCACCGGCAGACCGAAGCCGAGGGTTACGCCATATTCCTCTATGTTGTTGTCTTTCACGGTGATATAATCGTGATTGTAATAGGCTCCCAGACGGTAGTTTATGCGTTGTAGCCAACTGCCGCGCGGGCGGTTGACGAACTGCAGTCCCACTCCTATGCGCCAACGGTCGCTGAATTGCGAGGTGGCGTCGCCGAAGTCGGGTATGTTGGCATATTTCACGCCTTTCCAAGGTTGGTATGTGAAGTCCACTTCCGCCATGAGGCGTTTTTGCCACTGGTAGCTTATGCCTGCCCCCCATAGGTCGGGAAACTGCGAGTGGTCTTTCAGGCGGAGGTCTGCGAGCGTATCGGGCTTGGTGTCTGACGTTACGTCGTATTTGATGCCGCGGGCATGTCCGCGCAGGCTTTTGCGTGGCTCGTAAACTACTCCAAGCGTCACCTCGTGGTCTGTGGCTATCGTGAGGCCGTATTGGAGGCCGAGGCGCAGGCTGTAGTCGCGTATCTCAGTCTGCCGTTCGAACAGCGACGTGGAGGTGGCTCCTGTCTCCGGGTTGGTGGCATATACGTAGTCGGAATTGACGAGCGTGCCGAACAGGTATCCCACGTTTATACCGGCAGAGAATCCTTTGAACGGCTGTACGCCTATGCCGAGATAGAGCTGGTTCAGGTCGCCGCTTCCTTGGTGCGCGGTTTCGCCGTTTACGATTTCGTCACCGAACTTGTATCCGACAGATGTCACTGGGATAAGTCCGAGCGAGGCGGAGATCCATTTTTCCAGGGGAGCCTGGATGGTGATGTAATTTAGGCCGCCTGTGAAGTTCTTCCCTTTCTCGGATCCTTCGGTGGTGCTGAGCGCCCTTACGTCAAGCCCCATGTCGAAGAGAAACGTCAGTGAGTCCATGGCGGCATAGCTGGCGGGGTTCATGAAGTTGATCTGCCTTCCTGAGCGCATGGCATATCCCACTCCACCCATTGACTTCTGCACGGTGTTTGTCTGGTCGGACAGCAATCCGTAGCCGAAGCGGGAATAGGGTGATACTGTGTTGCTCTCGGCTCGCGCTCCCGCATGGGCAAGCGTGGCCAGCGCAATTAGCGCGAATAATATCTTATTTATCTTCATTATACAAGAGGATGCTTAGTAGGCCTTTTGTGACAAGGCATTTTTCAAGTATCACGGGGAAGTCAAGGAATTCGCTTACCCTTTGCGCCCATCCACCAGTGAGCACCACGTTGGTGCCCGCCGGCAGGGAATTGCGGTAATACGCGATCTCGCTTACGACCCCGCGAACGGCTCCGGCTCGCATGGCGGTGGCGGTGTCGGTGCCCAATAATGGCGTTTCGCCATAACCCACAACCTTGGGTAGGCGTGCGGTGAAACTGTTGAGCGATCGCAGGCGCATGCCGATGCCGGGGGCTATGTTGCCTCCGCGGAAATGACCGTCGGCGCTTACGAGGTCGTATGTGACCGCCGTACCCATGTCCACCACGAGTGAATTCTCCCCGGGACGCAGGCTCCATGCTCCGACAGCGGCAGCTATGCGGTCTTCCCCAAGTGTGTGCGGGGTGGCATAGTCAAGCGTTAGGGGGAGTGGCATCTGCCAGTTCACCTCATGCGCCGTCACACCTTGTGTACAGAGCCATTGCGCGATGCGTTTGCCGTTGCCTGTCACCGAGCAGCATAAGGCACGGGAAGGACGGAAACGCTCCACTACGTCGGAGAGCTGTTCGCGCGACAAGGTGCTTGCGACTTCCTGGTCGACAAGCCTGTCACCGTCCCAGACGGCGATCTTTGCCGAACTGTTGCCTTGATCTATGGTTAGATTCAGACCCATAGGTTACTTTACAAAGTGACTTGGGATTGTCCGCAATCCTGGCAGACAACCTCATAACGGCTGCAAAATTAGTAAAAAATAATTCTACTCTTGCCGGGCGGTAATGTTTTTGGACAAATTTACGTTAAAAAATGCTACAATGCCTCAAGTACTTTGATATAGTCTGCCGCTGCGGCTTTGGCGGCAGGAAGATCCATGAAACTATAGTTCCCGCAGTCGCGCGGTGTTGCACCGGGAACTTCCCCCTCGAAAACGGCGATGAATCGCATGGTCTCAAGCATCAGCGGGAGTATGTCGGCGGGTTCAAGCAATCCTTGGACGATGAGATAGTTGCCGGTGCAGCACCCCATCGGCCCCCAATAGACTATGCGCTCTTTCCACAGGGGGTGATTCCGGAGAAAGGTGGCAGCGAGGTGTTCCATTGCGTGTAGTGCCTCAGGGGATAGTGCCGGTTCGCGGTTGGGGGCGGTCATGCGTATGTCGAAGGTGGTAAGCGTATCACCTGCCGGAGTGGTGTCCCTACGGCTTACGTATATCCCTTTTTGCAAGGTGAGGTGGTCTATCTTGAAACTTGGTATTTTTTCCATAAACTTATAGAAGTAAGAAGTTAGAGCAGGAGAAGAAAAGCAAGAATACAAGAAATTGAGAAATTAAGAAAAAAGAAATTAAGAAGTTCAGAAATTAAGAAATCAAGCTGATGTCTCTGATACCTTTGATTCCTCTGATCTCACCCCTCTCTGATTCCCCTGATCTCAAAATTACTAATTACTAATTTCTAATTACTAATTGCCTAAGGGTGGCGAAAGTGCGTTCCGGGGCTATGTTCCAGAAGTCAAGGTATTGGTCAATGTGGTTTTCAGCTCCCGGGGTGTCGCTCACGACCCTGATTGCGAGGAAAGGAGTCTGTTTCATGTGGCATACTTGGGCTATGGCGCCGGACTCCATGTCGCATGCTATTGCTTTTGGTTGGGTGACAAGAACTGCCGCAAGTTCTTCGGGGGTACTTATGAACCGGTCCCCTGAAGCGATCAGCCCGAGTTTTACTCCGGGAGTGTCGTGTGTGATGCCGAACAGTGCGGTGGCTCCTGCGAATCGTTCAGGCAGTCCCTGTACCTGTCCGGGCGCGTTGCCCGGGCCGCACCATACGTCGTGATATGCGACTTCCTCTCCTATTACCACGTCAAGTATGCCGGCATCGCTGCCGGTGCCCCCTGCGATGCCTGTATTGATCACGGCGGCGGGAGTATAACGTTCTATCAGGGTGAGAGCCCCAACGGCTGCGTTCACTTTCCCTATCCCGCATTGCATCGCCACGACGTTGCGTCCTGCGATGTTGCCGAGATAAAAAGTGTTGCCGTTTACTGCCTCTTCAGAAATTGCCTCCATTTCTGCGAGGAGCATCTTAAGTTCGGAGTTCATGGCCACTATGATGCCGATAGCGGTTTCGTTGTCTTTATCTTTATTGGTGTCCATTCAAAACATTTTTCTATTTTTGCACATTATTATTAGTAGTAAGAACGGTGTGGTGTCTCCGGTTCTTTCAGTGATATATAATTGTTAATCCAAACGTTTCAACGATATGTCAAACAAAGGCAATACACTTATCTCCATCCTGATCCTGATTTTGGGAGCGGTGTTTATCTATTTTTTCGACGGTGACCAACTGCCACGGAGCATCGTGTTCCTCTGCGGGCTTGCTTTTGCGGTTCCTGCGCTCGTGTTGCTTCTCGCCACATTCTTTACGGGTAAGAGCAAACACTCTGCCGCGTATCGGGGCATACAGATAGTATGCGGTGTCGGCGGTCTCGGTCTGGGAGCATGCATCATTCTGATGCCTGATATTTTCAGGCCGTTGCTGTTGTATCCTTTTGCCGCCCTGCTGTTGGTGGGTGGCGCTTTCCAGGTGTTCCTGATCTCCCACAAGCAGCGTCCGGTAGATTACCCGGCGTGGATGTATGTCATTCCCATACTGGTAATGATAACCGGGGTGGTAATGCTTTGCGTCACTCCGCTGAGGAATGTGGAAAACGAGCGTTGGGTGGTGCTCATTACCGGTATAGCCGCCGTGCTCTATGGCCTGAACGGCATAATGGTGACGGTGCAGTCGCGCCGACAGCCCCCTTTGCACCCGTCGCTTCCCGACCGGAAGGTTGAAGAATCTCTCCATCCCGGCGAGCCATCCGTGCCTGAGGAGTCTGCCGATTCCGTAAGCCATAAGGCTCCGGATGAAGGAGAGAAATAAAGCGAACTGTCACTTGTCCTCAGGATCGAAACCGTAGCGCTTGCGGATGTAAAGGGCGACTATGTCGCATATGTCATCCATGGAGAGCACGGATGAGTCAAGGGTGAGGTCGTAGGATGCGGCATCGCCCCATTTCTTGTCGGTATAGAAATTGTAATACGCCGCACGCAGCTTGTCGGTCTTTTCGGCAAGGTTGCGGGCGGCGTTAGTCTGTTTTATGTCTTCCGAGCGGGAGAGTATGCGCTTGATGCGCACATCCATGGGAGCATGTACGAACAGGCTTACCTTGGGGACGGCGTGATCGCGCAGCACATAGTCGGCTGATCGCCCTACGATCACGCAGGGTGCCGTGTCAGCCAGATGCTCCATCACATCGGCCAGGGAGTTGTAGATGGAGTCGGTCATCATGGCCTCGCCGTTGTACCATGGTAGCTGGCCGTATCCCATGGAGAATCCGACGGAACTGCCGATGAGGCGTGGCATGCGCTCGTCGTTCTTCTCGAATATTTCCCGTGACATGCCTGCTCTGCTGGCCGCTTCCCAGAGGAGTTTCTTGTCGTAGTATCCTATGCTGAATCGTTCGGCGAGCTTGTGTCCGAGTTCCCGGCCTCCGCTGCCGAACTGGCGTCCCACGGTGATCACGAAGCGGCGCGACGGAGTGTCTGATGTCTTATCTTGGCTCATGGAAATAAGGTGCGTTTTATTGTTTGGAACATTCGTTTTGGTGTCAGAGTTTCAGGCCTACGGAGGCGAAGAGCTTTCTGTCCTCGTCCATTGCGTTGCCGATGGTGGTGAGCATGTCGCCGACGATGGCTCCGTTCACACCGCCGCGCAGCATCCTGACGGTGGCTTCCCGGCTCATGCGTGCTCGTCCGCCGGCGAAACGTATGGTCTGCCGGGGTGCTACAAGACGCATAAGCGCTACGGTCAGCACCACATCGCGTTCGCTTATGAGTGGAATGTCCTGGAGCGGTGTGCCTTTTATGGGATTCAGCAGGTTTACGGGGATGGATATAGATCCGGCATCGCGGCTTTCCGCTGCCATCTCGAGACGCTGTCGCAATGTCTCCCCCATGCCGATGATTCCACCGGAACAAACCTCCATCCCTACCTCTTGTGCCAGGCGGATGGTGCGTAGTTTGTCTTCCCTTGTGTGGGTGGTGCATAGCGTGGGAAAATATGAGGCGGATGTCTCGAGGTTGCAATGGTATCGTCGCACTCCGGCATCGTAAAGTTCCTGTAGTTCTTCACGGTTCAGCAGACCCATGGATGCGCAGAGGCTCATTCCCGAGGTTTCCTTGGTGCGACGGTACAGATCGCAGTAGCGTTTGATGTCGTTCATTGCTACTTTCCTGCCTGAGCAGACAATGGAGAAGCGTCGCACCCCGGCTGAGTCATTTGCATGCATTGTCGCAAAATACTCTTCTTCGCTTACGAAGTCGTATTCCTGGCATCCGGTATGGTGGCGGCAGGACTGGGCGCACCACTTGCAGTCTTCCGTGCATCGTCCCGACCGCCCGTTTACGATGGAGCATGTGTCTGCCGTGTCGCCATGCAGCTGTTCCCTTATCTTGTCTGCCGCATCGCACAGTGCTCCAAAAAGCCCTGAATTCCAGTCGCTGTTTTCCGAGGAGGCTTCCGTGCCGCTTTCGCCTATGGTTTCGGCAAGCCTCAGGCAGAGATGGATGGGAGCGGGTTCGCCTTTGAGGGCCTGTTCTTCCAATGCCGCAAGGAGTTTCGCACCTTGCAATGATTCTATGCTGTCTGTTGTCATGTTGTCTATGAATTGTCTGCAAATCTATGAATTGTCTGCAAATTTAATAAATAAGTAGTTGTCTGCAATGATGGTATACCAGTTTTCTATTCTTGTTCCGATAAACTTGGGCGAATCGGCTGTTAAAAATTGTAATGAAGAGTAAAGTGTTTTTAATCGAAAGGTTGTGCTTGCAATTTGCTTGATAAATTTGGATAATCGCGTGATTGTGCCGATTTTGTTCGGTTTTCAAAATTATTCTTGTTACCTTTGTGGCTGTCAGTCGGACAATTCTTACAGTAATTTATCACAACCAGTTTTCATATGCATTTTTCTTTAAGGCATTATGCCGCAGGTGGTGCTCTCCTTTTCTATTCAATTCTGAATGCAGTGCCTGCCAAACCTGGCTTGCAGACGATTTTGCAGCCGGATGGCACGGCAATAGAAGTCGTAATCAGTGGTGACGAGCATGGATGCTTCTATTCGTTGTCGGACGGCACCCCGCTCAGGAGCATGAACGGGATGATGCAGCGGGGTGATGCACCCCAGATAAGGCGTGCGCCTGGTGCGAGATCCAAAGGCCTTTTCCCTGGATGCGATTTCCCTCGCAAAGGTGAGCAAAAGGGGCTTGTGATCCTTGTGGAATATACCGATGTGAAATTCCAGTCCAATTATGATCCGCAGGTGTATTTCAGCCGAATGCTCAATGAGGATGGGTTTGCCGACAATGGCGCAACCGGGAGCGCACGCGATTATTTCGTGCAGAATTCCGGTGGGGAGTTCCTGCCGGAGTTTGATGTCTACGGCCCTGTGACCCTTCCGCATCCTCAGGCTTATTACGGTGGAAACGGGATCGCCCAGATTGACATACGCGCCTACGAGATGGCGATAGACGCATGTGCCGCGATAGACGGCGATGTGGATTTTACGGAGTATGACCGTGACGGCAATGGCGTGATCGACAACGTATTTATCTTTTATGCAGGACGTGGTGAGGCCTCAGGTGGGGGTGAAAACTGCGTATGGCCGCATTCGGCTGACATAACCCAGATACTTGGCACGGGGGCTGATCCGGTGATGTACGACGGTGTGCAGCTGGATCATTACGCCTGTGCCAATGAAAGGCAGGCGTCGGGCATAGACGGGATCGGTACTTTCGTGCATGAATTCTCGCATGTGCTCGGGTTGCCGGACTTGTATGCGACAAGCTCCAACTTTGGTAGTAACAGTTCTTTTACCCCCGGGGAGTATTCGGTTATGGATCATGGCCCCTATAACAACAACAGCCGGACGCCTCCGCATTATTCCGCCTTTGAGCTTGAAGCTCTCGGATGGCGTGAGCTGAAAGTGCTTGAGAACGACGGGGGAGTGGTGTTGCCAGACGTTGCCGACGGGGGTGGATGCAAGGTGGTTAATCCCGGCAATGCGGATGAATATTATATTTTTGAATACAGGAGTGGAAAAGGTTGGGATGCATACATTCCCGGCCATGGCATGTTGGTATGGCATGTGCATTACGATCCTGTAATATGGACTGGCAATGTTGTCAACAACAGTCCCGATCATCAGTATGTGGACTTGGTGGAGGCCGACGGTATACAGTCGGAAAGCACGCGTGCCGGTGACCCGTTTCCCGGTACGGCAGGGATAACGTCGTTCACCGACAAGACCGTTCCGGCATTCAAGTTCTGGAACGGCCGTTCTGCCGGTCTTCCGTTGACGGACATAAGGGAGAACGATGGTTACGCAAGTTTCAATTACGGAACGGGATCGGAGGCGCCGTCTCCTGTGGAGCCGCTTCCCGCCACGGAGGTGTCCCATGAGTCTTTCGTGGCCAATTGGGAGGCTCATTCCGATGCGGAAGCCTACCTGCTCACCGTGGCTTGCAGTGGTGTCGCGTTGGATGGTTTCAGCCGATTGAACGTAGGTAACGTCACATCATGGCATGTTGAAGGTCTCATGCCTTCCACTGAATATGAATACACCGTGGCGGTGCTTACGGCATATGGCGAAAGCGAGCCGTCGGAGCCGTGCACGGTGACTACTGCCATGCCGCCGCTGGGTATGAGAAAGCCTGTGATCCTGGGTAGCTCTGATGTGAGCGAGAACGGTTTTGCATTCCGGTGGGAGGAGATGGATGGCGCTGTTTCCTATCTTGTGAATGTCTATACCAAGAAAGACGCGGGCATGCTGCATGATGAGATGGATTTCAGCGGTTATCCTGCGAGTGTGCCCGAAGGGTGGTACTCTTCCTCCAAGGCTACCTACATGCTCAAGGGTATGGCAGGTGCCGATGTCCCTTCTTTGCGGTTCAGCAATGAGGGGGATTATCTTGTGACCCCGGCATATGACGATGAGGTGCGGTCGTTGTCATTCTGGTGCCGCGCGTCTGCGGAGCTGGATGGCAGGCTGTGCGTCGAAGCCGTAGACCATCGTTCGGGCAAATCGGTATCATTGGCGGAATATGAGGTACCGACGGTCTCTGGAGGTACTGTGTTGACTTGCGACGGTATTCCGGAAGGATACACACGGTTTGTGATAACGTTCAACAAGTCGGCTTCAGACCGCGGATCTGTGGCCATAGACGATGTGCGCGTGGGGCATGGCGTGTCCTACATACGCACTCCTGTTCCCGGGTATGTCGATGCCGATGCCGGGGGCTACACTGAAATGACCGTTATGGGTCTTATGGCCGGGACGACTTATAATTACACTGTCACCGGTGTGGGTGCAGATGGCCTTAGGTCACTGGAGTCTGACGAAGGGGAGGTGACCACCGTTGTTTCGGGATTGAAGGAGGTGACTGTGAACGGGAACGGGGTATCTCTTTCCGGCATGACTTTGACTGTCGGGCAGTGTCCGGCTGAGATCTATACGATGAACGGAACGGTGGTTGCCACCGGCGTAAAAGGCTCTGTGACTCTCCCAGCCGCGGGCATATATATTGTAAAGGTCGGGGGAGAAGTCTTCAAGGTTGTTGCGGTTGAATGATGTGAAATGAAAACAATCAATTAATGTCTATCATATGAGAAAGTTATTATCTGTCTTACTGTTGGGAGCGGCTTCCATTGCGGGCTCCGCGCAGATCCAGGTGGGGAGTTCCCCTCTGATCTTCAGGCATCCCGGAAAGACGCCGGCTTCCAAGGTGGCAAAGGCACCGGCCTTTGCGCCTGGTTCGGTAAACCTTATCGGAAATTTCTACGAGTCGCAGGATCCGTCGCGCAAGGGTAGGGTGGCGCGTATGCCGCTCTCTCCCGGTGAGGCACCGGAAATATTGGGTGGATTCGACATAGACACCTCCTGGGGTGGATTCATGCGAGACGGGAAATATTATGCCACATATCAGTGGATCCTGTCGGAAACAATGGCGTATTCCACGGTGAAAGTATATGATCCGCTTACTTGGACGGCTACTGCCACCAAGTTCAATATGGATCATGTGCATTCCATACTCGCTTCTGCCACAGCCTACAATGCGGAGGAGGATCTTGTGTATGGCGCATACTTGAGCGTGGACGGTACTACGACGAGATATGAATTCGGCACCGCCGATTACGATGCCATGCAGCCCGCGCATACCGCGATCGCCCCTATAACAGGGTCGCCATGGAGCGCATTGGCATTTGATGCGGACGGAACCCTGTATGTGATCACTGCCGCAGGTGACTTCGGCACTGTGGACAAGGCTACCGGCGAGGTTGCCGTAAAGGGAGCTACCGGTGTGATCTCCCAGGCGCTTTCGTCGGCAGTCATAGATCCCAAGACCGGGCGTTTCTTCTGGGCGGTGAACAATCCCGAGCTGTCGGGCATCTACGAAGTGGACAAGGTGTCCGGCGCGGCCACCCTATTGGCGGAATTTCCTGCCAAGGGGGACTTTGTAGGAGGTCTTTATATTGGCGCTCCGTTGGCTGCAGACAAGGCTCCTGACAAGGTGGAGGAGTTGACGATTGACTTCCCTGACGGCACGCTGAACGGCAATATTTCTTTCACGGCTCCTGCAAGCAATTTTGACGGTTCAGAAGGTACGGGTACGCTTGACTGGACGATACTTTCCAACGGATCGGTGGCCAAACGCGGCACCGCTGCCTATGGGGAAGCTGTTTCGGAACCGGTAAGCGTGTCAATGGCCACTGATTATAAGTTCGAGGTATATTGTTCGAACGCCGAGGGTGACGGGCCACGTGCATCACGTGAGATGTTCGTAGGCAACGGCACGCCGTTGGCTCCTGAGAACGTAACCCTTTCTTATGCCGACGGAAAGATGAGCCTCGCATGGGATGCCGTCGACAAGGTGGTAGGTGACAAAGGAAATTTCGACCCTGCCGAACTCACATATACGGTGACACGCTATCCTGACGGGGTGGTCGTGTCAGAGGGGGGAAAAGAGACTTCATTCTCTGAAGCGCTTGATGAGCCGGAAACGCGTAAAGTATACTATTATGGTGTGAAAGCGGTGTTCCGTGAGGCGGAATCCGCTCAGACAGACAGTCCTCAGATCCCGTTGGGCGCCTTGTCGGCTCCATGGGTCACGGATTTCAGCGACTATGTCCAAGGTCTCGGTGATCTTACGGTATTAGATGCCAATGGCGACGGTGCCACATGGGGTTACATGGGCGGATCTGCAGCTATCTGCGATTATGCTCATATGACGACCACTCTTCCGCTTGACGACTGGCTTTTTTCTCCGGGATTGAAGCTCGTTGCCGGTGAAACTTATGTGTTTTCGGTGTCTGAGCGTTGGATGCCTCTTTTCGGCTCTACCGCACGTCCCGACATAGAGATCTTCATGGGCAACAGTGCCACGGTGGATGGCATGACGGATGTGCTCATGGAGCGGGTCGCAGCGACGGAGACGACCGCGACTACCCATAGGTTCGTTATCACTCCGGAGACTACGGGAACATACTTCTTTGGTTTGCACGCCATTGCCGAAAACGGCAATTTCATGTATGTGGACGAGATGAAGCTGACGACCGGCGCCATCCCTGCCGCAGTAATGGATCTGGAGGCTATTCCTGCCGCAGATTGCTCATATAGCGCGACTGTGAGGTTCAAGGCTCCGGATACCGACGTGGCCAAGCGTCCGTTGACAAGTCTCACGAAGATTGAGATATATCGTGCGGAGACAATGTTGCGCCATACGATCGAGAACCCTGAACCGGGTAAGGAATATGAGTTCGTGGACGATAACATGTTCTACGGCTCGGGCAATTACATGTGGACTGTGCGTGTGTTCAATGAAAGCGGTGAGGGTCTGGAGGCTTCTGTGGTGGAATATGTAGGTATACCTGTCCTTTGTGCCCAGCCTCCTCTGATGACCTCCGAGAACGGTGACACCGGAGAGGTGACCTTCACCTGGGATCCGATCT
Source organism: uncultured Muribaculaceae bacterium (assembly GCA_910583675.1). Taxonomy (GTDB): domain Bacteria; phylum Bacteroidota; class Bacteroidia; order Bacteroidales; family Muribaculaceae; genus UBA7173. The sequence continues at coordinate 33,262 of CAJTYH010000024.1, forward strand.
TCAAGAGCCAGGGCGGACGAGATGTTGATCCTTCGTTTGTGACATTCGATGTGATCACCAATGGAGGGTATATTGCGACGGGTCTTCCGTCTGATACCCGCAACTACACTTTCCAAGCCGTGCCTGAAGGCAAACAGGGCTTTGTGGCAGGGGTCGTGAGCGCACGCACTCAGCCCGGATCCGCCTCATCTGTAGGCAAGCTGCTTGCCGTGGGTGCTCCCTATTCACGTTATTTCAATTCATTCTCTCTTGCCGAGGGTGAGCCGGAGGTGGCAACCGACGCAAGCCGCTTGTATGGACAGTGGGTGCAGTTCTCCGACGGAACCATTGACGGCCTCAATTCGTCTGACGGCGACGGTGGTTTCTTCGGTATCGCCAATGAAAGCGTCGGAGCAGGTGCCGAGCTTTATGTCGGCAAGTTCGACTTCTCCGGAATGACGCATCCTGTGCTGCAGTTCGACCTTTTCCGAGCCGGCGACTATGACAAGAACACCATAAAGGTGCTGATCGATGAGGGTGAAGGTCTTAAGGAATGTGCCACTATCGTGTCTTCCGAAGTGGGGAGCGGTGATATGGCTTGGGTAACAGCCAAAGCCGACTTGTCGGCATATGCCGGGAAGAAGGTACATATGAGGCTTGACGGCAATATCGCATCGTTCTCCATACTTGCCATCGACCGCATGAAGGTGATGGAGCTTCTTGACTGCAACCTTACTGCAGGTAAGATCGTGGCTCCCGGGACGGTTTATCCGGGTATACCTTATCGCGTGACGGCCTTCGTTGAAAACAATGGTACAAACCAGGTTGAGTCCTATGTTGCCGTACTGAAATGCAATGGCAAGGAGGTTGCGCGTCAGCAGTGTGAGGCGCTGGCATCTGATAAGACTGCCTCCGTGACTTTCGAACTGACGCCCGATTTGCTGTCGGCTGCCGAACTCGGTTTCACGCTTGAGGTGGTATGTGACGGCGACATGGACATGTCTGACAATGTGTCCGAGACGGTGACTGTGAAAGTCGTGCTTCCTGATTATCCTGCTGTCAACGACCTCTCGGCAACTGACGAGGGGGATGGCGTTGTTTCCCTTGCATGGAGCGAGCCACAGCCGGGGGAGGCCGAGGATGTGACGGTAGATTTCGAGGATGCCGAGGCATTTGCCATAGACTCCTATGGCAACTGGACGTTTGTGGACGGAGACGGCAAGACCACTCAGACCTTCATGCTGTCGTTTACCAATGCGGGGATGCCGATGTCGTTTACCGTGCATGACGGCAGTTCAAACGACTACGGTTTCTTCAACGGAATGTTGATGCCCCACAGCGGTACCAAGTGCCTATCTTCATGGGGCGCGGCAGATGAAACGCAGGTTGACGATTGGGCTATCTCCCCGAGGCTTGCGGGATCTGCCCAGACCTTGAAGTTCTTTGCCAAGGCATATGACAATGAGACGAATCCCGAGGTCATTGAGGTGTTGTATTCCGTTTCAGGCAACAACGTAGGCGATTTCACATCTCTCGGAAAGATAGACAAGGTGGATGTGGAATGGACGGAATACAGTTTCGGTCTTCCTGAGGGCGCGACATTCTTCGCAATCCGTCGTATAAGCCCCAACGGTTGGGTGCTCCAGATCGATGATGCCTCCTTCAAGGTTGCCGGCAACGGATCAGACCTGGCGCTTATGGGATACAACGTATATCGCAACGGTGTCAAGATCAACGACGGACTTGTGGAGGACAATGCCTTTACCGACCGTGCAGCCGAGGATGGCGACAATGCTTATGTCGTGACCGCTGTATATGATAAGGGTGAATCCGCAGCCTCCAATGAGGTGTCCTTACAGATATCCTCGCTTGAGCGTCTTGAAGCCGCAGGCATCTCTGTGAAAGTTGTCGCAGGAGAGATTGTGGTTGAAGGAGCGGAAGGCAAGGATCTGGCAGTTGCGGATGCCTCAGGTCGCATGTACTTCTCGGCAATGGGTTCCGCGAAGACTGTAGTCGCGGTTCCCGCAGGCATATACCTTGTTACTGTCGCGCAGGAAACCATAAAGGTCGTCGTTGGTTAACGGATAGGAAACCATAGCAGTTCAATACTGATGTTCAAGACAGGCACATAGCCCATGTAAGTGGGGTGTGCCTGTCGTTTTTTCGGGTGTAAGGGTGCGGTTTTTGCTTTTTTTCGTAACTTTGCAGATATAAAGTACTTGTAACCAAAATAACCATGAGACACGTGATTTACTATCTTGCGGCAGCGATCATGCTGCTTGCGTCGGGCATGCATGGAATGCATGCCGCTGAAAATTCCATAATTCTGTCACCGGGTAATTTTTCGATCGTAGTCCCGGAAGGGGAGTGCCCGCAGGTTCGCCTTGCAGCCCAGTCTTTGAGCCGTGATTTCGATAAGGTGATGGGCTTTGCCCCGTCTGTTGCCGGTGAGGCCGATGGCCGCTCGGTGGAGCTTGTAGTCGTAAATGAGGCCACGGAGGGCAGCGTGGCGTTGCTGAACGTAAAGAAGGATCTTGACGGTTTCGAGTCGCATCGCGTATATGTCGATCCGGCCAACAATCGCGTGTACCTGCATGGCAAGGACATGCGCGGCACGATATATGCCATCTACTCTTTCAGCGAGCAGGTGCTTGGGGTGCCTCCGCTGTGGTATTGGTGTGAGTGGCAGCCTGTGCGCAGGGATGAGATCGCAGTGGATGGCGGTCTGGATTATTTCTGCCGTTCACCGCAGGTGCGTTACCGTGCCTGGTTCCCGAACGACGAGGATCTGTTCATACCCTGGCGCAGGAAAAGCGCCGAGAACAATGAGATGTGGCTTGAGACGATGTTGCGTCTGAAGTTGAACACGGTGGAGCATACAGCCACGGTAACCACCAAGGGCACACTCAATGATGAGGCGATGCTGTACAAGAAATACGGGTTGGTGCTTACCTCGCACCACATGGTGGCGTTGAACAACAGCTTTGCCAACTGGGACGCGTATTGGCGCGACGTGCGTCATACGACACCTCCGGCTCTGTCTGTCAATGACATGAAGTCGTTGAAGGAGTTCTGGCAATATTCCATAGATGCAGTAAAGAAGAGCGGGGTGGAGAATCTGTGGCAGGTAGCTTTCCGCGGCAAGACGGATCAGCCATTCTGGTCGGTGTTCGTCGACGCCCCCTCTACCGACAGGGAGCGCGGCGAGATCATAAACAAGATGGTCAGGACGCAGTATGACATGATATGCGAGTCCACAGGTGAGGAGAATCCCTTTGTGAGGATGACTTTCTACGATGAGATCTCATCCCTTCTGGCCAAGGGATTTATCGAGCCTCCTACGGCTACCAACATGCTCTGGACTTTCGTGGCCGGGCGCCGCGACCATTATCCATACGACGATATTGTCGCTTGGGAAAACGTGGACAATGTGAAGCTCGGATACTACATGAACCTGCAGTTCTATTCAACCGGTGCCCATCTCGCACCTGCCGAGGGGCCTTGGAAGATGGAGGCCAACTACCGTTATGTGCAGGGGAAAGGGCCTTTGACGTTCAGTGTGGTCAATGCCGGTAACTTGCGTGAGTTCCTTATGGAGATGAGCGCCAATGCTGCCATGATGTGGGATTCCGAGGGATATACCACCGATGGTTTCCTCAAGCGTTTCTGCGCACAGTATTTCGGTGAGGAGCATGCCGACGAGATAGCCGGCATCTACAAGGATTTCTATTATTCATACTGGAACCAGAAGACCCCTGACTTCCCGGGAGGATTCGACCGGCAGTATGTTTTTCAGGACTTGCGCCATTCGCAGGTGATCAAGCAGATATACAATACATGGAACGTATATAAGGAGAATCCGCTGGTGGAGATAGGATACGAGAGTGTGCCGGGGCGTACTTTCCGCATAGAGGGTGACAGTCAGGTGGATGCGATGCTTGCCGGTCTGGCGCAGGAGGCAGTTGACTTTGCCGGTGTCGCCAAAAGGTGCGACGAGGTGATGGGAAAGCTCCCTGGTGACAAGCAGATGTTCTTCTACGATCATCTTGCGGCATACAGCCATTACATGGCGCATCTGAGCAAGGCCACATACCATTTCGTGCATGCCTACAAGCATAAGGAAAGCCGGTTCGATGATCTTACGACGGCGCTTGAGGAGATGGAAGGAGCGAAGAAGGCATTGACTGATTCGGAGCACAGTGTGTTCGAGGGGTGGTATGACACGGACGACAAGTTCGAGATGGACAACCGCATAGAGATGATACGCACTCTTATGCCTGACGCGGAGGATCTCACACTCACGGAACGGCTCATAGAGAATTATGACTTTGAATACAACCATGACTGCGTGCTCAATCAGCCCGGGAACATAGGGCGCGGCATCCCTTGCGGATGGGAATCGGAAGGTACGTTGAAAAAAGGTGCAAACGGGCTTGACTCCTTCGGCGTGAACCAGGATGCAAAGAACTTCCACGGCAACAATGTGTGCTGGATTAACTCGGTGCCCATGCCTGAGACGTTCTCGCTATATCAGACAATTCCTGCCTCGGAGCTTGAGCCGGGGAAGTATCGCGTGGCTTGCAAGCTGTGGGTGGAGGTGGCCAAGAAGACCAGCTGCCGCCTGTTCGCCAACGACAACGTCCAGTATTACGGTACCGAGCAGGATTACACCAACCTGCTGACGCCCGGTGAGATAAATACCTATGCCGGTTATGCCGGCGGCAACACCGGCGACGTGGTGCTGCGGGACATGGAGGTGGTTGTCACCGTAGGGGAGGGTGAAGACCTCACCATAGGGATCAAGACCGGCAGCAAGAAAAACAACGGCTCCGTTTCGACCAATGACAATGCCGGATGGTTCAAGGTGGATTATTTCAGGATCCACAAGATCGAGGGCGCCGGCATAGGGGATGTTGCGGCCTCTGACGCGTCCTCCATACCCTCCGGGGTGTATAACCTTTTCGGGCAGCTGGTGGGGAGCGGTGAGGCCGACCTCGCGCGTCTTCCAAAGGGTATTTACATTTTTGGCGGTAAAAAGGTGGCAGTGAAATGAGGGGTTCTTCCCCGGTTCACTTGCCGATGACGGCAACTTCATGAATGCCTGTAGTTGCCGATACGATCCAAACTGCGGCGTGCAAGAAAAAGGAATGTCCTTGCACGCCGCAGTTTAATTTGGCAAACGGTGTTGAACCGTCCTTTGGCAAACACCGGGAAATATGCGTTTATTTAAGGAGTAAATTATTTGGTAATTAGGAAAATATGTCGTAATTTTGCAACGCTTTTCAGAGCCTCGTGCATCCTGTGACATTGTAATCCGCTGAGGATTAGATGTGTGGGATGTGCGTGCGGCGTATGTGCGGCGTTGCCGCAGAAGCAGTGCAAAACAAGAATTTCAGAGTTATAAAGTAAATAAATTCACAAAAAGACTAAGATGCCTACTATTCAGCAGTTAGTAAGAAAAGGACGCGAAACCCTTGTGGATAAGAGCAAGTCGCCCGCGTTGGACTCCTGCCCTCAGCGTCGTGGAGTTTGCGTGCGCGTCTACACTACCACACCTAAGAAGCCTAACTCGGCTATGCGTAAAGTTGCGCGTGTGCGCCTCACCAACGGTAAGGAGGTCAACTCCTACATCCCCGGAGAGGGCCACAACCTGCAGGAGCACTCGATCGTGCTCGTTCGCGGCGGCCGTGTGAAAGACCTTCCCGGTGTGCGCTACCACATCGTCCGCGGTACGCTTGATACCTCCGGTGTCAAGGATCGCACCCAGCGTCGCTCCAAGTACGGGGCCAAGCGTCCTAAAGCCGGTGCGGCTAAGAAGTAATTCTGAGGAAAGCCGATTTTTCTGACCTTCAGGCTATTCCCAGGGTGAAGTAACTAAATAGCACCACGAGAAATCAACCCCACTTTTCCCAAAACACAGTTTTTGATTTCCCGCAGCTGACAACGGTTGAGTAAATGCGCCGGAGGGCGCGTTGAAGAAGACACCAGCCACGACGAAAAAGCAAAAACACATCTTTTCAACACTCGAAATGAGAAAAGCTAAGCCAAAGAAACGTGTGATCCTTCCCGATCCCGTGTTTCATGACGTGAAAGTGACGAAGTTCGTCAACCACCTGATGTATGACGGAAAGAAGAATACCGCATACACGATCTTCTATTCCGCGCTTGAGACTGTGAAGTCCAAGATGCAGAACGAGGAGCGCACCCCCCTCGAAATCTGGAAGAAAGCCCTCGAGAACGTAACTCCGCAGGTGGAAGTCAAGTCACGTCGCGTAGGTGGCGCCACATTCCAGGTGCCCACCGAGATCCGTCCCGACCGCAAAGAGTCGATTTCAATGAAGAACCTGATCAACTATGCCCGCAAGCGCGGCGGCAAGACCATGAGCGACAAGCTCGCTGCTGAAATCATGGATGCCTTCAACGATCAGGGTGGCGCATTCAAGCGCAAGGAAGACATGCACAAGATGGCCGAGGCCAACCGCGCATTCGCACACTTCCGTTTCTAATTAATCATTGAATAACGGATTCAAAGACATCACAGCAAAATGGCTAAGATTGACGAACAATTAAAATATACGCGTAATATCGGTATCATGGCTCACATCGATGCCGGTAAAACCACCACTTCGGAGCGTATCCTCTTCTATACCGGTCTGACACACAAGATCGGCGAGGTGCACGACGGTGGCGCCACCATGGACTGGATGGCTCAGGAGCAGGAGCGTGGTATCACTATCACATCCGCCGCTACCACAGCCTTCTGGAAATACGCAGGCGACAAATACAAGATCAACCTTATTGACACTCCGGGGCACGTTGACTTCACCGTAGAGGTGGAACGTTCGCTCCGTGTGCTTGACGGTGCCGTGGCTACGTTCTGTGCCGTAGGTGGTGTAGAGCCCCAGTCGGAGACCGTATGGCGTCAGGCAGACAAGTACAATGTACCCCGTATCGGTTACGTGAACAAGATGGACCGCTCCGGCGCTAACTTCTTTGAGGTAGTGCGTCAGCTCAAGGATGTGCTTGGTGCCAATCCTTGCCCCATCCAGATACCTATCGGTGCAGAGGAGACTTTCAAGGGTGTGGTAGACCTCATCACCATGAAAGCGATCTTCTGGCATGACGAGACACAGGGCGCGGAGTATTCTGTAGAGGAGATCCCCGCCAACCTTCAGGCCGAGGCCGAGGAGTGGCGCGACAAGATGCTTGAGAAGGTGGCCGAATACGACGACGCCCTCATGGAGAAGTATTTTGACGATCCCTCCACTATTACAGAAGACGAGATCCGCCGCGCACTTCGTGCCGCTACCCTGAAAATGGACATTGTGCCCATGATCTGCGGTTCCTCGTTCAAGAACAAGGGCGTGCAGTGCCTTCTTGACGACGTATGCGCATATCTCCCCAGCCCGCTTGACGCAGGTGCGATCCAGGGTCACGCTGTTGGCGATCCCGACAAGGTGGAGACACGTGAACCCTCTCCCGAGGCTCCCATGTGCGCCCTCGCGTTCAAGATCGCAACCGACCCGTATGTAGGCCGTCTGACTTTCTTCCGCGTATATTCCGGCGACGTAGTAGCCGGATCTTATGTGCTCAATTCGCGCAGCGACAAGAAGGAACGCGTTTCGCGTCTGTTCCAGATGCACTCCAACAAGCAGAACCCGATGGAGAAGATCGGTTGCGGCGACATAGGTGCCGGAGTCGGCTTCAAGGATATCCGCACCGGCGACACCCTGTGCGACGAGAACGCTCCCATCGTGCTTGAGGCCATGGACTTCCCCGATCCCGTTATCGGTATCGCAGTGGAACCCAAGACACAGAAAGACCTTGACAAGCTCGGTGTCGGCCTTCAGAAGCTCGCTGAGGAAGACCCAACCTTCCGTGTGGCCACCAACGAGGAGACCGGTCAGACCGTCATCTCCGGTATGGGTGAGCTTCACCTTGACATCATCATCGACCGTCTCAAGCGTGAGTTCAAGGTAGAGTGCAACCAGGGTCGTCCCCAGGTTACCTACAAGGAAGCCATCACCAAGCCGGTCGAGCTCCGTGAGGTGTTCAAGAAGCAGACCGGTGGTCGCGGTAAGTTCGCCGACATCATCGTGCGCATGGAACCTGTAGACGAAGGTTTCGAGGGCAGCCTCCAGTTCGTGGACGAGGTGAAGGGTGGTAATATTCCCAAGGAATTCATCCCCGCTATCCAGAAGGGCTTCACCAACGCCATGAAGAACGGCGTGCTCGCAGGCTATCCCGTGGAGAAGCTGAAGGTGACCGTGATCGACGGTTCGTTCCACCCGGTGGACTCCGACCAGCTTTCTTTCGAGCTTTGCGCCATCCAGGCCTTCAAGAAGGGTTCGGAAAAGGCAGGCCCCGTACTTATGGAGCCTATCATGAAGATAGAGGTGGTTACTCCCGAGGAGAGCATGGGCGACGTGATCTCCGACCTCAACAAGCGTCGTGGTCAGGTAGAGGGAATGGAAACTTCCCGCAGCGGTGCCCGTGTGGTAAAGGCACAGGCTCCCCTTGCCGAGATGTTCGGTTATGTGACCGCCCTGCGTACAATCACTTCAGGCCGCGCAACCTCCACAATGACATTCTCGCATTACTCCGAGGTATCCTCGTCGATCGCCAAGAATGTGCTCACTGAATGCCAGGGACGCGTCGACCTTGTAAAGTAACATAAGCCGCTCCGACTTATTGAACAATAAAAAGACAGAACACAATATGAGCCAGAAAATTAGAATCAAACTGAAATCTTACGACCACAATCTCGTGGACAAGTCTGCCGAGAAGATCGTAAAGACAGTGAAGGCTACCGGTGCGGTTATCAGCGGCCCCATACCCCTGCCCACCCATAAGCGTATCTTCACGGTAAACCGCTCCACTTTCGTTAACAAGAAATCGCGCGAGCAGTTCCAGCTTTCATCGTTCAAGCGCCTTATCGACATCTATAACTCGACTGCCAAGACAGTCGACGCCCTCATGAAGCTCGAACTTCCCTCGGGCGTCGAGGTGGAAATCAAGGTGTGACAACCTGAAGCCGGCGCTGATACCGCTTTCCCCGCATAATCCGGCGCCCGGGTCATAGTGACCCGGGCTGCAGGATGGGAAAGGAGGGGCGCCGCAAGGATGGAAATCAAAAAAACAGACAAAAATTCCAATTATAAACCAACTACAGAAATGCCAGGATTATTAGGAAAGAAAATCGGAATGACATCCGTTTTCAGTGCCGACGGCAAGAATGTGCCGTGCACTGTTATCGAAGTAGGCCCCTGCGTAGTTACTCAGATTAAAACGGCTGAAAAAGACGGTTACGAGGCCGTGCAGCTTGGTTTCACTGAAAAGAAAGACAAGCACACCACTGCCCCTATGGCCGGTCACTTCAAAAAAGCCGGAGTAGCTCCCCAGCGCCACTTGGCCGAGTTCAAAGGATTTGACGGCGAGTACAAACTCGGTGATACCATCACAGTCGATCTCTTCAACGAGAATGACTTCGTTGACATTCAGGGTACCTCGAAGGGTAAAGGCTTCCAGGGTGTGGTAAAACGTCACGGTTTCGGTGGCGTAGGCCAGAGCACTCATGGTCAGCACAACCGCCTTCGCGCTCCCGGTTCGGTCGGCGCCTGCTCTTACCCCGCTAAAGTATTCAAAGGAATGCGTATGGCAGGCCAGATGGGCAACGAGAAAGTGACAATTCAAAACCTCCAGGTGCTCAAAGTGATCGCAGACCACAATCTGCTCCTCATCAAGGGCTCAATCCCCGGAAGTAAAGGTTCAATCGTTTTAATTGAGAAATAATGGAAGTCGCAATTTACAATATCAAAGGTGAAGACACCGGTCGCAAAGCACAGCTCAGCGACGAAGTTTTTGCAGTAGATGCAAACGAGCACGCCGTTTATCTCGATGTGAAGCAGTATCTCGCTAACCAGCGTCAAGGTACACACAAATCCAAAGAACGTAGCGAAGTGTCAGGTTCTACCCGCAAGCTTCACAAGCAGAAGGGTGGCGGCGGCAGCCGTATCGGTGACATCAATTCGCCGGTTCTCGTAGGTGGTGGCCGTGTGTTCGGCCCCCGTCCCCGCGACTACCGCTTCAAGCTCAACAAAAAGCTCAAGCAGCTCGCCCGCAAGTCGGTTCTGACAGCGAAAGTTCAGGATAACAAGATTGTTGTAGTCGAAGACTTTACATTCGAGGCTCCCAAGACTAAAGATTTTGTAAATTTTACTAAAAATCTTAAACTTGACGGCAAGAAGCTTCTGCTAGTTTTAGCAGGTCAGGATAAAAACGTATATTTGTCGGCTCGTAATGTGCCGGGGGCTAATATCATGACAGCCACCGACGTTAATACTTACGCGCTCCTCAATAACAACGCCATTGTCCTCACGGAAAGTGGCCTTGATGTCATTAATAAACTTTAACCCGCAGGAGGAACATAAGAATGGAATTCATAATTGAGCCAATCGTAACCGAGGCAGCTACCAAGCTCAGCGAAAAGCTAAATCGCTATACCTTCCGTGTTTCGCCCGATGCCAACAAGTTCCAGATTAAGGACATGGTTGAGAAGCTTTACGGCGTTAAAGTGAAGGATGTGAACACGTGCATCGTACGTGGCAAAAACAAATCGCGTTACACCAAGAGCGGCCTGCTCCGCGGCAAGACTGACCGTTGGAAGAAGGCTTTTATCACTGTCGGTGAAGGCGAAACTATCGACTTTTACAGCAATATCTGATAAATAAAAATGGCAGTAAGAAAATTCAAGCCCACCACACCGGGGCAACGACACAAAGTTATAGGCGTCTTCAAGGGAGCGATCACTGCTAAAGCGCCTGAGAAATCTCTTACAGTCGGTAAAAAAAGCAGCGGAGGACGTAACTCCGAGGGCCACCTGACCACCCGCTACCTTGGCGGCGGCCACAAGCGTAAATACCGTATCATAGACTTTAAGAGAACCAAAGACGGTGTGCCCGCCGTAGTAAAATCGATCGAGTACGATCCCAACCGTTCGGCTCGCATCGCTCTTCTGTACTACGTTGACGGAGCCAAGGCTTATATCATTGCACCCAACGGCTTAGAAGTTGGCGCAACTGTTGTGAGCGGTCCCGACGCGGCACCTGAAGTAGGCAACGCTCTTCCCTTGAGCAAGATCCCCGTAGGTACCGTAATCCACAACATCGAGTTGCGTCCCGGTCAGGGAGCCTTCATGGCTCGCTCTGCCGGCACCTTCGCTCAGCTTGTGTCGCGCGAAGGCGACTACGCGATTGTCAAACTTCCCTCAGGCGAAACCCGCAAGATCCTTGCCGCATGCAAGGCTACTGTAGGCGTGGTGGGCAACTCCGAGCATTCGCTCGAACGTTCCGGCAAGGCCGGCCGTTCACGCTGGCTCGGTCGTCGTCCCCGCAACCGCGGCGTGGTAATGAACCCTGTGGATCACCCCATGGGTGGTGGCGAAGGCCGCGCATCCGGTGGTCATCCCCGTTCGCGCAAGGGTCTGTACTCGAAGGGTCTCAAGACTCGTGCACCGAAGAAGAACTCTTCGAAGTACATCATTGAGAGAAGAAAGAAGTAATCTCTTCACATTTTAAATGACAAACTGACAACACAATGAGTCGTTCATTAAAAAAAGGCCCGTTTATCAGCGTGAAGCTGGAGAAGAAAGTCTCCGCCATGGAGGAGAGCGGCAAGAAGCAGGTGATCAAGACCTGGAGCCGTGCCTCGATGATCGCCCCCGAGTTCGTGGGCCACACTTTCGCTGTGCACAACGGTAACAAGTTCATCCCTGTCTACGTAACCGAGAACATGGTAGGTCACAAGCTGGGCGAGTTCGCTCCCACGCGCACCTTCCGCGGTCACGCCGGCAACAAGAAGAAATAAACCCGCGGGCCCTGTTACATTAACCTTTGATAAAAAAGAACAGAAAATAAAATGGGTGTAAGAAAAAGAAACTCTGCCGAGGCAAGAAAGGAAGCCCTCAAGACGCAGTCTTTCGCCAAGCTGACCAACGTGCCCTCGTCGCCCCGCAAGATGCGGCTGGTGGCTGATCTGGTTCGCGGCAAGGAAGTGTTCCGCGCTCTGGGTATCCTCAAATTCTCAAACAAAGAAGCTGCAGCCCGTGTGGAAAAGCTGCTCCGTTCGGCCATCGCCAACTGGGAGGCCAAGAACGAGCGCAAGGCTGAAAACGGCGAACTGTATGTGAGCACGATCTTCGTGGATCCCGCTCCCATGCTCAAGCGCCTCCGCACCGCTCCCCAGGGACGTGGTTACCGCATCCGCAAGCGTGCCAACCACGTGACCCTCTTCGTAGACACAATTGATAAGGACACCAAAAATAAAGACTAAGAAATGGGACAGAAAGTAAATCCGATAAGCAACCGTTTGGGTGTCATCCGCGGATGGGATTCAAACTGGTTTGGCGGCAAGAAGTACGGTGACACTCTCCTGGAGGATTCCAAGCTTCGCAAGTATCTCAATGTCCGCTTGGCCAAATCAAGTGTGTCGCGCATCGTAATTGAGCGCACTCTCAAGCTCATCACCATCACAGTGTGCACTTCCCGTCCCGGTGTGATCATCGGCAAGGGGGGCGCAGAGGTTGACAAGCTGAAAGAGGAACTTAAGAAAATCACCGACAAGGACGTACAGATCAACATTTTCGAGGTCAAGCGTCCCGAACTCGACGCCCAGATCGTGGCAAGCACCATCGCACGCCAGATCGAAGGCAAGATAGCTTACCGCCGTGCAGTGAAGATGGCCGTGGCGGCCACCATGCGCTCCGGTGCCGAGGGCATCAAGGTACAGGTTTCAGGCCGTCTCAACGGTGCTGAAATGGCTCGTTCCGAGATGTTCAAGGAAGGTCGTACACCGCTTCACACCTTGCGTGCCGACATCGACTATGCGTTGGTAGAGGCTCATACCAAGGTAGGTGTGATCGGTGTAAAGGTTTGGATTTGCCGTGGCGAGGTTTACGGCAAGCGCGACCTGGCTCCCAATTTTGCAACCACAGCCAAGGAAGGCCGCCCGGCCGACCGCGGCAACCAGCGCCGCGGCGGTTTCCGCAAGCAGCGTTCCAACCACTAAAGCACGCTTCCGGCGTCCGGTTCCATGAACATGAGGAACCGGGCGGCGGTTGACTGTTGGCCTCTCCAACGTTAGGTAAGGTCAAAAAAGCACAGTGCCATCCCCGAGCGTGGTGGCAAGCGGCAGTCCACCCACCTTCCTCCGGACGATGCCGTCTGTGTCGGTCAACTGAGCCGGCCGCCGGATCCCGCAGTCTTCCTTCCCGGTGAAGGAGACAAAATGCAGAAGTGGCATAGATTTTTTTTCAAATCGATTAACATCCTTCAAAAATGTTACAACCGAAAAAAACAAAATTTCGCAGAGTCCAGAAAGGTCGCGCCAAGGGCAACGCCCAGCGTGGCAACCAGCTCGCTTTCGGTTCGTTCGGCATCAAGACGCTTGAATCCAAGTGGATCACCGGACGTCAGATCGAGGCAGCCCGTGTCGCTGTGACCCGTTATATGCAACGCCAGGGGCAGCTCTGGATCCGCATCTTCCCTGACAAACCCATCACCAAGAAGCCTCTTGACGTACGTATGGGTAAAGGTAAAGGTAACCCCGAAG
>CAJTYH010000025.1 GCA_910583675.1 uncultured Muribaculaceae bacterium
TTGATGAAGTAGTGGTGATCGGCTACGGTGTGCAGCGCAAGAGCGACATCACCGGCTCCATCTCTTCCGTAAGCGGAAAAGATGTGAACGACGTGCCTGTAAGCTCCGCCCTCCAGGCTCTGCAGGGTAAGGCTTCCGGCGTCAACATTATCCAGAACAGCGGTGCTCCCGGTGGAGCCACAACAATAAAGATCCGTGGTACGGGCACAGTCAATGATGCCGACCCCCTCTATGTGGTGGACGGTTTCATTGTTGATGACATCGACCATATCAATCCCAACGACATCGCCAACATTGAGATCTTCAAGGATGCAGCCTCTTCAGCAGTGTATGGTGCCCGTGCAGCCAACGGTGTCGTGAGCATCACCACAAAGGGTGGCGAGAAAGGCAAGGTAACCGTGACTTTTGACGGTTATGCAGGCTTCTCCAATCCCTGGAAGAAAATCGACATGATGGGGATGGACGACTATGCCCTATTGCAGGACTATATAAGCGGCTCTACGACATATTCGGCTGACGGACAGCTGAACATGACAAAGCAGCCGGACGGTTCGCTTGAACTTGACCAGGCCAAGGTTGACATGTTGGCGCTCTATCATCAGCGTGGCAAGGAGAACTGGTATGACGCAATTTCCCGCACCGGTGTCAAGCAGCAGTATGCGGCATCTGTCGGCGGCGGTAATGACAATACCAAGTTCATGGTCAGCGCGAGCTACTTCGACGAGAAGGGTATCATCAAGGGTTCCGACTACAAGCGCTTTAACGCCCGCATGAACCTCACCCAGAAGCTCTCCTCCTGGCTTGACCTCATCGTGAATATGAGCTATGTGAACGAAGACCGCGACCTGGTTCCCGGCGGCTCAGGTTCAGTATTGAAGGATGCGCTCAACATCAATCCCTTTACGCGTGTGTACAACGACAAGGGATATTGGGATTCCAATCATCCTATTGCGCGTATAGACCGTTATCATCGCGACATCAAGAGCGACCGCTTTGATGCTAATTTGACCCTTTCTGCTAACTTCCTTAAGTTCTTCAACTATCAGTTCAAGGCATCGTACTATCTGCAGCCCGAGACCACAAAGGAATTCTCCGAAGTCGGAAAGCTCGTGGAGGATTTCGGCATGTCGGATCTCTCTACCATATACCAGTACAAACGCCACACCAACAAATGGGAGATCAACAACCTTTTGACCTTCAACTGGAGCGACAAGGACAAGATCAACAATATCACAGCTTTGGTGGGTCAGACTGCTGAAGGTTACAAGAACTCTTTCCAGGAATCCACCAAGCGCGGTACGCCGACCAACGATCCCGACCAGTGGTATCTTTCAAGCGGCTTCACCGGCGACAAGACTTACGGCCTTGACCGTAAGTGGACGGCAGTGGGTTTCATCGGACGCGTCAACTACAATGTACTTGACCGCTACCTCCTGCAGGCCAATATCCGTATTGACGGTTCTTCAAAGTTCAATAAGGATAATCGTTGGGGCTACTTCCCGTCGGTATCGCTCGGTTGGAAATTCAGTTCCGAATCTTTCCTTCGTGACCAGACATGGCTTACTCTCGGCAAGTTGCGTCTCGGTTGGGGTAAGCTCGGTAACAACCGTATTGATGAACTGGCACGCTACACATATCTTACGACCCAGCTCAACTATCCTTATGGCAACGGAAACCATGTGCTTCAGCCCGGCGCCTCCGCGCTCACCATCGGCAACGACAATATCCGTTGGGAGAAGACCGAGACATACAACGTCGGTCTTGACATGGCCTTCATGAACAATACGCTTCTCTTCGGCATAGAGTACTTCAACAAGAAGACAACCGACATGCTCATCGCCGTACCTACGGTAGGATCTGCCGGTCTGAACAGCAACCCGATGACGAACGCCGGTGCCGTAAAGAATTACGGTTTGGAAGGTAGCTTCACCTATCGCCGCAGCTTCGGCAAGTTCTCCTTCGACATAGGTTTCAACCTTTCCTGGATAAAGAATGAGGTGACGTCGCTCGGTACGGGCAATGAGCCTATATATGGCGCGTATATCGGTGAGGGATCCATCGTGGACTATGTTACCAAGACTGCGGTAGGCCGTCCTATCGGATCGTTCTACGGATATGTGACGGACGGCATCTTCCAGAACATGGACGAGATCAAGGCTTCCGCACAATATGAGACCGGCAAGAATGACGCAGACCAGAGCACCAAGCCCGGCGACTTCCGCTTCAAGGATCTCAACGGCGACGGCCAGATCACAGCCGAAGACCGCACGTATCTCGGCTCGCCGCTGCCAAACTTCGTGTTCGGTGTGCCCATCAACCTGATGTGGAACGGTTTCGAGCTGAGTGCCTTCTTCCAGGGTCAGACCGGCAACAAGCTGTTCAACGTGATGGACTATTACCTTTACAATGCAGCCGCCGGCAACGTTGCCGCCGATTACCGCAGCAAGCACTGGAGCTCCGCCACCGACGAGCAGCGTCCTTGGTTCACGCCGAATCCCAACGCTGAGATCCCGGCAGCACGCACCAGCGATACCAACCGAAATTTCCGCTCGTCGAACTTCTTCATCAAGGATGGCAGCTATTGCCGCCTAAAGGAGCTGCGTCTGAGCTATTCGTTCAAACCTGAGATGATCAAGCGTATAGGTCTTTCGAGCCTCACTCTCTCGGCTACCGCCTACAACCTCTGTACATGGACCAAGTACGACGGTTTCGACCCCGAAGTAGGTCGTCTGGAGGGCACAGAGAGCACCAATACCGCCATGGGTGTTGACCACGGTAACTATCCGCAGGCTCGTTCGTTCACCTTCGGCATCAAATTCGGCATCTAATCCATCTAAGAACATACTGTTATGAACATATATAAGAAATCTACCCGCAAAGCATTAGGCCTGGTGTCTGCAATTGCTTTGGCAGCAAGTTCGCTTGCGCTTACCGGTTGCGATGATTTCCTTGATGAGCCTGTACAGGGCAACAGCACCGATAAGAATTATTACGATACCGCATACAAGCTGCAATCAGCTCTTAACGCCACATACGACATTCTTCAGAGCGATGCCATGCAGGACACGGACTGGCGTTTCGGCGAGGCCTGTGGCGACGATATGGCAGGAAATGACGAAGGCCTTACCTCGCATATGGGTCAGCTGGTGAACTTCCAGTTCAATACTTCCAACCCATATATCCTCAATCGTTGGACGATCTATTACAAGGCTATCCATCGTGCCAATCAGGTGATCGCAAATGTGGATCGCGTGCGTCTTTCCAATCATGAGACGGATGATTTTCGCAATGTGCGCTATATCCTTGCACAGGCTAAATTCCTGCGTGCATATTTCTATTTCAATCTCGTCCGTACGTTTGGTGGTGTACCAATCCGTCCGGAAGTAGAGACTGTGGAGAAACTGGTGGTGCCCCGCTCTTCGCTCGAGGATTGCTACGCATACATAGAGAAGGATCTTCGTGAGGCGCTTATAATGCTCCCTCCCCGTTTCAACGACAACAATGCGGGAAAAGTTAGTGCCGGAGCGTGTGCCGCCCTTCTGATGAAGGTGCTGATGTATCAGGCCAAACCTGGTGACGGATCCATAAAATGGAAGCAGTGTGCCGAGATTGGTGACTATTTCGTTGCCAAGAAACCCATGACATTTGGTCAGATGCTAAAATTTGACGAACGTTATCCTGACACCGATTGGGAAACCCTTCGTGAGAAACTGTGGTTCAAGCCTGTATGGGCTTTCGCAGAGAACGAGACTGCAGAAACGCTGGAAACGCAGTGCCCGGAAATGGGAAATGCCTATCGTCTTGACTATGAGGATTCCTATGGCAATCCGTTGACATATTACGAACAGTTCTACATCGCAGGTGAATTCTGTGCCGGATCTATCTGGGAAATAGTGTTCAAGGAGAGCGGTGACGGTACAGGCGGTGACACCAACGAGGGAACAGGCATCTACTGGAATCTCTTCGGCGCCAACTGGAATCCGGCATTGAAAACCACAGAAAAGCGTGTCGGAATTATTTTCGGTACCGATGTCCGCGGACAATATGTCCTGACCCACAACAATCAGACGCCCGATGGTTCAAACATACTCAACGGCCCGGGCAACTGGTCTCCTCTGAAATGGTGGACACCCAAGATGGACCAGCCGACATACAGCGATGACTCCGGCAAAAACCGTCGTGTGCTACGCTATGCAGAAGCCGTGCTGACATATGCAGAGGCTCTTAACGAGTCGGGTCGTCCCCAGGAGGCTCTTGTCCAGCTCAACGCCAATCAGACCCAGGTCGGCAAGATCAACAACCGTAACTTCAACACTCCTGCCGGCGGCTATGGCTACCTTCGTGACGCCATATGGAAAGAGCGCCGCATGGAACTCGCTTTCGAATGGGATCGTTTCTTTGACATCGTGCGTCAGGGACGTGCAGCTGCTTTGATCCACGCTTATGCGAGCGACGTGATCAACCACCGCGGTCAGCTGTTCCGTGAGGGCGTGAACGAGATTTTCCCGATTCCCCAGACCGAGATAGACATATCCAACGGTGTAGTGACGCAGAACCCCGGCTATTAATTAGCAATTAGTATTTATTAATTAGTAATTTCTACGATGAAGATAACTAAATATTCCATAATGCTTTTGGCCGGTGTCGCTGCAATGTTCGCATCCTGCGACGACAAGGAAGCGACCCAGCCGACGGCAGCCATCTCTGTGGACAAGTACCACTATGAGGTGAACGAGTCGATGCAACTCCGTTTTATCGGCAATGCCGACAACGTGGTAGTGTATCCCGGCGACGAGACACATGACTATGAACTTCGTGCGGAGGCAAATTCTGGCCTTGTGGTAAACAAGGGGTTGCTTACATACGCTTACCAGAAACCGGGTATCTACCATGTGGTATGCGTGGCCACCAATCATGAGGATGCCGGAAAGTCGCTCCTGAGCGATACCACTTCCGTATGGGTGACGGTTACCGACGACGTAAACACGCTTAGGGGCGTTTCGGTGAGCGTGCTTAACATCAACGAGGTGTCCGCCGATCTGGTGAACGAGACCGATTGGAGAATAGCAGTGCCACGTAAGGTGCGCTACAATGGCAAGGATGTGAATCTTGCTCTCCGCAACCAGCGTCTGACCATATATCAGGACTCTCCTTCGGCTACGGTGGTCATTAAGGAGAAGGATGCTCCCGAGGAGGATTACAAGCCAAATTTGTCTACCAGCAAATACGACCTGGCCAAAGTGTGGGACATACGTTCTACCGCCGGCTCGGGAGGTGTGCGCAACTATCGCCTCTATACCCTCTACTATGGTGAGTTCAAGTCATTCAAGCTCGCGGGCGTTACCGGAAAGGTAGAGAGAAACGAATATGATTATTCGACATACACCATTGACATGGAGGTGCCGGCAGGTACCGACCTGACTGCTGTAGCTCCGGAGTTCACACTCAATGATCCCGCTACTGAGAAGGTGTTCATCGGCGACGAGGAGCAGGTATCCGGTACTCCGGTCGACTTCACTTCCCCCGTAACCTACCGTTTTGTGACCTCACATGCCGACAATCCCGCAATTACTGTGGAGGCTGTCTGCAAGGTGACTGTCACGGTGAAATAATTCACTCCTGACAGGAAATTTCCGATAAACTACGAGGGTGTTGCAGGGTAAAGGCTGTGGCCCGCTCTGCAACACCCTTGCTGTATCCCTACGTATGGCCTGTATTTGTCCGTATTCTCCTCTAAATCCTTTTTGGAAAAATTAAGACAATATCATAAACCGTGCGGATCAGTTCGCAGTTTCCGGTCTTTTAGCTAACTTTGATTTGAAATGACGCATCAGGCAACAGATGCATGCGTGTGCAAATACGATAACAAACCATGAAATCAAACAATATCATCATTGCGGCGGCGTTGGGTGTAATGCCATTGTCCGCAGTGGCGGAATATCATGAACCGTTGGATGTGACGCGTATCATGTGGGATCTTACCAGTCGCAAGACAATATTCGAGGCCGGCAACTATGGCCGTATAATCCCGCTGCAAGACGGTCGTCTGATGGCTGTCGCCGAGACCTACGGCACTTACAGCGGCATAACAGTGGCTTACAGCAGCGACAACGGCTATACCTGGCTAGACTATGAGACTGTGGCTGGGCATGGCAACGGGGTGCCGGTTGCGGTGCCTGACATGATACAGCTCGCCGACGGGACTATACTGGTGTGCTACAATCCGCGTCCGAGCGAACCTTGGAGCGAGGAGAGGCATTTCGGCATACGCTGCGTGCGTTCCACCGACAACGGCGAGAGCTGGAGCGAACCCATATACATATACGATGCGGGTCATCGCGGGTATGAAGGGTGCTGGGAACCGGCTTTCCTTGAACTTCCCTCCGGGGAGCTTCATTGCTATTTCGCGAACGAGCATCCGTATACGGGGGACAACGGCGATCAGGAGATTTCCATGTGCCGCTCGTTCGACAAGGGGCTTACGTGGACGGATCCGGTAAGGGTGTCGTACCGCGAGGGTTCGCGCGACGGCATGCCTGTGCCTGTGCTTACCGACAACGGTGAGATCGTGGTCATTGTGGAGGACAACGGCCATCCGGGATACCACGGTTTCCGTGCCACTACCATGCGGTGCACGCTTGAACAGAACTGGGAGGATTGCTGGGTGAGCGGCGACAGCGACCGGCGCGACATGATCTTTGCTAACGACGATGACAAAAATTACGTGTCTGCGGCTCCCTATATGCGGAAGCTACCCTCAGGAGAAATCATTGCCTCATGGATGGGCGATTTCTGGGGGCGCAAGAATTGGCCTCAGGATAGATATGACATGTATGTGGGGGTAGGAGATAAGGATGGCAGGAACATAGGCCAATTGTCCCAGCCTTTCTATGTTAATGCCGACGAGCATGCCCATTGGAATTCTGTGGCTGTGGGGTTTGACAACACGGTATTTGCGGTGGCTTCCATCGGCGGATCCAATGGCATAAACATAATGCGGGGCAATGCGGTGCGCGGGTTCAAGGCCAACTACGGCACTCCGGTGGTCAACGGTAGCTTCACCAAGGAGGATTGGACATGCAAGAATGCCACGCAGGTGCTTATGGGGCAGTATTTCCGGAACCGTTCCAACCACGACTTCCTTTACGACGAGGACAATCTGTATTTCGTAAGCTACGTAGTGGATCGTACATCGGTATCCGACGCGGAGGTGAACGACGGGGTACAGCTGAGCATAGACGTTGACAATGTGAGCGATACGTCTCCTCAGAAAGGAATATATACATTCTTTCTAAATACCAACGGGAAAGCTGAGTTCGCCTATGGTGAAGGTGGCGAGTTCCACGAGGCAACGGCGGAGGGAGTGGAGTATGTTGTGAATGTCAAGAAAACATATTACATGCTTGAGGTGGCGATACCCTGGAAAGTGCTTGGTTTGGACAGCGCTCCCGTGGGACGCGACATGCGTGTGAATGTGGAGGTTCGCGACATACGTCCCGACGGTTACCGTTTCGAGGTCATACCGGATGCGCGTTCTTATTCGTCCTATACGTGGCCGCTGTTCAATCTCGTGCCGAAGGAGACCGGTGGCATAGAGGGTGTGGAGATGACTCCGGCGGGTTCTGTAGACATGCCCGAGGAGTATTTTAATCTTCAGGGAATGAAGGTGAACAATCCCAAAGGTGGGATCTTCGTGCGCCGGAAAGGCAATGTTGCCGAGAAGGTGGTGATCCCCTAAATGGTGTTCACGGTATTATGTCTGTATAAAGCAACAAAAATCTGAAATATGAAAGGATTGAAAAAAATATTAGGTCTGGCGGCTGTTATGTCGGTTGCGTTCGGAGCCGGTGCGCGCTATCATGCTCCTTATGAATATCCGCGTCTGCTGTGGGATGTCGCCACGCAGAAAGTAATTTTCCAATCGGGCAACTATTCGCGTCTTATCACATTGCAGGACGGCCGTCTTATGGCGGCGGCGGAATCCTACGGCCCGTCGGGCATAAAGGTGTGCTACAGCAGCGACAACGGGAAGAACTGGACATCCCCGCAGCTGATCGCTCCCAATCCCGACAAGGTGGGGAATGCCGTGCCGGACTTGGTACAGTTGTCGGACGGGACTATTCTGGTAGGGTATAACCCGCGTCCGGGTTCTCCCTACAGCGAAGACCGCAAGTTCGGCATCCGCGCCATGCGTTCCACCGACAACGGCGAGACTTGGGAAGGCCCCATATACATCTACGATGCAAGCCACAAGGGGGAGGACGGCTGCTGGGAACCATCGTTCCTTGAGATGCCCGACGGCGAGGTGCACTGCTACTTCGCAAACGAGCACCCTTATACGACAAGCGGCGAGCAGGAGATCTCCATGTGCCGTTCCTTTGACAAAGGATTGACGTGGGGTGATCCGGAGCGTGTGACTTTCCGTGCCAACTCACGCGACGGCATGCCGTCGGCCATAATCACCGATGCCGGGGAGATCGTGGTAATCGTGGAGGACAACGGCTGGGGTGGCGGTTACAGCGGTTTCCGCGCCACAACCATGCGATGCAGCGTGGAGGAGAACTGGCATGACTGCTGGGTAAGCGGCAGCAGCCCGAAAAGGAATATGATCTTTGCCAACGAGGCCGACAAGGGTGCGCTGTCAGCGGCTCCCTATATCCGCAAGCTCCCCTCGGGTTACACGCTTGCCTCGTGGCAGGGGCTTGCCGGTGGACGCGCCGGAGGCAACGAGGATATGTTCGTGGCGGTCGGAAGCAAGGATGCCCGCAGTTTCATGCAGGTGACGCGTCCGTTCAAGCGCGATCTTGACAGCCGTTCGCTGTGGAACTCCATAAATGTGGGCTTTGACAACAAGGTGTTCGCCCTCGGATCGCTGAGCGGCCCCAATCAGGGCGCACAGATCACCCTGCTTGCAGGCTACATGCTGGATCATGTCAAGGCGGAATTCGGCACGCCGGTAATTGACGGTGCCTTTACCGGCGAGACATGGACGGCCGAGAAGTGCGAGCAGATAGTGCTCGGGCAGGAGTGCCGCACCCGTTCCACGCACGACTTTCTGTATGACAATGACAACCTCTATTTCTTCAGCTACGTGCAGGACAACGCGATAATGACAGACCAGATAGAGAAGGACGGGGTATACCTCACGCTTGACATGAAGAATACTCCCGACACCTATCCTCAGGCTGGCATGTACAGGCTTTTCCTGAACGTGGACGGCACAATTACGTTCACCACCGGTGAGAGCAACAAGTGGAAGGCCGTGGATGTGCTTCCCGAGGGGATACAGTATGCGGTGAACCAAGGACGTTCATATTACATGCTCGAGATAGCCATACCATGGAAAGCGCTCGGGGTGTCGGGGCCGAACGTGGAGCAGACGATGCGCGTGAACGTGGAGATTTCCGACCGCCGCCCCAATGAGCACCGCAAGGAGGCTTTCCCCGACGCGAAGAGTAACCAGTCCTGGACATGGCCTGAGTTCAAGCTTGTGCCGAGCGAGTACGTGGGGGTGGACGCCCCTGCTGCCGATGTCGCTGTGGATGCTCCTGTGGAATATTTCAATCTCCAGGGAATGCGTGTGACCGATCCATGCGGCGGGATATATATCCGCCGTCAGGGCACCGCCGTTACCAAGGAGGTCATAAAGTAGTTCATCATGATACAAGGCAGGAAGCAGCTGATCGGTGCCGCAATGGTGCTGGCCTGTGCATGCCTGACGGCTCAGGCCGTCAGGCATGAGCCGTTTGACAGATCGCGCATATATTGGGACATGAGCACCCGCTGTGTGCCCATCGGATCGCCGAGCGGTTACGGGCGCATGATCCAGTTGCAGGACGGTCGGCTGATGATGACAGGCGGTGCATGGAGCCGTGGGGTAGAGTGCACGTTCAGCAAGGACTACGGCAAGACATGGAGCGCTCCGGAGATCATTATCCGCAACACTTCGGAGTGGGAGATGTGCAACCCGGACATCATACAGCTTGCCGACGGCACGCTGCTGCTTGGCATCAATCCCCGTCCCGTACAGCCTTATTCCGAGGACAGGCCGTTTTCAATAGACGTGATGCGCAGTACGGACGGCGGCATGACATGGAGCGGCATGACAAGGGTGCACACGGCGAGCCATATCGGAGAGGACGGTTGCTGGGAACCGGCATTTCTGGAGTTGCCTTCGGGCGAGGTACATTGCTATTTCTCCCTTGAACTGGTCAATAGCAATGATCAGGAGATAATGATGAGCCGCTCGTTTGACAAAGGATTGACATGGACAAAGGCACAGCGCGTGAGCTATCGCAAGGGGCACCGCGACGGTATGCCGGTGGCTATCCTTACGGACAACGGGGAAATCGTGGTTACCATAGAGGACAACGGGCAGCCGGGCTATGAAAGCCCCGATGGCTTCCGCGCGACTTCCCTGCGGTGTACCCTCGAGCAGAACTGGTATGATTTCTGGGTGGATGGGGGAAGCCCCAACCGCACGACGCTTCTTGAAGACAAGGCCGGTCTGAAATACCGGGGCGGCGGCCCTTACATCCGCAAGCTGCCCACAGGGGAGACCGTGGCCTCATGGATGGGGGAGAAAGCCGGCCTGGAGGATTGCGGCATAGACCTTTACAACCATATCGTGGCCGTGGGGGATGCCGACGCGCGAAACTTCAAGTGTGTCAATACCTCGTTCTATGTGCCTGAGGGGGGACGAGCCAACTGGGGATCCATAAACGTGGCCGACGACGGATGCGTCTATGCCATTGCTGGCACTTATGAAGGGGGGCAGACCGAAGGGAATGCCTTGATAAAGGGAACTCCGCGCAAGGGATTCGTCGCAGCCTGCGGCACTCCCGAACTGGATGCGAATCCTATGAAGGACGCGTGGGTGCATGAGGCCGGAAGACAACTCACTATGGGTTCCCAGACCGGATGCCGTACCGAGGCCGATTTCCTGTATGACGACGAGAATCTGTACTTCTATGCATATGTCATGGACAAGGATCTGATAACGGACGCCATTGACAAGGATGGAATCTTCTTCTATCTTGACGTGGCCGGTTGCTGCGACACGTATCCGCAGGAGGGGATGTTCAAGTTTTTCTTCGGCGCCGACGGTTCCGTGACTATGCGTAGTGGGAAAGGTAACAAATGGCAGGCTGAAACCCCGGTTCCCGAGGTGCGGCAAGTGCTTGACAGGCGCACACGCTACTACCGAATGGAGGTGGCCATCCCCTGGAAGATACTTGGGGAGGAATGTCCTCCCCGCGATGGACGCCAGATGAGGATGAACTTCATGGTGCGTGACCGCCGGAAGACAGCCCTGCTTTTCGAGGAGATACCCGAAGCTACTGACAAGGCATCGTGGACATGGCCTGAATTCACCCTTGGAGAGAATTCAGGCATAGGCGAGTTGGTGTCAGGCTCCACGACAAGGGGTACATTCCGCATCGAAGGATGCAACGTCGCCTTTGAAAGCGAACGCCCTGTGGCCGGTATGGAGGCATATACCGTGGCGGGTGCCTTGGTCGCGTCGGTGCCGGATGCGTCGCTCATATTGCCTGGCAGCGGCATATATTTGGTGAGGGTGCGATATGCCGACGGATCGGCAGAGCGCCGGAAAATCGCCATTTGAATGAAACAGAATCAAAACTAAGATATATCATGACATTTCATCATAATCTCAACAGGTTTATGGCCGCAGCCATTATTGGCGCGGGTGCTTCGTTGTTTGTTGCCCAGGCTGCGAGGCATGAGCCGTACGACAGGTCGCGCATCTATTGGGATCAATCCACCCGTTGCCTTCCGCTTCCCAACAGCGGTAGCTACGGACGTATGATCCAGCTTCAGGACGGCAGACTGATGGTGATGGGCGGATATGCAGGAGGTGTGGCCTATACGTTCAGTTCCGACTACGGAAAGACATGGACGTCGCCTCAGCTGGCAATCAGGAATCCTGAGGGATTCGGCTATGGTTCGCCTGATTTCACGCAGTTGGCCGACGGTACGCTGCTTCTGGGATTGAACCCACGTCCGACTGAGCCGTATACGGAGGATCGCAAGTTCGGCATCCGTGTCACCAGGAGTACCGATCTGGGGAAGACCTGGAGTGAACCCATCTTCGTTTACGATGCGCAGCATCTGTTTGGTGACGGGGTCTGGGAACCGTCGTTCCTGCAACTCCCGTCAGGCGAGGTGCATTGCTATTTCTCGGACGAGGGTACCTTTACGCAGTCGAGCGAGCAGGACATAAAGGTAAGCCGCTCGTTTGACAACGGACTGACTTGGAGCACTCCCCAGCGCATAAGTTTCCGTCCCGGTTGCCGCGACGGCATGCCTTCAGCCATAATCACTGATGCCGGCGAGATAGTGGTGATAATAGAGGATTTCGGTCATGGTGGATATTCAGGTTTCCGTGCCACCACGTTCAGATGTACCCTTGAGGAGAACTGGAGCTACTGGGTGGACGGCAACAGTCCCAACCGCAACATGATTTTCGCCAATGCCGCAGACAAGAAGTATGCTTCGGCTGCGCCCTATATCCGCAAGATGCAGAACGGGGAGACCGTGGCCTCATGGATGGGTGAGAAGGAGGGACTGACAGGTGTGCCTCTTGACCTGTATCCGATGTTCGTGGCCGTTGGCGATGCCGACGCACGCAATTTCAAGAGTGTGAACCAGTCGTTTTATGTTCCCGAGGGGGGATGCGCCAATTGGGCATCGGTCGGTGTGGCTGACGACGGGTATGTATATGCCCTGGCCAACACCTACGGTGGTGGCCAGACCCCCGGGCTCGGACTCGTGAAGGGGATGCCGCGCAAAGGTTTCGAGGCCGCCTACGGCACTCCCAAGATTGACGGTACCCCCGCAAAGGATGCATGGGCTTACAAGAACGGGAAGCAGCTTACGATGGGGTCGCAGACCGGTTGCCGCACCGAGGCCGACTTCCTGTATGACGACGAGAATTTCTATTTCTATGCGTATGTCATGGACAACGACATAGTGACTGATGCCATTGACAACGACGGCGTATTCCTGTATCTTGATGTGGCCGGATGCTGTGATACTTATCCGCAGGAGGGCATTTTCAGGTTCTTCTTCAATGTGGACGGCACGGTGACGATGCATCGTGGCCAGTCAGGCAAATGGCAGGCGGTCTCCGAACCGGAGGGAATGACCTATGTAATGGATTGCCATAAGAGATATTACATGATGGAGGTCGCCATACCATGGGCTTTGCTCGGTGAGCAGGGTGCTCCATCATCATCGCGTGAGATGAGGGTCAACCTCAAAGTGCGCGACCGCCGCAAAAGTGCGCTCCTTTTCGAGAGCATACCTGATGCGATCGACAAGTCGTCGTGGACTTGGCCTGAGCTTACATTGCTTGAAAATGCCGGGATAGGGGGTGCCGGCATACAGGATGGGGGCAAGACGGTGTTCAGGGTAGAGGGGTGCAGTGTGGCAGTCGAAGCTACGCGTGAGGTAAAAGGGATGGAGGCATATACTCCTGCAGGCATGTTAGCGGCCGTGTCGCCCACATCCTCCATCCATCTGCCAGGCAAGGGAATATATATCATAGGAGTGCGCTATGCCGACGGGTCGGTAGAGCGCCGCAAGGTATCGATTTGATCCTTGGAATTTTTTTAACTGCAAAATATGAGACAGACATTTCATAAAATCATTGCTACGACGTTTGTGTTCGTCAGTGCATCCACCCTTGCGGCTCAGGCTGCAAGACACGAGCCGTATGATCGTTCGCGCATCTACTGGGACATGTCCACCCGTGTCGATGCCATGGGGTGGGGAGGAAACTACGGACGTATGGTTCAGCTGCTTGACGGCAGGCTGATGATCGTTGGCCGGTATGGAGGAGGTTTGTCGTACACTATAAGTAAAGACTATGGCGCGAGCTGGTCGACCCCGAGCATGATCGCTCGTAATCCGGCGGGGTTCGACTACGGATCGCCGGACTTTACACAGCTTGCCGACGGCACGTTGCTTGTGGGGCTGAATCCGCGTCCCGACGAACCGTGGACTGAAGACCGTAAGTACGGGATACGCGTGGTGCGCAGCACTGACTGCGGCGAGACCTGGAGCGAGCCTATTTTCGTTTTTGATGCCAAGTATTACGGTGGTGACGGTTGTTGGGAACCCTCCTTCCTGCAATTGCCTTCGGGTGAGGTGCAGTGTTACTTTTCCGTGGAGGTAGTAGGCAACAATGATCAGGAGATAATGATCAGCCGCTCGTTTGACAATGGATTGACATGGGGTAAGGCTGAGCGTGTATGCTACCGCGCTGGTTCGCGCGACGGCATGGCGACGGCCATAATCACTGATGCCGGCGAGATCGTGGGCATAATAGAGGATTTCGGTCATGCCAATTACATCGGTTCTCCGCGTGCCACCACTTTCCGTTGCACCCTTGAGGATAACTGGAGCCATTGGGTGGATGCCGGCAGCCGTAACCGAGAGATGATTTTCGAGCGTCAGGAAGACAAGAAATACAATTCGGCGGCACCATACATCCGCAAACTTCCCAATGGGGAGACTGTGGCCTCATGGATGGGCAACAGCGACGGACGCGCCACGACGGAGATTGACAAGTATCCCATGTTCGTGGCTGTGGGCGATGCCGATGCCCGCAATTTCAAGGCTGTCAACATGCCGTTTAATCGCGGCCCTGAGGAATTTGCCAACTGGTCGTCGCTCGGGGTGGCCGACGACGGATATGTATATGCCATGGCCAATGTAGGCCAGTACGGTGGCGGGTGTGTCCTTGGGCTGGTGAAAGGGATGCCGCGCAAGGGTTTCGATGTCGCTTTCGGCACTCCGGAGCTTGATGCCAATCCTGCCAAGGACGCTTGGGCCTACAAGAACGGCAAGCAGCTGACCATGGGTACCCAGACGGGCTGCCGCACCGAAGCCGATTTCCTCTATGACGATGAGAACCTTTACTTCTATGCCTATGTTCAGGACAAGGAAATAATAAAGGATGCCATAGACCTGGACGGGTTGTTCCTGTCCCTTGACGTGGCAGGCTGCTGCGATACATATCCGCAGACAGGCATGTTCAAGTTTTTCTTCGGCACGGACGGAAAGGCGACCGTGCGCCGTGGGGAGAACAACAAGTGGCAGCCTGAAACCGAAGCGACTGAGGTGACTTATGTGCTTTCATGCAAATCCAAGTACTACATGATGGAAGTGGCCATCCCATGGTCGGTGCTCGGTGAGGAGCGTGCGCCATCTTCCGCGCGTGCGATGAGGGTGAACGTGCAGGTGCGTGACCGTCGCAAGAGCGCCCTTCTTTTTGAAAACATCCCGGAGACCGTTGACAAGTCTTCGTGGACTTGGCCTGAGCTTACTTTGTTGGAGAATACCGGTATGGGACAGTTGGATGCTCCCGCTTCCAAAACGGAGTTCAAGGTTTCCGGTAGGTGCGTGACTGTCGTTTCCGAGCGATTGATAGACACCGTTGAGGCTTATACGCCCTCAGGTGCCTTGGCAGCAGCGTCATCATCCATGTCTGTCCATCTTCCCGCCGCAGGAGTCTATCTTATAAAGGTATGTTATTCCGACGGTAGTGGTTCGGAAACCCGTAAAGTGATACTCGGTTAAACATTTACGTGATGATACGGAAATTGATTCTTTGTTTGATTTGCTGCATTTTCGCTACAGCCGCAGTTCATGGAACGGCAATGGCCGACAGTTTCCATTTCACTCATTTCAAGAGTGCCGACGGATTGCCACATCAGCAGATACAGGCGATGGCGTTCGACCATGACGGGCGCTTGTGGATAGGCACCCGCAACGGGCTTGCATCATACGACGGCTACGGATTCACGACATACTACCATAATCCCGGTGACGGCAGTTCCCTGCCTCACAATTTCGTCTTGAGCTTGTTTGTGGATTCGCGTGGCACGGTGTGGATAGGCACGGAAAATGGCTTTTGCCGTTATTTGCCTGCTACGGATTCATTTGAGAAGATCAAGCTTGAAGAGCGCAGGATATTCTGTATCTGTGAAACGCATGAGGGTAACATCGTCTGTGGGGGCGGCCGCCTGCATATCGGCGATGCCGTGACGGGAGAGTTCCGTTACATGCCACGTCAAAAGGAGAGCGACGTGCGTGGAATGGCCGTATCGCCTGACAACAGGGTATTCATAACGACGGACGACGCAGTCACATATTATGACTCAAGGATGCAGAGCAGTACGCAGGTGGATCTTGGCCTGTTCTCCTCCAGTCTGCACGGCACTGACGGTATAGCTCCGCTCATATTTGACTCTCGAGGGCGTATGTGGGTGAGCCTCAACGGCAACGGTGTGATGTGCCTTGACCTTGGAACAGGGGATCGTTCCAGATATGACAACTCCATGCTTACCAGCGGCACGGTGCGTGCCATTGCCGAGGATGCACATGGAAGGATCTGGCTCGGTACGGAGCGAGGCATAAATATCATAGATCCGGTTTCCGGCATGGTGACCAAGGTGATGCAGGATCTGGTAAATCCGACCAAACTTAACGACAACGCCATATATTGCATTGTTCCCGATGCCAACAATAACATATGGATAGGAACCTATTTCGGCGGGATAAACCTGCTGACAGACAATCATAATCAATTTTCATGGACAGCTCCGGGATATGACTCACGTTCACTCCGGGGAAAAGCCATACGACGAATAGTGGAGCCTGAGAAGGGGGAACTGTGGCTGGCTTCAGAGGACGGTGGCATAAACATACTGGACATGGAAACCGGTAATGTGCGGATCTTCGACCTCATACCCGATATCGGCCCCAATGTCCATGAACTGTTCTTTGACGACGTGAGCGGCGACATGTGGATAGGCACCTTCCTGAACGGACTTTACCGTCATAATATGCGCACGCATTCCACAAGACATTACATGGCCGGACAGACCGGGCTTAAAAGCACTTCGATCTTTGCCATAGTAAAACAGAAGAATCCGGATGGGGAAGGTTCAAGATTGTGGATCGGTACCACACAAGGGCTGAGATACTATGACCCCCTTTCCGATACGTTCGGTAAGATAGGTCATTCAGTGCTTGACAATGATTTCATATACAGCATACTGGTGGATCGTAAGGGAGACCTGTGGGTTGGAACTGTGAATTTCGGATTATACCGCCTGGATCGCACGACAGGAGATGTAAGCGGTTGGAGCGAGGCGGATCCGTCTGATCCGGACGGATTCCATGACCATTATATAACCACGTTGCTCGAGGATAATGAAGGCAGGGTATTCGTTGGCACGAACAACGGAGGATTGTATTATTTCGAGCCTGATAAACTGCAGGAGGTAAAGCGCCTTGGAGAGGGTGGAGCGACTTTCGGCACAGTTTGTGCCCTCACGACGGACCGAAACGGGAAGATATGGATGTCGACCTCGAACGGCCTTTTCAGCATAGACCCGAAGACCCTGCACCTTCATCATTATACGGTGGCAGACGGGTTGCCTGAGAACCAGTTCAATTTCAATTCGGCTTTGGAGGCATCTGACGGCAAGATGTATTTCGGGACGGTAAACGGCCTGGTGTCCTTTTTGCCTGATCTGACCAAGAAAGACGGCAAGCCGCACAATGTGCATTTCACGGATCTGTTCATAAACGGCAAGGAGGCGACGGCACGGGCTTCCTCATCGCCAATTGCTACGACATTGCGTTTCACCGATGTGTTGAATCTTGATTTCGACCAGTCCAGGCAGTTCGGCATAGGGTACGGTGTGATAGATACGGAGAGGGCGGCATCTACTTTCTATCAAGTGAAAGTGGAAGGCATAGACCGCGAATGGCGTGACGTGGGCAAGCTGCGACGATTTACGGCCATGGAGCTTGCACCAGGCACATACCGGCTGAATGTGCGTGCCTCAAGCAACCCCGAGGCATGGGACAATGCTCCTGTGCGCACTCTGACCATCAGGATCTCGCCCCCGTTTTACCGTTCCGCGTGGGCATACCTGCTCTATCTGTTGGTAATAGGTGCCATTGCATATTTCGGCTACCGCCTGTTCAATATCCGCATGCGGGAGAAGCAATCGGTTCGTCTCGCACAGATAGACAAGGACAAGAGTGACGAACTGAATCGTGAGAAAATGGAGTTCTTCACGAATATCTCCCATGAGCTTAAGACCCCATTGAGTCTTATATTGGCTCCGCTGAAATACCTTGACCAGCATCAGGAACTGACTCCCGACTCGCAGAAACGTCTTGCTGTGGCGATAGCCAATACCAACAAGATGGTGGGGCTGATAGATGAGCTTGTGACATTCAACCGTGTGGAAAGCGGCAACTTCCAGTTGTACCTGCAGAAGGGAAATCCCCTTACCTACATTGAGAAAGTCGCCAGGTTTTTCTATGAGGCTGCCGAGGAGCGCCATGTGAGCCTGAGGATATATACGGAAAACAATGGCGAGGAAGTATGGTATTCCACTACTTATGTGGAGCGCATATTGAACAATCTCCTATCCAATGCCGTCAAGTACACTCCGGCGGGAGGGGAGATTGATGTGCGTGCCTCCATTGTGGAAGAGAATTCGGATGGTGGCGATCAGATATACCTCACTTTTGAAGTGCGCGACACCGGCATAGGCATCGCTCCCGAGGAGAAAGAAAATATCTTCAAGAAATATTATCAGACGCGTCGTGGTTACAATGCCGACAGCCACGGGTGGGGGATCGGATTGGCGACGGTGCGCAAGCTTGTGGAGATTCATCGCGGCAGCATAGAGGTGGAGAGCAAGATGGGTGAAGGAAGTGTGTTCCGTGTGCGTCTGCTGGTATCTCCCGATGCCTTTGATTCCCGGTGCTATATCAACTTCGCATCAGACAGCAACCCGCGTCCGAGTTACCGTATGGCAGTTTCTGAAGGGCTACAGCCTCCCGTAGTGCCGGAATATGCGAAGAAGGAAGATCGGATGAGCATACTCATAGTAGAGGACAACAAGGAACTGCTCTCTTTCCTTAGCGAGACCTTCAACCGCACTTACAACGTCTATACGGCAACGAACGGTGTGGAGGCGCTTAAGATAACGGCAGAGCATCCGGTGGACATAGTGGTGTCCGACGTGATGATGCCGGAGATGGACGGCATAGAGCTGTGCAACCGTCTTAAGAACGATCTATCCACTTCCCATATCCCGGTGATCCTGCTCACCGCGAAGAACGACGAGCAGAGTACCGTGCTCGGCTTCGAGAGCGGCGCCGAGGCATATGTGGTCAAGCCGTTTGATCCGCAGATACTGGAGTTGCGTGTAAAGAACATACTCCGTGCACGTAGAAAATTCATAAAGTCAATCATAGAGGCGTCAGAACCGATAGAAGAAACAACAGAAGAAATGCCTACCTTTAACAAGTTCGACAAGGATTTCCTTGTCAGGATCAATGCACTCATAGAGGAGAACATAGACAATTCGCAATTCTCCATAGCCGATATTACCAAGGAGTTCGGCATCAGCCGCTCGCTGTTGCACATAAAGATGAAATCCTTTGCCAACACATCTATGACGGACTATATCCGTCGGCGCAGGATGGCTCGCGCATGCGAGTTGATGAGGCAGGGATACAATGTTAGCGAGACGGCATACCGCACCGGCTACTCCGACCCGAACTACTTTACAAAGGTCTTCAAGAAGGAGTTCGGCCGCACTCCCAGTGAGTTCATCGCGGATCTTGGTGGCGGTGAGGCAAAGCGCTGAGTTGCAGTTCCGGTTGAATTTTCTTACCTTTGCAGGTATATAGTATTCAACTTATAAACCATGAAATATCTGTTATCTTGCGCAGCCTCGGGGCTGCTGTTGCTGGCCGCATCGTGCGGTGGCAACTCCGGCTTCAAGGCCGAGACAGTAGACCGGCCTTTCATGCCGGAAGTAAGTGACAGCCCGGCTCTGCGTCCGTTGGCACTTGAGAAGCTCCCTGTGGGAGCCATAAAGCCGGAGGGATGGTTGCTTAAGCAGCTTGAACTGCAGCGTGACGGACTGAACGGCCATCTCGGCGAGATCAGCGCTTGGCTTGACCGCAACAACAATGCGTGGCTTGTGGAGGGGGGCGACCGCGGATGGGAGGAAGTTCCCTATTGGTTGCGTGGCTACAGCCACCTGGCATACCTGCTCAACGACCCGGAGATGATCAAGGAGTCGCAATTCTGGATCGATGCCGTGCTCGCATCACAGAAGGAGAACGGTTATTTCGGCCCTGTCAACGAGCGAAACGGCAAGCCTGAGGTGTGGGCGCAGATGATCATGCTCTGGATTCTTCAGAACTATTACGAATTTACAGCCGACGAGCGTGTGCTCCCCTTCATGAAGCGTTATTTCGAATGGGAGATGGCTCAGGCCGACGAGAATTTCCTTGAGGACTATTGGGAAAACTGTCGTGGGGGCGACAATATGTGGAGCGTCGTATGGTATTACGGCAAGACAGGCGATGCATCGGTGCTTCCTCTGATAGAGAAGATACACCGCAACAATGCCGACTGCACCAATCCCGCACGCCTTCCCAACTGGCACAACGTGAACATCGCGCAGTATTTCCGTGAACCGGCGGAAATGTACCTCCTCAACGGTGATTCCGCGATGCTTGCCGCCACATATAACGTGCACGACCTCATCCGCCGCACCTATGGACAGGTGCCCGGCGGGATGTTCGGTGCCGACGAGAATGCACGCATCGGCTACATAGATCCGCGTCAGGGAACCGAGACCTGCGGCTTTGCCGAGCAGCTGCTTTCCGACGGGGTCATGCTCGGCATAACCGCCGATCCCCTCTGGGCTGAGAACATGGAGGATGTGGCGTTCAATTCATTCCCCGCCTCGATGATGCCCGACTTGACCGCCCTGCGTTATATCACATCTCCAAACCAGACGGTGAGTGATTCCAAGAACCATCACCCCGGCATTGACAACCGCGGGCCGTTCCTTAACATGAATCCGTTCAGTTCGCGTTGCTGCCAGCACAACCACGGACTTGGCTGGCCGTCGTTCACCCAGGCTCTTGCCTTCACCACCAATGACCATGGTGTGGCCTATGCCGTATATGCGCCCAACGAAGCTACAGTGACAGTTGCCGACGGCAAGAAAGTGACGATAGCAGAGGAGACCAACTATCCCTTCAGCGATACGATCCGCTTTGTCGTGGCCGCTCAGGAAAAGGCCGAATTCCCGATGTATTTCCGCATACCCGCATGGGCGAAGGGTGCCAAGGCATATGTAAACGGCAAGTCCGTGGGCACTCCCGAAGCCGGCACCTATCTGCGTATAGACGGCGAGTGGGCCGATGCCGATGAGGTGGAACTGATCTTCCCTATGGAACTGACACTGCGTCGCTGGCCTACCAACCGCAACAGCGCTTCCGTAAACTACGGCCCCCTTACTCTCTCGCTTAAGATAGACGAACGCTATGAGAAGGTTAACTCGGCAGAGATGGCCATAGGCGATTCACGCTGGCAGGAGGGTGCCGATCCGCAAAAATGGCCTACATATGAGATTTATGCGGAATCTCCCTGGAACTACTCTCTGATCCTTCCAGAAAGCAATCCATTCGCCGATTTCAAGGTGACACGCCTTCCCTGGCCGGCTGACAACCAGCCCTTCACCCTGCAGGGTGTGCCCCTGGAGGTAAAAGCCACAGGGCGCTTGGTTCCGTCATGGGGCTTTGACGAGACAGGGCTGACAGGTGTACTTCCACGCGAGGATGCTCCCCGTGCCGCTGAGATCAACGAGATAACCCTTGTTCCCATGGGTGCAGCACGTCTGCGCGTATCGTCGTTCCCCACCTCAGACAAATAAACGATCCGTCATAACGATCCGTCCGATCGAAACTTACCGATGATCTAACGACACCATGCAAGGGTTACGTCTCTTAGTATGGTGTCGTTGCTGTTGTATACCTATAAAAAATTTCCTTAATGGCTTAAAATTGGAGTTTTCGGACAGAGAATTGCTCTTTTCGGCAAATGCTGGTTGTCGTGAAAGTGCGAACTTTGCAATTCAAATCATTATCAGTTTCTTATATAAGGAAAATGGGAAAAATATTGACGATATTCTGCGGGTTGCTCATCCTCTGCGGATGCGCTAAACCCCAGGAAAAAGGCGCTTTTCGGCATAGCGTATGCGTTACGGAGCCTATACCGGCCGGCAGCGCTGCAAGGAAGACCTATACGGGAATAGTAGAGGAAGCCGACGGTATCAACCTCGGTTTCAAGACTCCGGGACAACTGAAACGGATCTTGGTGAAGGAGGGTGACTTCGTGCGTACCGGGCAGCTACTTGCCGAGCTTGACGATGCCGATTACAGATTGGGGGTGGAGGCGTTGCAGATACAGTATGATCAACTTCATGACGAGGTGGAGCGTGCACGTCGGCTTTTTGAGAAGAAAAGCATGTCGGCCAACGATTTTGAGAAGGCATCCGCAGGTTTGCGGCAGTTGGGCGTGCAACTTGAGGTGAACAAGAATAAACTTTCATATACCAAGCTGTATGCGCCGGTATCGGGATATGTGCAGAGTGTGAATTTTTCTCCGGCAGAGATGGTAGATGCCGGCACGTCTGTATTCAACCTTCTTGACGTAAGCGGCATGGAGGTGGTGGTCGACATTCCGGCATCGCTCTATTCCCGTGCTGCTGATCTCGTCGGATTCACAGGCCGTGTCTCCCGTAGCAGCGGAGACGGGTGGTTCCCTCTCACGTTCCTCAGCATAGTGCCGAAGGCCGACGGCAACCAGCTCTATCGTATGCGTCTCGGGGTACCGGCGACAAATGCCAAGTCGCTCACTTCCGGAATGAATATGGAGGTCGCTGTGGATCTGCGAGGCAAGGATGGAGACGCCAGTATGTTTGAGCTTCCATTATCGGCGCTTTTCCGTGACGCCGACGGCGTTGCTTGTGTATGGGTTCTGGAAGCAGACTCCACGGTTGTGAAGCGTCCTGTGACCATAGATGCCGCACGTTCGGCGGCATCGGCCATGGTAGCCTCCGGGCTGTCAGGGAATGAGAAGGTGGTGCGTGCCGGTGTAAACGTGCTGTCAGAGGGAGAAAAGGTGAGGGTTATCGCCGAACCGACCGAAACCAATGTCGGAGGACTTCTATGACACGCATAGCTGAATTTTTCATGCGGCGCCGTACGCTGTTCTGGTCGCTGATGGCGGGAATCATACTTGCCGGTGTGATAGCATTCCTGTATATGCCCAAGCTGGAGGATCCGGCGGTGCCGGTAAAGCAGGCCATGGTTGTGGTTCCATATCCCGGTGCCTCCGCACACGAGGTGGAACTGAACGTTGCCCAGATGATGGAGGATGAGCTGCGCACTCTCCCCGACGTGCACAAGATCAAGACCGACTGCCAGCCCGGCATGGCAATGATCACGGTGGAGTTCAAGATGTCAGTGCTCATCAAGGATCTTGAGCAGCATTTTGACCAGTTGCGCCGTAAGGTCGACGATGTGGCATCGCGTCTCCCGGCCGGTACATATGCGCCTGTGGTGCTTGATGACATGATGGATGTCTATGGGATCTTCTATTCGTTGACTGCTCCCGGCTACGACTACCCTGAAATGTACCGTTATGCAAAGTACATAAGGCGCGAACTGCTGTCGGTGCCCGGTGTAAAACGTGTCTCCATAGCCGGGAATCGCGACGAGGTGGTAAACATCACCCTCCCGAAGGAGGAACTAGCCCGCAACGGATTGATACCGATGCAGATCATGAGCGCATTGCAATCTGTCGGGAAGCCTGTGGATGCCGGTGCCTACAGGAGCGGAGCCGATGATGTGCAACTGAGGGTGGATGCACCTGTGAACAATGAAGCGGAACTTCGCGATCTGACAGTGTCCACCCCGACCGGTAAACTGGTGCGTCTCGGAGACATTGCCCGGATAGAGCGCGGTCTCGCCGATCCGCAGCGCAACGGATTTTTCGTCAACGGGCAGCCGGCTCTGGCTATATGCGTGGCCATGGAGACCGATGCCATAGTGCCGGATGTGGGAAAGGCTGTGGACGAGAGACTTGCTGAAGTGATGAAGACCGTTCCAGCCGGAATGGTAACCGACAAGATATTCTTTCAGCCCGACAAGGTGAGTGATGCCATTTCGTCGTTTATGTGGAATCTGCTTGCCTCAGTGGTCATAGTCATATTGGTGCTGGTGTTTACCATGGGCTTCCGCAGCGGTGTGATAATCGGTTTCGGATTGGTACTTACCATTGCCGTCTCGTTCCCTATATTGCTCCAGTGCGGCACCACGTTGCAGCGAATCTCGCTTGGTGCCTTTATTGTGGCCATGGGTATGCTTGTAGACAATGCCGTTGTGATAATGGACGGCATATTGGTGGATCGCAAGCGGGGTCTGGCTCCGGAGCGGTACCTGTATGACATAGGGAAACGCACCGCCATGCCGCTGCTTGGTGCCACGGTGATCGCCGCCGCCACTTTCATAGGCATATATCTATCACCCGATTCAGCCGGCGAATATGCCGGTGACC
This sequence comes from uncultured Muribaculaceae bacterium, assembly GCA_910583675.1. GTDB lineage: Bacteria > Bacteroidota > Bacteroidia > Bacteroidales > Muribaculaceae > UBA7173. Next base: position 24,482 of record CAJTYH010000025.1, read on the forward strand.
TTTTTCTTGTCCTTTGTGTGAGCTTGCTTGCGAGCTGGGTGCTTGCCCTTGTGCAGGTGCCTGTCTGTGCTGCCGCATGGTTAGGAAATAAAGAAATAAAGAAATTAAGAAATGAGAATATAGGGGATAGTCCCGGCATGGTGCAGGAGCCTGTGATGAATTCCCCGGCTCATAGGTTCGTGCGTCGTTCGGTGGGCGGATTGATCCGCGACAAGTGGGTTACGGTCGCCCTTTCGGTTGTATTGCTGGCGGTCTGTGTGGTGGGCATGACGAAGGTTAAGAATCTTTTCTTCCCCGATTTCGACTACAAGCAGTTCGTGGTGGAATGCTACTTCCCCCCTCAGACCTCTCCGGTTCATGTCAAGGAACAGATGCTCGGCATGTCGGCGCGATTGCGCGAGAATCCTGCCGTGGAGCGCGTGGCCATGAGTATGGGAGCGGCTCCGGCACGCTATTGCCTTGTGCGCCCAATGTCTTCAGGAGGCGACAATTACGGTGAGCTGATAGTGGATTGTGACAGCTATAAGACTGTCATAGAACAGATACCTGATATCCTTCATGAACTGCGTGAGGAATATCCCGATGCTTATGTGCGCGTAAGGAAATACAATTTCTCGATAGCCACCACCCATACGGTTGAGGTGGAGTTCGCCGGCCCGGATCCTGCGGTTTTGAAGCGTCTTTCCTCCCAGGCAGAGGAGATCATGCGCGATTGCCCCTATGTCGACCCGTATTCCGTACAGGACAACTGGTATCCTACTGCCAAAAGGCTTGTCGCCGGATATGACCATCCGTCGGGTGTGCGTGCCGGGATTAGTCGTGGCGATGTAGGCAACGCGCTACAGGCGGCTACTGACGGGATGACCGTAGGTGTAATGCCCGATCAGGACAAGATGCTGATGGTGAACCTCAAAGTGCGCAACGCCGATGGTTCGAGGATACCCGATCTGGAGGATATACCTGTCTGGAGCATGACCAATATGCGCCTTGACGACGGCGCAATCGCCGATGCCATGTCCGGTGGCAATCCCGAGGGCTTGGCGGACAGGATGTTCCGTACTGTGCCTCTGAGCAGCGTGACGGACGGTGTCAGGCTCGGATGGGAAGAAAACATGGTGCGCCGTCTCAACGGCCGACGTGTGATAGAGGCCGAATGCGATCCCAATCCCATGCTGCCGGATGCTACCCCGGCCAAGGTGGTGGAGAGCATAAGGAGACAGATAGAGGCCATAGAGCTGCCCGACGGATATTCCATGCGTTGGGTAGGGGAAGGTGAATTGCAGGGTGACGCGATGAAGAACCTCATGAAGTATATGCCCATTACGGTGTTCATAATACTTATGATCCTGCTGATGCTCTTCAACAGTTGGAAAAAACTGTGGCTGATCCTGTTGTGCCTGCCGTTCGTGTTCATCGGGATAACGCCGGCTCTGCTTTTCACCGGTACGCCGTTCACGTTCATGGCAATTATCGGGCTTATGGGTCTAATGGGCATGATGGTGAAGAATTCCATAGTGCTTGTGGACGAGATCAACAGGCAGCAGACCGAGGAGGGACGCGAACCTTACCATGCCGTGGTGGAGGCTACGGTGAGCCGTGTGCGCCCGGTGTTGATGGCATCACTTACCACTATCGTCGGTATGATCCCGCTGTTGGGCGATCCGATGTACGGCTCCCTGGCGCTTACTATCATGGGTGGCCTTACCGCAGGGACGGTGATCACCCTCATGCTTCTGCCGCTGTTTTACACAGCTATATTCCATATACGTAAACCTGTGATTGACAATGAAAATTAGATATGTCATAACTACGGCTCTTGCAGCCCTCACGTGGCTCAGTGCCCTTGCCGGCGAGCCTCTTGCGATAAATGTGACGCAGTGCCGGGATATGGCTCTTCAGGCGAGCGAGCAGATGCGCCGCGCCGACAACGAGCGCCGAATGGCCGGTCTTGATACCAAGGTGGCGACCACCAATTTTCTGCCCAAGATAGAGGGAACTGCCACCGGCACATATGTATTCCCGGACATGGACATGATGGGTTCCAAGCTTCAGATGCACGGCATGTATGTGGCGGGTTTTCAGCTTACGCAGCCTGTGTATGCCGGCGGTAAGATCCTGGCTGGGCGATCCCTTGCCAGGATCGGCGAGAAGGTTGCTGACGAGCGGTACAGGATGACACGCATGGATGTGATTGCCAATGCCGAGAATGCCTACTGGAACTACGTCTCTGTGCTCGGGAAGGTTGCGCTGATGGAAAGTTACATGCATCTGATGGATACGCTCTACAACCAGACCGAAGCGGCGGTGACAGTGGGGATGGCGGTGGAAAACGATCTGTTGCGCGTGAAGGCACGCCGCAGCGAGATCGTGTACCAGAGCCAGAAGGTGGCGAATGGAGCCGACCTCTGCCGTATGGCATTGTGCGAGGCCGTAGGGGTGGATTATGATACCGATATCGTTCCGCTTGAGGAGGTTTTCCAGAATCTTCCGGCACCCGCAAGTGTCATTGATGCGACACCCGCAGACCGTCCGGAGCTGAGGTTGCTTGAACATCAGGTGGAGGCCAAGCGGCAGATGGTGAAACTTACAAGGGGCGATTTCCTCCCTACAGTAGGTCTGAGCGTCGGATATAACTGGTACGGCAATATAAAGATGAATTCAATGGTGGAGGCGATGCCGGGTGTGTATGTGCCGTATACCCAGAAGTTCAAGGACAATATGGGTATGGCGATGATTGCTGTCAAGGTGCCGCTGTTCCATTGGGGAGAGGGTATAAAAAAAGTGAGAAAGGCCAAGCTGGAGGCGGAAAACGCATCTCTGGATCTTGACAGGAACCGTCGTCTGCTTGATCTGGAAACACGTCAGGCGGAACTGAACGTGCACGACGGATTCAATATGATTTCTTCCGCCGAAGTCGCGATGGTACAGGCTGCCGAGAATCTCCGCGTGACTTCAGACCGTTATGCCGAACATATGTGCCCTCTCACAGATATGCTTGATGCACAGGCGCAATGGCAGCAGGCATCGGCAAATCTCATAGAAGCCCGTGCCCAATACCACATATACATCACGGCCTACCTGAAGGCGACCGCGAGGCTTGGGATTGAGAAATAAGGAATTGAAAAGTTAAGAAAAAAAGAAATTTAGAAATTAAGAAGGCAGGGGTTAGTCGTGATGAGAATGGGATGGGTATTACCAGCCGCCGGAGGCACCGCCTCCGCCGGTCATGCCGCCTCCGAAAGAGCCTCCTGAGAAGCCGCTTCCTCCCCCGAATCCACGGCCTCCACCACCTCCGGCGATGATTATGGGAGTGACCACCTCCTTCGGTATTGTATAGGGCTTCTGGGGGGTGTTGCCGCAGTTGAGGCAGCGGTAAGTGGTGACTCCCTGGCCGGTATGCATGCTCGTGGGGCGCACGAGCACACGATGGCCGGTGCATACGCATGCACGGGCACCGCAGCGGTCGCATACGGTATAATTCCTCTTCTTGTTGATGTAGGGAATTATGTCGGTTTCGCCGCATGCGGGGCAGAGCCATACGTCGTAGTCCACGGAGTCAAGGCGCTCTTCCGCATCCTGTGCGGGGGTGAGGTAGCGGTTGTCGTTTACCTCGTCCACACGTTCCATGCGCGTGTTGCAGTTGGGGCACAGCCTCTTGCGTAACCGTACGCGTCGCATCAGCAGTATAAGGAGCAGGTATGCCGGTACGCAGCAACCAAGCGTAAGGAAAGAGAAGAGCAGAGCCGGCATCTGCAGATTCTGCAACGATTGGAAGCGGTTGCCGGTTGGGAGACGGCGCGTTTTCAGGTATGTGAACCATACTACTCCGAGGAACGTGGCACCAATAAGCAGTGACAATATAAGATAGGTGTCGAAGAAGTCGTCGCCACCGCTGTTGCGCATTGCGGCGGCATCGTTGGCCTGCTGCGACATAAGTTCCTCGCGGGCTTCGGGATCGGTGAGCACCCTGTGCAGTGTGCCGAGCGCAGCCAATGTGCCGCTTTCATAATCCCCCTGCCGGAAATGAGGCGCCATGTCATTGCGTATGATGCGTGAGGCTATCACGTCGGGGAGCACCCCTTCAGCTCCATAGCCTGTGCGGATGGCTGCACGGCGGTCGCCGACGGAGATGAGCATGAGCACTCCGTTGTCTTTGTCTTTTTTGCCGATGCCCCATAGGGTGAACAGTTCGGTTGCGAAGTCGTCAACATCGGCACCGGAAAGATCCGGCACGATAACCACCACCGGTTCTGCCGATGATTGCCGCCATATGTCGGCCAGTATGGAGTCGGCTTGCTGCCGGGCGCTCATGGAGAGTACGCCGGCCTGATCGGTGACAAACCGTGTGCGGTCTGCCACATGCACGTTCTCTACCTCCCTCGGTGTGATAGCCACCGCAAGGATCGGAAACAGGAACAATATGAATAGAAGATACTTTTTCAAGGGAATGAGGAATAAATAGAAGTAAGAAGTTAGATCAGGAGAAGAAAAAGCAATCGCTTTGATTGTTAGTGATTTTGAATCAGAGACATCAGGGGAATCAGAGATATCAGAGGAATCAGCAGCATATCCTACAAATTTGTGGTATTCTTGCTTGACTTCTACTGCTCTGACTTCTCTATTTCTCTTGTTACACCGCCGGCAGCGACAGGCCGTTGAGCTTGCGGAAGAGGTCGAGGGCGTAAACGTCGGTCATGGCCGATACATGATCCAGCACGGCCTGTATCTTGGTGAAGAGGCCGGTGGTGCGCACTTCATATTGGTGGGGCATCTGGGAGAGGAGCAGTTTGGAGTAGTTCAGCTGTGGGTGGCGCACGGCATCTATCAGTTTCTCAAGCAGGAAGGTAATGATGCGGTTGCCGGCGAGTTCCACGTCTACTACATCTGAGGAACGGTATATCTTGTTCCAGGAAAGCTCGTTGCAGCGTGCATAAGCGTTGCGTTCCCGTTCGGGTACAAGGTCAAGAAGATGCTCGGTGAGGGTGCCGCGCATTATGGCATCCTCATTGGTCGCGAAAGCCTCGGCACATCTCTGCACTAGGGTACCTATTACCCCGGAACGCAGATAGGCTATCTGCTCGTTGGGGTCGGTGATGCGTTCCATTATCATCTCGCAACGGCGTTGCTTCGGCTCGTCAAAGAAGTTGAGGAAAAGTTCCTTTACCTCCGGGGTGGAGATGATCCGTAGTTTGTGGGCATCCTCTATGTCCATCACCTCATAGCAAATGTCGTCGGCGGACTCCACTATGTAGACGAGCGGATGGCGGCCATAGCATAGCCGTCCGTCACAGTCCTCCTTGCATATCAGCCCGAGTTCTTCGGCGATAAGGCGGAATGTTTCCTGTTCGGAGGTGAAGAAGCCGAACTTGTTGCGTGTCCCTGCCAATGTGGAGCTGAAAGGGTATTTCACGATGGAGGCGAGCATGGAGTAGGTCATAGCGAAACCTCCGCGCCGCCGTCCGTGGAACTGGTGGGTGAGCAGTCGCAGGGCATTGGCATTACCTTCGAAATGCACAAGATCCGCCCATTGCTCGGGTGTCAGCTCATGTCGGAGGTCGGCACCCGCGCCTTCTGAGAAAAATGTGGATATCGCTTTCTCCCCCGAGTGCCCGAACGGAGGGTTGCCGAGGTCATGCGCCAGACATGCCGCCGCCACTATCTCCCCGATAGAGTCAAGGGCTTTCTCATCCGGCGTTCCTTCGTAGCGCGGTTGTATGGCACGTGCTATCTCGTTGGCCATGGATCGCCCTACCGATGCCACTTCAAGGCTATGGGTCAGGCGGTTGTGCACGAAGATGCTTCCCGGTAGCGGGAAGACCTGTGTCTTGTTCTGCAGCCGTCGGAATGGCGAGGAGAAGACAAGGCGGTCAAAGTCACGCTGAAAGTCGGAGCGTGTGCCTCCCGAGGCGTTCGGGGAGTGGTAGTCTTCCATCCCGAAACGCTTGTCGCAGATAAGGCGGCTCCATTGCATGCGGGGCTTATCCGTTTTCTCCCGGTTGTCCGGCGCTGGGATCGTCTGGTTGTTCCTCGTCATCATATTTCTGGTAAAGGAAGTCGTTGTATGGGAACCGTTGGGTGTGGATCTCCTTGGCCTTGTCGTAGAGCATCTGCTTCAACTCGTCTATGTTGGTGCCCTTCTTGGCCGACACGAACACGCAGTTGCCCGGATCCAAGCGGTTCATCCATGTAGCCTTAAGTTCTTCGAGCGGAATGTTGCGTGCCGTGCGCGGTGTCAGGTCGTCCTCATCCTTGGGTATGTGGGTGTATGCGTCAATCTTGTTGAACACCATTATCATGGGCTTGTCGGCTGATCCGCAAACCTCGGCAAGCGTCTTGTTCACCACCTCTATCTGTTCCTCGAATTGCGGGTGGCTTATGTCTACCACATGCACGAGCATGTCGGCATCGCGTACCTCGTCGAGGGTGGACTTGAACGATTCCACCAGATGGGTGGGGAGCTTGCGGATGAAACCTACAGTGTCAGTGAGCAGGAACGGCAGGTTCTCTACGGTTACCTTGCGCACAGTGGTGTCCAGCGTGGCGAAAAGTTTGTTTTCTGCAAACACGTCGCTTTTGCTGAGGAGGTTCATCAGTGTTGATTTCCCGACGTTGGTGTAGCCCACGAGCGCCACGCGGGTGAGCTGTCCGCGGTTTTTCCTCTGGAGGGTCTTCTGGCGGTCTATGTTGCGCAGTTCCTCCTTAAGGAGGGAGATGCGGCGCAGGATTATGCGCCGGTCGGTCTCTATCTGGGTCTCGCCGGGGCCACGCATGCCGATGCCGCCGCGTTGGCGTTCGAGGTGAGTCCACATGCGGGTAAGACGTGGCAGGAGGTATTGGTATTGAGCCAGTTCCACCTGGGTCTTGGCCGTGGCGGTCTGTGCCCGCTTCGCGAATATGTCAAGTATGAGACTTGATCGGTCAAGGACTTTTACCTGCAGTTCTTTCTCAATGTTTGCAATCTGCTTGGTAGACAGGTCGTCGTCGAAGATCACCATTCCGATCTCGTTCTTCTCCACATATTCCTTTATTTCGGCCAGTTTTCCCTGCCCTACGAAAGTGCGTGGGTTTGGATAGTCGAGTTTCTGCGTGAAGCGGCGCACGACCTGTGCTCCGGCCGTGTCGGCCAGAAACTCGAGTTCGTCGAGGTATTCCTCCACCTTGGTCTCGCTCTGCCTCTGGGTTATCAGTCCCACAAGCACGGTGCGTTCGGTGGTTTCTTTGCTTATGATTAAATCTTTCATGTGTTTCTGTAATGGAGTGCACGGTCGGGCAGGTATGCCCTTGTGTCTATAACGTTGTAATTCCTGCTTTTTCTCTGACAAAGATACAAAAACCGCCGGAAATCCCATCAATATCCGTGAGATCGCGGGATTATTCGTAATTTTGCCTCCTAAAATTCTGTCTATGACAAGTGACAAGGTAAAAGGATATGCCCTCGGTATAGTGGCTGCCGCTACCTACGGCATGAATCCCCTGTTCGCCCTGCCGTTGTATGAGGGTGGCATGGATGCCGGTTCGGTGCTGTTTTTCAGGTATCTTCTGGCCATCCCCGTGTTGGGAGGGATGTTGCGGTGGAGAGGCCGCGGCTTCAAGGTTACAGGCAAAGGAGCCGTGATGCTGTGGGCGATGGGAATGCTCATGGCTCTGTCTTCGCTTTGGCTGTTCCTGAGCTATAATTATATGGATGCGGGTATCGCATCAAGTCTGCTGTTCGTGTATCCTATAATGGTGGCGGTGATAATGAGTTGCGTTTTCCATGATAAGCTCGGATGGGTCACGGTAGTAAGTATCGTCCTTGCACTGGGTGGAATAGGATTGCTTTATCAGGGTGACGGCAACGCCACGCTGAGTCTGCGGGGCACGCTGATGGTATTCGCCTCCTCATTGGCGTATGCCATATATCTGGTATATGTGAGCCGTTCGGGGCTTAACCATATGCCTACGGTCAAGGTGACATTTTATGTGCTTCTGTTCGGGTGGATGCTTTTCGCAGTCTATGTGCCGTTGAACGGGGGGCTGAAACTCCCTTCTTCCGCTTGGCTGTGGCTGAATGTGGCCGCTCTGGCGCTGTTCCCGACTGCTGTCTCCCTGCTATGTACCACCCGTGCCATACAGTACATAGGTTCTACACCAACGGCAATCCTCGGTGCACTCGAGCCTGTCACGGCGGTCTTTTTCGGTGTCGTGGTGTTTGATGAGCCGTTTACGACCCGTATATTCGCCGGGTTGTTGTTGATCGTCGCCGGTGTTACGATGGTCATAGCGTCTTCTACGATTCACAGACAGTTGCTGCGTCTCCGCAAGTTGTGGCCGAGGGTCAAACATTGAAAAATAGATAAAAATCGGATTATTTCATGTATTTCAATGTTATGTTTTGTCAAAATGACCGGACATTAGATTTTAGTGATTATTTTTGTGCGAAAATTAGTGCTTTTTGCTGGCGGTATGAGTAGCGATTGATTCATCCGTGGCATAAGATGTAACATTATTATATTTTTAACAATGGCAAAATCTTTTACTTTTATGGCGGCGATATTGGCCGCCGGTATTGCTGTTACGTCCGTGGCGGCTGAGTCGTCTGCCATTCCCCAGATGAAAGGTCTGGTGATGTCATCCGGAATTTCTGCCAAGACCGGATTGTGGACTCTTCCTACCACGCCGGACGGTGAATGGTCAATGGATATAGGCATGGATCCCGGGTATGCGACTTTCTACGGAGGTGTGGCATATGAGGATGTATATTATGCCACCAGATGCAATGCCCAGTATGGGACTATCGTATATGTAGACGCATATTCAATGGAGGATGGAACGAAGCTATGGACGAATTATCCGGATGTGACGGCTCTCCCTTATGACCTGACATATAACCCTTATGACGGGAAGATATACGGTTTCTTTTCCAACAAGAAGAACACTGGAATGGTCTTCGGCACCATATCCTATGATAGGGATGGCGAGACCGTAACCCCAATCAAGGAAATGGACGGTAACTGGATCGCAATCGCAGCTGCCGCTTCGGGTGAACTTTATGCAATTTCCTCGGAAGTGGATGTAAATGGAACTAATGTTACCGTAAACTCATCTTCACTTTATAAAATCGATCGTCTTACAGGAGAAACAGACCTGATCGGTGAGACGGGACAATTGCCGCTGATTACCGGTTCGGCCACCATAGATCCCCGTAGCGGACGCATGTTCTGGACGGTGGGACCTGATGGCAGCAGCACATATCTTTGCGAGGTGGATCTTACAACAGGCGTGGCCACTAAGATTCTTGATTTCAATGGTAACCAACAGGTGGGTGGCCTTTATGTGCCGACACCGCCCGCAGAGGATGATGCCCCTGCTGCAATCACTGATGCAGTGGCTACATTTGAGGGCGGTTCATTGAGCGGTTCATTGACATTCAATGCACCTACGACGCTTTATGACGGGACTGCCCCATCCGGTGCGTTGACTTATGCCGTGCTTTTGAATGGAGCGGAATTGACCAAAGGCAATACGACATTCGGCGGCAAGGTGAACGTGGATGTGACAGTGCCCGAACGTGGCGAATATGAGTTTACCATCTCTGTCGCAAACGACAAAGGTTCCTCGCCTAAGGTCGCTGTCAGCCGGTTTGTGGGATTCGGAGTGCCTGTAGCGCCAGCCGGGGTGTCTGCTTCCAATGTTTCCGGCAACGTCACGGTTTCATGGAGTCCGGTAGCATCCTCCTCCGATGGCGGATTTATTGATGAGGGAGCGATTAAATATACCGTGAAGCGTATGCCAGGTGATGTGGTAGTGGCAGCAAACACCACTGCTACCTCGGTGGAGGATACGCCTGACGTATCTGCGGGGATGGCGGCTTTCAGTTATGTGGTCACCGCTGACAACCATGGCCTTCTCTCTGAAGGCGCGGAGTCCAACAAGGTGGTATGCGGCATACCGTTGCTTCCATGGTCGGAGGATTTCAAGTCGGAGGATTCCATGGGATTCTTCACTGTGATAGATGCCAATGAGGACGGCAAGACGTGGGAATACTACTCAAATGTTGTGCGTGCCAAATATGGTTCCGTCGTGATGGACGACTGGTTGATTTCTCCGGGTCTGCAGCTTGAAAGCGGCAAGATGTACTATGTGACTTTCAAGGCGCACAGTTACAATGAGCGCTATCCCGAAAAGATAGAAGCCAAATGGGGAGCGGGAGCTGCCGTTGCTGATATGACGAATGACCTTGTCGCTCCTACGACCCTCGGAGTGGAATATGAAACTTTGGGTGGCTTTGTGACACCGTCGGTTTCAGGTATATATCATGTAGGCCTGCATGGCATTTCTGATGCCAACATGTTCTATCTTGAGGTATGTGAGTTTGCCGTGGCGGCCGGTATAAACGGCAACGCTCCTGCAAGTCCGGGTGAATTGACCGTTACTCCTGATCCCGCAGGGGATTACAAGGCGGCCATATCATTGAAAGCTCCGTCTACCGATATGTCAGGCAACGCCATATCTTCATTGGACAAGATAGAGCTTAGGCGTGGCGACGTGCTGATAAAGACCTTTGACAATCCAGCTACAGGCGCTACGCTTACTTACGATGATGTCCTTGAGACAGGTGGCGATTACGTATACTCCGCAGTGGCGTTCAAGGGTGATGTCGGCGGCGAGGCTGCAACAGTGACAGCGTTTGTCGGCACTCCGGTTGCCGCGGCTCCCGAGGCAGTGGCCATTTCCGAGGTGGCTGACGGTAAGATCTCCCTTTCATGGGATAAGGTGACCCTGTCGGCAACCGGCGATCCGATCAATCCCGACAAGGTACGTTACAACATATACGACGCGAACAGCTATGGTGAGCTGGTTGCAGAGAATGTCACCGAGATCCCATATGTCTTCCAGGGTGTGGAAACCGGCGAACAGAAATTCGTGCAGTATTCCGTAGCTGCGGTTACCGACGGTGGTGAAAGCGATAAGACCTCCACGGCATCCATACCTGCCGGTACTCCTTATGTGGACTTCCACGAGTCATATGCGGGAGGACAGGCGTCCACCATATATGCGACGGAGCGAATCAACTATGGTAACTGGGCGGTGGAGACTGATGGCGAGGTCTCGTCTGCCGACGGCGACGGTGGTTTCATGGTGATGAATGGCTACTTCGGAGGCTATTGCGGTGCCATGACTACGGGCAAGATCAGTCTTGCCGATATGAAGGCACCTACTTTGCGTTTCTACAGCTATACCCCTGACAACAGCGGGCTTGACGTGAATCCTATGGTAATTGACGTGCGCACTGAGGAAGGCGAATGGAAGGAGGTCTTCAATAAGACCGTGGTTGAAATGGGTGCCGACCAGGGTTGGCATGAAGTGCTTGTGCCGTTGACAGAGTTCGCCGGTGCGAATGTGGCCATACGTTTTACTGCCACGACTTCGGATCGTCCTTACATCTCCACCTATATTGACAATCTCAAAGTCGAGGATCTCGTAGGTGTAGACCTTGAGATCACTGAGATAAATGCACCCGTGCATGTGAGAACCGGCGAGAGCTTCACCGTCTCCGTTGGTCTGACCAATAACGGTTCCGAGGATGCCTCCGGCTTCAATGTGGAACTTTATGCCGATGACGTGCTTTACGATACGATCGATGATGAGACGGTTGCCTCTTCCGGTAAGACTACTGTTGAATTTACCGTGGAGATGAGTGCCATGGCCGAAGAACCGATCAGCTACAAGGCCGTTGTTTCCCATCCAGACGATACGGCTCTTGAGAACAACGAGTCGGTGGCTGTGACGGTCATTCCTGTAGTATCTCCGCTTCCCGCTCCTGCTTCTCTCAAGGCCGTGAAGTCCGATGACGGTGTTGATCTTGCCTGGGATGCACCGATGCTGGCCGCAGAGTCTGCGACGGCTGTGACAGACGACTTTGAAAGCACCGAGGCGTGGAGCCATTTTGCCGACGGTTGGGCTATGCGCGACCTTGACAGGGCTGCCGTGTGCGGTTTCGGTGAGGTTGAGATCCCCGGAATCGAACCTGGCAAGACTTTCGCCTCGTTCTTCATGTTCAGTGCAACTGGCATATTCGAGGGGAACAAGCCTTTGGCTCCATATTCCGGTAAGCAGTATCTGGCGGCTTTTGCCCGCTACGACAACGGTACTACCGACGACTGGGCTATTTCGCCTGAGTTGAGCGGTGAGGCACAGACCATCTCGTTCTATGCACGCAGCTATAGCGCCTCCTATCCGGAACGCATACAGGTGCTTTATTCCACAGGGTCGCTTGAACCGTCGGATTTCGTGGCTACGGACTTCAACGTGGATGCCGTACCGGGAACATGGACACGTTATGACGTATCCATACCTCAAGGCGCACGATATTTCGCCATCCGCTCATGTGCCACCAACTCGTTCATGCTCATGATTGACGATGTGACCTATATCCCCTTCTCCTCGCATGATCTTGAGGTAACGGGATACAACGTATACCGAGACAACGAGCGTGTGAACGACGCTCCTGTGACAGGCACCGCATATGCTGACAATGTGGCTGATCCCGATGCCCACACATGGGTGGTAACCGCGGTTTACGGCGAACGTGAGTCGAAGGGATCCAACGCGGCAAAGGCAGAGACCTCGTCGCTTGATGAGGCAATCTCCGGTGCGATCAAGATCGCTGTTGCAGATGGCAAAATCATCGTAACAGGATGCGACGGCAAACCGGTGATGGTATCGGCCATAGACGGCAAGCTCATCTACAATTCTTTAGGCCGTTCCGTAACCGAAGTGCCCGTAGGCAACGGTGTATATGTGGTCAAGGCTGCTGATGTGACCCGCAAGGTCGTAGTCAGGGACTGAGACCATAGTCCCCATATCATCCAATAAAATGGCGTCGTGTCAAGGTTCAACCCTTTGACACGACGCCATTGCAATAGTCAGATACATAAACGAAAAACGAGCCGCACGGAAATTTCCGTGCGGCTCGTTTTTCGTGTCCTCTCATTGCTTGGAAGAGATAAAAAAGGAGAGAGAGGGCGAGAGGAAATTATGGAAGTAAAGTCAACTAAGATTGGACACATAGGAAATGTGCAATCTATATTCGCAGTGAAAAAGGTTGATTGTTTTTCCGATGCAAAGATATGAATTGAAAACGCTTAAAACAAATAATTGAATAAAAAGTTTGCAAATAAGCTGTAACAACTAATAAATTAACAATAATTTGGTGAAAATATACAATCATTGGACACAACCCCGGACTATTTGGGGAATTTATTGTGAATAGGGCATTAATGATGTCATTCGGATAATTTCATTAACTTTGTCGTAGTAGGCATAACTCAGATAAAATATCATGGCTATATGGGACAGATTCATAAGACGCGGAAAGATCGGTGGCAGTAACAGTGGTACCGACACCGAGTCTGCTGTTCGCATATATGATTCATCTTGTTATGCGATCGTTGATGTTGAGGTCGGACTGAGGGATGGCAAGATACACGACATAGGAGCGATAAGGCATGACGGTGCCGTATATCATGGTAGTTCCCTGGATGGTTTATTGGAATTCATTGAGGGAGTAGATTATCTGTGTGGTCACAATATCAGTGCACACGATGCCAAATACCTTTTCCCCAATGGTTTATCCCAATGTAAACTGGTAGATACGCTTCCCGTCTCTCCATTGTTGTTTCCGGAGCGTCCTTATCACCATCTCCTCAAAGATGACAAACTCGTGAGCGATCAGGTCAATAATCCGGTGAATGATTGTGAAAAGGCAAAGGATCTGCTGTTCGATGAAATTGCGTGCTGGAATTTGTTGCCTGAAAAGAAACGACAGATTCTCGCATCATTGCTTAAGGGGAAGAAGGATTTCGAGGGTTTCCTGAGCATGGTGGGTGCCGTGGATGCTGATGAGGGAGAGGGGTTAGGGCAGTTGATAACAGAAGTTTATGACGGGAAGATCTGTCGGCATGCCGATATTGGGAGTCTTGTTGAACGTGCTCCGTCGGAATTGGCATATGCCTTGGCTCTTATAGATACGACTGACCATCGTTCCGTTACTCCCGGATGGGTGCTGCACAATTATCCCGGGGTTGAAGCTGTAGTGGTGAGGTTGCGTCACACTTGTTGTCGTGAGGGGTGTGCATATTGCAGATCCCAATTGGATGTGTCGCATGGACTGAAGTCCTTTTTCGGCTATGACCATTTCCGCACCTATGAGGGTCAACCGCTTCAGGAACTGGCTGCCAAGGCTGCAGTGGATGGTAAATCGTTGTTAGCCATATTCCCTACGGGTGGAGGGAAGTCGCTTACTTTCCAGTTGCCGGCGCTGATGGCCGGGGAGGCTGTGCACGGCCTTACGGTAGTGATCTCTCCGTTGCAGTCGCTGATGAAAGACCAGGTGGACAATCTTGCAGCGAGAGGGATAACCGATGCCGTGACCATCAATGGATTGCTTGACCCGCTTACAAGAGCCGAGGCGATAGGGAGAGTGCATGACGGTGATGCGTCGTTGCTGTATATCTCTCCTGAGATGCTGCGTTCGAAAACCATAGAAAAGATATTGGCATCGCGCAATGTGGTCAGGTTTGTGATAGACGAGGCGCATTGTTTTTCTTCATGGGGACAGGATTTCAGGGTAGATTATCTTTATATCGGCAAGTTTATCCGGAAATATCAGGAGATGAAGGGATGCCGCAATCCTATACCGGTATCATGCTTTACAGCGACCGCGAAGCAGAAAGTCATACAGGACATATGCGACTATTTCAAGCAGACGTTGGGACTTCACCTGGAGCTGTTTGCATCATCGGCTTCGAGGACAAATCTGCATTATTCGGTCATACACACTGAAAACGATGAGGACAAATATCTGAAACTTAGAAGTCTTGTGGCGGAATCGGTTTGCCCGGCGATAGTGTATGTTTCGCGTACCAAACGCACCAAGGAGTTAGCCGGAAGACTGAGCCGTGACGGTTACGAGGCACTCCCATTCAACGGCAAAATGGAGTCGGACGAAAAGATCGCCAACCAAGAGGCGTTCATGAATGACCGGGTGCGCATTATCGTGGCGACCTCGGCATTCGGCATGGGGGTGGACAAGAAGGATGTCGGGCTGGTGGTACACTACGATATTTCCGATTCGCTTGAGAATTATGTGCAGGAGGCCGGCAGGGCGGGGCGTGATCCTCACCTTGACGCACGATGCTACGTGCTTTATGGCGACAACGACCTTGACAAGCATTTCATTTTGCTCAATCAGACGAAATTGAGCATAAGCGAGATACAGCAGGTGTGGAAAGCCGTGAAGGGTCTTACGAGGCAACGCATGAAGGTGAACTGTTCAGCGCTGGAAATCGCGCGGCAGGCCGGGTGGGACGATTCTGTTTCTGACATAGAGACGCGTGTGCGCACTGCATTGGCTGCTTTGGAACAGAGCGGCTATCTGACACGTGGTAACAATATGCCCCATGTTTATGCCACGGGTATAACAGTAAGAAATCTTGATGAGGCGAGGATGCGGATTTCAGATTCCCTACTTTTCGACAGTGACGAGACTGAAAAGGCTGTGCGAATAATAAGGAGGCTTATTTCACAGAAATATATATCCAAGGCTCAGGATTCCGAGGCAGAGTCGCGGATTGATTATCTTGCCGATACCCTGGGCTTGAAGAAGGAGGAAATAATTTCCGTGGTGCAGCGCATGCGGCAGGAAGGGATCCTGGCCGACAGTAAGGACATATCGGCATATCTGCTTGATGCCGGCTCGTCTGAAAGAAAGTCGCGGATGCTTCTTGATCGTTTCGCCAAACTGGAACAGTATCTGTTGAAGCATATCGCTGACAGGTCTTTGACTACATCCTATAAGGAACTTAACGACAATGCCGTGGGCGGGGGAATAGCATCCTCCAAGGAGAAGGACATACGCACTTTGTTGTATTTCCTGACCGTCAGGAAGTATACCCGTAAGAAAAATGACGGGATGCACAATGTACATGTCAACTGTATGGCAGACCTCCAGTCGACCCTTAAGCGTTTTGAAAAGAGATTGGAAATATGTCGTTTCACTGTGGAATGGCTATATGCCCGCGTCGGGATGGCCGACGAAACGCTTTCGGAAAACAGTGCGATACAATTCTCTGTAGTGGAACTTCTGAATGGAATAAAGTCTGATCAAAGGTTTCTTTTCAGCGTCCCGGATGAGATACAACTGGAAGATGTGGAGGAGGCTTTGCTGTACCTTTCCAAGATCGGTGCCCTGAAACTGGAAGGTGGTTTCCTTGTCCTTTATAATGCTATGGAGATAGAGAGAAGGAAGGATAACAAATCAAGATATAAGCTGGAGGATTATCGGTTGCTTGATGAATTTTACAAGCATAAGGTGCAACAGGTGCACATCGTGGGAGAGTATGCCAATCTGATGGTCAAGGATTATGGCGCTGCCCTGCAGTTCGTGCGCGACTATTTCCATATGGATTACAGGAAATTCATTTCCAGATATTTCCAGGGGGAAAGAAGTCATGAGATACAGCGTAATCTTACGCCGCAGAAATATGATCAGCTTTTCGGATGCCTTTCGCAGAGGCAGATGGAAATTATATCCGACAAGATGTCACGATGCATCGTGGTCGCAGCCGGCCCCGGCAGTGGCAAGACTCGCGTATTGGTTCATAAACTTGCATCGTTGCTTCTGCTTGAGGATGTCAAGCATGAACAGTTGTTGATGCTTACATTTTCGAGGGCGGCTGCCACTGAGTTCAAGCAGCGGCTTATGGAGCTGATAGGCAATGCAGCTCATTTCGTTGAAATAAAGACGTTCCACTCGTACTGCTTCGATCTTCTGGGTAGGATAGGCAACTTGGATGATGCTGGAAATGTGGTTGCAGATGCTGCAAGAATGATAGAGCAGGGTGAGGTGGAGCCGAATAGGATCGCCAAGACCGTGCTCGTCATAGATGAGGCGCAGGATATGGGTGTCGGGGAATATGCGCTTGTAAAAGCGTTGATGACGGCCAATGATGACATGCGTGTGATTGCCGTGGGAGATGATGACCAGAATATCTATGAATTCCGGGGATCGGATTCAGGATACCTTTATCGGTTGCGGCAGCAGCCTTACGGATCTTTCATGGAGATGACGGAGAATTACCGTAGTGCACGCCATATCGTGGATTTTGCAAACGGATTTGTCGCCGGGATCGGCAAGAGGATGAAAAGCTCGCCGATTGTGTCCATGAAAGATGCAGACGGAAGAGTTGGAGTGACCCGTCACAGATCCTTGGAACTTTATCAACCGGTAGTCAATGAATTGCTCAAAAGGAGAGGTACGGGCACAACATGCGTGCTTACTCAGAAGAATGATGAGGCGGTCATACTGACGGCGTTGTTGCGCAGAAATGGATTGGATGGCAGGTTGATACAGTCGTTGGATGGATTCCCTTTCTGGAAGATCGCGGAGATGAGATATTTCCTGCGGCATCTGGAGCAGCGGTGTACGGCTCCTGTCATTGCCGATGAGCTGTGGGAGGAGGTCAAACGGAGAACATACGACAAATACAGCACGAGCCAGAGCCTTCCGTTGATAATGCGTTGTGTAGAGACGTTTGAAAAGACGAACAATGCCAGGTATCTAAGTGACTTCAAGGAATTCGTATTCGAGTCGTCGGTTGAGGATTTTTGTGATCTCTCAGGAGAGGGCATAATGGTTTCAACTATACACAAGGCCAAAGGACGTGAGTTTGACAATGTATACATGCTTGTCTCGTCAAATCACTCAATGGATGACAGCATGAGGCGACGATTTTACGTCGGCATGACCCGTGCGAGGAATTATCTTTCTGTGCATACGAACACCGTTTTTTTCAATCATTTGAGCGCGGATCAATATATTGGGGACAACAATGAATACCCGATGCCGGATGAGGTGGTATTGCAATTGTCGCATAAGGATGTGAATCTCGGATTTTTCGATAAGCTTAAACGTGAGATCCTTGATATGAGGAGTGGAGACAGGTTATCATATAGGGATTATATGTTGTGCAATGTCCACACGGGATTGCCGGTAGCGAAGTTATCGGCAAAAATGCAGAAGGACTTGTCGCAGTGGGAGGGGCGGGGGTATCAGGTAAAATCCGCTGTGGTGCGTTTCGTGGTGGCATGGAAACCGAAAGAGGCACCCAAGGGCGCCTCTGAATCGGCTGTGCTGTTGGCTGATATGGTCTTGGAGAAGAGGGTTGGAGCTTTAGAAACTGTTTGAATTTGGTTCAATAAAGTTTCTTAGCGTGAGCGGAAATGGTCGTTGTAGACCTTGATGCTGAAGACTATGGCCGAGCAGGTGGTGGTGATGAGGTTGGTGGCTACCAGAGGCCAGTTGATGGGGTCGCTCACGAGACCTTGAGCCACGAAGAAAGCACCTCCGAGACCCATGAGCAGGAAGGTAGGCACGGCGATGCCGTCGGTGTCGCGGGTGCGGATGGTATAGATGGCCTGTGGCAGATAGCCCAATACCATGCATATGGCGGCTATGTAGCCGAATATGTTGAATAGATCCATTGTTGTTTCAGGGATGTTGTTCCGCCGTTTCCGGCAACAGGCCGAAGAGGGCATAGTCGTAGTAGACGGGATCCTCGGGGCGTATGGTGCGCAGTGTCGCTGTCAGTTGGTCGACCGAGCGGCGGTCGTTGGCACTGCGGTTGAGCAATCCGAGGGAGCGTGCCGTGTCGCCCACGTGCACGTCAAGCGGGATATAGAGTTGAGCGGGGGTTATGACACCTTTCCAGACGCCCATGTCCACGATGCCGTCGTCGCGCACGAGCCACCGGAGCGCCATGTTGATGCGTTTCAGTGCTGTGGTGGCCAGATTCTGCGGGAGGCAACGTGAATTGGCGATGCCACCGTTGGCTGCGGCCAGTTCGCGGTTCATTCCCTCTACGAGGTGCCAAGCCGGTGCTTCGTTGTCGGCGATGTGTTCGCTGCGGGCGAAGTCAGCCAGTGATCCATAACGCATGAATATGCTGTGTAGTCCTCGCAGGTAATGTCTGAAATCGCGTGCGAAGAAAGTTCGGTGGATGTTTCCGTCGGGAAGCTCCTCGTATCCCTGATCCATCACGTAACTGTAGGGATCGTAATCCATTATGCGGAGCATTTTCTCGCAGTTGGCGCAGATCATCTTGCGGTTGCCCCAGGCTACGGTGGCGCTCAGGAGCGCCACCGTCTCTATGTCCTGCAGGCGGCTGAATCGGCGAGGGAATTGCACCGGATCGGCCGAGATGAATTCTACTGAGTTCACTCGGGCAGCCTCTCGGTCAAGCCATTCGCGCAAGTCCGCGGGCACTTCAGCCGGTATGAATGTGGTTTTCTTATTTGTCATTGTTCTTTTTGGGTCGCTGACGCACGAGGCGCAATACCTGTGCAGATCGTGCCGGCAGATATAGTTTGAGCCACTGCTTGCCTATGGGAGCGTACAGTTCGTCGTACTGTGTGAGATGGTCAACCTTCTCGTCAATGTTGCCGTAGCCTCCGAATTGCGGGCGGTCTGTGGAAAGTACCACGCGGTATTTTCCCGGAGGGGCAAGCACGCCGTAGTCGGTGAACGAGCGTGTGGGGGAGAAGTTGAACACGAACACAAGGTTTCCGCGTCGGAAGGCGAGCACCTGATCCGAGTCCTTCTCCCACAGTTTCTCTATGCCGAGCGACTGGAAGTTGTTGATGCCGCTGACGAGGCTTATCATGGCATTGTCAAAGGCGTTGAGGAACTTGTATTGCAGATCCTCGCGGTCTACCAGATCCCATTGGCGGCGGGCATACTTGTAGCTCCATCCGTTGCCTTCGCGCGGGAAGTCGATCCATTCCGGATGGCCGAATTCGTTGCCCATGAAGTTGAGGTAGCCTCCGTTTATGGTGGCGAGTGTGACCAGGCGTATCATCTTGTGGAGCGCCATGCCGCGTGCTACCGTCATGTTGTCGTCGCCCACCATCATGTGCCAGTACATTTCCTTGTCTATGAGCCGGAATATCACTGTCTTGTCCCCGACGAGGGCCTGATCGTGGCTCTCCACGTAGGATATGGTCTTTTCGTCGGAGCGCCGGTTTGTAAGTTCCCAGAAGATGGATGTCGGATGCCAGTCCTCGTCTTTCTTCTCTTTCAGGGTCTTGATCCAGTAGTCGGGGATGCCCATTGCCATGCGGTAGTCGAATCCTATGCCGCCGTCCTTTATCTTCAGCGCCAGACCCGGCATGCCGCTCATCTCTTCCGCTATTGTTATGGCGTTGGGGTTGATCTGGTGTATGAGCTTGTTGGCCAGGGTAAGGTATGTTATGGCGTTGGTGTCCTGGTTACCGTCGTAGTAGTCGCCGTATCCTCCGAATGCCTTTCCCAGTCCGTGGTCGTAGTACAGCATCGAAGTGACCCCGTCGAAGCGGAAGCCGTCGAAACGGTATTCATCGAGCCAGTACTTACAGTTGCTCAACAGGAAGTGGAGCACTTCGTTCTTGCCGTAGTCGAAACAGAGCGAATCCCAGGCGGGGTGCTCGCGCCTGTGGTCGCCGTAGAAGTAGAGGTTTCCGGTGCCGTCGAGCCGCCCCAGTCCTTCGTTCTCGTTCTTGACGGCATGGCTGTGCACGATGTCCATGATCACGGCGATGCCAAGCTCGTGTGCGCGGTCAATGAGGCTCTTCAGTTCCTCAGGCGTGCCGAAACGGCTCGAGGCTGCGAAGAAGCTTGACACATGGTAGCCGAACGATCCGTAGTAGGGATGTTCCTGTATGGCCATGATCTGTATGGCGTTGTAGCCGTCGGCTGCTATGCGCGGAAGTATGTTGTCGCGGAACTCAACATATGTGCCTACCCCCTCGCGCTCCTGTGCCATTCCGATATGGCACTCGTAGATGAGCAGCGGGCGTGTGTCCGGCACGAAATTCTCCACTTTCCAGCGGTAGGGGGCGTGCTCCCACACCTGTGCCGAGAATATGTGGGTGTTTTCGTCCTGTACCACACGTGTGGCGTATGCGGGTATTCGCATCCCTTGGCCTCCGGGCCAATGCACGCTCATCTTGTAGAGCTGTCCCTGACGGATCGTGTCGGCGGGAAGATGGATCTCCCATACTCCACCCTTGAGAGGTTTGAGGGAGAATTCGGGCTTCTCTTCCCAGTCGGAGAAATCGCCTACGAGATAGATTTGTGTGGCATTGGGCGCCCATTCGCGGAACACCCACCAGTCTCCCTGCTTGTGCAGTCCAAAATACTGGTGCGCATTGGCGAAATCGCTTAGTGAGTGACAGCGGGAAGTGAGTTCGGCTTCCTTCCTGACTGCGTCCTGATGGCGTCCTTCGATGGCGTCGGCATATGGCTCGAGCCAGGGGTCTGTGCGGTATATGGCAAGTTTTTTCATAATTAAAAATTAAAAGGAGAGCATGAGAAGTTAGAGCATTAGAAGTCAAGCAATAATAGCCAACTGTCGGCAATCAGTGGTTGACAATTAAGGGATTTCTTGCTTGACTTCTACTGCTCTTGCTTCTTACTTCTATTTTAACAATTCCGCTGCGGCTGCGAACGGGCTGAGGCGGTTGGAGAGGACAAGGCGCTCGCATGTGGCGATGCGGGCGGCGCGTTCGGGGTCGTCATAGAAACGGCGACGCAATTCAGAGTCGATGGTTTCGTACATCCAGTAGCGTGCTTGCTCGTGGCGGCGGCGTTCAAAGTAACCGTTCTCTTTCACGAATTTGAAATAGCGGTCTATCATGTCCCACACTTCGGTGATCCCAAGCTCGAAATATCCTGAATATGTGAGCACTTCCGGACTCCATCCCGAGGGTGGAGTGGGGAACAGGTGAAGCGCCGACCGCAGTTGCGCCTGTGCAAGGCGTGCACGGTCTATGTTGTCGCCGTCGGCCTTGTTGATGACTATTCCGTCGGCCATCTCCATGATGC
>CAJTYH010000026.1 GCA_910583675.1 uncultured Muribaculaceae bacterium
AACGTATTGAAGCGGAAGAAATTTTACAATAAATAAATTTGATTACTCACTTATTTGAATTATTGATTATGTTCTACAAATTTAATTCTTTTCCATCATAGCATTATCATACAGATTGGAAATAATGTCATCATGCAGATATGAAATAACGTTCCTTTTCGTGTTTCGGCACATTGTCGTCTCAATAATACACATGTCTCCAAATGCTGTCTCCGGTTGTTAAAAACGGAGACACACGGTTGCGGATCAGATATTTTAGGGTAATTTTGTCAGAAAGTTTAGCTTAGTTTCTTATCTTTGCGGAATAATACTACAATCAGACTGTCACATGCTTAATTTTATATGTCATAGGCATATATTGTCATATCTTCGGGGATTGGTGCTCGCGTCGTTAATGATGGTTCTGGGAGCCATATCGGCAGACGCATATAACATACGTCGCACATCAAATGGCGACGGGCTTTCGAGCAGCGCGTTGCTGTCCATGGCTCAGGATGCCGACGGATTCCTTTGGATCGGCACCCTTGACGGGGTCAATATCACCGACGGGATAAATACAACCCCGTTTGACGTTATGTATCCGGGGCTTGCGCTTTCGGGAAATCTCATAGAGAACATCGTTGCCGGCAGCGACGGTGTGATGTGGGTGCTCACCAACCACGGGCTTGACCACGTCGATTCCCGAAAAGGGGTGATTAAATCCTATGACCGTTTCAAGGGACAAGAGAAAGTGGGAGCTGACAGATTCGGCAACCTGTATGTGCTTGCCACCGACGATGTGATATATTGCATGGCGGCTGATGGGAGCGAGGAGCCGAGACCGTTGGTAAATTCCGCCACTCCATATGCCAAGGTGCGCGACATGAGTGTGGCTGAAGACCAGATATATCTGCTCGGGGAAGAGGGTATGGAGTGTTATCTCCTCTCTTTTGATGGGCAGAAGAGACCTGCCGGAGTTAAAAAGCATACGGTACTTTCCCGTCGTCCGATCAAGGCCGGACGCGTGGATGCCGGGGGGGCGGTAGCCATTGGCTATGACAACATGCTTTACAAGGTGGATGGAGCGGGAGACTTCACTCCGGTTCTTGATCTTGGAGCGGAGATAGACCGCCGTGGTGAGCCTTCCGACATACTTCGTGTGGCCTCGGACGATATTTTTGTTTCGTTTACAGCCAATGGTGTGCTTCGCATAAAAAAGGATCCTTCCGGAAGATACGACGCGGAAGAGCTTGGTGTGAAAGCCGGAGTATTCTGCCTGGAGAAGTCAGCTACGCAACCGGTGGTGTGGATAGGATCTGATTGCCATGGACTGTTTACCTGCTACGACAGCCCATATACTATCCGCTCAATGGGGCTTGCGCAATTTGAAGACATGAGCGGCAATCCCGTTCGCGCGCTGTTCCTTGACGAAGATAAGACACTTTGGCTTGGCACCAAGGGAGGAGGGATGCTCAGCATCCCGGGATTCCATCCTGGAATGGAGATAAAGCCTGTTGCGGCAAGGCGCTTTACAAGCACAGGAAGCTCACTCAGTCATAATTCCGTGTTTGCCTTTGCCTCAAGCCGTAGACCCATACTGTGGATAGCCACGGACGAGGGAGTGGATTATTATAACTACGGCGATGGCAGGATACACAATGCCGGTTCCTCCTCGCAATTGCGCAATATCCATGACATTTATGAAAGCGACGACTCTACGCTGTGGCTTGCCACGGATGGAAACGGTGTGGTGCAATGCGATGTGTCGGGATCTCCCTCGGCTCCTGTGGTGACAGTGCGCAAGGTCTATTCGCTTGACGGAGGAATTTCGTCAAATCACTTCTTTTCCCTTGCGGCTACCACCGGGGGGCGCCTTCTCTTTGCCAATAGAGGCCAGGGTGTGTTTTCCATCGAGGGTGACAGTCTGAACCGGCAGGTGGAATTCAAAGGGAAACATGATTCCAATGCGGTGATGGACGTATTTACCGTGATTGACGAAGATTCCGTGATGTGGCTCGGTACGGGGCATGGGCTTATGAAAGTCACTCCTGAAAGCGAACGCCTTTTTGTGGGGCTTGAGAACGGTTTCATGAACAGCACCATACATGATATCATAAAGGATCGTGGTGGCGACTTGTGGATTTCCACCAATAACGGGCTGTATTGTTTTGATCCTCGCACTGAAAGCACACGCGTATTCAGCAGGAATGACGGTATAAATGTCACCGAGTTCAGCGATGGTGCGGCTTTTGATGCGGATTCGATGCTGATATTCGGTGGTGTGGACGGTTTCGTGACCGTGCAGAGAGGTGCCGGGTATATGGCTCCTGACAGCTTGTATAGGCCGCGGTTGGCTCTGCAACGTATTTCGATAGCGGGGGAGAATGTGAATAAACTTGATTATCTGAGTAGCGAGGATGGCATTACGAGGGTCTCCCTGCATCCGGGGGAACGTCAGTTCGCGCTGACTTTTTCCATTCCCGATTTCATGAATCCGGCTGATTGCTACTACATGTATTCGCTTGACGGTCGTGAATGGGTGAACAACGGGCCGTCAGGTACCATATCGTTCAATGAGATGGGTTATGGCAAATACCGTCTTGCTGTGAAATATGTCAATCGCATCACGCATGGAGAGGGAGAGCCTTACATATTGGAAATAAATGTGCGTTCCCCATGGTACCTGTCATCCTTTGCAAAGGTGCTGTATGTGCTGCTTTTGCTGGCTTGTGCAGGAGCTGCTGTCGCTGTCTACCTCCGTCGTCAGCGCCGTAACCGTGCCGAAGAGATGGCCAATCTCGAGCATCAGCACAGGGAGGAGGTCTACGAGGAGAAATTGCGTTTCTTTACCAATATCACCCATGAGTTCTGTACTCCGCTCACGCTTATCTACGGACCCTGCGAGAGGATTTCGCAGTATCCCGGATCAGACGGTTACATACGCAAGTACATAGGATTGGTTCGAACCAATGTGGAAAGGCTTAATACGCTGATCCAGGAACTTATAGATTTCCGGCGCATAGAAACCGGCCACAAGGTGCTAAAGATCCGTCCGGTGAACATCACGGAGCTTTGCGACGATACCATAATGGCGTTTTCCGAACTGGCCGAACGCAACAACATTGACTTTTCCGGTGTCATTACGCCTGACATGACATGGAATACCGATTTCAGTTCCCTGCGCAAGATATTGAGCAATCTTATATCCAATGCATTCAAGTACACCCCCGTCGGGGGGCGCATAGAGGTGCGTGCGTCGGTCACTTCATCTGATATGTTGCGCATAGAGGTGCTGAATACCGGAAAAGGGATCAGGCCGGAAGACAAGGAACGTATTTTCAACCGCTATAGCGTGCTTGACAACGTAGAGGAGAATGCTGTGAAAGGACTGTCTGCGCGAAACGGACTTGGGCTGGCCATATGCCACAGCATTGTCAAGCTGCTTGGCGGCAAGATTGACATTGACAGCGAAGTAGGGCGCTTCGCATGTTTCATTGTCACTCTGCCGCGTTTGCAAGCCGATTCGCAGGGTGAGTATCTGTCGCAAAATGACAACGCTTCAATGCGCGATTCCCTGGTTCGTCGTCAGGATGATAATATGGACAAGGATGATAGCGGCGCACATTGCATTCATCAGGGAAATTCGGGGAATACCTTGCTGGTTATCGATGACAACAAAGAGATACTTTCGCTTCTTACCGACAGTTTCTCGGATTACAACGTGCTTACCGCTGAGTCCGCCGCTGAAGGATTGGAGCATATTCGTCATCGCCATCCCGACCTTATAATAACCGACGTGATGATGCCCGGTACCGACGGTCTCACTTTTGCCCGTCAGGTCAAGAGTAACCGTCATACCATGCACATCCCTCTGGTAATCCTTTCAGCCAAGAACAGCAACGAGGAAAAGGTTGAGGGCATTGAGTCCGGAGCCGATGCTTTCGTAGGCAAGCCCTTCAGCATAAGTTATCTCAGGGCCATAGTGGCAAGGCTGCTGAGTAACCGTGACACTTTAAGGGAGTACTATAATTCTTCGGCGAGTGCCTTTGAGTATACCGACGGGCATCTGATGGAGCGGGATGACAAGGAATATCTTGACAGGGTTAACGATTACATAGACCAGCACATGAGCAATCCAAACATAACGATCGAAACCCTTGCTGAAAGCCTGCAGACAAGTTCCAGGAACGTATATCGGCGTTTCAAACTGCTTAATCAGCCCACCCCTAACGACTATATAAAAAACCGGCGCCTTGCCTATGCGGTTAAACTCCTCCTGACAACTTCCATGAACGTGCAGGAGATCGTTTATCAGGTCGGTTTCTCCAACCGCTCCCATTTCTACAAGGAGTTCGACAAGCGCTACGGCATGACTCCCAAGGACTACCGCACAGCCCACAAGACTTCCGACAACACCCTCTGATCGGTTATTTGACTTTGAGGGGTGTGGGGAGCTTGGGGAGGAAGCAGATGGAGGCGGGGATGTCGCCGGTGCGGATGCTCCATTTCTTTTTGCCGTCGGGGGAAAAGCAGTAGAGGGTGCCGCTGCTTACATAGTTCTTGGCGTCGGTGAGGTAAATGTCGCCTGTCTCAGGGTGGATTGCCAGCCCGTAAGGCATCTTTATTTCTCGGTCGGTGCCGTCGGTGATGAAATTGGTGGAGATGACTTCTTTAGTGCGTGTGTCTATTACGCCGTAGCTGACGGTAGTGGTTCCGGTATAGTCGCTGAGTTCGGAGGAGAGATAGTATAGGCGGTCGCCGTGGAGGGCAATGTTGGAGCATGGCACGGGGAGTTTGTCGGTCAGTTCCATTGTACCTTTTTCATGTTCGTCGGACAGTACGAGCAGGCAAGACGGGTGCGTCTGTCTGTCGCCGCGTGAGGTGACCCAGAGCTTCCCTTGATTGTCAAGGCATATGCGGTGCATGTTGATTTCAGCCGTTATCTGCCGCACCTGCTTGAAATCGTCAAGATCTATTACCGATATGGTGTTGTCGTAGAGTGGCGGCCGGTATCCCCCCGAGTTGGCTACATAGAGTTTATTTTCCGATATGGCCATCTCTTCAGGCTGATAACCCACGGATACGCGTCCGGTGATCGCAAGGGAAAGGGTGTCCACACGGTATACAGCGCCCTTTGGCGCTTCCGGGTCAACGAGCACCGGCCCTACATATGAGCTTACATATGCATTGCCCTCATGGAAGCTGATATACCGGCAATTGGGTATGTCCACTTGTCCTATGCGCCGTCCCGAGCGGGCATCCATTACCTCTACCTTGTGCGAACAGTTTATCACGGCATACAGCTTGGAACCGTATACGGCAATGTCGTTGCCCACGTCTCCCAGTTCTTTTATCACATCGGGATTGCGTTCGCTGTAGAAATTGCGTGCATAAATTCCGGTGAGGAAATCGTAGTAGTCGATGGTGCATTTGTTTGAACCCATGTTTCCCTCGTTGAGGATATACATCCCTTGTATCCTTGTATCGGGATCGGCAGGATCCGGGATTGTCTCATATTCGGCCGGCATTACAACCTCCTCTTCCCGGCAACCGCTGAAAAAGGCTGAGACAAGCGATATTAACAGAAGGTACGGTATGATAGTTCTCATTGTCATATGTTAACCATAAGGGTGACACGCCAGTTGCGTTTCGGCATGGGGTAGTTCAGTATCACGTCGTAATCCTGGCTAAGCAGGTTGTTGACCTCCAGTAGGGCGCGTAGGTTTACGCGGTTGATGGTAAAGTCGCGGCTGACGGATATGTCGCTTGTATACCAAGGCTGCGTGTAATTGTAGCGGATATTCTCCTGCTGGTTATATCGGGAGCCGACGTAGATGAAGCTGTAGTTGAGGTTCCACTGCCTCCATGTGGCGTTTACAACTGCCGAGCCGGAATGCCTGGGGATGTAGGGTATCTGGTCGCGGTAATAATTGTCTGCCGGGTTGGTTACATCTATGGCGCGTTGGAAGGTGTATTGTCCGCGCAGGGTGAGGTACAGTTCGCGTGCCGGATTTAGGGTTATCAGGCCCGAGACATCCACCCCCCTAATGTCCACCAGGCCGAGGTTGAGCATCGTCCAGCGGAACTGCTGCCCCTTGGGGTATGCCACGATCTTGTCGGATACACGGTTGTAGTAGGCGTCGGCGCTTATGCGGCCTTCGGAAAGGAAACCTCGGGAGGTGTGCGAATAGACGACACCGAAGTTGTATTGCGTAACGCGCTCGGGATTCAGCTTGGAGTTGCCCATGTCGGCGTAATATAGGTCGTTGAAGGTTGGCATTCGGAAAGAGCGCTTGTAGAATGCCCTCAGTTGGAAGTCGCGGGTTCTTGCCGGCTGGAAGTTGAGATATACCGCCGGAGTGAACACATGCTTGTCGTCGGGAGCCTGTTTGCCGCGCAGCTTGTCGTGGATGAATGTGCCGAGGATGCTTGCCTGTGCTTTGAAGCGGTTGAAGCTGACGGCGGTGGCGGCGCTGACCATGTTAGTGAAGCGATCGGGGCGTGCGAAGTCGTACATGTCGGCGTTGAGCGTGTTCCATAGGAAGTCGTAGCTCACCGATACGCGCCACCATCTTTTCAGCATAAGTTCGTTTGCCGTGGAGAAATAGATCTCGCGTTGCTTGTAGAGGTTGTCTACTTTTATCTGCTTGTCGTCGTTGTTTACGTAATGTGTGCGGTAGAAGGAATATTTCACGTTGTTCAGGGTGGTGAAATTTCCGAATGTGCCGGTGTAGCTCCCCTGTGTGAAGGAGTTGTTGTCCCAGATGCGTTCGCCTCGCCGCCATACGTTGTTTACGATGGCTCCCGGCACACCGCGCTCCGAGTTGTAGTTGTAGGCTTTGAAGTGCCACTCTCCGTTTTGCAGGTTGCCGTTGAGGTTGCATTCTATGCGGGTGGCGTTTATGTCGCCGTTCTGGCGCACGGCGGTCGTGTCATATGCGATCTCGCCGGCGGGATTCACGCGGCGATAGCGGAACTTGTATTTTCCGCTCGAGTTGACCCATTCGGCGCTCAGGGATGCGTTGACATGGCTTGAAAGACGCAGCTCAAGTAGCGCCGAGGGGTTTATGAGGTCGAACGAGCCGAAACGCATGGTTGCACGTGCGTGGTAGCTTTCCCTCGGCGCGAATTCCGGAGTCTTCGTGCGCAGGTATATGGTGCCTGCCGAGCCGAAGTCGCGTGCCGGTTGCAGGATGTCGCTCTTCTGGCCGTTGTACATGGAGATGGCCTCTATGTTGTCAAGCGAGAACTGTCCGAGGTCTATCTGGCCATTCTGCGCGTTTCCCAGTTCTATGCCGTCATACACCACTCCGGTGTGGTTCGTGCCCATGGATCGGATGTTTACCGTCTTTATGCCCCCGACTCCTCCGTAGTCCTTCACCTGCACCCCGGAGAAATAACGGAGTGCGTCGGCAACGCTGTTGCTGTTTAGTCGCTGCAACTCCTCGCCGGACAGCTTTTGTGCCGGTATTACTTCGGTCTGAGGCCGTTGGGCGGTGACGATTATTTCCGAAAGTGCCAGGGTTGTGTCTGCGTTTTCCTTTGCCGGTGTGGCGGCAAGTCCTGATATGGAATATATCATCGTGAGTGTCAGGAGCACGCGTCTTATGGTCTTGTTCATCAATAGGCATGAAAAACTCCCGTTGTCGGCGGGAGGCACAGGGCGGTCTGGCTGGCGGTCTTCTGTCTGGTGGCATTGGGCTGTCGCGACGAGACTGCTGTATCCTGAGTCCTATATTCCCGTAGGCAGAGGGCGTGTGGTGGATATACGATGTGCCACGGCAGGTCTTCTGACTCGTTCCGGCTCTGTCGCGCCTTCTCGCATTTCCGGTGGGGGATGCAATGGCTCGCTTGCGACTGCCTCTGGTGGAACTTACAGCAGCGGGTACTGTTCCGGATTTTCACCGGATTCCCTTTTCATGTCCCGGCATTGTGCGTCTTCGCGTCGGGACAACCATAGCACTGCGAAGTTACGAATTATTTCGTACTTTTGTCGTATGGTAACGGAAAATTTAACGCCGCGCGGACGCTTTGCTCCCTCCCCGTCGGGGCGCATGCATTTCGGTAATGTGTTCACTGCGATGATGTCGTGGCTGTCGGTGAAGTCGCGTGGTGGCAAGTGGGTGCTCCGCATCGAGGATCTTGATCCGCAACGTTCGAAACAGGAGCATGCCCGTATGATAGAGGACGATCTGCTCTGGCTCGGACTGGAATGGGACGAAGGGGGATTGGACAACATCGGGGATGCCGCGCCCTACAGCCAGAGCCTCCGGGGCGACATATATGAGGAATATCTGGAACGTCTCCGCCAGACCGGGCTGCTGTATCCGTGCCGATGCCGTCGTGCCGATATACTGGCCACACAGGCACCCCACCGCTCGGATGGCCGTGTGGTCTATGCGGGCACGTGCCGTCCGGTTCGTCTGGGAGGCAGTGCACCGGACGATGCCGCTGTCTCAGGGGCGGCATTGCGCCTTCTTGTCCCTGACCTGGAGATAGCTTTTGCCGATATGGTCTATGGCGCTCAAAGTGCGAATCTGGCTCAGGAGTGCGGCGATTTCATAGTGCGCCGTGCCGATGGCGCCTGGGCCTATCAGTTTGCCGTGGTAGTGGATGATGCCCTTATGGGAATCACGGAGGTGGTGCGTGGAAATGACTTGCTGCTTTCAACGGCGCAACAGATATACCTGTGCGATCTCTTGGGCTTCCACGTGCCGGAGTATGCTCATCTGCCTTTGATATGCAATGCGCAGGGGCAGCGCTTGAGCAAACGCGACAGCGCCATGAGCATGCAGGAACTACGCCGTCGCTATTCCCCGTCCGAACTGCTCGGCAAGCTCGCCTTCCTGGCCGGCCTGACGCCGGAATATGCTCCAGCCTCTCTGCCAGACCTCCTCCCCGTGTTCCGATGGCCTACCCCCGATGATGCTTTAAAGTTGGGCGAATAGAGCATCATGCCTCTTGATTTTTATTATGTTGGTGTGAAATCTCATGATTTTTATCGTAACTTTGTAACCCGTTATGAAGAACGGTTTCGACAACGATAAATATCTTAAGATCCAGTCCGAGCACATAAAGGAGCGCATAGCCAAGTTCGGAAACAAACTGTATCTTGAACTGGGGGGTAAGCTTTTTGACGATCATCATGCCAGCCGTGTGCTGCCGGGTTTTCAGCCCGACAGCAAGTTGCGCATGCTAAGTCAGCTGTCTGACCATGCGGAGATAGTGATAGTGATAAGTGCCCCTGACATAGAGAAGAACAAGGTGCGCAACGACCTTGGAATCACTTACGACGAGGATGTGTTGCGTCTTCGCACGGAGTTTACCAACCGTGGTTTTCTCGTGAGCTCAGTGGTCATCACCCACTATAACGGACAGAGCAGTGCCGATGCCTTCCGCCGCAGGTTGGAGCGTATCGGGATTACGACCTACTGCCATTATACCATAGAGGGTTATCCGACCAATGTGGCGCTTATAGATTCGGAGGAGGGATTCGGACGCAACGATTACGTGGAGACTTCCCGTCCGCTTGTGATAGTGACGGCTCCCGGCCCTGGCAGCGGCAAGATGGCCGTTTGTCTCAGCCAGCTTTACAACGAGCACAAGCGCGGGATAAACGCCGGGTATGCCAAGTTCGAGACATTCCCGGTATGGAGCCTTCCCCTGAAGCATCCGGTGAACATCGCGTATGAGGCGGCTACAGCCGATCTAAACGACATAAACATGATCGACCCGTTCCATCTTGAGGCATACGGCAAGATCGCGATAAACTACAACCGCGACATTGAGATATTCCCGGTGCTGAATGCCCTTTTCGAGGGTATCTACGGCGAGAATCCCTATAAGTCGCCCACCGACATGGGTGTTAACATGGTAGGGTTCTGCATCAATGACGATGAAGTGTGTCGCCATGCCTCGAACAACGAGATCATAAGGCGGTACTACACGGCGCTCAACCATCTGGCGCTCGGGGCATGCAATGATGCTGAAGTAAGCAAGATAGCGCTTCTGCTCAATCAGGCAAAGATAGATCCGGCCACATACAGGCGACCCATTGCGGCTGCCAAGGAGAGAGCTGCCAGCAGCGGCCATCATTGTTCGGCAATAGAACTTGCCGACGGCACGATAATCACGGCGGAGTCTTCCGAACTGCTCGGGCCGAGTGCCGCGTTGATACTCAATGCCACCAAGCACCTTGCCGGGATCGACCACGACGTGAAGCTCATACCGCAGCACATGATAGAGCCGATACAGCACACCAAGACGGAATATCTGCGTAGCCGCAATCCGCGTTTGCATACCGACGAGGTACTTGTGGCTCTCTCGCTCCTGAGTGCACACGATCCGTTGTGCCGTCGCGCCCTTGAGAAACTCCCTGAATTGCGCGGGTGCGAGGTGCATTCCACCGTAATGCTCGGTGAGGTGGATCAGAAGATCTTCAAGAAACTCGGTGTGGGGCTTACCTGTGATCCTACCAAAAAGAAACTTTGACGTTTTGCCCGATTAAAAGATGTACGGTAGTGAAAATTGCAAAATTTGCGTTTGAAGCATTATGTGCAGCCGTTGTTGCCATTGCGGCAAGTTCAT
The DNA here is from genome assembly GCA_910583675.1 of uncultured Muribaculaceae bacterium. GTDB lineage: Bacteria > Bacteroidota > Bacteroidia > Bacteroidales > Muribaculaceae > UBA7173. The sequence continues at coordinate 10,567 of CAJTYH010000026.1, forward strand.
GCAGTTCCGCCGGGGCGCGGGAGGGCGCACATGTATCCATGCTTCCTAATTCGTGGGAGGCGGTTGACGCTCCGGCTCCGGTGTCACGGCTCGGGAATGGGGTGTGGTCTGATTCGCTTCCTCAGGTAAGGAATATTGAAGAGGGTTTCACTATAACGTTCCGGGGCAGTTTTGCGGAGCCAACACGTGAAAGGCGCATCGTGGAGATACCCGGGCTGCTTGACGTGAACCTCAGGCCACATAATCCGCTTGACCGCGACAAGCAGAATTATCCTGCATATCCCATGCCGGACGGTACAGTGCCGGTTCTGGAAGCCTCGTTGCAGCTTGTGTCGCCGGTTGACGGCAGCCGTGCTTCAATGCCGGTGGGCATACCCTTGGCTATGATTGATGATCCGTTCGGGGAGCATGAGGTCGCTTTGAATTTCAGCGGCACGCGATGGACGATGTATGTCGACGGCAAGTTGCTTGACAATGATTTCCCGTTCGGTTACCCCGACACGGCTCGCATGGCATCATGGAGCATAGATCCTGATTTTGTGAGCGAGGCATCCATTTCGTTTCCGGCTTCTCGTTTCGAGCGGATTCCCGGCGATGGCAAGGATATCCCTGTGCAGTATTGGACTCCGGAGGGGCACAATTCATGGGTGGGCGACGTTGTGAGCCTTTACCATGATGGGACGTACCATATTTTTTACCTGTATGACCGCCGGGGGCATCAGAGTAAACTGGGACGTGGCGGACACTATTTCGAACATCTGAGCACTCGCGATTTCATCAATTGGACTGAGCACGAGGCGGCAGTGCCGATTGAGGAACAGTGGGAGACGTTTGGTACCGGCACTCCTTTCGTGGCGGATGGTAAAGTTTGTCTCAGTTACGGTTACCATACCACGCGTCTTTATCCCTACGAGAGCACTACGCTCCCGCATATGTTTGAAGACCTGAAGGCAAACGGGCGTGCCGACACCTACGACCGCACGTCGTTGGATGGGGTGGCTGCCGGCTCATCATATTCCGTGAGCGGCGACGGAATCCACTTCAGAAAGACCGGCAAATTGTTCCATCCATGCGAGAATCCGAGCATATATGTGGATCCGCAGGGGCGCTTGAGGATGTTCGCCAACTATGGTGCCAGAGGCACGTGGGAAGCGGATTCAGTCAATGGACAATGGCGGTGCGTGAACGAGGATTTCCCTACCGGCGGGGATTGTACATTCTTTTTCAACATGGGCGGTCACGACTATGTGATAGGTGGCTTCACCAACCTGTGGTCGAAGCCTGAGGAAGCTCCCGACAGCGCATATGCCGATATGGTTGCTGCCGGAAAGGACATCTACAACGGTATGTGCGTGCCTACCGTTTCGCCGATCTCTGACGGGCGCTGTCTCATGGCCGGATGGATGTGGCTCAAGGGCTGGGGAGGCACATTGGTGATCCACGAACTTATTCCGTTGCCCGACGGGCGGCTTGGAACCAGATGGATGGATGAACTGGTACCTGCGGTCTCCGGTAGGAGTGTCCCCACCTCCGCCGGAGAGATGATAAATCTACCTGTATCCTCTTTCTTGCTTACGTTCGATGTGGAGCCTCTTGCGTCTTCTGGTGGATCCTTGGAGCTGGCACTTCTGCCCGAAGAAAATCTTGGTAGTCAGGACGGTTGCGCTTGGAGCCTTGATTGCTCTACCGCTCGTGCGCAATATAGCGGTGTCGGCAGGTATGCCGCCATGGAGAAGTCGCTTCGTGAGGGTGGAGAGCCTCAGCGCGGGCGCAATTACGCCGTTGAGAACCTTACCGGCATAGATGCCCCGTTCAGCGTGCGCATGGTGGTTAAGTATTCGCCCAAGTTTGACGGCTCCATCGTTGACACCGAGATCGCCGGACAACGCACCATGCTCTCCTATCGCGAGAAACTTGAAGTCGGTCTACTCTGCCTGAATGCCACCGACCTCGAAGTGACCAATCTCCGCATTTCCCCTCTGGCCGAATAGCCTCGGATGAATCAATAAAAACGCCGTTGCGTCTGGTTTTGATACTGACGCAACGGCGAATGTTCCGTGAATTTTTGCAACGATATATATAATTGCGTTTATTCCCGTGCGTCTTTTGCTCTCAAATTATTATGAGGGTGCTCATTCCGTGAAATTTTTGAGGTCAAAGAACATTAGTCGTGTGTCTTCACCCTCATCCAAATCTGTAAAGAATCGGAATCCATTCTTTTCGTAAAACGATGTAGCTGACACAAGCGCATCCACCGTTATGAAACGACAACCGAGCCGTTTGACGGTTGTAAACGCATATTTGATGTTGTCTAAAATGAAGGTTCCAACACCTGTCCCCGCATACATCTCATTAACCGCAAGTCTGCCGATTTTCATCGCAGGATAATTTCTGCGACGCTTGGGGTTCGGTATGTTGCGGTTCGGTCTGTTCCATGCGTTCTTCTCATCAGGATTAAACGAAATCTTGTCGGCGAGCAGACTGAAATATGCCACTGTTACATTTTCCTGCAAGTCTTCAAGGAGGTATGTAACTGCTATTAGTTCTTTCTGGAAATGTTTGGCATCGTCAAAAAGAAAACCGTTCAAATCATCTTCTGCGCATCTGAACGGTTTTATCTCAGTATCGTCGGAGAGTTGAATCTGGGTCAGTTTAGTGAAATCCATATTACCATTGGAAATTGCTTATGGACTTCATTACCTCATAAGCTTTGCGTGCCCTCTCTTTCTCATCTTTTGACACCGGATTGGGGTTCGAGATCATTTTCTCGAAACGCTCTGCATCTTTACCGAATAATTCTGGTGTTTCTTTAATTGGCCGTGCCATAATTGGAGAGTTTTGATTTCTGGTTGCAAAGATACAACAAAATTCTGATATATAGAGTTGTAGACTCAGAATTCCCGTTAAGTTTGTACCACACGATTTTTAAGCCGATTTTAATAATTGTTTGGATTAACAAGAAATAATTATTAATTTTGCGGTTACAGACCGCATCGCAGAAGCCCCGGTCTGGGGTTATGTGCGGCGGGATATGGGTTAACATAATAAGAAAGCGTTTATCCGCGCTGATTCTTGACTATCAGAAATTCTCGCAAAATTTCATATCTATGTCAAGGATTGAGCAACGGTAGATGCCCGTGGATATGTAATATCATGCTTTCGGCGCTATATTTCGGGAGAAATATGTCCGGATGCCTTGATTGCATATACAGGCGTGGGCTTCTGCGTTGCCGTCCGACATAGATAGGGCAATGCGAGAAGCCTCTGATAGTAGGACGGTAACAGATACAGATTCCTACGCTTTTTTCGTACAATATCAAACGCCAACGAGGGGATGACCGCGGCAAGATAGGCATATGGAAGAACATTTGCAAGAACTAATTCACAATGTCTGTAATGGATTTCCTACTCGAGACGTTGAGATAATTAATGTTTTCGACCAGCGTAGATTTGCGCGAATGGCGCATTATGCGTGGAAACATGGAATTGGATTCCATCCTGACATGTTTATGAATGCTCTAAAAGAGACAGAGTTGTTCAGAAATCTTTCTGAGAAGGAAATTGAGGCAAAAGCCCATGAACTCTGCAATCAGGCGGACTTTGCGAAGTCAATGTTTCATGCAGCATTCGAGTTGGAAAATCTTTCAATTTAATCGTCTATGAAACAGTTTGTTAAGAAAATCGGTTTGTTGGTGGCGATGCTGTTGACAATACTTTTAGCTCATGGCTACGACTTTGAGGTAGATGGCATATATTATAAAATCACTTCCATGTCGGAGTTGGAAGTCGAAGTAAGCTCTAATGGTGATTATGAGGTTTGGTCTAACGGTTGTAAAAATAAGACTCCGTATACCGGGGATGTCACTATTCCTTCCACAGTCAACTTCAATAACCGCACGTTTACGGTGACTGGAATTGGCAAAGCAGCATTCGGTTATCCCTGTAGGAATCTCGATGAGGCTTATGCGACAAGTTATGGTACCCCTACTAATGTTTCCTCTGTAGTATTACCTCCAACAATACGCTATATTGATGCAATGGCATTCCAAGGTTGTAATATCCAATCTATACAACTTCCGAATTCGTTAACCTCAATTGGTATTGCAGCTTTTGCTTATACAAAACTGCAGGAGATTCAGATCCCTTCTTCCGTGGAGAAGATACAAAAAGAAGCTTTCTACGCGTCAAATATCACATCCGTAACTCTTGGGGAAAATGTTTCTGAAATTTCAGATAAGGCTTTTCGATCTTGTTCTTCCTTGATGGAAGTCTTTTGTACTTCCAGTTCTAAGCCAAATGGTTTAAGCATGAACACTTTTAAGGACGCACATTCCGCGTTGGAAATATATGTCCCATCTTACGCTACGTATGGGTTAGGTAAAGAATACCTATCTTTTCCAAATCGCACGTTTCAATATTCGGGATTATCGAACAGTATTGAATGGAGAAACAATCTGAAGGCATATAAATGCGAGATTTCCGAATCTGATTGCAAAACAGAAATAAACGCTGGCGCATACACAAAACGCCTTTTGGCAAAATATTCCAATGGCGTTGATTTTTCGGTGGAAATTCCATACGAATATACAATATCAAAAGCCCCGATGTCTTTGACAGTTAATGATATTCAGCGCGAATATGGCGATCGGAATCCTGCGTTCACATGTAAAATATCTGGGTTTGTTAATGGCGAAAACGAGCAAACACTCGGTGCTACTCCTTCATTCGAGTGTGAAGCAACCCCGTTTAGTAATGTCGGCAGTTATCGTATTCTTGCATCTCTCAATGCACCGAATTATGAAATCAGTTATAAGTATGGGAATCTTTCGATTTTGAAGGCTCCACTTTCCGTCAGTGTGGTAAACTCAACAAAAATCTACGGTGAAGAGAATCCTAAGTTTGCTTTGTCCTATACAGGACTTAAGAATGATGAAACGAGTCCAGATTGGATTGTTAAGCCCCAATTTACCACGACTGCGGATTCACGCTCATCTGTAGGAGAGTATACCGTCACCGCCAATGGAGGAGATGCAAATAATTATGAGATAAAATCGTATGCCTCAGGATTACTTACAATCATAAAAAAAGATCTCACAGTTAAGGCAGATGATTATGAGCGTCTATATGGTGAAATTAATCCAGTTTTTTCGATTTCATACGTTGGTTTTGTCAATAATGATTCAAAAACATCGTTGCTATCAGTACCCAAAGCGGAATGCGTAGCCACGAAAGAGTCCGATTCTGGAACCTATGCTATAACGGTTTCCGGAGGTAGTGCTGAGAATTATAGATTTGTATATCTGGACGGGAGGCTTGTCATAAAGCCCCTAACTGTGGGCTTTAAGGATATTTATAATTCGGTTACGTGCAATGATATGTCAGTGAGTACATCTGACGATTATTTTAATTTTATCCCTGAAATCATAGGTCCCTTCAGTGAGGACGATTTCTGGATTGGGCTTTTGTATTTGGATGGTGATAATCGCTCGCAAAATCATGTGTTAACAATAACAGGAGGAGAATATGCTGGGAAATACCTTGACACAAATATTGACAGAGCGATGTGGGCTGGCAAATATATTTTCAATCTGATGTCCAAAGGAACAAATCCAAATGTTGTTGCAAATCCATCGCGTGCATATTTGACTGTTAACCGAGCTTCCAACAATCTGGAATGGAATACATCATCTCCAATTAAGGTTAAAATGGGAGAAAAAATAGATCTCGGAATTACATATCAAGCAGATATATGGTGCAGGTTCAATACAGATTTTGATGAAGAGATTATCTCTCTTTCATCGGTAGAAGCAACCGGCAATGATCCTCATTGGTTTGCTACAGGATTGAAGGAAGGAGAAACAACTCTATCTTTCAGTATTGAATGTCAAAAAAATGAGATGGGATTCTATGATTTTAGCGATTCAAGGACAATTTCTAAAAGAATCATAGTAGAACCTTCATCTGGAATTGAAGGAATAGTATCCGATGATAATGACATAACCATTAAGGTCTTAGATGGTCAAATAGTTGTTAATGAGATCTCTATAAACTCAACAATACGAGTATTCAATCTTCAAGGGTGCTTACTTGTGGAGACAAAAGAGCCTATTATAGATGGTCTTTCCAAAGGCATCTATATTGTTACTGTGGGTGGTAAATCATACAAAGTCGTGATTTGATGAAAATTATGCCGCATATAACCTTCCGATTCGCTTTTGGAGGATGCGCCTCCAAAAGCGAATCGCTAACAAAGCTCAGGGAATTTCTTCATCATAACGAATGGTTACCGTCTGACAACGATTATGATACCACGTTGTTAAGCTATCACACCGATGACACCGGTGACTGTGAGGTGATTCTTAAAAGGAGGCCGGAGTATACATTAGACGAGTTGGCTGATATGTTCTTCAATGACATTATAAAGACAAAAGAAATCATCTGGACAAAAGTTCTCTATGATTCGCATGTGGAGAATATTGTCGGAAAATATGCAGGTGCATATCTCTTACGGCAAACTTCCGACTTGTCTGACCTCAAAGAGAATGATGAGGTGATAGTCCTCATCAGGAAATAACAATGTGATAGTGTAAAAAAGTGGTGGCACAATGGAAAACCGATTGAAGTCACCACTTTTATATATGACGTCATGAGATACGATAAACAACCACTTGGTGCTTATAGTGTTTAATGGCTTACTTGCTAAGAGCATTTTTGATTTTCAGATTTGACTTCCAAGATTTGTCTAGATGAAAATAATGTGCTAACTTTGTAGCGACAGTTCCCACCACGCCTCTTGATAATGCGTACCACGGTGGGACTTAGTTTTTTTATAACCATGAAGTACGACAAACGGCCAATTGACATTTCCCAGCAACTGCAGCTTTTGCAGCAACGAGGATTAAGAATTCTGGATATTGATGAAGCCGTCAAAATCCTTAACTCCATTAGTTATTTCCGTTTGGCAAGCTATTGGCAGACATTTGAAGAACATGGTATAGAATCACACCAATTCATTCAAGGATGTTGTTTTGATGAAGTAGTGGAATTGTATCTGTTTGATAAAAAGTTGCGAGGTCTGATCTTCTCTGCGATACAAGATATTGAAATCGCATTAAGAACTAGAATTATTCACTGCTTTTCACTTAGGTATGGCGCATTTTGGTTCATGGATTCAGCCTTGTTTAAGAATGAGACTATCTTCAACAACTGCCTTGACAATATAAATAAGGAGGTAAAAAGGTCAAATGAGATTTTTTTGAAAGAACATTTTGAGAAATACGATGAGCCCTCTTTGCCTCCCGTATGGAAAACTATGGAGGTGGTTTCATTTGGAACGCTGTCTAAGCTATTTTGCAATTTCAAGGATGTTGAAGTAAAGAAGCTCGTGGCAAAGAGTTTTGGTCTTCCTCAATACGCTTATTTGGAAAGTTGGATGAAGTCAATATCTGCATTGAGAAACTGCTGTGCGCATCATGGCAGACTTTGGAATAAACGACTCCCCTTCATTCCTCAGTTGCCAACTCGCCTTCCGCTTAGTTGGATATCACTCAAGCCTCGTCAACAGTTCAAGTTATATGCTCCCATTTGTTGCATGGCATATCTTGAGCAAAGCATTAAACCTAAAAGCACATTTACTAAAGAAATCGTTTCACTATTGTCAAATCTTCCTACTTCTGCTTTGAAACACATGGGCGTACCTTTAGAGTGGGAAAAGGAAACCTTATGGCGATTGTGATAATATTCAAAAACACGGTCACAGGGTACGATTTCGGAATTTTGGTTGAAAAAACAACCACTTAGCGCTCAGAGGTTTGCTAAGTGGTTGATTTATACGAGATAAAAATTGTATTGACAGTTAGAGCGGAATAAATCATTCCCACTCGATGGTGGCTGGCGGTTTGGAGGAGATGTCGTAGCATACGCGGTTGACCCCGCGCACGTGGTTGATGATCATATTGGAGATCTCGGCCATGAATTCGTAGGGGAGATGTGCCCAGTCGGCAGTCATGGCATCGGTTGAGGTTACCGCGCGGAGTGCCACGGCGCGTTCATAGGTGCGTTCGTCGCCCATCACGCCCACGCTCTGGACGGGGAGCAGTATCACTCCCGCCTGCCATACCTTGTCGTATAGATCCCAGCGGCGCAGGCCGTCAATGAAGATATGGTCTGCTTCCTGGAGCACGTGTACCTTTTCAGGGGTTATGTCCCCGAGGATGCGCACGGCCAGACCGGGGCCGGGGAACGGATGGCGTTTGATGAGATGCTCCGGCATGCCGAGGGCGCGGCCTACGGCACGTACCTCGTCCTTGAAGAGGAGGCGCAGCGGTTCGCACAGCTTGAGGTTCATCTTCTCGGGTAGACCGCCCACATTGTGGTGGCTCTTGATGGTGGTGCCGGTGATGGAGAGGCTTTCGATGCAGTCGGGATAGATGGTTCCCTGTGCGAGCCATTTCACATCCTTGATCTTGTGTGCTTCCTCGTCGAACACGTCAATGAAGCCCTTTCCGATGATCTTGCGCTTGCGCTCCGGATCGGTTACGCCGGCAAGCTCGCTGAAGAACTTCTGCGATGCGTCCACTCCGATCACGTTAAGTCCGAGGCATTCATAGTCATGAAGCACGTTGCGGAACTCATCCTTGCGCAGCATGCCGTGATCCACGAAGATGCATGTGAGGTTGCTGCCGATGGCGCGGTTGAGCAACACTGCGGCAACGGAGGAGTCTACACCTCCTGAAAGGCCGAGCACCACCTTGTCGTCCCCAAGCTGCTCGCGCAGTTGAGCTACCGTGGTGTCTATGAACGATTCGGCGCTCCAGTCCTGCTTGCCGCCACAGATGTCTACCACGAAGTTCCGCAGTAGCTCCGTGCCTATCTGCGAGTGGTATACCTCGGGATGGAACTGCACACCCCACGTCTTTTCACCTTCGACGCGGTAGGCTGCCACGCGTACTTTCTCGGTGGAGGCCACTACCTTGAAGTTTCCGGGCACGGAGGTTATTGTGTCGCCGTGGCTCATCCAGACTTGTGAACCAGTGCCTATGCCCTTGAAAAGGGGATCTGCACCATCAACCTCGGTGAGGATGGCGCGGCCATACTCGCGTGTGGCGGCCGGCTCGACGGTGCCGCCGGAGGTGTAGGCCATGAACTGAGCGCCATAGCAAATGCCGAGCACCGGCAGATGGCCGCAGATGGCCGACAGTTCGGCGCGGAACGCCTTTTCATCATACACCGAGAAGGGGGAACCGGAAAGGATCACGCCTATTACCGATTCGTCGCCGAACGGGAACTTGTTGTAAGGCACGATTTCGCAATACGTGTTCAGCTCACGCACGCGTCGCCCGATGAGCTGCGTGGTCTGCGATCCGAAATCGAGGATTATTATTTTTTCCTGCATAGACTGTGTAGATTGTATATGTAGCGGATAGTTTGTTTCTCCTCTGCAAAGTTAGCTATTTTGCCCCGATTGCACATAATAATGCCCCCAATAAAAACGCAGCCGCAAATCTCGTCTTTGCGGCTGCGTTTTTATAGGTCAGTCATAACGTTGGAATATGCGGATGGCATTGTTTAAAAATGGCTCACTATAGGGAGTGCTGCCATATAAGTCGTTCAATACCAAAGTGAGAACTCTGCATTTGCCGGTATTGTTGGGCTGCACATGTAATTGGATTAGATGCTTGTCCGGATCAAAAACGGCTCTTACCCATTTCTCTTCACCCATGGGCATGGCAAACTTGTTTTCCCAACAAATCGGAACCAAATCAATGCCGAGCACACCGTTATAATGGAAGTATTGAGATGCCAACGGGGTGATGTATTGCTTGTTGACAACATCTCCCGCATAAAACCTGTTTAGGTTGTCCTCATTTAATGGGTAAAGAATAAAGCAGTCCCTTCCTTTGGTGTCTTTGGCTGTCTGGTATGTCACAGTGTCATTTTTCATGCAGACCAACCAATCTTCTGATGTGGAGCAAATAAACCTAGGGCAAGCCTCCTGATTGTATTTGACGTTTTTTTTTCCGCCTTTTGAATTGAAGTTCAGGAAAACATCTTTATGCTTGAACATCCTTGTGTCGTCAGGCATCAAATAAGATCCGTCCATATGAATATGTGTGGATTTATTCTTTTTGCCGGGTGTATGGCGCTTGGTGGCAGACTGGTTTGCGTTACACCCGACAAAAAATATTCCTGCAATAATGCATGCGCCAATCGCATGCCACAGTTTTACAATCGCTCCCATGTCAGTTTATTATCGGTATGATTTGCCTTTTGGTTTTGAACCTGTTTAATGGGTGGGCATCATTCTTTATGTCGTTCGGATCCATTGAGAGGTCAATACGATGAAAAAATCCATTATATTTCCCGTGCCATCCCCAATTGTAATGAATTAGGTAGTATTCTTCAAGTTCTATAGCGTCAGACAATTGCCATGTCACGCCATTGTCTGTGCTGTCATAAATATAATCAAAGATCTTATAATTTTTCAAGCCATCACAGATCCATTGATGTCCGCTGTTGTCGGTTTCATTTCCTCTTTCCAATAATATCGCTCTGTTATGATAAAATATCTCGTCATATGATCTTATTCCTGCACCTGTTTCCCATCCGGAAGTAGATGCAAGTGAGAGTGTACGTAATAATCTGGGTGCTTCATCACTAGAAGTCTTCGTGACTTTCGGGTCGCTATAATCGCTATTCGCTCTATGCCCCAATTCCCTCAGCAGATGAGCCAGATTTTCCCTTATCGGATAATCTGAGACGGGGAAAGCATTCAGTGGATTGTCTCGGGTGGATAGGTACTTGCTTAATTCTTCCCAGCTTAGCCTTAGATATGGACGGTCTGAAAGGTAGGTAAGCGTAATGCCTTGTGGTCTATTTAGGAAATACATTATCATCGCCATCGCAGTATTTGCGCATCCCGCAACTCCATTGTCGCAAAACATACCTTCGCATGCGTTTGGAACCAGATCGTCTTTGCTTTGTCCCCATAAGACATCTACTCTGGGAGGTATGTTCTTTTGCCATACGGTATCGCGCACTATTTTTGTTTGATCGCCGTATATTGCTTTGGCTGTATTCTTGCCTGGTAAATCCGTCAGGACTTTTAAAATCTCCAGAGTCTCGTCCATCCAGAGATTGAACCCTTCGATTTCCACCGGTTCGGATGGATTGTAGTGTCCCTTTTCGGTGACGGCAAGCAGTTCCGGGGCGTTACGTGGAGCCGAGACCAAAGCAAAGCCATTGTTGTCGGCATAGTTGACTACATACATCAATGTGTCTTCGCCACCGCTTCGTGATGCTTTACTGCCGATATGGTATACGGGCGTTTGGCAATCTATTACGCGTCCATATCCTCGGCTTAGCCCTCTTTCGTCTCCTGTAGGTGTTATCATATTGGATGCATTGGCTGAGATCTCCAACACTTCCTCTATGCTTCGGAGGTTGCCACTCGTATCAGCTATGGCTTGAGTCTTTTGCGTTGAAGGCAATACCGGCTCATCTGAAGTACAACCTGTAAATAGCATTGCCGATAAAATGCCGTAAATAAGTTTTTTCAGGTGTATAAGATCGTTAAAATTGAGCACTCGCAAATTTAACTAAAAATATCAAATTTCCAAGAATTTAATTGGCTATTTTCGCTACTTAAAAGTTGTAGCGTGGCAGCGTGTGGGATCAGCGGAGGAGGTCGGCGGTGCGGGAGGTGCCAACGATCCAGAGGCGGTCGCCGGGACGGAGGGGAAGATGGGCGGCTTCGTCAACGAAGGTGTTGTCGCGCTCGAGGGTTACGACGTGGGTCTGGTAGTTGCGGCGCACATCTGCGGTGGCAAGGGTCTTTCCGACGAGTGGGGAGCTGTCCGTAAGCACTACGCTTGTGAGCTTGAATTCGTTGAGGTCAGTGGGCGTGTCGGAAGAGGAGGGTGTCTGTTCGGCCTCGATCACGGGGAGGATGGAGGAGATCTGCTCGTCCGTGCCGATCACACCTACGGTGTCCCCAGGGAAGATGCGCGTCTCGCCCGAGGGAACGACCGTCAGCTCCGAGCCGCGCTGTATGGTCACGACCGTTACCCCGTATTTGTGGCGGATATTGGCATTTACAAGGCGTTCTCCTACGAACGGGCATCCGTAGCCCACATGCATGTAAGCCAGGTGGAGGTCGCTCACAAGGTTGTTGTTCTTGCCTGAGCGTCGTAGCTCGCGCTCGTTGAGGTTGTTGATGAACCGTTTCTCTATCTGGCGCAACTGATGGTTGAGGCGCTTGGAGAAGAGCATCAGCATGATCATGAAGCATGCTATCCCCACGAGTATGCCGACCTTCAGTGAATAGAACTGCCAGAGCTGCCAGACGATGAATCCAAGCGCGAGTATCAGGCGAAATACCATCATGATAAGCCTCGGAAGCCGTAGCTGGGATGCCGTAAGATGTGCGGCGCTGTTGCCGGAGTCCATGCGCGGTGGCAGACAGAGGGCCAGCAGGAACGGTGCCATGAACGTCAAGGTGGTAGCGGCTCCTATGAACCGGCTCCATGAACCTGCCCACCCGTCAAGCCATGGGGCGAGATATGTGCGCGAGAGCATGGAGATGGCATACAGTATGATGGAATACATCAGGATGCGCCACAGATAACGTTGTGCGAGGGAGATCCATGCGCGGCGTGTCGTATAGCTGTCGGAGTCGCCCGAAGTGCGTGCAGTGAGAAGATACCGGAACCGCTGCGGCAGGTGTCGTGCAGTGAACTCGTATACCGGTTCGGCCATGCGTATGAAATAAGGGGTGGTGAATGTGGTTATCACCGATACTGCCACCACAATCGGGTAGATCTCATGGTCAAGCACCCCAAGGCTCATGCCCAGGGTGGCGATGATGAAGGCGAATTCCCCGATCTGGGTAAGGGAGAAGCCCGACTGAATGGCCACGCGCAGACTCTGTCCTGTGACAAGCATGCCGCATGTGCCGAACACTATCATGCCGACTATCACCACCACCGACAGCAGCAGGATAGGCCACCAGTATTGCACTATCACGTCGGGTTGCACCATCATACCCACGGAGATGAAGAACACCGACCCGAAAAGATCCTTGACCGGACTTACCACATGCTCTATGCGCTCGGCATAGCTTGTGCCGGCGAGGATGGAACCCATCACGAATGCACCCAGCGCCATGGAAAAGCCGCAGAACACCGAGAAGACGGCCATGCCGAGGCATAGCCCCATGGACACCACCAGAAGGGTCTCATTGTTGAGGAAACGGCGGAAGCGGTTGAGAGCCGAGGGCAGGATGAAGACACCGACCAGGAACCATATGATTAGGAAGAACACAAGTTTGCTCACGCTCATGAGCATCTCGCCACCTTCCACGCTGTTGTTGATGGCGATGGAGGAGAGCACAACCATCATCACGACGGCAAACAGATCCTCCACGATGAGCACTGCGAACACGAGCGAGGCAAATTTCTTCTGTCTCAGGTTCAGGTCTGTGAAAGCCTTGATGATGATCGTGGTCGAGGACATGGAGAGCATTCCTCCGAGGAATAGGCTGTTGATTGCCGTGAAACCGAGCAGATGCCCTATCACGAAGCCCGTGGCCATCATCCCAACCACTATGATGAGCGCCGTAACGACGGCAGATCCTCCGGTATTGAGCAACTTCTTGAAACTGAACTCAAGGCCGAGGGAGAACAGCAGCACAATGATCCCGATCTGTGCCCAGAACTCAATGTTCTCGTCGGTAGTGACCGATGGGAGCGGGGTGAAGTTGGGGCTGGCCAGGAATCCCGCCACGATGTATCCCAGCACCACCGGCTGCTTTATCCACTTGAACAGCAGTGTCACCACCGCCCCGAGCAGCAGTATGAACGCAAGATCCGATATAAGGCTTTCCATATACTTTAGAAGTAAGAAATTAGAGCATTAGAAGTCAAGCAATAATACTTTAGTCAGGCAGGAATAGTTTTGGGGTGAGGAGACACTTTAGTAAAGTTTGTTGTACCTGTAAATAATTTGACTGTCAACGAATTCGATTTTTAATGGTGGGAATGAAGGAACGGATTATTTTCTTCTCTTCGGTTATCTCTTTCAATAAAGCATCGCATTTCTCTGACAGGTTTGGGAGAATTTCTGATGTCAATAATATCTGCGTTTCGAGTTCGTAGAGCGAACCATTCGCAATTGCAAGGAAACGCAAAAATTCATTATCAGACATTCTCCCGTATCCTTCTGCTATGTTGGATGGTACGGAGATGGCACATCTTCTTATCTGGTCAATAAGCCCATATCTTTCCTCTGAGGGAAATTCCCTTAAGATCTGATATGTGTGCTTGGCCAGATCCATGGCTTTCTGCCATACCACAAGGTTCTGTAGGCTTCCATACTGCATAATGACTTGTCGTTCAGGTCAATATTCTGGTTCCTATAGGCGAATGTATCTTTGCTTGACTTCTAATGCTCTGACTTCTTGCTTCTTGGGAAATTTACTTTTTCAAAGTGAATTTCCTGGATGCCAACCGGAAGTTGTCGGCAAACAGTTCCACGGTGTAATCGCCGGGGGTGAGGGTGGTGTTGACGTCCCAGTAGATGGTTACGCCCGGGATCTCGTCGCCGGCATATTCGATAGCCTTGCGTGCGGTTGCCTCAAGGCTTGCGCCCTCGAAGCTGAACGAACCGCCACCGCCGAGGAAAGTACCTTCAGGATTGGTGATGCGCAGATAGATGGTCTTTTCGCCCACCGGTGTGGAGTTGTTTTGCGGTATGGTGAATGTCACCATGAGTTGACGTGCCTTTGTCACGTTCTTTTCTTTTTTCCCTTTCTTGTTCAGGGGAGTGAGCGCAACACCAGTAACGTTGAGCTTTTCAGCAAGGGTCATGCGTTCGTTAAGCACCTTGTTGCTCTCCTGAACCGACTGTATGTTCTGGCTGAGCTGTTGGTTGCGGGCTTTGACTTGCTGGTTCTCGGAGCGCAGTTCCTGATTCTCCTGGCTTAGGGCATTGATCTGCTCCACATAGTTGCGGAGTATTCCCTTTAGTGTGGCGATCTCCCCTTTGAGCTTGTTGATCTGTGCGGCGCTCTTGTTCTTTTCGTTCTTAAGCTCTTGAAGCAGCTTTTCCACCTGTGCGCGGGCAGCCGAGTATTTCTGTACGATGGAGTCGTTGGCCAACAGCGAAGTCTGGTTTTCGTATTGGGCAAACTCGTTGTTGAGTGCATCGTATTCGTTGGCCAGTTGTATCTGCTCGTTGGCCAGTTGCAGTTGCTCTATCTGCTGTTTCTGCTCGGCGGCCTCGCGGCTATGGCTTATTGACATGAAGACCACTGCCAGCACGGCCAGAAGGAGCAGCACGGCGAGTATGGAGATCCAGCGAACCATGTTCTTGCGATCCTTGCCGCCGTTATTGCCTCCCGACATGTCGAAACGCGATCTTCGGGGTTCCTCCGGTCTGCGTTGTTGGCGGGGTTCCTCATAACGATATGGTTCCGGTTCACGCATCGGGGGGCGCTGGCGCATTTCAGGCTCCCGAACAGGCTCCGGTTGGCGTGCCGAACGCCTGAACTCGTCAATATTGTCATACTTGCGTTCGCGTGGGGGATCCTGTGGCATCGGGGGAACTTGAGGTCTGGGTGGCGTTGCCTGTTCCGGCTGTGGCTCCACTCGGCGCGGTTCCGGTGATTCCGGACGCTTTGGCTGCACGTCGGGGTGCTCGCCGCGTGCCATGGCAGCCGCGCGGCGCAAACGTTCATTGAGGGTTTCTCCTCCCGGATTCGTGTATTCGGGATTGTTATTGTCGTTGGCCATAATATTGCTGGAAGTTGGTTAGTCAGAAAAAGAGGATCGGAGAGAGAGGAAGGTATGTGCTACTGGATTTTGTCAGGAAATTTCCATGAGGGGTCTCCTGACGCACTGTCAGGCGTTGCGTCCGTGGCAATTTTTGTATTTCTTGCCGGAACCGCAAGGACACAGGTCGTTGCGGCCGATCTTAGGAGCGGCTTTCATTGGCTGAACCTTGCGGGGGCCTCCTCCGGCGTTGGCCATGGCTTGACGCTGGGCGTTTTCTCCCGGCAGACTCTCCTTTGAGGCGGTATACTGTGAGTAGTCGTTGGGACGTTCCGGCATGGCTCGTTTCATCTCCGGTGCGGGCGCAGGTGCCTCAGGCACGGGCACCTCCTTATGGGCAGCGTCGTTGTCTCCCTCGGCTTCGTGCTCGCCGGCCTCATGTGTCGGTGCACCGCCTACCGACACGTTTGTTGGGCGTGGAGCGGGCTGTACGAAGATCTGGCCGCGCATCAGTGCGGCGAGCGTCTTCTGGTTGAGGTTGTTGAGCATTGCCTCGAAGATGTGGAACGATTCCACCTTGTAGATTACCAGAGGATCTTTCTGCTCGTAGGATGCGTTCTGCACGCTCTGGCGCAGATCGTCAAGTTCGCGCAGGTGCTCTTTCCACAGTTCGTCAATGGTAACGAGAAGTATGGCCTTGTGCCATTCCTTGACGATGGACTTGCAATCCGACGCATATGCCTCATTTATGTCGCAACGGAGGTGGAATATGCGTTTGCCGTCAGTGATGGGGACGAGGATGCGTCCTGTAGCTCCCCGGTTCTCCACCCAGTCCTTGATCACCGGCATCGCAACATCCTTTATGCGTTGGGTGCGCCGCTCAAGGGTTTCATTGGCTGCGGCATAGATGCGCTCTACCTTTTCTTCGCGGCTGAGCGAGGGGAATTCCTCTGCAGTGAAGGGCAGCTCTACGGTAAGGACACGCATCATCTCCATGGATAGCTCCTCATAGTCGGTGGGTTGGTCGTAGTTGATGACCAGATTCTCTATGAGGTCGTAGATCATGTTGGCGATGTCGATGCCGATGCGTTCGCCGAGAAGGGCATGGTGGCGGCGGTTGTAGATGTAGGTACGCTGCTTGTTCATCACGTCGTCATACTCAAGCAGACGCTTGCGCACGCCGAAGTTGTTCTCTTCCACGCGTTTCTGGGCGTTCTCTATGGCCTTTGTCACCATGCTGCTCTCTATCATCTCTCCCTCCTTGAGGCCGAGCGTGTCAAGCATCTTCATGACGCGGTCGGTGGCGAAAAGACGCATGAGTTGATCCTCGAAGGATACGTAGAAGACGGATGAACCGGGATCGCCCTGACGACCCGAACGGCCTCGTAGCTGACGGTCGACGCGTCGGCTCTCATGGCGTTCGGTGCCGATGATTGCCAGACCGCCCGCATCCTTTACTTCCTGCGGGAGTTTGATGTCGGTACCACGGCCTGCCATGTTGGTGGCGATGGTCACCGTGCCTGGGCGGCCGGCGAGAGCTACCACCTGTGCCTCCTGCTGGTGGAGTTTGGCGTTGAGCACCTGGCACTGTATCTTGCGCATGTCGAGCATGCGCTTGAGCAGCTCCGAGATTTCAACGGATGTGGTACCTACCAATACCGGACGTCCTGCTTCGCGCAGACGCACGATCTCTTCGATGACGGCGGCATACTTTTCCTTTTTGGTCTTGTACACGCGGTCGTCCATGTCTATGCGGGCAACCGGGCGGTTCGTTGGTATGGTCACCACGTCAAGCTTGTAGATGTCCCACAACTCGCCGGCTTCGGTTTCGGCCGTACCGGTCATACCTGCCAGCTTGTGGTACATGCGGAAGTAGTTCTGAAGTGTGATTGTGGCGAATGTCTGTGTGGCAGCCTCCACTTTTACGCCCTCCTTGGCTTCGATTGCCTGATGAAGGCCGTCGCTGTAGCGTCGACCTTCCATGATGCGGCCTGTCTGCTCGTCTACGATCTTGATTTTGTTGTCGTCGATCACGTATTCATTGTCCTTCTCGAAGAGGGTGTAGGCTTTCAGGAGCTGCGTCACGGTGTGTACGCGTTCCGACTTTATTGCATAGTCGGCCATGGCCTCGTCCTTTTTCTGTTGGCGCTCGTTGAGGTCTGAGATCGTCTCCAGTTCGGAGAGTTTTGCTGCTATGTCGGGAAGCACGAAGAACTGCGGATCCTGGTTGCGGTCTGTCAGCACGTCGAATCCCTTGTCTGTCAGCTCTACCGACCGGTTCTTTTCGTCAATGACAAAGTAGAGGGGATCGGTTACTATGGGCATCTCGCGGCTGTTGTCCTGCAGGTAATATGCCTCGGTCTTGAGCAGCGCGTTTTTCATGCCTTCCTCGCTGAGGAACTTGATCAGCGGGCCGTATTTGGGCATACCCTTGAATGCGCGGAACAGTAGCAGTTCTCCCTCCTTGCGCACCTCCTTGTCGTCGCTGCTGATTTTCTGTTTCGCATCGGCGAGTATCTGGGTGACAAGGCGTTTCTGCGCCTGGAACACCTTTTCTACATTGGGCTTGTATTCGTTGAACAGCTGATCGTCCCCCTTGGGTACGGGGCCTGAGATGATGAGCGGGGTACGTGCGTCGTCTATGAGCACCGAGTCCACCTCGTCGACGATGGCGTAGTAGTGCTTGCGCTGTACCATATCCTGAGGAGCCATGGCCATGTTGTCACGCAGGTAGTCGAAGCCGAACTCGTTGTTGGTGCCGAACGTGATGTCGCACTCATATGCCTTGCGGCGGCGTGGAGTGTTGGGCTGATGCTTGTCTATGCAGTCAACCGTGGAGCCGTGGAACATGTACAGTGGACCCATCCATTCCGAGTCGCGCTTGGAGAGGTAGTCGTTGACGGTCACCACGTGTACCCCCTTGCGTGAGAGGGAGCGGAGGAATACCGGGAGCGTGGCCACGAGGGTCTTTCCCTCACCGGTCGCCATTTCCGCGATCTTGCCCTGATGGAGTACTACACCGCCGATGAGCTGCACGTCGTAGTGTACCATGTCCCACGTGATTTCGTTGCCCCCGGCCATCCACTTGTTTTTCCATATGGCCTTGTCGCCGTCAATGCTGACGAATTCGCGTCCCTCTGCTGCGAGGTCGCGGTCAAGTTGGGTGGCGGTTACCTCTATGGTTTCGTTGGCAGCGAAACGGGCGCCCGTTTCGCGCATGGTTGCGAATACGATGGGCAGATGCTCGTTGAGCTGATCTTCAAGTATATCGAGTATGTTTTTCTCATGCTTGTCTATCTCGTCCCATACGGGTTGACGCTCGTTGAATGGCATTTCCTCTACTTTGAGACGCAGTTCAGCTGCGGCATCTTCGTCGGGTTTTATCGCGGCTGCTATGGAGGCGCGTACCTCGTCTATCTTTCCGCGCAGTTCGTCGTTGGTGAGCTGTTTGAGGCTCGGGCCGATAGCATTGATCTTGTTGATTATCGGCTTGATTTCCTTGAGGTCGCGCTGCGACTTGTTGCCGAACAGTTTGCTGAGAAACGTTTGAAGTGACATTATGTATTGTGTGGTTGCTTTATTTACGTAATTGGGAAATTTTTATAGTGGAGCGAGAGTGCCGGATGTGTTGGGTCGCGCCTCAGTTCTTCAAGCGCAAGGGTGCCACTGCAGCGCCGTTGGGCGAGCGTATGCGCAACAGTCCGGTGACCGTTGGGGCTATGGCGCGTGCGTCCACCGGCGTGCCGATGGTGCGAGCCTGTAGTCCCGGCGACAATATGAAGGCGGGCGCCATCGCAGATGCCGCCCTCTGGGTAGTCTGTGGCGTGTCGGTGTCGTCATCGTCGTCTATCTCCTGCCATCCGGGCAATATGTTGACTATCACGTCGCCGGATGTGGCCACATGGGTGTTGCGGCGCATCGCCTCTGGATTCTCCGATGCGCGACGGTCAAGGATGTCGTCTATAGTCCATGCGTCCCCAACGCCACTCATGCGGGTAAGGAACCGGGCGCTTTCGGTTCGCAGTTCGGAGAGATCCTTGTTGCGCTCCTTTATCAGCTTATGGTTGAGGAAGAGTTGCCCGTCATGGTAGGCCGTCACCCAGTCGCCGTTGCCGTATATGGCCATGAGGTACATGTTGAGCAGCGATACGGCTTTGCGTGACGAGAATTCCCCGTATGGAAGCGCCCACTTTTCGTCGTCGCGGCGCTGACGGCGTGTGAGGGGGGTGCCGGTCACGAACACGAGGGTATGATCCATCCCGGGGCCGTCGCTGTCTATTGACGCGAAAAGGCGTTCAAGGTCGCGGTCGAGACGCAGGTAGCTGTCCATAAGCTCCGTGCGGTTGTCGGGATCGCGACCGTACATGAACGGTTGCAGCGTATAGGCCACGTTTAGCATGTCGGTGCTTTCCCGTTTTCCCAGGGTGAGCACCTTTATGTAATCCGTCGCCATAGAGGTCACGTCGGTGTTGACCGCCGGGGAATTCTTGTAAGCTTTGTATCGGTTGGCTTGTGTGCGCGGGAACGTGTGCCGGAACGGGTACAGCTTCTTGTAGGAGGGGAGATCGGGGAAGCGGTCTACCGACATGGACGGCACCCATTGCAGGGTGTCAAGGCGGTACTCGTTGGGTGTACGGTGGTTGGCGTTCTGGGCTGGGGTGGGGAGATCCTTGTAGAAGGTCGTCGTAGCCCATTTCCCGGTGTTGTCGTTAAGCCAGAAAGCGCTGTTGCCGGCATGACCCGCCATTATTATGGCCTCGGATGCATCGGGTGCTATGGCATAGGCATACCCCAGGCCACCGGCATCTATGCGCAGTTCGTCGGCGATGGTGGATGCGGCGAGGTTTCGGGGGGAAAGCGTCTCGTCGGTGAAATTCCCTATTGTTTCCGGGTCAATGAGCACGGAGCGCACACGGCGTGTTTCCGGATCGTAGATCCCGGCTGACCCAACTCCGTTGACGGCGGGTGATGCCCCTGTGAAGATCACTGCCGTGGCGGCTGCGCCGTCCAGAGGTGTACCGAAATCCACATCGGATATGGTCACCCCCTGTTCAAGCAACCGGCGGAATCCGCCTGACCCGAAGTTGGCCTTGAGCAGTTCGAGATAATCGGTAGACAATCCCTCCACCACTATGCCGACCACGAGCGATGGGCGCTTTGACGGCTCTCCCGCGTTGCTCTGGGCGGATACAGTGATGGAGGTGAGGGCTGTTACCAACAGTCCCACAACTCCCGATTTGATCTGTAGTTTACTCAACTTTCTGTATCGTTAAATTTTTTCTCCGCATGTTAATACACCTGACAGGGGTAAAATGTGCGGCGACATTAAAATTTTCCTTAACCGGAAATGCATTCAATCGGTTCTCTTCAATGCTTTAATGTGTTGTGCCGTATATGCGGATGTAGTACATAAACGTCTGTTGCAGACCGTATAAGTGCACACAAAATATATATCGGGAAAGCCGCATTGAAAGCCTGCCCGAGGAAATGGTGAGCTGACAGCAAGACCGTCAGCGCTGCAAAGTTACAAATTTGATACCAATAAACCACACGTTTCCACCTTTTTATCCACACACCTGCGGCTCCGATGATGCAGAGCGGATTCAACCATAGGTAGAGCCAGTTGGGGGAGGTGGCTTCATGTACGGAGATGAAGATCAGGAATGTCAGGAGGCATCCGGCGAGGAATTGTGCACCGAAAATCAATGTGTCAAGCCAGCGTGACAGCTTGTGGCGTATTATGTCGGACAAACTGAATGCGACAGTCAGCACGAGCAGGTATATTCCTACCGCCATCGGGGTAAGAGGCCATGGTGTGGGCGCATCGGCAACTCCTGAAGGATCACCCTCCACAAGCACGTTTGTGGATTTTACCACCGGCGCTTCTTTGCCGTCGGGATACCTGAATTTGGCGTTTCCCAAGGCTTCCTGAAGCCGGATCGGGGCGAATGTACGCTCGCGTTCGGTGATCGGATAGTCAAGATCGGCACCGAGCGCCAGGTCTATTCCGAACTGATACCAGGGGTATGCGGAGTGATAGTCTGTCATTTCAGAGCGGAAGGTAGTTTGCTGGGTATCCTCGCCAACGGCGAGAATCACAGGGGCTGCGGCACGCTCTATCAGGGCAAGCGGGCGTGTGGCACAGTTGTCCTTTACGTAATTGTAGCGGTATGTGCGTTTTTCGGTCTGCAGGTTTTCCTCCACAAGCTGCATCAGTTTCTCCGATTGTTGCGGTGATAGGTTCAGTTCTTGCTCTACTACGTGCCGTCCCTCCTTCCGGTATTCCTCAAGGAAAATGTAAAATGGATAGGCCGCCGCCATGTAGTCCGTCTCACCCTTTACGAAGCGGTATACGAAGTTCGGTGCCTGGAAGTCGAACACTCCCCAGTTTATAGCAAGGTCTACACCTCCCGAATGCCTCGCCCTGAGTGCCGTATGCCCTTCCAGCTGGTATATCTCGCGCCCCGGCGCACAAGTGACGAGGCTGAACCTCCATCCCCCGTCATCAGTGGTTTTGTCTACCACTTTGTGCAATACTTCTGCCGCTATGTTATTGGGTAGTACGGTTAATAATATCAAAAATGCCAGTAATCGAACTGATTTCTGCCGTATATCTATCGTTTTTTGCATTGGGATCACACTTGTATGTATTCTTATGCAAAAGTACAAAAATAATCGTTTGCGTTCGTATGTGCAGCTAAAAACACTCACCACCATGAGAACGATCGTTCATGGCGGTGAGTGTTTTAATGGGCTTTAAAGTGTCTTATCTGATAACGAATTTCTTGCCGTTGCGGATGTAGATGCCGGGAGCGGTGGGATTGGCCACTTCGATGCCCTGAAGATTGAAGATGCGGGTGTCTTCGATTGCGGTTCCCTCTGTAGCCTCTACGTTCTCTATGCCGGTGGTCGCTTCCTTGCCGTAATATTTCAGGCGGAAGTTGTCAATTACCATCCAGTCCTGGATATTGTCGCGCTGGTCTTTCTTGACACCGATCTTGAGTGCGCTGCCGTCTGTATATTTGTGTACGGCTACCTTGCTGTTATAGAGACCGAGCTTGAAGAAGTTCGTGCCTTGTGAAACGGCATCGGGTACATGGTAAACCGTTGCATCGCTGCCGATAGCATCATGTCCTTCTCCGGGTGCCTTGTTTGCTTCGGAGAGCACGTTGGGGAGCGGGGTCTCTGCAGATGAGGGATCGCCGGCCGCACGGGCGATGGGTGCATAAGCGGGTTCCTCAGCTCCTTCTTCCGCAGCATAAAGGATGGCGTATCTTGCTTGTTCAGCGTCAGGCTGGTCGGCATGTCTGCCGTTGCGGTAGTAGCCCTGTACGTGTATGGTATATACGCCTTCGGGAAGTCCTTCGATGGACTGATATATGTCGCAAGTCTCCTTGTCCCATGACTCAAGGGCAAAATCGTTATGGTTGCCTTTTACGTCCCAAACGTTTCCGTTGGTCATGTTCCATACCTCATCTGCCTTTTCGCGGTTGTTGAAGCCGGGGCTTTTGATCATAAAGGTTACGTCAATGGGATTGTTCCTGGCGGCATCGGCTAACATTGCCATACGCTCTTCCTTGGTCACGAGTTTCCATTGTGCGTTGAGGTCGTCGGCCTGGAGGTCGCGGCATTCGGTGCCCACGGTGGTCTCGTCACCCTGTCCTTCATTCACGCTTGCGTTAGGATTCCATGCCACGTGGACATCCTGGTAGTCGTTCTGCACGATGTTGTAGACGCCTGTCTTTCCTTCAACGGGCACGAACTTCCAGAGTCCTTCAGGCTTGGGGCAGTCCATGTAGCCACGGTAGTTGAGGTAGTGGTTGTTGCCGTTGTACAGGTGGGTGTCGATCCAGAATGTCAGGTTTTCGGCATCGCCGGCTTCAAGGGTGATCTCCACACCCGGCATACCGAGAGCGGCATGAGCGCCCCAGTCGGAACCGCCGCAGAGGAACTGCTGCTGGCCTACGTTGTAGAGGTAGAAGTCGCCGGCTACAGGTGTATGTCCGCTGAAATTGTCTGCCTGTCTTTCTGCGACTGCACGGCGGCGTGCATAGCGGAGCTGTTTGATGGCATCGTTCACCCCGCCGTTGTCTGCGGCGTTGTTGAAGCGGTTCATATGCTCCTCGGTTTCTATACCCTCGTTTTCAGCGAGAGCCATAATGTCGTGGAATGTGCCTATGTTGGCCGGGATATATGTGTCAAGTGCCGAGATGAGATCCAGTTGTGCCATGCGAAGTTCTTTCGGTGTAGCGGCGGTCTTTACGTTCTCAATGGCGTTGACAAGGGCTTCAGGCTTGTTTGCAGGATATGCCTCAATGCTTGCAAGGAGCGCGTTTACGTCATCTTGCAGATTGCCTTCACCTGCACCTTCGGTGCTGCCGCTGACATATCGCATCTCGAAGTTGTCGTAGATGAGCCAGTCAAGATCAGAACCTTCCGGTTTGATTATGCCGAGAGTCAGGGTGCCGTCGGTTACCACGGCCTTGATCCACGGGTTGTAGTATCTGCCGGTACCAAAGATATATGATGCGGCATCCATGCCGTTGGGGATCCATCTTCCGATGGCACCAATCTTTTCCCATTGATGATTGCTTGGCTTGTTGTCGCCTGTGAATTCCTCGTCGGCGATGTTCATCATCGGATGCGATGAACTGCCTGCAAAGTAATAGGCGCGTTCAGGTGCGATTCCGGCCTTGTATCTACCCCATGTGGAAGTTCTGTCCCAGTTTTCACGCTGATATCCTTGTACGCGCACCTCATATGTCCCGTTTGGCAGACCTGTGAGAGTAGTGTAGTGCATGAAGTTGCGGGCGTTGTTCCATGCCTCGCGTACGGCATTGCGTTCGATTCCGTTATGGCCGATGCCGGATCCGTCATTGGCATGTTTCAGTGTCCACAGTGCGCTGCGTTCGTTGTTGCGTCCGAAGTCCTGCCAGGGGATAAGCCATGTGGCATCCGCTTCTCCAGGGTTCGCCGTCATGTATGCCATGCGGTCTTTGGCGCTTACGAGCTGCCATGTCTTCTTCCCTTCCGGTGCATTTGTGGACAGGAAATTGTCGTCTCCCATTCCCAATGCGTGCGGGTAGCCGTCGCCGGGGCCTGATACGGCGGTGATAAGCACGGCGTTGTCTACTCCCTCAACCTCTACGGGTGTGAATTGCCACACGGTCTGTGCATTGTTGGTATCCATCCAAAGGTTATTGCCGTTAATCGAATGGTTGCCATTTAGCTTAGGATTGATACGGTACCCCCCCTCAACTTTTATGATCTCTACGTCAAGGCCGATGTTTCCAAGTTCCGCACGTGTAGTCCATGTGCCTCCTTTGACGTTGTTTTCCCGGAGCCATTTGCCGCTTTCCACCTGATAAAGATAGAAAACTTCACTTCCCTCCTCAGGAGGCATACTGCCGGTATAGGGCGATGTCTGTGCGAACATTGCAAATGTGCTCAGCATCCCCAATCCGAGAATGTAGTCCTTTTTTCTCATGAATTTTTGAATTGGTATTTGTTGATTTAAGTTTTGATTATGTCGGGATTTCTAAGTGTGTTGTTCTACGCACCGTCGCTGCAAAATTATAAAAAAATCCCATAATTCAAAAATTTATGAAAAAAACTACTGAAAACAATAGGCTTCATCCCGGTTCTGATATGTCTTGTGTGGGCTGTTATTCGGTGTAGTACAGCCTCCTTACACGAGGACTTACGGATGTCAACAGTTCGTATGGTATGGTGCCGAGGCTGTCTGCCATGGGGGTTACGGGATTTTCGGGAGAGAACACCACCACCTTGTCGCCGACTTTTGGGTGACCGTCGTGATTGCCGTCCGATGCCGGTGCGTCTGTGATGTCTATCATGCATATGTCCATGCAGATGCTCCCTACCGTTGGGCAAGGATGCCCGTTTACGAGGAAGTTTACTGTGCCGCAACCCATTCGCCGGTTGATGCCGTCGGCGTATCCGATGGGGATGGTCGCTATGCGGCTGCGTCGTTTGAGCACTCCTCGCCGTCCGTAGCCTATCGTCGTGCCAGCATCCCACTCCTTGATGGAGATTATTATGGTGCTGAGGGTTGAGACTTGTCTCAGGGGGGCTTCCGATCCGTCGCGCAACGTGGGGACGCCGTATAGTCCCAATCCTGGGCGCACAAGGTCGTATTGGTACTGCGGGTATCGGATTATTCCGGCTGTATTCAGGATATGGCGTTTTATCCTATTCTCCGGAAATGCGTCCACAAGTATCCGTGAGCAGCGGTCGAACAGGTTCAGCTGCATCTCCGTATAGTCGTTCATGTCGGGGCAGTCTGCCGTTGCAAGATGGGAGAATACGGACGCGATCCTGATGTTGTTTTGTCCCTGTATTGTTTCTATTATCGCCGGAAGGTCTTTTTCAAGGAAGCCGAGCCTGTGCATTCCGGTGTCAAGTTTTATGTGAACCGGATAGTCGGTGACTCCAAGCCGCCGAGCCTGGCCTATTATCTCGTCAAGTATCTCGAAACTGAAAATTTCCGGCTCAAGGCGGTAGTTGAACAGTTGCCGGTAATTCAGCACTTTTGGATTGAGCACCATTATCGGCATTGTTATGCCGGCGTTGCGCAGGTCTATCCCTTCGTCAAGCACTGCCACTGCCAGATAGGCGGCTCCTGCGCTCTGCAGTGTCTTGGCCAGTTCGTATGACCCGGCTCCGTAGCCTGATGCCTTGACCATGGCGATTATCCCTGTCTCCGGATGCAGACGGGAACGATAGAAATTGAAATTGCCTACCAATGCATCAAGGTTGACCTCAAGTACGGTCTCATGTGTGCGTGCTTCAAGCATGCGGGTTATCCGGTCAAGCGGAGTGTCCGGGGATCCCTTGAGCAATATTAGCTGATGGTCGAAGTCTGTGGTGGAGATGGCGGCGAGGGCTTCATCCATCGAATTGAAGAACCGATCGTTTGTCCCTCTGCGTATGGCGTGGGTGGAGATCTCCCTGCCGATCCCTATGATAGTGTCTATCTTCCTGAGGTCGCAAAGGCGGCCAAGCTCGGAATATGTGTCATCTATGGTAGATGCCTCATGGTCAAGATCTGTTATTATGAGCGTGGTGGAGCGGTCGGGTGTGGCACGTCTGGACATGAAGTCAAGCGCGGGGGAGAGGGAGTGCAGGTCGCAGAGGTAGTCGTCGGTGATGAGTAGGTTGTGGTTTACACCGTCAAGCACCTTTAGCCGCGTCCCCATGCTGCGCAGTCGGTGGATGCGGTTCATTGCCTCCTCCTGCTTGAATCCGAGGGCTATCATTGCGGCGAGGCACGTGGCCGCGTTGCGTCGTTCCCAAGATAGGGTGAGCATCGGGAAATCACCGTTCTCAACGTCGGGTAGATATCCGGCTGAGTCTATTTTCATCAGCGTGGGCGGCAATGTGCCGCATCCGCTCATTTCTTCGATCGTTTCCACCATGAGCGGATCGTCTCCGGGATATATCAGGGTGGTGGCATGGCTTGCCAGAAGCAGTTTCTCGCGTATTTTCTCGCGCGTGCCGGCAAATCCCTCGTCGTGGTCTGACGCGATGGAGGTAAGGATAACGATGTCGGGACGGATCATGCCTTCAAGACGGATCATCTCGCCCGATGCGGAAATGCCGGCCTCTATGATGCCGAGCGTGGTCTCGTTGTTGAACTGCCAAAGTGAGAGCGGCACCCCGATCTGCGAATTGAAGCTGCGGGGAGAACGGCTTACGCGGTAGTTGTCGCGCAGCAGCAGGTATAGCCATTCCTTTACGAGGGTCTTGCCGCGTGAGCCTGTTATGGCTATGGTGGGTATGGGGTTCGCCCGTCTGTTCGCTTCGGCCACGGCTATGAGCGCGTCGTAGGTAGAGGCGACGGTGATGAAATCGGCTCCGGGGTAGCGGTCTGCATGCATGAAATCGCTTTCTACCACGAAAGCCCTGACCCCCTCGCTGTATAGCTCACCTATGTATGCGTGTCCGTCGGCGCGGGGTGTGCGCAATGCGAAAAAGAGGCTGTGTGCCGGATCTATCAGCGATCGGCTGTCGGTAAGCAATATGTCTATTACCCTGCGCGGGGAGTTGAGATCGCGGGGTTGCGGTATGTCGGAGAGTATGGCGCTTATGTCTGAAAGAATGTATGACACCGTTGGTTCAATTAGTAATTAGCAATTAATAATTAGCAATTTCGATTTGCATGGATGTCGCTCTTGGTTGCTAAGTGGCTGATTTTCTTGTTTCGGAGAGACTGCGATGTTGCTGTCGGCGAGCCTGTTTGCGGGCACATGCGGCATCGTTGATGGTGGAGGGAGTGAAATAAGTTTCTGCAAAGCGGTTGTAGATGTGCTCGGCCGCCATTTCCGATGGGTGCACCATGTCCGGCGCATAGAAACGATAGTCGCGCAGTTCGTCGGTCATTATCTCATAGGCCGGGAAATAGGTGGCCTCGCCGCATGAGCATAGTTCGTCGGCGGCAAGAAGCAACCGTGCTTTTGAGAGTTTGTCGGTATGGAGGCCGTATGCCTTGTGACGCACCGGGCTTACGGTGAGTATGATCCTGAGCTGAGGTGTCCGGCTTTTGAGTATGTTGAATGTCTCGGTCAAGTCCGTGACTATTTCCTCGGTGGAGAGATCCTTTATCTCAAACCTGTCCGGCGGGAGTTTGTGGCAATTTGCCACGACGCAGCCGGTATCCTTTGATATGAATGCACGAGCCGATCCCATCGTAAGGATGAGGTAACGCAAGGATGGAAGTTCTGCATGCAATGAGGCGATGGCACTGTTCATAGCGTCAAGGGCTACTGAGGCTTCGGGGGCGGAAAACGAACTGTGGAAGTCGTGGCTGTGCCATAGGCCGTCGTGCCTGTATAGATCTTCGGAGACATATGGTTTGCCTTCTGTCACCCGCCTAAGTTGGCGACATATGGAAGCCGGATTGAAAAGCGTGCCCAACGGATTGGGACGCACATTGAATCCACCCTCGGCCATGCGGCGTCCGATTTCGTCTGAAAAGCAAGATCCGACAGTCCATGCCGTCTCGTCGTGGGAGATCTTGCAGGATGCCGGTTCTATTGCTACTTGTGTGAAATATTTATCCATCATCCGTGTGATGTGTCAGAACATGTTGTAGTCAATGGAGAGTACTTGGAATTCCGTGCGGCGGTTTATCTGATCCGCCACCTCCTGGTCTGCCTCAGAGAGCTGTTCTATGAATTCCGGGGTCAGCACGTCCCCCTCCTTGAACTGCGGATAAAGCCTTGCGAGTTTTTTCGTTATTGTCTTTGGTCGGCTTTTGCCGTAGCCCTGGCTTTGTAGCCTGTCGGGGGCTATCCCCACGGAGATCAGGTAGTCTATGACCGATTGGGCACGCCGGCCGGAAAGGTCGATGTTGTAAGCCTCCGATCCCCAACGGTCGGTATGGGAGGCCATCTCTATTGTCACATTTGGGTTGTCACGCAGCACCTGAGCCATTTCGTCGAGGCCGGTCTTGGACTCCGGACGCAAGGTGGCCTTGTCGAAATCGTAGAAAATGTTGTCTATCACCACCGGCTTGTTTATGGATGCAAGGATGAAGTCCACACCGTACTCGGCATCCTCCTCCGCGGTGTCGGATGTAAATTCCTGCTTTGCGTTCAAGTAGCCCTGTGCGCCGGCGAGCATCACATAGCTTATGCCTCTTTCAAGCGGGAAGCGGAATGTGCCGTCGGGCTTTGCCAGCGCTTTCTGGTTGCTGCCGTCGTTGCCCACGATGCGGATCACGGCGTTGGGCACCGGTTCCTCGTCCTTGTCAAGCACCCATCCTGAAATCCATATCTGAAGTTCGGGAAGCTCGAACGAAAATATGTGGTCGTATCCGCGCCCGTCGGTGCGGTTGGAGCTGAAGTATCCGCTTTCCCCTTTCCCGAAAGTGATTCCGAAATCGTCGGCGGAAGAATTGACCGGCGCTCCCATGTTCTCCACCTTCCATCCTCCGGAGGGAGTGAGGGTGGCGCGGAAAATGTCAAGTCCACCGAACCCGGGATGTCCGTCGGATGCGAAATAGAGTAGCGAGTCGGTGCGCACGTAAGGGAACATTTCGTCGCCAGGGGTGTTGATGAATTCACCGAGGTTTTCAAGCGAACCCTGACGTTCACGGAGATTGACTCTCCACAGGTCTTTACCTCCCGCGCCGCCGGGCATGTCGGAAGTGAAGTAGAGCCAGCTGCCGTCGGGCGACACTGCCGGATGTCCGTAACTTGAGATAGTATCGGAGGTTATCTCGTATTTGACCGGTGCGCTCCATTTGGCATCGGATCGCTGTGACGTGAAGATCTCCACGCCGGTGTGGGAGTTGGGTTCGCGGCGTGCCTTGGTCAGGTACATGGTGCTACCGTCGGGGGTGAAGGATACGATCCCCTCGTCAAATTCGGTGTTCAGTTCTCCCTCCACGGCTTCGGGGCGTTGCCATTCCCCTTTTTCATTCTTGCGCGCCATCCAAACGTCGCTCTTCTTCATCCCGGTGATCTCGCTTTTCTGGTTGCCGGTGACCTTCTCGTTGGTGGTGGTGAAATACAGCACGTCGGCTTGTGCCGGATCCAGGAACATGGGGGCGAAATCGGCTCGGCGCGAATTGAACAGTTTGGCGTTCTTGACGACGTATCGTGTCGGGCTCCCTTTCTGCGCGAGGGCATAGGTACATCCTGCCAGTCCGTTTGCCGCCGTGGCGTTTTCAGGATCAAGCGCAAGGTAATCCTGATAGGCTTTCTGAGCCTGGGCGTATTTCCCCTCCTCCTGCAATGCCTTGGCCATAAGTAGTATGGCGGTGCTGTCCGGATATTCGTAGCGGATGGCATTTGCGAAAGCCGACGAGGCGCGTGCGCTCATGCCGAGCTTGTCGTAGCATAGTCCCATCTGGTATGCCACCACTCCTCGTTGCGGTCTCTGCTCTCGTTTGGTGAGCTTGTTGTATACCTTACGGTAGGTCTTGGAAGCGTCAAAGTATTCCCCGCGTTCGAACTGCTCGTTGGCAACGGACAGCTTTGCGCCGCAGGAACTTAGCCCTCCCAACAGAATGACTCCGCTCAGCAACGCCAAGAGTGCCGGGATCACTCTTCCTATGATGTTTTTATCGGATATTCGCTTGTATATCTCCATAATATATGATAACGTCTGAAACCAGTGCTTAATTGTCCGGCAGGGCAACTAATTCCGGCTCGCAGCCTTTCCGCTGCAAAAATACGGAAAAACCATAATCTCCGCAACCGGTATTTCGCATCGGTTTTGGAGGTATAAGAAATATGTAGTAAATTTGGCAATGAAAAATTTCGCATCCCGTCATGGCCGATACTGCTTTTAATCGGTTGATACTATAGTATGAGTATATAGATGTGGATGTGAAAAGATCTGACGAGTAATGGAAGAAAAAGCATACAATGCCGATATACTTGAGGTCTATCAGCAAAGTTTCCGTGACAATTGGTCGTTGCCCGCGTTGACAGAATACGGCTCCGACGAGATCTTGAGTTATGGCGAGATGGCACGTCGCATCGCCCGTATACATCTGTTCTATCAGCAGATCGGAATAAAGAGGGGAGACAAGGTGGCGCTCCTTGGCAAGAATTCCCCTACATGGGTCATGTGCTTCATGGCTACTATCACGTACGGGGCTACGATAGTGCCGATCCTGGCCGACTTCAATCCTCACGACGCGATGCATATAATAAACCACAGCGGTGCTTCGCTGTTGTTTGTGAACCAGTCTATCTGGGAGACATATGAATTTGAGCGCATGCCGGGGCTGAAAGCTGCGATCTCGCTTGAGACGCGTCATGTGCTTGCTGAGCGTACGGCAGGCGGTGAAGCGCCGGTGGAACGTGTGGTAAGGAATCTCTCACGCCGCTTCCGTTCGGTCTACAAGAGTGGCTTCAATCCCGAGGATGTGAAGTATCCCAAGGTGGACAAGGATGCTACGGCAATAATAAACTATACATCCGGCACTACGGGATTTTCCAAGGGCGTGATGCTGACGTTTGACAATGTCTGCGGCAATGTGATGTTCGGCGTGCAGTCACGGTTGCATTATGAGGGTTCGCGTGCATTGTCGTTCCTGCCTCTGGCGCATGCCTACGGGTGCGCTTTCGACATGCTTGTGCCGCTTGCCGTGGGCACGTTCGTCACGCTTTTCGGAAAGGCTCCTACACCGCGCCTCCTCCTTGGGGCTATGGCAAAGGTGCGCCCGAACCTGGTGATCTGCGTGCCCTTGATCCTTGAGAAGATATACCGTAAGCAGATAGTGCCCATGATCACGCGCCGTGCCATACGATGGGCGCTCGCCCTTCCGTTGATCGACGGTGCCATATATGCCAAGATACGCAATAAGCTTGTGGAGGCATTCGGGGGCGAGTTCGAGGAGGTGATTATCGGAGGAGCACCGCTCAACGGTGAGGTGGAAGCGTTTCTGCATAAGATAAAGTTCCCCTTTACCGTGGGGTATGGCATGACCGAGTGCGGCCCGCTGATAAGTTACACACCGTGGCGTGAATTCGTGCCGACGAGTTGCGGCCGCACGCTGCCTAACATGGAGAGCAAGATCGTCAGCGACGATCCCGAGCACATCGCCGGAGAGATCTGTGTGCGTGGCCAGAACCGTATGAAGGGATATTACAAAAGTCCCGACATAACCGAGCAGACAATAGATGCCGAGGGTTGGCTCCATACGGGCGACATGGGCACGCGGTCTGTTGATGGCACAATTTTCATAAAAGGTCGCTATAAGACCATGATATTGAGCGCTTCGGGGCAGAACATCTATCCCGAGGAGATAGAAGCCAAGCTCAACAACATGCCCTATGTGTCCGAGAGCCTCATTGTGGAGCGCGGGAAGGGGCTGACGGCGTTGGTGTACCCCGATTACGAGCGCATGGATGCCGACGGCATAGAGGTGGCTCAGCTTCCGGAGATCATGGAGCGCAACCGCACCGACCTCAATGCGCTTGTGGCACCGTATGAGAAGGTCGACCATGTGCAGCTTACCCCCAACGAGTTCGAGAAGACCCCCAAGAAATCCATAAAGCGTTTCCTGTATTCTTGAATTGAAAGGAAGTAAGAACGCTCAGACAACATCTCCCCGATGAATCGCAACTGCGATTCATCGGGGAGATGTTGTCAATTCATTATGCCACGTTATGAAATGGCAATTTTGGATAAGCTCAGGCAACGGGAGCGCCGAAACGGTTTACTTCAGGCTCGCCTTTCTTGCAGCACCAGATGATATAGATGATGTTGCCCACGAGCGGGATAAGGTTGATGAAATACCAGCCGCCACCTTTGCCTATGTCGTGCAGACGACGCCATGCCACAGCCAGTGAAGGCACAAACAGGGCGAGGCCTACGGCATAATTCAGGCCGAGGAACAATTTGCCAAGGAAGGAACCGCCGAAAATAGCTACCAGTGCTCCGAATACCATGCTGATAATGAGCTGGAACAGTATCCACCACCAGAATTCTGCACGCCCGGCGCGTCCGCTGAAAGTCGCATATTTGTTGAAACAGATCTGGATTGCATCGCCAAAGCCTATGTAGTTGTACTGCTGTGGCTGTTGATTGTAATTTTCCATTTTTTTGTTGTTTTAGAGGGTGTTTAATAATGAATGTTAATATTCGGGAGCCGATTTAGCAGCA
>CAJTYH010000027.1 GCA_910583675.1 uncultured Muribaculaceae bacterium
TTAAAGTCAAGAAATCAATATTCAGCGAATAGAATTTCTTATGTTCTTAATTTCTTAATTTCTTAACTTCTCAATTTCTTGATTTCTTTTTTCTCTGAAATTCACCTTTGTACTCTTCCGTTGGCGTTGCCGCCGCAGAGGGCTTTTACCTCTGCTTCGGTGACATGGTTGAAGTCGCCGGGAATTGTATGCTTGAGGGCTGAGGCTGCTACTGCAAACTCAAGTGCTTCCGCTTGGGTAGGCATCGTAAGCAGACCGTGGATCACACCACCGGAGAAACTGTCGCCACCACCTACGCGGTCTATGATCGGATTTATGTCGTAGCGTTTGCTTTCATAAAATTCCTTGCCGTCGTAGATCATGGCCTTCCATCCGTTGTGGGTGGCCGAAAAGCTCTCCCGCAGGGTGGAGATCACATATTTGAAGCCAAACTCCTCTGCCATGGCCTTGAATATGCCTTTATAGCCTTCGGCATTGGTGTCCCCGCTTTCCACGTCGGCATCTGGCTTGAAGCCGAGGCACAGCTCGGCATCCTCCTCATTGCCTATGCAAACGTCCACATATTTCATCAGCGGACGCATTATTGACTGGGCTTTTTCCTTTGTCCATAGCTTCTTGCGGAAGTTGAGGTCAACGCTTACCGTCACTCCGTGGCGTTTGGCGGCCTCGCATGCGATGCGTGTGAGCTGTGCTGCCTTGTCGCTTATGGCCGGCGTGATGCCGCTCCAGTGAAACCACGATGCTCCCTCCATGATGGTATCGAAGTCAAAGTCCTGTGGATCCGCCTCGGCAATCGCGGAATGGGCACGGTCGTAAATCACTTTCGATGGACGCATGGATGCTCCGGTCTCGCAATAATATATGCCGACACGGTCACCCCCTCTGGCTATGTGGTCGGTCTTTACGCCATATCGGCGCAAGGCGTTCAGTGCGGACTGACCTATCTCATGTTCCGGCAATTTTGTGATGAAATATGCTTCGTGACCGTAATTGGCACAGCTTACCGCCACATTGGCTTCTCCTCCTCCCCAGATAACGTCGAATGAATCAACTTGCACGAAACGGTTGCATCCCGCAGGGGAAAGCCGGAGCATTATCTCTCCAAGAGTTACTATTTTGCTCATGGTAAAATATTATGTTCAAGTATAATGTCGTTGCTTGCAATCTGTTGGATCGCCTTGAATTTCAAGTTACAATGATCATTGATCATATTTTGATTCAAAGTTACAAAAAAACGCTCTTCCCGACAAAGATTTTGCACTTCGGTTTTGAAACGGCGGACAAGGTAGGCTCATCCTTGTCGCTTCTAAAGAAATTGAGTAACTTTGCGTCATTCAAAATAAACATGATTATGGCAGACAATTTCACACCGGATACCCGGGTTTGCATAGGCAAGCTGAATCTGAAGAACCCTGTGCTTACCGCATCCGGAACATTCGGATATGGGGAGGAATTCACGGATTTCATGGATCTTGGATCCATAGGTGGATTCATTGTGAAGGGTACCACTCTCAACCATAGGGAGGGCAACCCTTATCCTCGCATGGTAGAGACACCGTCGGGGATGCTGAATGCCGTGGGTTTGCAGAACAAAGGTGTGGACTATTTCATTGACAAGATCTATCCGCGCATCATAGGCTTCGGTTCCGAGCCGATTGTAAACGTATCCGGGGCATCTGTAGGAGATTACGTTGAGGTGTGTCGTCGTCTCCAGGAAAGATGTCCGATGATCAAGGCTATCGAAGTCAATATTTCATGTCCGAATGTAAAGCAGGGGGGGATGGCATTCGGCACCACATGTGACGGGGCTGCCGAGGTCACGCGTGCAGTACGGGATGCGTGGGACGGCACTCTGATCGTAAAGCTGTCTCCGAATGTCACGGATATCGTATCCATCGCCCGTGCCGTCGAGGATCAAGGTGCGGACTCCGTTTCGTTGATCAATACGTTGCTTGGAATGGCGGTGGACGTGGAGCGCCGCCGACCGTACCTGTCTACCGTGACAGGGGGGCTTTCCGGGCCTGCTGTGCGTCCGGTTGCTGTCAGGATGGTATGGCAGGTGGCCAAAGCGGTAAAAATACCGGTGATAGGTCTGGGTGGCATAATGAATGGTCGCGATGCTTTGGAGTTCATCATGGCCGGTGCAACCGCCGTTGAAATAGGCACGGCTAACTTCATTGATCCGGCTGCTCCGGAGCATATCGCCCGGGAAATAACGGATTATCTGGTGCGCAACAATATTCCGTCCATAGACGATATTCGCGGTATAATCTGACATTTGCCTTAAGACATAATAAAGAAACTCATCATGCCCTCCCAATGAACTGATAATTCATTGGGAGGGCATGATGCATTTCTTTGCAAGGAAAATGCTGAGAAGTCAGCGGGTGAGGACGATGTTGTTGTCCTGTGCTATGCGGCGCATGTTGAGCACGGCATAGCGCATGCGGCCGAGCGCGGTATTGATGCTGACGCCGGTGGTCTCGGCGATCTCCTTGAAGCTCATGTCTCGGTAAAAGCGCATCTCAAGCACTTCGCGCTGTGAGTCGGGCAGCGATTGCATGATGCGGCGCACGTCGGTATTGATCTGGCATGTAACAAGCAGATCTTCAACGTTTTCTTCGCTGAGGTCGCGGCGGTTGAGCACGTCTGTCTCGTCTTGATCTACGGAAACGGTGTTTTCGCTCTTTTCCTGACGGAAATAATCTATGATGAGATTGTGCGCTATGCGGGTAAGCCATGCCGAGAACTTGCCGGTATCGGTGTACCTTCCCTGTTTTATGGTCATAATGGCTTTCACGAATGTCTCCTGAAAGATATCGTCGGCCACATCTTTGTTTTTTATGATGTTAAGAATGTAATTGAACACGCGGTTTTGATGCCGGCGAAGCAGGGTGTCAAAAGCCTGATTGTCGCCGTTGGCATAAGCCTTTACCAACATTTCGTCGGTTTTACGTGATATGTCCTGCATTGTGCTTGTGTGATTTTAGAGATTAAGTAGAAGTTTCAACAATAGGCAGTAAAAGTTTTAGTTAGTATTTTATGGCGGATATGATGAAAGAGTATCACCTCAATTGTCAAATTGAAAAATATCCATTTGTTATTCTCTAAGGCAAAGGTAGAAAAACTTTTTGAGACTGCCAAACATGAATTCCTCTAATTTACATTTTTTATAGAGAAGAATGCAATAAAGTATCATGCCAGGCGTTGACCAAATCTCTTTTTCAGGACGTAGACGGCATACATAGGGATGATATATGCCGTTTCCTGTAATTTTGATGGGATAAGATAAAAAGTTAAGATATTTAATCATTTAACACACTAAAATGGATTTCCAGGCGTTATATATAAGGACGCTCAAAAGACGGCTCTCAGGCCGGATCATGGCCAAATCCTTGCCTATTGTGCTGTCCGTTTCTTATCCCCCATTCATCAACTTTTATGTGCCTATGAAAAATTTCTCTACTCCTTTAAAGACAGACGGAATGCCGACCTCTACTGACGAGAACTACCGACGAAAGCCGTCGCCCAAGAAATCTACATTGGCGATGCTGCGTCAATTTGCACGCACCTATAGTTGTGCGTCCTCTCTTCCGCCGACTCTTGGCAGCTTTATCGCAAATTGACCACATTCGTGAAATCTTACTACCTCCCTGAAGAATGCTTCAGGGAGGTTTTGTTTTGTGGATTACCTCTCTTCAAGAAGTCCGCGCTGTCAGATTATCAGGGGTTTCAGCTCGGAATTATGCAATGGAAAAAGTCCGCGTTGCCAGTGACTGGAAGCGGACTTTATCGTATCGCGGGGTTTCCGCGTGAAATGTGACAAGTGGGGAATCGGGGAGTGTTATTTGCGGCGGCGCACCGAGCGCACGGCATTGTTTGAATTGGACTTTATGGCCTTGGGCTTTGAGGCGCGGGCTTTCTTGGGCTTGGCCTCCTTTTTCTTTGTGGTGGCCTTTCCACGGCTGCCGCGTGTGGTACGCGTTACTTTTTCCTCAGCCTGGTCGCTTGCCCCGTCACGTGCCGCTATCCCTTCGGCTTCAGCGGCTTTGGCTTCCGCCTCTGCTTCGGCTGCCTCGCGGGCTTCACGTGCGGCAATCACCTCCTCGCGGGATGGAACCCATATGTTCTTGTCGAACGTATCCAGACGGTTCTGTATGCTGTCCTGCGCCCGTTTGCGGTCGTCGGGATCGGGAAACATCTGCATCATTGACTTGTTGGTGAGGTTGCGGGTCTTGTATATGTCGCCGTCATACATCGTAAGGGTAAAAAAGTCGTCGTATGTGTATTTGGGCAGATTGTTGTCGTCGTCAATGAAGATGTACTGTTGTGCAAGATACGGCCGGATGTCCTGCAGTTTGATCCAGAACATGGGATACCGCACAGCCTCACCGCCGAAATCGTCGGAACGGTGAAGAACGGGGCAGAGGGCTTCCACCGCACGCTTGGTCTTGTTGGTGCGCGAATCGAATTCCCATTTTTCGAGTATGTAATAGGAGAGTACCTCGTTGGCAGGCACGTCGCTTTCCTCTATTGTGAACTTCGGGTTCTTTTCGGTGGAGCCTTTCGCATCAGCGTATAGTACGTGGAAGCGGTCAAGCATGTCGCGAACCTTGATGCGATACTGGTCTGTGAAGATCTCCTTGCCGTCCAGATATTCGTAGGCCGGGATCTGGTTGTCGGCAAGCAGCCGCATTATTATGCGGAAGAGGTTTTCCTGGCCGTCCACAACCTCCTCGGGATAATAGAGGGAGGCGTTCTTGGGGTTGTCAAGTTCAAGGTCGCGATATATCACACGCATCCACATCTTGTCGGCATCGCTTGTCTGATTGGATTTATAGAATTCCTGCATGCGATCAGTCACGCCCGGAGCCTGTTGGGCTGCCGCGTTGCCACGGCGGTCGTCGGCACCGCGCCGGCGCACGATGGTGCTGCTTGACGAGGCATCGTCCTGTGCGAATCCTCCAAGCACCGTAGAGGTTACGGTGAGGGCTGCGATGGCATATTTGGTTAACAACTTCATGTCGATATGGTAGGTTGTATGATTAGTCTTTCGATTTGAAATATCGGAGAGGAGCATGGGTCAGTTCACGATCACCTCTATAGGGGCGAGGTCGCGGGTGATGCCGTCGGGACCCGTGGCTTTGACACGGCTTATATAGAACCGTTTGCCACGGCTGAGACGTCTGAATGAATCTTTTTGGCGCTGTGAGAATTTTGCGCCGTCGGAGACTTCCGGTATGGCATTGCCCATGGAGTCAAAGAACACTGTCTCGAAACTGAGAACGTTGAATTGGATGTTCAGCAGATCGTCGTCTATAGCCGCCTCTATGCCGGGCGCATTCACAAGCTGAGCCTTGGCCAACCCGCGTCCGCCTCCTTTGTAGTGGGAGGTATTTCCATTGTTGTCCTGGAATGCGATGTAGGGGGTTGGATCGGGCAATTTGCGAACGCGGAACTTGGTCTCCGACATTTTCATCGGTCGGCCGTCCATTTCGGCGCTCACGCTTACTACGGCCTCCTCACCCACTTTGGAGGGGTGAGCAACCCAATGGTCGCCGTTGCGGGTCAATGTGCCGTTGGTCATGGAGGCGCTTACGGTGCTGTTGGCAACGCCCGGCACAGATATGGAGATAGGGTTGTCGATTCCGGCGTAAAGCACGTTCATCATCGTGGCTGATACGGTGGCGGTAGGTTCGATTACCGTATAGCTTGACTGGAACGGATGGCGTGTCACGCTGCCGTCGCCGTGAGGCACCTCAAGGTATCCCTTATAGTCGAATGTGCCGGTCGCACCGGGATTGAGTTCGTAAAGTCCGTGGTCGTTGGCAAGTTTGTTGCCGTTGACATATATCTCCGGACGCGCCGTGGTATCTACGGCGGCAAGCACGATATTTGCCGAGTAGCGCCCGCCACGCATCACGAAGCGGCTCTGCGGTATCACGAATGCGTTGAGTTCGTTGACTCGCACGTCTCCTGCGTCAACGTTTGCCAAGAGTGTCTGCAATGCCTCTCCTTCGGCATATTTGACATCGTTCTGCAGTTTTGTAAGGAGGGTAACAGCAGCCACTACAGGCTGGGTATTGAATTTGGATTCCTCCCAAGACTGTTTACCCAGGGTGCCTTTGCTGAGCACAGGATCTGTAGACAGTGCCGTTTCGATGCTTTTTCGCTTCACGGAATCAGCCATCAGCGAACCGATGTATGTGCGGTATGCCTCTATTGCCGTGCGCAGTTTCTTGCCTTGCGGATCAGGCCCGGAAAGCATCACAACGGCGGCAGCCTCAAGGTCGTCACGATTAAGTATGTTGTTAACGTCGGCATCGTTTCCGTCGGCTTTTCGCACGATGAGTTGCTTGAGGGAGTCTATGCGTAGATAGATTCCATCCGTAACCCGACGCACTTCGGTGGCCTTGTCATACCATTTCTGTCCTTTGTCGGGGTTCTGCTTTGCAAATGCCTCAAGGGTATTGAGAATGGCTGCGTTGCGCTGCTCCACGTTGTTGTTGGTGCGCTTCAGACCCTCTTCCACTTGGGTGAACCCGTTGAGCACGTCGCTTGACACGTTCAGAGCCAGCATGGCAGTCAGGACGATATACATTAAGTTTATCATCTTCTGACGTGGTGAAAGTCTTGTGTTGTTGCTGCCCATATGGAGTTCTTGTGGTTAGGGTTTACTTTTGGTCGGGAGTTGCCGGAGGTGTCTGCGGTGCCTGTGGCATCCCTTCCGGATTCATCATGGGACGGTACATGTTGATGGTCATGGCGGTGATCATCTTTTCGTACACGGAATTGAGCTGTTGCATGTAGCGGGCCATCTTTTCGGTCTCCGCGCAGTAGCGTGCGCTTGTCTCGGAGGATTTTTCATACATGTCGCGGATATCCTTTATGCCGCGGTTGACGCTGTCTATGGCATCAAGCTGCGATGAGACGCCTTTTAGCTGTATCTCGTAGATGGTGTTGAGGCCGAGGATGTTGCGGTTGAGATCCTGCATCTGTTCCACATATCCGCGTGAACTTTCGGTGATGTTGGCCGAGTTTTCCGTGATGGCCCTGTAGGATTCCAACAGCACGTCGCTTACGTTGTTGAGTGAGCGTGTGGTGTCCTGAAGATGACGAAGCTCGTTTGTCATCTCCGTGATCTGGGTCAGATAGAGCTGGGTGGCATCTGTGACCTGTGCCATGACTTCCCCGGGTGAGGCGTTGGCTCCAAGCACCGGTGTGGGTATGTCGGCACGCGTGCCTTGTGTCTGGGCGGTGGTTTGTGCACCGGCGATGCCGCCGTTTATCACCACTCCGGAGGCATTCGCGCCATTGAAATCAGGACGATCCTCTGGATTGTCGGTGTCGAATACGGGAAACACGTTTTCCCACTTGTATTCGCGCGGCGGACGGTCAAATGCGGTAAGCATGAACATGAGAACCTCTGTACCCATGCCGAGGGACAACAGGAAGTTGCCGCCCGGCAGGTGAAGGATCTTGAAGAGTGCTCCCCAGATCACGATGGCCGCGCCGATGGAGTATGCGAAGTTGAAGAAACGCTGCCCTTTTTCGCTTGAGATGAAGGCGCTTATGCCACGTTTGTATGTTTTGAACTTTCCCATTGTATGCAGTAAAGTGGTTTACTTCTTTTTGTTGAGTTGCTGACCTTTGGCGAAGCCTATCTGTGAACGCACGCACCGGAACCCGATATAGGAGCGCTGTTCGTTCTGGTATTCCCACATGCGTATATCGCTTCGCACATTGTGAGCCACGTCTTTCCATGATCCTCCGCGCACGATCTTGCGTTTCATGCGGTAGGGATCTTCGTCGGCAGCGTCGTAGCGGTATTGCGGATTAAGATCGCTTGTGAGTTTGCTTACCCCTTCGGTATAGGCTGTGGAAGTCCATTCACTGACGTTGCCCGCCATGTCGTAAAGTCCGAAGTCGTTGGGGGAGTAGGTTCCCACGCGTGAGGTTATGAGATGGCCGTCCTTCACATAGTTACCGTCATTGGGCTTGAAGTTGGCATAGAAGCATCCCTTGTCCTCGCTGATCGGTAGGTCTCCTTCCCATGGGAACATGTTGTCGTTTTCCCCGGCACGCGCCGCGAATTCCCATTCGGCTTCGGTTGGGAGGCGGTAGGGTTCAACGTAGACGCCTTCCTTGCCGAGTGCGCGTTTGAGGAAGTTTGTTCGCCAGTTGCAGAATGCATTGGCCTGTTCCCAGCTTACTCCCACTACGGGATATTCGCTGTAGCCTCCGTGGCTGAAGTACATGCGCACGTAGGGTTCGTTGTAGGCGTTCTCGAAGTCGTTGACCCACACGGTGGTGTCGGGATATACATTCACGATGTAGGTGTTGAGGAAATCGTAGTCTCCGGTAAGACCGCGTGATATGGTCTGACGGATTATCTCCCCCTCGTCGTTTATGAATGCGGTGTCCTTGGAAATGACGGGTATGTCAGTGGGTGTAGGCCGATCGGTGTTGTATTCCCTGCGTCGCGGATTGAGACGATTCTTGCGCTTTGCAGCCTCGGTATGGTTGAATGTCTCGTAGCGATAATTGAGCTGCTCGGGATCCAGTTCCCTGGCTCCTGTGATGGGGTTGGTGCGGTACACGCTCTCTATGGCTCGCGCCTCGTCTTCTCCCGGGTTGCGCCAGGGGATGGGCTTGTTCCAGTTGAGATGCGGTTTCACGGGATTCCCTTCCCTGTCTTCCTCTATCTTGTATTCTTCGTTGCCACCGTAGGCCGGGTCGGCAAGACGCTCACGGATGATTGAGTCGCGCACCCAGAAAACGAATTGCTTGTATTTCGAGTTGGTGATTTCGGTTTCATCCATCCAGAAAGCGTCCACCGACATCCCTTTGGGATCGGCGGCGAGATTCCATGCGCTGTCAGCCTTCTGAGGGCCCATTTCCATGGATCCGCGGCTCACGAGCACCATTCCGTAGGGGGTCGGTTCCGCCCAGGCGGTTCCTCCCACTCCTGTCACCTCTCCTCCGCTGGATGTGCGTGCACCGGCGGCGCATGATGCCACCAGTGCGCCGATTGCTACCGGCAAGAGATATAACGAAACATTCTTCTTCATATGGTGATTGTCCTCTTGTTATTCAGGTTCTTTTGTAGGTGTTGCCATCGAGGGAGCGTCGTCACATTATACGGATGCTCTTATGGCGGTGCCTGTTCTTGTCGGAGAGGTCGAGTTTCAGGCTGTAGCCGGCGAATATTT
The DNA here is from genome assembly GCA_910583675.1 of uncultured Muribaculaceae bacterium. Lineage (GTDB taxonomy): Bacteria > Bacteroidota > Bacteroidia > Bacteroidales > Muribaculaceae > UBA7173. The sequence goes on from CAJTYH010000027.1 coordinate 9,213, forward strand.
CGTGGCTTCCCGACGAGGCTTTGGCGATTGCCGAGGTGGGATAGTCGTAACTATAGCCGAGATAGAAATTCTTGAACTCAGCGGATAGCACAAGATACACAGCGTCGTTCCATCTGTAGCCGAGACCTGCGGTAAGGAACTTGTTGTACCTGCAACGGGCTGTGGCCTCCCATGTGGTGAATGTGAAATCGGTTTTCACAAGCACGGACGGCATCACTTCAAATAACGTGTTTTTTATTGGAATATTGCTCCCGGCCATGAAATATAACGTGCGTCCCATCTGGAACTCGTAGTTTTTTTCGTTTCCGTTCTCACCGCTTTCCGCATTCATCTTCATTGAGGGGGAGTTGAGGTGTGTTCCCGAAATTCCTGCCCAGAACCATTTGTGGGTGTACAGGATGCCGGCTCCCACGTCGAAGGCATTTCCGCGTATGTCCTGCTTGGGAATGGCGTTGTCGTCAGGCTGATGGTAGTCGTCGCCGTCGGGGATGTAGACCTCTGTGCCCTTGAATGCCTGATCAATGAATCCGATCTGTGCGCCTATCGACAGGGTGCCCTTGAAAAGTTTAATCTTGTATGCGATCTGTGCGCCAAGGGTGAGATTGCTGAAAAGACCAAGGCTTTCCTGTTGCATTACGAGGCCGACCCCGAAACGTTTTCCGAGGAACTTGAACGGCATGTCTGCGGTGACAAGAAATGTCTGTGGCGCTTTTTTTATGCCCACCCATTGCAGGCGGGCGCCTCCGCGTATCTTCAGCAGGTCGGTGGTGCCGATGGCACCGGCATTGTAGTAGTTCCTGATCTCATAATATTGGGAGAACTGTGCGTCGGATTGGGCATTGGCCTTGAGGCCTGCAAGCAATAACAGGATAAAGCCCATTGTCCGGAGCAGTGCGCCGGCGGAATGGATGTTGGAGATGTTGTTATGGCGGGTATGCACGGTGTATTTATTGGTTTGATGGTTGCGGGGTGTCACTCGAAGTAGAAAGTGAGCACTACCATATTGCTTGTCGCCTTTTTAAGGGAGTTTGACACTCCCAGGCGCAACGGGTCGTCTACGAGATCCGGGCGGTCATGCTGTATGGCATCGGTAAGTCCGAAACAGAATTTCAGTTCCGGAATTAACTTGAAATAGGGGAGATAGAAGTCACATCCGAATCCGACGGATACGAAAAAGTCCGATGTATTGGTACGCAGGAAATCGGCTCTTTTCTTCATCACGTCGAAAGCAGGCATTACACCGGCCACCATGTAGGGGCGTATGTTGCGCATGCGCTGCGAAGAGAACTTGAGGTCTATCGGGGCTACCAGATATGCCGATTTTATGTCTTGTTTCTGCTCTTCCCCGCTGGTGGTGTCCTTGAACCGCACGAGACGGTTCCCGAAGTATATTCCGGGGGTCACCCGCACGCTGAAGTAGTCGTTGAGACGAAGGTTGAAAAGTCCGTTGACGCAGAATCCGGGTGAGAATGAGGGCTGTTCCATGAACCATGTGTTCCCATCCTCCGTGACGAATCCATTATGATGGAAATTGAAGTCAAAGGTGTTGATGCCGACCGAGAATCCCAGATGCCAGCGTCGCATGTCGCTATATGGGCGATTTACAATCTTGTCGTTCAGCTTGGCGGCATACGACGTTGGGGCGGTGACGAACAATGCCACCGCAGCCAGGAGTGCCGCGCATATATGTCTTGGTGATATGTATCTCATCGACTGTGTCCGGACGAAATTTTGACGATATAATTTTAACGTATCTTATGCTGATTTATTGCCTGTGTCGTGAGTCAGGGTGACTGAAGGCTGTGGAGTCATAGGAAGGGGTATGTGTGTTAAAATGTGTTAACAACAGTGCATTGGGCGGTTGTGGTTTGTTAATCAATAGTAATGCGGGTTAATGTTGTAGTTCGTTTGACCAAGCAAAGTAGATTTCAAGAATTCAACTTTTATGAATATGAAGGGAATAGAAACAGGGGATAGGGATCCTGCAGTTGTGCGCAGGGATCGTGACTTGCGGGCTAAAATGTTCGGACGTATCGTGGCGCTTGCCATAATTATGGTAGGCGCATTGGCTGTGGCGGTAGGCTTGAGTGCATGCCGGTTGGATGATGACGACGATCCGGATTCCGACTGGTATCTGAGTGGTGTATGGGCTGATACGGAATATCCCGACGAGGCGATGGTGTTTTATGGTGACGGAACGGGTTATTGGCAATCAGACTCCACGGGAGATTACCTTGATTTTGATTATTATTGTTACGGGGACAATATCTTTTTCACCTTTTATCCCGCCGGTGCACCGGCCTACAATCTGAATTGTCATATTTATATGTACGGCGGCAGAAGCATGTCGATCACATGGCCCCCATCATCCATGTTCGGTGCTGTCACCATTGACTATTACAGGGTCGGATAATGCATGCGGCTGACGGATAGTTGTCCATGTCGGCCGCATTTCGTAACTTTGCACATGGAAACCGGATGGAAGTCCGGTGGCCATGTGCATTTTTTTGTACTGCAGATAAGTCTCGAGTGCTTGCTACCTCGTAAAAAACAAGAATTATGAAAAAGGATAATGATTTGGCATGTCCGGACGCAGTCAGCTCCGGCTCTTCCCCCCTTACGGTTATTTTCATGTTGCTGTCAGTGCTTTTTGTTGTATGCCTGATAGTTTCCAATCTGATAGAGATCAAAACCGTTAATCTCGGATGGTTCACTATCACGGCCGGCGTGATAGTGTTTCCGGTATCATATATAATAAATGACTGCGTGGTGGAGGTGTATGGCTTCCGCAAGGCGCGCCTTATGATCTGGACGGGATTTGCCATGAGTTTGCTCGTGGCTCTTTTCCTCCAGTTGGCCATTGCTTTGCCCGGTGGGGCGCAATGGGAGGGTCAGTCGGCCATGGAGGCCGTCTACGGCAGTGTTCCCCGCATCATGGTGGCGAGTTTTGCAGCCTTCATATGCGGGTCGATGGTCAATGCCTATGTGATGAGCCGCATGAAGGCCTCGGCCGGTAAGTCGATGCATACCCGCCGTAGTTTTTCTATCCGTGCGGTAGTTTCAACCCTATGGGGGGAAGGTGTGGATTCGCTGGTGTTCTTCCCTATAGCGTTCGGTGGCACGCTTCCCTGGAGCACCGTACTTTCGTTGATATTGAGCCAGGCATTGCTAAAGACGTTGTATGAGATGATGGTTCTGCCTCTTACCATCGTGATAGTCCGAAAATTGAAAAATGCGGAACAGCTTGACACCGTCGACTGCAATATAAGCTATAAATGGTGGAGGCTTGCGGACATGTGATGTGTCCGATGAGTTATGCCGGAAAGGGGGAGCTTCTGCATAATGGGTTTATTTCAAAAAAATTAGCGATTTTTCATGTGAAATAGCGCACGAATGAAAAAAAAGTGCGATATTTGCACTTGCAAAATCGGCATGAGATTGTTTATAGCTTCTATTAGCTTAATAATCGGCTGTTTAAGTCTATTCTAAATATAACATACATTAATCATAACTGACAACTATGACTAAAGCAGAAATCGTAAACGAGATTTCAAAGACAACCGGCATTGAAAGAGCGGCAGTTTTGGAAACCATTGAGAAGTTCATGGAAGTGGTAAAAGACTCCCTTTCTCATGGAGAGGCTGTGTATCTTCGTGGTTTCGGCAGCTTCATCATCAAGACACGTTCGCAGAAGACTGCACGCAACATCTCCAAGAATACCACCATCATAATCCCCGAGCACAAGATCCCGGCATTCAAGCCTGCCAAGGTGTTCATGGACGATGTGAAGTAATATCATAAGGCGGCAACAGTCCCGTTTTGATATTTCCAGTAGTATAACTTTTAATTATTCATCGATATGCCAAGCGGAAAGAAAAGAAAAGGCCACAAGATGGCTACCCATAAGCGTAAAAAACGTCTTCGCAAGAATCGCCACAAGAAGAAATAAGAAGCTCTGAGGCATTTGCCGGTAATGCGGCTTGCTGCCGGCGGCCGGACATTTTGGCTCAGGCTATTTAAGGGTTCGTCGAAAAATTCAGACAAACTCTAACGATACGGAACAAACTTTCATGTGGCCGATTATCCCGAAAGGACAGTTGACGGTCGCATCAAAGTTTGTTTCTGTATATTTTACCTGCCCCCGTTATGTCGGTGATGGCAGGTGCAGTCCCCAGACAGTGTATTCCCGGTAGCCAATATTCATGGATCAAAGCCGGGTTTACATGCCCTTGCAATTTATTTTACATATTCATAAATCCATTTAATGAAAAGCGAACTCATCGTCGATGTGCAACCCAAGGAGGTCTCGATAGCCCTTCTTGAGGACGGGCGGCTCGTCTCCCTCCAGAAGGAGAGCCGCAACATTGCCTACGCCGTCGGTGACATTTACGTGGCCAAGGTGAAAAAACTTATGCCCGGCCTGAATGCCGCCTTCGTGAACGTAGGGTACGAAAAAGACGCGTTTCTTCATTACCTGGATCTTGGTCCTCGTTTTTCCACATATTCAGAGTTTCTTAAGGAGGTTTTCCCTTCAGACGACAATGCCAAAAAAGCACCAAAGTCGCTTCCGGATCTGTCCCGGATGAAACTTCTGCCCGATATAGACAAGCACGGTACGATATCCGACCGTTTGACCGTCGGTCAGGAGCTTATGGTGCAGATTGTCAAGGAACCCATCTCGTCAAAAGGCCCAAGGCTCACCACGGAGGTATCGTTTACCGGGAGGTATATGGTGCTTATCCCTTTCAGTGACAAGATATCCATCTCGCAAAAAATCAAGACAACCGGTGAGAAATTGCGCCTTCGGCGATTGATAGAGAGCATAAAACCCAAAAACTTCGGTGTCATAATACGTACTTCCGCAGAGGGCAAATCTGTAGCGGAGCTGTTGCATGAGATGCAGACCTTGAAAAAATGCTGGGAAGATACCGTGGCCAAAGCTCGCACGGCACCGATCCCCTCATTGATTTTCGAGGAGGAAAGCCGCATCGTAGGTGTGCTTCGCGACGTATTTTCCCCTTCATTCGAGAATATACATGTGAATGATCCGGAGATAATGTCGCAGATAAAGAAATATGTCAGCATCATAGCTCCCGAAAAGGCAGACATAGTCAAGTTGTATGACAAACCGGAACCTATCTTCGACAGTTTCAGCATCACCAGACAGATAAAGTCGTCGTTTGGAAAAACCGTATCGTTCAAGTCGGGTGCCTATATCATAATAGAGCATACTGAAGCATTGCATGTAATAGATGTAAATTCCGGCAACAGGGCAAAGGCCGGTACGGATCAGGAGAGCAATGCGCTTGATGTAAACATACGTGCGGCAGATGAAATCGCGCGTCAGTTGCGATTGAGAGACATGGGTGGTATCATTGTCGTAGACTTTATTGACATGAACAAGGTGGAGCACCGTCAGGCGCTTTACGACCACATGCGTGAGATAATGGCGAATGACCGTGCACGGCATAACATATTGCCGCTTAGTAAATTCGGTCTGATGCAGATCACCCGTCAGCGTGTACGTCCCGCCCTTGACATCGTCACTACCGAGGCGTGTCCCTCCTGCAACGGAAAGGGGGAGGTAAAGCCCTCATTGCTGTTTACCGATACCCTCAAGGAAAAACTTGCCTATCTAGTAAATGATCTGAAAGAGAAAGATTTTATAATGTATGTACATCCATTTGTGGATGCATATATAAAGAAAGGCATCATATCCCAATACCGCCGCTGGCGCATGGATCTCGGTGCAAAGTTCAAGATCATGCCCGATGAATCGCTGGCCTATCTGCAATACAAGGTGCTTGACAAGAAACGCAATGAGATAGACTTGAAGGAAGAGAAGGACCTTGACAAGTCATCCACAACCAAGACAAAAACAAAGACCAAGACCCGGGCGTCGTAAGATCGCGCCTAACCAAACTCCGGTCATTGCCGATTCGATATTGATTTGAAACGAGGCCGCGAGTTGTATAAAAGAATAGTTTTATGGCGATGTGTCAATTCTGGCACATCGCTTTTTGGTATCCGGATGGTGAGGGGTGTTGTCATAATGGCTTCTACCATCTGAGCCATTATGACAACACCCCTTTATTTTAACGGGAATTAACAAGGATATACTAAGTACTATCTCCGTATAAACAGAGTACCTTATAGCAAGTGGGATGTAAGTGGGTAACTATGCGTCCGACTGGAATAATATTCAAACTATACAGAGGCTTATAATCCTATGTAATGAAACTGAATTGAAAACTTCCTTGCCTTAGTGGATTGTCCATTTGGGAGGATAGGAACAGAAATGATTGCTATGCAGAATCTTAAGGTCAATTATATAAGAAGGGTAGTTGCCCTGTTTGCAAGAAGTCGTTATTCGGAGGCGACAGAAAGGCGTGTGGGGGTATGGTTGACAAACGACAATGATCGCAAAGTCAAGGAGGAAGCCCTCGAGAGCTTGTGGACAGCATCCCTTGATGAGGCTGAAACAGATGATGAAGGTGTTGACGATGCTTATGAGCGTTGGGTCAAGAACAATCTTTCAGCTCTTGAAAGTAGCGCGGAGACAGCCTCCAACCTCGAAAGGGAATCCGTGATCGAAGTTCCAGCTGCTCGTCGCCGCAATATCCTATGGATATGGCAGGGAGTTGCTGCCATGCTTGCAGTGGCCGTGGTATCATTGGCATGGTTGCTTGTAGGACGCACCTCCCTGGATGCATACCCTTCGAAGATGGTTCAGGCATTTTGTCCGGTCGGGCAGACACGCGATGTCACTCTTCCTGATGGCACCAAGGTTCTGTTGAACGGTGGATCTTCCATTACATATCTTGAGCGTTTTGCAAAAGACAGGCGCGACGTGCTTCTTATGGGAGAGGCCAACTTCAAGGTTACGAAGGATGCGGCACGCCCCTTTACCGTGAGCACGGGCGACGTGGATGTCACGGCTCTTGGCACCGAGTTCAATATCAAGGCATATTCCGACAGCCATGCTGTTGTGGCTACGCTTCTGGAGGGGCTTGTGAAAGTTGCATATGGCATTGATGTCGATGATGGCACTTCTTCAAATACGACCTTGCAGCCCGCGCAACAGTTGGTCTTTGACCGTAACGAGCGTGTCGCAGACGTAAAAAATGTGAACTTGAATGACATAACGGCATGGCAACGTGGCGAACTTGTTTTTGACAATGTTACTTTATATGAAATTCTGGATGAGCTTGAAAACCGTTTTGCCCATAAGTTTGTTTACAGGTTGGGTACATTGCCTACAGACCGCTATACTTTCCGTTTCCGCAAGGGGATGACGCTTGATGAAGTGATGAAAGTCGTGGAAGATGTGACTGGAGCGGTGAGTTGTTCCATTGATGATAACACATGCAAAATATACCCCAATTCGTAAAAACGAATTTGTTTACCTGACATAAAAACAATTTATATTAATACTAAGTAAATATCTGATCTTAAAAACATTGATTGTCATACCCATGATACCTACGATCAATGTGATTGTGTGAATAGCAAGATTTTACCTAACGTTTGAAACCATAGCCACCGGGGATTGCAACATCCTCACGATGGCAGGCAGCCCTGTTGCGGTTGCATGATCCTGTAATATGCTTGATTGCGGGGGAGTGCTTTTCGTATGCCTTGACAAAGGGGTGTAAAATGAATAAATGAACATAAAATATTTTTAATTAATTCACTAATACCTAAGCTAAATGCCTAATTTATTGAGTATTGCAGCTGTGCGGGCAAAGTCGTTGACACCCCGCCTGATGACGCTGCTTCTGGCTTTTTTCCTCCTTTCGGCATCGGCTTTCGCTCAGGATGCTGCCCGCATCAACATCCATCGCAGCGGAATCTCCGTCATTGACGCCTTGAAGGAAGTGGAACAGCAAAGCGGACTTTCCATTGGGTTCAATAATTCAAAACTCGAGGACAAGCCCGCAGTGAATCTAAACCTTACTGATGCCACTCTCGCAAGTTCGCTCAGCCAGATCCTCAAGGGAACCGGCTATACTTACGAGATATCAGACAACTACATCAAGATCGTAAGCGAGCAGGGGAGCGCTTCTCCCGCCACTTCCGCATCTGGTCCTTCAGAGACCATTACCGGTGTGGTACTTGATCCGGAGGGGGAACCTTTGATCGGAGCTACCGTTCAGGTAAAGGGAACCTCAACCGCAACTGCAACCGATATCGATGGTAATTTTTCCTTGCGTGCCCGTCCGTCCGACACCCTTCTCTTCTCCTATATAGGTTATGGAGCACAGGAGGTAAAGGTAGGAGACAAGACTACATTCGACATAACCATGAGCGAAGACTCCCAGGTGCTTGACGAAGTGGTGGTAACCGCCCTCGGCATCAAGCGCGAGCAGAAATCACTATCCTATAATGTGCAGCAGCTCAAGGGGGATGTACTTTCAGAAAACAAGGATGCCAACTTCATCAACGGCCTTGCCGGCAAAGTGGCTGGTGTCAACATCAACGCGTCTTCTTCCGGCGTGGGTGGCATTTCCAAGGTGGTGATGCGTGGTACGAAGTCTATCATGCAAGGCTCCAATGCCCTTTATGTGATAGATGGCATGCCTATGCGTGGAGCCAATTCCGGAGGTTCAACGGAATTCGGCTCACAGGGTTCCACAGAGCCTATCGCTGATATCAACCCCGAGGATATTGAGTCCATGTCGGTGCTTACCGGTGCAGCGGCGGCTGCCCTTTATGGTTCAGATGCCGCCAACGGTGCTATCGTGATCACAACCAAGAAAGGTCAGGCCGGCAAGACCAAACTGACCTACAACAGCTCCCTCTCATGGGATCGCGCATTGGTGCAGCACAAGCTCCAGAGCCGCTATGGCACAGGCATCAACGGTGCCCTCAATCCAACCAGCAACATGTCCTGGGGTGCTCCTCTTGTGGCAGCCAACAACTGGAACTATAATCCATATGACGATTATTTCCAGACCGGTTTCCTTTCCACCCAGTCGCTTACATTCAGCACGGGTAATGACAAGAACCAGACATATGCGTCGGCTGCCGCTGTCAACTCAAAGGGAATCGTTCCAAACAACCGTTACGACCGTTACAATTTCAACATCCGCAACACCACATCTTTCCTCAACGACAAGATGACGTTGGATGTAAACGCCACATATATCCACCAGACAGACCGCAACATGGTGAACCAGGGGCAGTACAACAACCCTTACGTCGGTGCCCTCCTTTTCCCGCGCGGCAACAACTGGGAAGATATAAAGACTTATGAACTTTATGATCCGGCTCGTGCCCTGAGTGTGCAGAACTGGCAGGTAGGCGACTACGGCATGAATGTGCAGAACCCCTACTGGATCAACTACCGCACACCTCGCGAGAACAAGAAAGACCGTTTCATGCTTGGTGCCAACCTCACATATCAGGTGCTTCCTTACCTTACGCTCGCAGGTCGTGTGCGCATAGACAACTCCTATAACACATATACAGAGAAATTCTATGCTACGACCAACAATACCCTTACCGGCGGTTCAGACCGTGGTTACTATGGTATCACAAAGAGCACTGACAAGCAGATATTCGCTGACTTCCTTGTAAGTTTCAACAAGAACTTCGGCGAGGACTGGAGCGTACAGGCCAACTTCGGCGGTTCGATCTCAGACATGCGTTATGACGCACTTGCCACCAATGGCCCGATCTCAACCGGTATGGGCGAGTTTGCAGGCATTCCAGCAGGTCTGCCTAACTTCTTTGCCGTGCAGAACCTCTCACCCTCGCATGTCACCAACATGCAGACCGGATGGCATGAGCAGACCCAGTCGCTTTATGCTTCCGCCGACATAGGTTTCAAGAACACCTACTACCTGACACTTACCGGACGTAATGACTGGCCTTCGCAGCTGGCAGGTCCCAATTCCCGCAATTCCTCTTTCTTCTATCCGTCAGTGGGTCTTTCGGTGCTCATGAACCAGCTTCTGCCGCAAATACCGTCCAACATAATGCAGCTATGGAAGATACGTGCCAGCTACGCTTCGGTAGGTTCGGCTTTCAGTCGCTATATCGCCAATCCGCGTTACACTTGGAACGAATCCACCAATTCCTGGAGCGTGCAGACCCAGTACCCGTTGTATGACCTCCGTCCCGAACGTACCAACTCGTTCGAGGTCGGCATGAACTTCCGTTTCATCAACGACATCACTTTCGATGCCACGTTCTACCATGCCGATACGAAGAACCAGACATTCAATCCGGGTCTTCCCGTAAGCCAGTATTCCAATCTGTTCGTGCAGACAGGTTCTGTCCGCAACTGGGGTATGGAATTCGCGCTCAACTACAGCCATACATGGGGCGATTTCACATGGAACAGCGGTCTTACCTACTCGTTCAACCGCAACAAGATCACGGAACTTGCCGACAATGCCATCAACCCAGTGACCGGCGAACATTTCTCCATGGATGTGCTTGACATGGGCGGCCTCGGCTCCACTCGTTTCCTTCTCAAGAAGGGTGGAACGATGGGCGACATCTATTCGACCATCGACCTCGTGCGCGACAGCAACGGTGCCATATATGTCGACGAGACCCAGGCAGTCGCCACCTCCAATATCAAGGACAAGGAGGACTATATCAAGCTCGGTTCAGTGCTTCCCGCAGGCAACCTTGCCTGGAACAACTCTTTCCAGTGGAAGAATATCGGTGCAAGCTTCATGATCAATGCCCGTCTGGGTGGTAAGGTGTTCTCACGCACACAGGCCGTGCTTGACTACTATGGTGTCAGTGAAAATTCAGCCGCCGCACGTGACCAGGGATTTGTTTCGATCAACAATGGCGACCGTGTGAATCCCCAGATGTGGTACAGTGTGATTGCCGGCGGTACGGCAGTGCCCCAGTACTATATCTACGATGCCACCAACATACGTCTCGGTGAGGTTACCTTAAGCTACAACATTCCCCGCCGCTGGCTCGGAAACGTGTGCGACATCAAACTTTCATTCGTAGGCCGTAACCTGTTGATGATCTACAACAAGGCACCTTTCGATCCCGAATCCGTTGCCTCCACAGACAACTATTATCAGGGAATCGACTGGTTCATGATGCCATCTCAGCGTAATCTCGGTTTTAACGTAAACTTCACTTTCTAAACAAGCCTGACAATGCACAAATATATAAACAAACTCTTCATCGCCTCCATTGCGGTAGCAGCAGTTTCCTGCACCGGTGCGTATGAGGATATCAATTCAAACCCATACGAACCCGGTGACCTTTCCGGTGATTCGTACAAGATGAACAGCCAGCTCAACAACGTGGCAAGTTGTGTCATGTCGTCAGACGTGAATACGATCCAGTTCACTGACGCTCTTCTCGGTGGAGTATACGGCGGCTATTTCTCCGATTCCAATGCGGGATTCGCAGAGTCTTTCGCCCGTTACAACCCTAAGGATGACTGGAGCCGCGTGTTCCTGAAATCAGACCGCATCGTGGCCACCCTTTATGCCAACCTCGGCCAGATCGAGGCCGATTGCGACAAGACCGGCAATCATGTGCCCCTTGCCGTATCGAACATTATCAAGGTCGCTGCCATGAGCCGTGTCACCGATGCTTACGGCCCCATCCCTTATCTGCAGCTTGGCACCTCAAATGACATATATGTGCCTTACAATAGTCAGGAGGAGATATACGAATCGTTCTTCAAGGAGCTTGACGAGAACATCGCTTTCCTTAAGGCCAATATAGACATGTCCCTTTCTCCCCTTGGCGACTTCGTGTACGGGGGCGACCTGACCAAATGGGTGAAGTTCGCCAATTCCCTCAAGCTCCGTCTTGCGATGAGGGTTTCATATGCCAACCCTAAGCTGGCGCGTCAGATGGCCGAAGAGGCTGTGCGCGACGGGGTGATCCTGAGCAATGAAGACAATGCCCAGTGGAACTATTTCAAGTCGGGTACCATCACCAACGGTCTCTATGTGGCCAAGAACTATAATGAGGACACGAAACAGAACACCGGCGGTGACACTCATGCGGCAGCCGACATTATCTGCTATATGAACGGTTACAAGGATCCTCGCCGTGCCGCTTATTTCGTGAAGTCCACCGAGTGGGCAGATCAGGAGTATGTGGGTCTGCGTCGTGGTTGGGAGACTTTCGACAAGAGCTGGGGATTTTATTTCTGCGGTCTCGGAGTGAAGTCCACCGATCCATACATCTGGCTTACCGCTTCCGAGGTAGCTTTCCTTCGTGCGGAAGGTGCGGCTGTGCACGGTTTCGACATGGGAGACCAACCCGAAAATCTCTATAATGATGGCATACGCCTGAGTTTCGAACAGTGGGGATGCAAGGGTGCGGAAGAATATCTTTCAGATGGCACCTCACGTCCGGCAGCTTATGTGGATCCTACAGGAAAGAATCCATATGCAGGGTCACTGTCCAGCATTACCATCAAATGGGACAACTCGGCCGATCCGGAAACGAAACTCGAGAGGATCATCACCCAGAAATGGATCGCACTATATTACAATGGCAATGAAGCATGGGCTGAGCAGCGTCGTACCGGGTATCCCAAACTCATTCCCGTAGCAGCCAACCTTTCCGGTGGGATCATAGACAGCAATGCCGGGCCTCAGCGCCTGACATATCCTCAGGAAGAATATACCAACAATACTGTGAATGTCACATCGGCAGTGAACAATCTTCTTGGTGGGCCTGATAACATGGCTACCAGACTTTGGTGGGCACGCCGTTGAAACTTGCTTGAATAGGCAATCTCCTCTCTCTCCGTTTTTTATAAAAAAAGAATACACTAAGCATGAAAAATATTTTAAAGTATGGTATGATGGCTTTCGTGGCTGTGTTAGGTCTTGGTTCTTGTAGCGACTGGACTGAACCTGAGGCTGTGAAAGTAGTCTATGACGGCGTGTCGGACACAGATCCTGACACATACAACAAATATCTTGAAAACCTGAGGGCTTACAGGAACAACGGCCATAAGAAGGTATACGCATGGTTTGCAAACAACGGATCCTTCAATTCACAGGCCGATCATGTATCTGCGGTTCCTGACAGCATAGACGTGTTGGTGCTCCACAATCCGCAGCATGTAAGCGGTGAGGCCCTTGACGATCTCAACAAGAAACGCACGCAGACCGGCATGCTCATGGCCTGCACTGTGGATTTCGATGCCATGAAGGCTTCGTGGAACCTTAAGAAGGAACTTGAACAGGCCGGTGGTGCTGTAGCTCCGGAGTGGAACAGTTTCCTTGCCGACAGTCTCTCTGTAGCTCTCGGTCATGCTTCCGATGCACAGATGGATCGTGTGATCGCTTCCTTCACAGGTCAGGATCCTGCGCATCTTACACAGGCCGACAAGGAGCAGTATCTTGCAGATCAGGAAACCTTTTTCAAAGGCATAAGGAATTGGGTAGGTGCAGCTTCCGGCAGGGGATATGATTATATGGGCGTTCCAACAAACATTACTGATGCCGACTTCCTGTCAAATGCAGGGCTGCTGTTCCTTTCCGAGACACTTAACGCGACAAGCACTCCGGAATATAATTATATAGTTACCCGCACCACCGCCAAGGGCATTGAGGAAAGCCGTCTTGCCGTGATGGCACCCCTGCCGGGTTTCGATTCGGCAAACAACCCGGTCGGAAAGTGGGGCGACCAGTATACGAGCTGGGCTGTAGCCCGTTGGGCACGTTCCACGGAGGTAGGTGCCGTAGGTCTCACCAACCTCTATAATGACTATTACAATCCAACATTTATTTATCCTGTATGCCGTCAGGCGATCCAACTGCTGAATCCAGCTGTGAAATAAGCGTCGGGGGGATACTTGAACAGTTACTTACCATCTAAAACTCTGAATAAATGAGAATCAAATCATATCTTCCGGTGGTTCTGATCGCAGGTCTTTCGCTTGCCGCATGTCAGGACGATACGGAAAACTTCGATAACAAGGTGTTTTCTCCGACGGTGAATCCTGTTTCCAACATATTGGTCAAGGAAGGCACTGTCTCTGAAACCGGATATGTTCAGGCTTCCATGTCGAAAAACGAGGGTTTCGATGTCAATGTCACTTTCGGCGTGATTGCCGACAAGGTTGCCGATTACAATTCCATATACGGTCAGGATGCCGAGCTGCTTCCTGCCGGATATTACGAGATTCCAGAGCCGACGGTCACCATAACCGCCGGAATGGTTCAAAGTCCTCGCGTACCTGTGAACTTTGTCAATCTGGACAATCTTGATGTCAGCAAGCTCTATGTGTTGCCTGTCGGCATCGTTGGTGCGCCTTTCGACCATATGAGCAACTATGTCACATATTTCGTGATACGTGAAGCGTCTATCATCAATGTGGTTGCAAACATGACAAAGACTGCGGCTACGTTCAACGCCACCGAACCGGAAGCTACGGAGTTGTCAAACATGGAAAAGATCACTGTGGAGGCATTGCTTTATCCCACCGCGTTCCCCAACATGCTTGCAACCATAATGGGACAGGAGGGATACTTCCTGGTGCGTATCGGTGACCAGGGTGTGGATCCCAACCAGATCCAGATAGCTACTGCAAACGGAAATCTCACCGATGCCGCATGGAAGCTGGATACCAATACCTGGACATTCCTTACCTTCACTTACGATACCACTACCGGTGCCGCCGAAGTATATTTCAACGGTGTCAAGAAAGGAGCCACTCAATATGGTAACTTCCGTCAGCCTATCAACTGGAATACCGGTGCGGGCAATTTTGAAAACGGAGACAGCGGCAAGCCGTTCTTCTATGTGGGTTTCGCATGGGATGGAAACCGTTGGTTTGAAGGCAACATGAGCGAGCTGCGTGTATGGAACCGCCTCCTCACTTCCGAGGAAATAAACGCTCCTCTCCATTTCTATACGGTAGATCCTCAGTCAGATGGTCTTGCGGCATATTGGAAACTTGACGAAGGTGCCGGCGACATGTTCCACGACTCGGCCAACGGTTACGATCTGGTGTGCATGCCGAATACCGATCCCGACAATATCCGTCCGGCATGGGTGGAGGTGGCTCTTCCCCAGAAATCAAAGTGAGTTCATTCCAGACAATAACCAAGTTATAGAAATAAAGAAACATGAAACATATAAAATTCTTATTGCCTTCGTTTGTCTGTATTGCCGCGGCTGTGAGCCTCGTGTCCTGCGACAATGACGACCTTCACATAGGGGGCTTGGATGGCGACGGTCTGCTCGGATCCGACGGAAACGTGGTTTATGTCACGGATGCCCTCGGCACCGCAGAGACTCCCACTTTCTCCATAAACGGTTCCGGATCGTTCAACATATATGCCCAGACAACCAAGGGTATCAACGGAAACTGCTCCGTTACGTTCAATTATGATGCGGCTGCCCTTGACGCCTACAACGAGGCAAACAAGACATCTTATCCGGCTCTTCCACCTGAAATGTTGTCGTTGAGCAATAATGGTGTGGTGTCTTTTGTTTCCGGTGCATTGAAGTCCGATGCCCTTACGGTGACTGTAAGCGGCAACGGTCAGCTGGATCCCGCAAAGGAATATGCACTTCCGTTGAGTTATACCGTAGCCAACGGCACCTCAGTAGGGGGTGCCAATAGCATGATAGTGCTCGTGCGTGATTTCTCGACTTTCCCCGGTTCTGACAAGACCTACAATGGCAATCCCGGGATGAAGGTGATCGGCGTATTCGAGGTCAACGACGAGAATCCGTTGAATGCCATAGGCTTTACGCTCAAGGATTCCGGTAAACAGCTGTTTGACATGGTGGTGCTCTTCTCGGCCAACATAAATGTCAATCCAGCCACCGGAGCGCCGTATATCAAGTGCAACGAGAATGTGCAGGCTCTCCTTGACAATGCCGACAAGTATATACGCCCCCTGCAGGAGCGTGGCATAAAGGTGATTCTCGGCATCCTCGGAAACCATGACCGCGCCGGCATCTCCACGCTTGACGATAATTCCTGCAAGCTATTCGCGCAGGAGGTCAAGATAATGTGCGACAATTACAAACTTGACGGCGTTTTCCTTGACGACGAGTATACAGACTATGCCGGTGCCGCTTCCGGCAAATATCCCGGTTTTGTGCCCCAGTCTTCCGAGGCTTGTTCGCGCATGGCCTATGAGATAAAGAAGGCACAGCCTGAACGTCTTGTTCTCTCTTATCGCTATGAGGCCCTCTTCACAGGCGTGGAGATAGACGGACAGCAACCCGGTGAGTTCTTTGATTACGTATTGAACGACTATTGGGTGACTTCCGATCCGACCAGTACCTATCCCGGTTTGCGTCAGGATCAGGCAGGTACCGGATCTTGGAACTGCTCCGACTGGAGCAAATGCATTCCTTCCAGTTCCGCTTGGACACAGCGCTTCAGCCTTACCGGCATGCGTGAGGAAGGCTATGGTGCGTTGATGATCTTCAACTTCAAGTGTTCTCCCGATTACTGGATGACAAGCTACATCGTTAACGATCTCGGCAAGGTCGCTCATGATTTCTACGATGCCGAGCTTCAGTACGACGGTGTCTACTATAAGAAAGATTGGAACTGAGATTCCCCTTACACAGAGTAGCAACAATATTCCTTTGATATGAATTCCTGCCCCGCAACCTACCAACCGTAGGTGTCGGGGCAGGAATTCCATTTTTGTTTTTGGAAGTTTTTAAGTACCTTTGCACCATTGTGTCAACATGAAATATTTTCCATTAATTCAACGTATATACACGTTTCCATGAAAAAATTCCTAAAGCAAATGCAGTTTGCCGCAATTGCGGCCATTGCAGTCTGCGGTTCAATGACAGCCGCTCCGCTTACAGTCCTTTCATCGGCCGGTGAAGATGCTTTCCCGATCGTAGCCCTTGACGGGAGTGTGGCAACCTTTATCGTAGATGCGGATGATGCCGAGGTAGTGTCTACGGCAGCTCAGGCCGTAAGTGACGACATTAAGCTCATTACCGGTAAATCCCTGCAGGTGGCAACCACAATGGAAGGGACATCAACACCGATCATCGCCGGCACACTTGGGCAATCAAAATTGATCGACGCTCTGGCTTCCGCCGGCAAGATCGCATCCTCTGAAGTGGATGGCAAGTGGGAAGCCTATGGCCTTGAGGTTGTAGAGAATCCTGTAGAAGGTGTGGATCGTGCCTTGGTGGCATATGGAGCCAATCCGCGCGGCACGGCTTATGCGCTCTTTGAGCTGTCACGTTTGATGGGTGTCTCTCCATATGTCTGGTGGGCGGACGTACTTCCCGAGGAACGCGATGCGCTTTATGTAACTCCCGGAAGTATCACCGTCGGTGAGCCTTCAGTGAAGTTCCGTGGCATATTCATCAACGACGAGGACTGGGGGCTTACACCTTGGGCTGCCAAAAACATCGATGCCAAGTATAAGAACATAGGCCCCAATACCTATGCCAAGGTTATGGAGCTGTTGCTGCGTCTGCGTGCCAATGTGCTCTGGCCGGCAATGCACTCATGTTCCCAGGCGTTCTGGGACAACAAGGACAATCTTCCTGTCGCCAAGAAATATGACATAGCCCTCGGATCGAGCCACTGCGAGCAGATGCTCCGCAACAACGAGTGGGAGTGGCGTCGTTACGACAACAACTCCGGTACGAACGAGAACTGGAACTATGTAACCAACAAATCAAAGATCCAGCGCTATTGGGAGGAACGTGTGGAGGAGAGCAAAGGCTACTCCGCGATGTATACGCTCGGCATGCGCGGTGTGCATGATTGGGGCATAAGCGGATATCCCACCACCCAGGACAAGGTGCGCGGCCTTACGGAGATCATAACTTTCCAGCGTTCGCTCCTGGAGAAGCACATAGGAGATCCAACGACTGTGCCTCAGATCTTCATCCCTTACAAGGAGGTGCTTGACGCATACAATGCCGGCTTGAAGGTTCCTGACGACGTGACCCTCACATGGGTGGACGACAACCACGGGTATATACGCCAGCTCCCGACCGAGACCGAGCAGCTGCGTTCGGGCGGTCACGGTGTCTATTACCACCTTTCTTACTGGGGCACACCGGCCGACTACCTCTGGATATGCTCTACTTCCCCCTCGCTTTGCAGCTATGAGCTTGTAAAAGGATATGAGAACGGCATACGCAATCTTTGGGTGATCAATGTGGGCGATATCAAACCGGCAGAGGCGGAACTTGAGTTCTGCATGGATCTTGCATGGGACGTGGATGCATGGCAGCCCGAAAAGGCTCATGAATATAACCGCTACTGGGCTGCAAAGACATTCGGCGAGGATGTAGCCGACCAGATTGCCGAGATAAAGTCCGGATATTATCAGCTTGGTTCCGCCGGTAAGCCGGAACATGTGTTCGGTGTGAAATACAACGATGATGAAATGGACAACCGTATACAGCAGTATGCCGATCTCGTTGCGAAAACAGATGCCCTAAAGGCATCTTTGCCGGATCGTCTGCAAGATGCTTATTTCGAGCTTATAGAATATCCCGTGAAAGGAGCTTATTATATGAACCTTAAGACTTTCCGTGCAAAGCAAAGTCTTAATCTTGCTGCTGCAGGGCAGCGTGAGGCTGCTCTTGCCTATGCGGCAGAAGCGCGTAAGGCCTATCGTATGATAGGGGTGATAACCGATAAATACAATACGGGCATCGCGGGTGGCAAGTGGAACGGCATCATGAACTACAAACCACGTGAACAGTCTCAATTCTTTATGCCCGAAACCGCTACTATGTCAAGCATATCACCCTATACGGTAGAACTTCCTTCCGAGGAGTATATCACAGTGTCTGCCGCTGACTATTCTTCGTCCAAGGGTAGCATAAAGGAGCTTAAGGGGCTTGGAATAGCCGAGAGCAGTGTAGCCGTATGGCCTATGGACTATACGCTCTATGATGCTGAAAAGGATCTTGACAATGCGCCGTATGTTGAGTACAGCGTACCGGTAAAGGCCGGCAACAATACCCTGGAGGCTCGTTTTCTTCCTACATTCCCCATCCATAGCGGACAGAGCATGAATGTGGCCATCTCCATTGACGGTGGCGCTCCCACGGTGCATTCTCTCAAGACGGTGGCAACCGAAGGAAAATGGAATACTACGGTATTGCGCGGCTACAATGATGCCACGATAAGCTATGTGGCTGATGCCGACGGAAATGTATCAATGCGTGTATATCTGCTTGCCCCGGGGATAGCATTGAGCCAGATATACAATCGTCTGCCGGGCGACGGGGAGTCAAGCCTTACCGGAAAATTGCTCGTAAATGCTGATTTCGAGTATGACCATGACGGAAACCTTAATCCGAACGGGGAGGTGCGCCGTGGCATACCTTACGGATGGGAATCCAAAGGCACACTTGCCGGTGAATCGTATGGCATAAACAACGATGCCACCAACTATCATGGCAACAACGTATGCTGGATGAATTCATTCCCTATGCCATATTCGTTTGAGTTGTCGCAGACGGTTAGTGCCGACAAACTTGAGCCTGGATACTATCTTGTGCGTTGTTTGCTTTGGGTAGAGGAAGGCAAGAAGACAAATTGCCGTCTGTTCGCCAACAACAATGTGCAATATTATGGGTACCAGAGTGATTACACGAATCTTCTTGCTGACGGCGAAATAAACACTTATGCCGGATATGCCGGTGGAAAACCGGATAATGTCATATTGAAAGAAATGGCCGTCTGTGTGAAGGTGGCAGAGGGTGAAGACCTCAAAGTTGGCATACGTACGAGCAACAGGCTCAACAATGGGCGCACCGGCACCGACAATGACGGATGGTTCAAGGTAGATTATTTTCGCATAGATCGCGTGGAGGGAGAACCCGCTTCAACCGAGGAGGATCTTACCCTTACCAAGGAACTGATCACGAATTATGACTTTGAACTTTACAATGCCAACGGCACCATAAAGGAGAATACTTCCGGTGAGACACGCCGATATACTCCTTATGGATGGTCTATGCAAGGGAAGTTCCCTGGAACTTCATTTGGTATAAACAGCGATATGGCCAACCCGCACGGCAAAAACGGTTGTTGGTATCTTCCCAAGGAGGGAGTGATGCCCGATGATTTCGAGTTGTATCAGGTCATTCCGGCAGAAAAGATCGAACCGGGTAAGTACGCGGTGTATTGCAAGCTATGGATGCAGGACGGTTACCTAGGTACAACCCGTCTGTTTGCCAACGACAATGTGCAGTATTATGGCATGGACATCGACTACGACAAGAACATGACTCCCGGTGAGAATGCTACCTTCGCCGGCTATGTAGGGGGACAGGACAATGTGTTTGTCCTTCAGGACATGTATGTCAACGTAGAAGTGGCCGAGGGTGAGGATCTGCGTCTTGGTCTTCGTTCGGGTAACATGCTTCCCGACGGCACCCAAGGCTCCGATCGCAGCGGATGGTTCAAGACCGACTTCTTCCGTATCCACAGGCTGGACGGCACGGGTGTGGAAGGCGTCAGTGCAGACAATCTTGACAGCGACGGTGCCGTCTACAATCTCGCAGGTCAACGGGTAGCGGACAATGCCGCAGGCATTTCGTCACTTCCTGCCGGAATATACGTTTCAAACGGCCGTAAGTTCCATAAGAAATAACAGATCGCCGAAAGGCATATAATAAGTGACATATAGACATTCCGCCCCAACTTCTGCAACCATGGAGAAGTTGGGGCGGAATGTTGTTTCTTTTATAAAGTTTGACTATCTTTGTGAAGAATATGGGGTTTGCCCGTTGTTATATTCTAACTGACTCAGGCAGACAGGCAGAGTCGGATATTAAACAGATGTAAACACATACAGTAACTATGTTGCCAGTATTAAAGTTCGAGCCGATTTTCAAGTCGGTACTATGGGGTGGCACCCGTATAGCCGAGTTCAAGGGGATAGAGTCGCAAGGCGACCATGTGGGTGAGTCATGGGAACTAAGTCCCATGCCGGGGCATGAATCAGTGGTAGCTGACGGCCCTTTCAAAGGTAAGACGCTTCCTGAGCTTCTTCGTGAGCATGGACGTGAGATCATGGGGGAGAAACTGTATGAGCGCTACGGCGATCATTTCCCCCTGCTTATAAAATTCATAGATTCCACGCAGGATCTGTCCATACAGGTGCATCCCAATGATGCTCTCGCGGCAAAACGCCATAATTCCCTTGGCAAGACTGAGATGTGGTATTCGGTGCTTCCCACCCCTACGGCCTACCTGTATGCCGGATTCAATAGAGAGATGACTCCCGAGGCATTCCGATCCATGGTAGCTGACAGCACCATCGTTGATGCCCTTACAAAATATTACACTAAGCCGGGCGATGTGTTTTTCCTTCCGGCAGGTCGCGTGCATGCCATAGGTGAGGGCAACTTTGTGCTTGAGATCCAGGAGGCATCAGACATAACCTACCGCATCTACGATTACAATCGTCGTGACGCTCAAGGCAATCTCCGTCAGCTTCATGTGGATGAGTCCGTTGATGCAATCAACTACAATGACAAGACACAGGAGGTAAAGAACGTTACCGCCAAACCGGGCGAACAGGCTCTGGTAGAGGATTGCTCATATTTTACCACGACGCTTGTGAATGTCGAGGGGGAATATTTCCTGCCCCTAGCAAAGCGCCAGTCGTTTACGCTTCTTATCGCTATCAAAGGCAATCTTACCGTGATAGACGATGAGGGTCGTGAGACATCTCTCCCTCAGGGGCAGACACTCCTTGTGCCGGCGGAAATGCCGGCTGTCACTCTCCGTGGCAATGGAGAAGTAGTTACCGTATACATCAAATAAAGAAATTGAGAAGTTGAGAAATAAAGAAATGAAGAAATAGAGAAATTAAGAAACTGAGTATTTGAGGGATAAGAATTTCTAAACTTCTTAATTTCTAAATTTCTTGATTTCTTAATTTTCCGATTTTTCCAAACAGATAATACCATGTATCATTTTGACAATCGAATTGTAATCACTCTTGATGCAGGTGGCACAAATCTCGTCTTTGGAGCCATGAGAGGGTGTGAGTTTATCGTTGATCCTGTGACAATCCCGTCGCGTGCCGACAATCTTGACCAATGTCTCCAGTCCATGGTGAATGGATTCAAGACCATCATAGATCTTCTTGACGAGAAGCCGGTGGCCATTTCGTTTGCTTTCCCCGGCCCGGCTGACTATCCCAACGGCATTGTCGGAGGCTATCTGCCCAACTTCCCGAGTTTCCGCGACGGTGTGGCGCTCGGGCCGTTCCTTCAGGAAAAGTTCGGTCTGCCTGTGTTCATCAACAATGACGGCGACCTCTTTGCATTTGGTGAGGCCATGGCCGGAGCACTTCCCGACATAAACAAGCGCGTAGCTGAGTTGGGTTCCAAAAAGCAGTACAAGAACCTTCTGGGATATACGTTCGGCACAGGTTTCGGTATCGGTTCTGTGATAGACGGACGTCTTAACCTCGGCAACAATGCATGTATAGAGACGTTCTGTCTTCCATCGCGAAAGGATCATGATGTAATGACAGAGGATTTCGTTGCCATTCGCGCCGTGGTTCGTGAATACAACCGCATTGCAGGTACCAACGACCTTACGCTTACCCCGAAGGACATATGCGACATTGCCGATGGCAAGCGCGATGGCGACCGTGATGCGGCTCTGGAAAGTTTCCGTCTCTTTGGCGAGGCTGCCGGCGACGCTATGGCCACGGCTGTTACCCTAACCGATTCGCTGGTAGTCATCGGAGGAGGTCTAACAGGCGCGGCACGTTATATCATGCCCTCGTTGTTGAAGGTGCTCCGTTCGACTATCCATACTATCAACGGCGAGCAGTTGCAACGTGTACAGATGAATGTGTTCGACCTTGACAGCGAGCACGAGTTTGAGGAGTTCGCCCATGGCGCTGCCCGTGAGATAAAGGTCTATGGTACGGATAAGACCGTGACCTACGATCCTATGAAGCGTACCGGTGTGATGATCTCCAAACTTGGAGCCTCGAAGGCAATTTCCATCGGTGCCTATACATACGCCCTTTCGCAGCTTGACCTTTCAGCAGCCGAGTAAGGTTGTATAAAATAACGGTTTTCCCCTGTCGGAAAGAGAACGAAACTCTTCCGGCAGGGATTTTTTTGTCGGAAAATAGTAACTTTGCAGTCTAATGGAGTGTGCCTAAGTTTGGAATAATATGGGCTAACTCTTGTGTCATATTAGTGTTGTTTTCAAATTTATGGATAAACAGAATCCTGTAACCATACTTGGGATAGAGTCAAGTTGCGATGACACCTCTGCTGCCGTCATTCGCGACGGCATCCTGCTCAGCAATGTGATAGCGAGCCAGAGCGTGCATGAGGAGTTCGGGGGAGTGGTGCCTGAGCTGGCTTCCCGTGCACACCAGCAGAACATAGTTCCGGTGGTGGATGCTGCCTTGAAGCGTGCGGGGGTGGACAAGAAAGAGCTTTCCGCGATAGCGTTCACACGAGGCCCCGGCTTGTTGGGCTCGCTGTTGGTGGGAACTTCTTTCGCCAAAGGTCTGTCTTTGGGACTGCGTGTGCCTATAGTGGACGTAAATCATCTGCATGGGCATGTATTGAGCCATTTCGTGCGACGCAATCCCGATGACCGTGTTCCCACGTTCCCTTTTCTCTGCTTGCTCATATCGGGTGGCAATTCACAGATAATACTTGTAAGGAATTACAATGACATGCAGATCCTCGGCCAGACAATTGACGATGCCGCGGGTGAAGCGTTCGACAAATGCGCCAAGGTGATGGGACTTCCTTATCCCGGGGGGCCGCACATAGACAGGCTTGCGCAGGAAGGCGATGCAGGAAAGTTCAAGTTTGCCAAGCCCCATATACCGGGTCTGGATTATAGCTTCAGCGGATTGAAAACATCTTTCCTTTATACCATTCGCGACGGATTAAAGGAAAATCCGGATTTCGTAAAGGAAAACATGGCCGATCTCGCCGCTTCCCTTCAGCGCACGATAATAGAGATATTGCTTGACAAGCTGCGCAAGGCTGTCAGGCAAACCCGGGCACGCACCGTGGCGATAGGAGGAGGAGTATCGGCAAATTCCGGCGTGCGTGCGGCAGTGGAGCAATACTGTGCGCAGGAGGGGCTTGAGGCGTTCATCCCCGAGCGAGTGTTTACTACCGACAATGCAGCCATGGTGGCTATCGCCGGATATTTCAAGTATCTGGACAGCGATTTCTGTCCTTATGACCTTGCGCCGTTCGCGCGTGTCACAGTCTGATTTGAAGGGTTATGGATGTTTCAGTCATAGTTATAGGAGACGAACTGCTGATAGGGCAGGTCGTTGATACCAATTCCGGCGACATAGCCCGTATGATAACCCCCTACGGTTGGAATGTGAGGGAGGTCAAGACGGTGCATGATGATGCCTCGGCGATTCGAGAGGCCATAGGGGATGCTCTTTCCGTGAGCGACATAGTGTTGACTACAGGGGGGCTTGGGCCTACCAAGGACGATATTACCAAGGCGATCTTGTGCGGGATTTTCGGTGGCGGCATGCATCTTGATGAAAGCGTGCTTGCGAACGTCAACGATATTTTCCGTAAGCGTGGGTTGCAGATGAACGAGCTTACACGATCACAGGCTATGGTGCCTGATGCATGCAGGGTGCTTCCCAATGATCTTGGTACCGCTCCGGTAATGTGGTTTGAGCGTGGCGGCAAAGTGTTGGTGGCGATGCCCGGCGTGCCGTTTGAGACACGGCACGCGTTCAGTCGGCATGTCCTTCCAGCTCTTCTTGAGCGTTTTGGGGATCGGTCTGTCATTGAACACCGTACATATGTGGTTGTAGACATTTCTGAAAGTGCGCTGGCCGAACAGCTTTCGGAGTGGGAAGATGCCCTTCCCGCCGGTTTCCATCTGGCATATCTGCCACAGGCCGGATACATACGGCTGCGCATAGACGCGGTGGGTGCTTCCCGTGACACTCTTGTCGGCACGTTGGAGGAACTTTTGTGCTCCCTGAAGAAGATCGTGGGTGACAGGATACTGTGCGAGGAGGACTTGCTTCCAGAGCAGATGCTCATGCGTCTTTTGAATGATCACGGTCTGACGATGGCTACAGCCGAAAGCTGCACCGGGGGCAACATTGCCCATCGCATGACCATGCTTCCGGGGGTAAGCGATGTCTTCAAAGGAGGAGTGGTGGCATATTCCAACGATGTGAAAATGCACGTTCTCGGTGTGAAGCGGCAGACCCTTGACGCATATGGAGCCGTATCCGAACAGACAGCCATTGAGATGGCCAAGGGGGCTTCTGCTGCCTTGGGAGCGGATGTGGCTGTGGCAACCTCCGGGATCGCAGGGCCGGGAGGGGGATCTGCCGAGAAGCCTGTGGGGACGGTATGCATGGCTGTGGCAACTCCCGAGGGTGTATCCTCCACGACACTTCATCTTCCCGGGGATCGCTCGCGTGTCATTGACCGTGCGTCTACCATGGCGCTCATACGGCTTGTGCTTGCTCTCCGATAAGCCGATAGATATATAGAGAGATACGACAAACGCCGCAGGGATCGCATTGAAGCGTACTCTGCGGCGTTTGTGTTTATGTGGTAACTCGGTGATTACTGGAGTGTACCGTTGTTGGCTGCATTGATCATGTTCTGGTCTGCCGTGATGTAGATTTCTACGCGGCGGTTCTGTGCACGTCCTGCAGCAGTGTCGTTTGATGCTACATAGTTGGCCATGGGAATGCCTTGAGCCTGCAGACGGGTGGGAGCGATGCCGCTGTTTGCAAGGAAGCTCTCTACGGCGGCTGCACGTCCGTTTGCTACTCGTGTATTTACCTCAAGTGAACCCGTGTTGTCGGTGTATCCGTAGATCTGCACATTGGTATTGGGGTTCTGTTTGAGCGAATTGGCGAACTGTGCAAGCTCGGTCTGTGCGTTGCTGCTGAGGGTAGTGCCGTTGGTCGGGAAGAGGATACCGCCGGGGAATGTTACCTTTATGGCCTGGAGACCGCGGTCGTCCTGTACGGTTTCCACGTCGGCGTTGGCAAGCTGTTCCTTGAGCTGTTCAGCCTGTTTGTCCATTTTCTTGCCGATAAGTGCACCGGCACCTGCGCCTACTGCAGCACCTATTGCAGAGCCGATGGCAGCGCCCTTGCCGCCTCCGATTATGGCACCAACACCGGCACCGAGGGCTCCGCCCCCTCCACCTCCGATGAGTGCGCCTTTACCGGTATTCGTCATGGAGCTGCAGCCTGTAAGAAGCATTCCTGCAGCTACGATTGCGCAACATAGTGTCTTGAATGATTTCATATTCAAAAACTGTTATTAAGTTAATAGTGTTAATTTTAATGACGATGGTGCAAAGATAAGCAATTTCTCGTGAGTTGCCAAACGTGAGATTCCTCAGTAATGGATGCGAAAAATTATCTTTCACCTACATATTCATACAACAATTGAACGGATTTTGTTGGTTCGGGGAGCCAAAAAATGAAGTTCCGGAATTGGAGTTTGAAAAATATTCCGTAAATTCGCAATGTGATTTTCGGCACTTTATAAACCCGTTTTTCCGTAAGTGCTTGATAAATCGCGGTAATATGGGCATTGATTTTTTTATATGTCCGGAATGATTATATCAGATGGCTTCGTATGGCACCCGTAACATGGAATCTTAACTCGCAGAAGTCAAAATTCATCTGCCACTTGGGCGCGCTTATAGCAGTGTCTATGTGGGGAGCATCTTTTGTAAGCACCAAGGTTTTGGTAAACAACTCGCTCGGCCCGGTAGAAATATACATCTACCGTTTTGTCATGGCCTATCTTCTGGTGCTTGCGGCCTGTCACAAGAAAATATTGGCTGACAATTGGCGCGACGAACTGCTTTTTGCCGTTTGCGGCCTGTGTGGCGGCTCCATATATTTCATAGCCGAGAACAATGCCGTGAATTACACCCGGGTATCGGACGTTTCCATGATCACTACGTTGTCCCCCTTGCTTACGACGTTGCTTATCGGTGCACTTTATCGCTCGGAGCGCCCCGGCAAATGGACATATATAAGTTCCCTGATAGCTTTTATGGGTGTGGGATGCATAGTCTTCAAGGATGGCTTTTCGATCGGTCATGACAACGGCCCGGATGAATTGAGCGCTACCGTAGGTAATTGCCTTGCACTTGGAGCGGCCTTTTCGTGGGCTATATATTCCGTAGTGTTGCGCAAGCTCAATGTCACGTATACTGCTCAGTTCATTACCCGCAAGACATTTTTCTATGGGCTTGTCACTGCGTTGCCTTTCTGGATCATCTCTCCAGAGCCGATAACTCCCGTTTCGGTGCTCCTGAAGCCTGAGGTGCTCGGCAATCTGCTGTTTCTGGGTCTGGTATGCTCCATGTTGGCTTATCTGCTGTGGGCGGCGGTGATGAACCGTCTTGGAGCCATCGTTACCAACAACTATCTTTACGTGCAGCCGATCTGTACCATGGTCATAGCCGCCATACTTTTCCCCGATGACCCGATCACGCTTATGGGATGCTTCGGTGCGCTGCTGATCGTCGGTGGCCTCTGGTTCGGGGACTACATGACAAACCGCACCGCCCGCAAGCTCTGATTCCCCACCTCTTTGGCGGGCATCTCCGAAGCCCGAATCATCAATCACATCTACGCCTCCCCACATTTCGCGCCTGTTCGGCGCTCCATGCGGGGATAAGATTTCACGCGCCTCCTTTGGAGGCTTGATATGAACGGAAATCAAACGGAAAGGCGGAAAGGAATATATTATGTCGGAAAGGTTGCCATGGTTGCCGGCATGTTTTCTAATTGTTCTATAATTGAGAATAGTCAAAGGGGAATAGGCAAAATTGTGTTTTAGAGCATGTTCCTCGAAAATTAACATTTTAATATAGCCCCAACAATTACATTTTTTAGTAACTTTGCACATGACTCGCGAAGCGTCATGGAGATGACGCTCTGTGTCAAATTTTGTACTAAAAGGTGTTATTGAAATTTTATCTTCGTAATTCAAACTTGGTCGTTAGAATTCTGCATGAAGATGAGATTGGCAATAGCACCTGCATCAGTTGCTTATACCCTGTCGTGACTGACAGATTATATTGCAATATCGGTGTGGGGCTATTGTTTTATCCATGCAGAAAGGTAGACCAAGACCTGAATTACGGATAAGACAAGATACAATCCTCACACCTTTTTTATGTTCAATCGCTTAGAGTTCCATAGGGGATTGAGGAACACACATTGATGTACACATGAAGGAATTAAACCAAATCGAGTACGAAAACCTGCGGGAATCCGGCGCAAGGCTAATTGGCCGCGTAATTCCATATGATGCTTCTGCAGGCATCATCTATTACATGGTGTCGCCCGAACAACAAAACTTCTGTGCCACGGAAATCCTTGACACGTTGTTTCTGACACATGCACCACTTCACGGCCAGTTTGACGTAATCCGCCATTGGACAACTCCCGAAGTAGTAACCATCAATTACAATGAGCCATGAGAACCACCACACTCAAATCCCACCTGCTTGCCGTCCTAATGCTGTTGACAGGCATAAGCGCATTCGCCTACGATTTCGAATATGAGGGTCTCTACTACAACATTCTCTCAGAAGAAGACAAAACTGTGGAAGTAACCTATCAGAAGTGCTTAATCGGCCCCACCTATAGCTATTGTAATCCTGCGGCGATTGGAAACGTTGAAATCCCTTCAAAAGTTTTATTCAAGAGTAAAACATACCATGTAATTGCAATTGGTATTTACGCTTTCAGAAACGATGAAGGATATGGAAATAGGCTAACTTCCGTGACGATTCCCAACTCTGTGACCTCAATCGATCATATGGCTTTCAAGGGGTGTTCAGACTTGATAGATATACACGTTGATAGTGACAATCAATACTATAGTTCAATAGATGGTATACTATTCAATAAGGATGTCACTATTTTAATTAAATGTCCGGAAAAAAAGGAATTAGTAGTTATCCCAAATTCTGTGACCTCCATCGGTTATATGGCTTTCTACTATTGCCGCGGCCTGACCTCCTTGACGATCGGCAACTCAGTGACCTCCATCGGTGACGAGGCTTTCTACGGTTGCAACCGCCTGACCTCCTTGACGATTGGCAACTCTGCCTCCATCGGTCGCGAGGCTTTCTGCGGTTGCAGCCGCCTGGCCTCTGTAACGATTGGCAATTCCGAAACGATTGGCAACTCTATGGCCTCCATCGGTTATATGGCTTTCTGCGGTTGCACCGGCCTGACCTCCGTAACAATTGGCAACTCAGTGACCTCCATCGGTAACTATGCTTTCTCCGGTTGCACCGGCCTGACCTCCGTAACGATCGGCAACTCTGCCTCCATCGGTAATCGTGCTTTCTTCGGTTGCAGTGGCCTGACCTCCGTAACGATTGGCAATTCCGAAACGATTGGCAATTTTACTGCCTCCATCGGTGACGAGGCTTTCTGCGATTGCAAGAGTCTGACTTCCGTAACGATCGGCAACTCAGTGACCTCCATCGGTGACCGGGCTTTCTCCGGTTGCAGCGGCCTGACCTCCTTGACGATCGGCAACTCAGTGACCTCCATCGGTGACTATGCTTTCTACTATTGCCGCGGCCTGACCTCCTTGACGATTGGCAACTCTACCTCCATCGGTAACTATGCTTTCTGCGGTTGCAGCCGCCTGGCCTCTGTAACGATTGGCAATTCCGAAACGATTGGCAACTCTATGGCCTCCATCGGTCGCGAGGCTTTCTCCGGTTGCGAGAGTCTGACTTCCGTAACGATCCCGAACTCAGTGACCTCCATCGGTCGCGAGGCTTTCTCCGGTTGCAAGAGTCTGACTTCCGTAACGATCCCGAACTCAGTGACCTCCATCGGTGACTGGGCTTTCTCCGGTTGCAGCGGCCTGACCTCCTTGACGATCGGCAACTCAGTGACCTCCATCGGTAACTATGCTTTCTCCAATTGCCACCGCCTGACTTCCTTGACGATCCCCAGCTCTGTGATCGCCATCGGATCGTTCGCTTTCGCCTCCAGCTTCTTCTCCTCCATCTATTGTCAGGCTCTCACACCGCCACTCAACTCCATATATGGAACAGCAACAGACCCCATTTTTAATGGTAGTACTTATGAGTATGCTAAATTATATGTGCCGATAGGATGTCGGTATGCTTATAAGAAGGCATTTCTGTGGAAATCATTCTGGAATATTGAGGAG
Organism: uncultured Muribaculaceae bacterium; assembly: GCA_910583675.1. GTDB lineage: Bacteria > Bacteroidota > Bacteroidia > Bacteroidales > Muribaculaceae > UBA7173. The sequence goes on from CAJTYH010000027.1 coordinate 39,372, forward strand.
ATGGATTTCAGCGGCATCAATGAAGTTGCGGCAGAGGATATAGGTATTTTTGTGCAGGATGGAGTTGTCCACATTGACAATGCCGATGAGAACACATTGGTTGAAGTGTTTGATATTTCCGGTAAGAACGTCTATAGGGGGTATGACAATGTGGTTTCTGGACTTGCCAAGGGCATCTATGTCGTGAGAATATGCGGGAATTCAACTAAAATAGCGCTCTGATTATGACAAGTTACATTGATAAAGTAAAGAAGCTGGTTTCGGATGAAATCAAACAAAACGGGCGTTTCTGTCATCACGGAAAATCCGACATACAAATGTCGGACATTCACATGATTGATCCGTTTAATATGGACGAGAACGGTCATATAACATTCAATGGTTCATGTCAATTGACCATTGAAACCATTGGAAATCTGACCAGGTTTGCTCTGTTCTCAGGAACAGCGAATTTCAGCAACGATAAGGTTGAGTTGCAAAATCCCATTCGAGTGGATTTCAGATAATTCGCACATCTGTTGTTCAATACGGTGGTGTGCCAATATCGGCATTTCCCTGCAAGCCTCCGAAGGAGGCGTATGAAGTTTTAGCCCCGCATCAAGCGCCAATTTTGAGCGCATTTCAACGTCCCAAAATTGGCGCGAGGTGTGGGGATTCTCGGATGCGTCCCACCCAAACCGGCTTCGAAGATGCCGGCCAAGTTTGCCATCAAATCTGATAGTCATTTGGCGGGCATCTCCGAAGCCCGAATCATCACTCACACATACACCTTCCCCACATTTCGCGCATGTTCGGCGCTTCATGCGCCTCCTCCGGAGGCTTGCGGGGAATTGCAGATTTTATCATTCTGGTTTTGTCTTATCAACAAGACAAAATCAGGTGTTTTTTGTCTTGTTCGCAAGACAAAGTTGCATTTACCTATGCGATTTTAACATATGCACCGGAATTTCGGCTTGTGCAGATTGTGCCGATTGTTGTATAACAAAAAAGGATGCTTATGGAAGCATCCTTTTTTGTAGCGGGATCGAGAATTGAACTCGAGACCTCCGGGTTATGAATCCGACGC
>CAJTYH010000028.1 GCA_910583675.1 uncultured Muribaculaceae bacterium
TAGAACGCATAGTTCTTACGACCATGACGTTGCAGTCTGATTTTTGTTGCCATTCTTAAAAAGAATAATTTATAAGTGGTTTTGTAATGGTTTGCCGCGGAAGTCATGCCATGCATGGCCACTTCCTTAAGCGAGCGCAAAGATACGGATTATTTCGCAATAAACAAACAGTCATGTCAACTAAAATTCCGATTTTTCAGACGAAGCTTGTTGAGAGTAGCTTGAGAGTGTTGGCGGCTCTTGATTTGATAAAATCAAAAAGATGTACTACCTTTGTATGTTGAACTCCGGAAGGAACTTAATAGTTTCCCCAAGCTCTACACAATACAAAGACAAGAATAATTCAGAAAAAACATATACGCGACATGAAATTCAAGATAGCGAGCAAGGCTCTGTATTCCACCCTGTCGGGTGTAAGCAAGGTTATCAACACCAAGAACACCATATCCATACTTGACAACTTTTTATGGGAGGTGACGGATGACAAATTGATAATCACCGCTTCCGATGCAGAAAACACCCTTACAGCCCAGGTTGCCGTAAAAGAGGTGCAAGGCAATAGCGGGAGTGTCTGTGTGAATGCCCGCAGAATAGTGGATATGGCCAAGGAGCTGCCCGATGTCGACGTGGAAATCAGCATCAACCCTGAGAACGGTGCAATGACCATAGCTTTCCCGGGGGGCAGTTTTGACCTTGTAGCACTTCAAGGAGCACAATACCCACGCACTATCGAAGAAACGGCTCCCGACGAGACTTCTGAAATGACCTGCCCGGCAGGACAGATTGTTTCCGGCATTGAGCATACCCTGTTCGCTGTCAGCACGGATGAATTGCATCCCCAGATGATGGGCATCCTGTGGGATATCAAAGAGGATGGAATCACTTTCGTAGCCACCGATTCGCGAAAACTTGTACGGTACGTGAACAAGACTTCAGCCCCTGGCATTGTCGCGTCGTGCATTCTGCCAGTAAAACCTGCGGTGATACTGAAATCCCTCCTTGGCAAGGAGGACGAAGTCAAGGTTACGTTGTCACCCAGGAGCGCGGTGTTCAAAACCGATACTTTGACGCTCAACTGCCGATTCATCCGTGGCAATTTCCCTGACTACAACCGCGTGATCCCCAACAACCCTTATCAGGTGACAGTGGATAGGGGAGCGATCATGACGGCCGTACGCCGCGTGTCCGTATGCTCCGACCCAAGCCACGGACTTATCAAGTTCAGATTCAATCCCGATCATGTGGAAATGAAAGTGGACGACCTCAGCATGAACACCTTCGCACATGAAGAGGTCCCGTGTGATTTCACAGGGAATCAGATGGTGATAGGCTTCAGTGCCGGCTATCTGCTGGAGATATTCGGTATTCTGCCAACGGAAAATGTAATTATCAAGCTGGCGGATCCGTCGCGCCCCGGAGTATTCCAACCTGAGGAAAACGAGGAGAACACAGATCTCCTGATTGTGCTCATGGTAATGAGTGTACAGGATTTCTGAGAGATCGCCTGACGTTTATACAAACGATTTTTAGACGAGTTCCAAGGCAATAACTCCATAAAACCTATTTCCTTTACGAAACATTGAAACTGAATTTGAAGAAACCGGTAATATTCTTCGATCTGGAGACTACCGGAACCAATATATTGCATGACCGTATAGTGGAGATTTCCATGATAAAGGTGCATCCCGACGGGCATGACGACCAACGTACAATCCGTATAAACCCTACGATTCCGATTCCCCCAGAAGCTACGGAGATACATCATATATCCGATTCCGACGTCGCTGACAAGCCGACTTTCAAGCAGGTGGCGAAAGCTCTGGCTCAAAGTTTCGAGGGGTGCGACATAGCAGGGTTCAATTCGAATAAATTCGATATTCCCATGCTTGCAGAGGAATTCGCAAGGGCTGGTGTGAATTTTGACTTTTCACGTGCACGGTTCATTGATGTACAGACGATCTTTCACAAGAAGGAACAACGCACTCTGGTAGCCGCATATCGTTTTTACTGCGATAAGGATCTTGAGGGAGCGCATTCCGCAGATGCGGATACCCGTGCCACATATGAGGTGCTCATGGCTCAGCTTGACCGTTATGAGGATCTCCCAAACGACATTGATGCCCTCGCCGAGTTCTCCTCACAGAACAGGAATGTGGATCTGATGGGAAGGATGATTTACGATGACAAGAACAGGGAGGTAATCAATTTCGGAAAATATAAGGGGCAACTCGCTACGGAAGTCCTAAGACGTGATCCGGGATATTTCGGCTGGATACAGCAAGGTGAATTCCCGTCTGATTTCAAACGGAAAATCCTGGCAATTAAACTCAGGAACAACTGACGATTATTCAATGGGACTATTATCAGGGAAACATATCGTAGTCGGCATAACCGGTGGCATAGCGGCGTACAAAAGCGCGTCATTGGTTCGACTTTTCATAAAGGCAGGTGCCGAGGTGCAAGTGATAATGACGCCCAATGCGAAGGAGTTTATCACACCGGTTACTCTATCAACCCTGAGCGGCAAGCCTGTAATAAGCGAATTCTTCACCTCCAATACCGGTGAATGGCATTCACACGTAGACTTAGGTCTGTGGGCGGATGCGTTCGTGATTGCTCCCGCTACCGCATCCACCATTGCAAAGATGGCTAACGGGGTTGCCGATAATATGTTAGTTACATCCTATTTGTCCACCCGTGCCCAAGTATTTGTTGCCCCGGCCATGGATTTTGACATGATGCAACATCCTTCCACTGTCCGCAATATCGCAACGCTCATCTCTGACGGGTGCAGTATCATAGAACCGGCGGAAGGGGAGCTGGCATCCCATCTTATAGGTAAGGGAAGAATGGAAGAACCGGAAGCAATATTTGAAAGGGTTTCCGCGTTCCTTTGTAAAGGCGAGACCACGGAAGACGCCACCCACTCAAATGAACTTGCGGGCAAGCATATTCTGATTACGGCCGGCCCAACTCGCGAACGTATCGACCCAGTAAGATACATAAGCAATTACTCAACCGGCAAGATGGGTGTTGCAATCGCCGACGAAGCCATGAGGCGTGGAGCGGAATCAGTAACTTTGATCCTGGGACCATGCGAGGCACGCCCGGCGGAACCCGCTGTAAAAGTAGTGCCTGTTGAGTCCGCACGCGATATGCTCTCTGCTTGTATAGATAGTTTTGACCAATGCGACATTGCAATAATGTGTGCCGCCGTGGCGGATTACACAGTAGAGAATCCATCAGAAATAAAGATCAAGAGGGAAAAAACAGAAATTCCCGATATTAAACTTGTTAAGAACCCAGATATAGCAGCCACACTCGGAAAACAGAAAAGAGACGATCAAATGCTTATAGGATTCGCTCTTGAAACGGATCACGAGTTTGAAAATGCGAATGGCAAGATGCAGCGCAAGAATCTTGACATGATAGTCGTGAACTCGCTTCGTGATAAAGGCGCCGGCTTCGGATGCGACACAAATAAAGTTACAATTTTCACTCCCGACGGAGGCAACATAGCTTTTGACCTTAAGGACAAGCACGCCGTAGCGGCCGACATCTGGGATACTATCACTGCGAAACAGAAACATCAGAAAAATTAAAATCTCTCCATATGCCTTGTTTACTCCGACATACTTCTATCAAGAGCATATTGCTCACTCTCTTCATTGGCATCTTCCCCTTTGTTGAATCTTACGGGCAGGAACTCAATTGTGAAGTAACGGTAAATACGGATCAAGTCCAAGGCACCAATAACAGCGTATTTCAGACATTGCAGGAAGCGATACGCGAATATATGAATTCCACTCATTTCACCAATGACCAGTATTCGGTAAACGAGCGGATAGATTGCCGTCTGTTTTTAACGGTAGGGGAGTATACCGACGGTGTCGTCAAAGGCGATCTTCAGGTTCAATCCTCACGTCCGGTCTACAATAGCACGTACACGACCACTATCTTGAACTTCAAGGACAACAAGATCGAATTTCAATATCAGGAAGGTGAACCGCTTAATTTCACGGTAAATACAATGGAAAGCCAACTCACAGCAATATTGAATTTCTATGCCTACCTAATAATCGCCCTTGACCGCGATTCGTTTGCACCCAAGGGAGGGGAAGAGGCATATGACCGACTGAAAATGATCGTGCAGCTTGCCCAATCGTCCGGAGAAGGAGGATGGAAAGCCTTTGAAGACAAGAAAAACCGATCGGCTATTTTGGATGCATTCACATCAACCCAGACATCCGGTGTGCGCAACATGTTGTATGATTATCATCGCAACGGCCTTGACCAGATGTTCCAGTCTCCGGACAAAGGGAGAGCGTCCATCACATCTTCCTTGGATCAGCTTACCGCGATATATAACGTTGATGCCATGTCCGTCGTGCTTTCCCTATTCAAGGATGCAAAACTTGATGAACTGGTAAACGTTTATACAAAGGCTTCCCAAACCGAACGCCAGAAAGTGGTGGACATCCTTTCACCTATATATCCCACGGAGATGCAACGCATCAACTTCATAAAGAACGGTGTAAACAAGTAGTGCTAGTGATACCCGGATCTGACATCCAAACCTAATAAAGCGATAATGATTCGTACATTACACATATCAAATTACGCATTGATCGATACGATTGACATCGAGCTTCATCCCGGACTTAACATTGTCACCGGTGAGACAGGTGCCGGAAAATCCATCATACTCGGGGCATTGTCGTTATTGCTCGGTGGAAGAGCCGATACGAAAGCTGTACGTGATCTTAAGCAAAAATCCATCATCGAAGCCTCTTTCGGTGTCAAGGGATTTGATCACCTGAGGCAACTATGTGAGGAAAACGATATTGACTGGGATGCCGATACAATGATTCTACGAAGGGAAATCACTCCGGCAGGAAGATCGAGAGCTTTCGTAAACGACAGCCCCGTCAACCTTTCGGTATTGCAGCAGACAGCTTTGTCGCTCATAGACATTCATTCACAGCATCAAAATCTCCTTTTGGCCTCCCCTCCATACCAGTTGCGTGTATTGGACTCGTTGGCCGGTAACAACGAGCGTCTGACAAAGTTGTCGGAAGCATACATGGCATATCGGCAAGCCCTGAAACGCTACAAGCTTGAACGGAAATCAATAGAACAAGCCAAGGATGATGAGGAGTTCTTGAGATTTCAGTACCAGCGGCTTAAAGAAGCGAACCTTCGCGCCGGAGAGCTGGAGGAGCTGGAACATGAGCGTGAACTATTGATAAACATGAGCGATGTCAAGAATTCGCTTGGCATTATCATGTCTTCTCTGGTAGAGGGAGAAGAAAATGCAGACCAGATTTTGAAACGTTCAGCGGATGAATCCCGTGGATTGTCTGATCTGGTGGAGGATGCCGACAACCTGACCGAACGATTGCAGGCATTACGTGTGGAAGTGCAGGATATAGCCTCTACGTTTGCGGCTTATGACAGGTCACTCAATGCCGACCCTTCGCGACTGAATGAGGTAGAAGAGCGCCTGAACGTCATATACGACCTGATGCGTAGGTATAAATCAGAAACCGTAGAAGATCTGATTTCGCAGCGAGATGAGATCAAAGAGCGCCTGAAAAGCATCGACTTATCAGACGAAACACTACGCAAATTGGAGATAATTGCAAAACAGGCGAAAAGGGGAGCACTTGAAATAGCTGCCGAGATTTCAAAGGCGAGACATTCAGAAGCCGAACGTTTTGCAGAAATACTTAAAGAACGCGCCCTACCCCTCGGCATGAAAAACCTGCAATGTCAAATTTCTGTAAGGGATACCGAATTGACCATTACGGGAATCGATCAGGTTGAGTTTTTGTTCGCATTCAATAAGAATCAACCGTTGCTTCCGGTGGGTAATACGGCTTCCGGTGGCGAGATCTCCCGCCTGATGCTATCCATAAAGTCCATCGTGGCAGACAAAATGCAGTTACCCTCAATTATCTTTGACGAAGTAGATACCGGCGTATCTGGAGACGTGGCAAATAAAATGGGAGAGATGATGCGTCAGATCTCCTCTAACATACAGGTATTGGCAATTACCCATCTGCCGCAAGTAGCATCAAAGGGAGATCATCATTACAAAGTGTTCAAACAGGATACCGACAATTCCACCATTACCCTTATCAAGGAATTGAGCATGCAAGACCGTGTAAACGAACTTGCCTTGATGCTTTCGGGGTCATCTATAGACAAAGCTGCCTTAGACAATGCCCGTTCCCTATTGGGAGACAACTATAAATAAGATAATAAAAGATATGCTCGAAAAAAGCGACTACATATATGGTATCCGCGCCGTAATAGAGGCTGTGGAGTCCGGCAAGGAGATAGACAAGGTTTTTGTGAATCGTGATCTGCATGGAGATCTTGCCAGGGAGCTGATGGGAACCCTTAAATCAAACGGCATACTCGTGCAGAAAGTCCCATCTGAAAAACTGGATCGCATAACACGTAGGAATCATCAGGGTGTTATAGCAATCCTTTCAGCAATAACCTATGACAGCCTGGCCAATGTGGTGCCCACAATATATGAAGATGGACGCATGCCCTTTATCGTGCTGCTTGACGGTGTCACAGACGTGAGGAATTTCGGCGCGATAGCCCGTACTTGTGAATGCGCGGGTGCAAATGCCATTGTGATTCCCCGCCGTGGTGGGGTCGGTGTCAATGCCGATGCCATGAAAACGTCCGCCGGTGCCTTGAACTATCTTCCCGTATGTCGTGAAAACAGCATACTTAATGCCGTAAAATTTTTAAAGGATAACGGGTTTCAAGTATTTGCCGCCTCGGAAAAGTCAAACTTGAATTATACTTGCGCTGATTACGCTTCGGTTCCGGTAGCCATAGTAATGGGAGCGGAAGATGTGGGTATATCTGAAGACGTGCTACGTTTCTGCGATACCAAAGTCGCGATTCCGCAACTCGGGAGGATAGGTTCATTGAATGTGTCGGTAGCAGCAGGAGTCTTGATATACGAGGTAGTACGTCAGCGCATGATCCAGGAAAATGACGCATAAAATCGTAAGACTTTTATTTCGCAATATTCACGGTATACGACAGATCTGGATATGTGTGATATTTTGTGAAAAAATTTTTGATGTAGCCCTTGCAAACAAACAAATAAACGTTAACTTTGCAAAAGACAACCTCTCACTCAACCTGAGAATGAAATAAAATTTTTCAATTCATAAGTTACGCATATGAAGAAGCATAATTTTTACGCGGGTCCTTCGATCCTGACTCCTTACACTATCAAAAACACGGCAGATGCCGTTATTGATTTCGCCAACACAGGCCTTTCAATCCTTGAAGTGTCGCATCGTTCAAAAGAGTTTCAGGCAGTAATGGATGAAGCTCAGGCTCTCGTAAAAGAGCTTCTGGAAGTTCCCGAAGGATATCATGTGCTTTTCCTCGGTGGAGGAGCGAGCCTCCAGTTCGCGATGGTTCCCTTCAACCTTCTGAAAACAAAAGCAGCATATCTTGACACTGGTGTATGGGCACATAAGGCCATCAAGGAGGCAAAATTGTTTGGTGAGGTTGACGTAGTAGCTTCTTCGGAAGACAAGAATTACAACTATATACCAAAGGGATATGAAGTGCCGGCTGATGTGGACTACTTCCACTATACGACGAACAACACCATATATGGCACCGAAATTCGCAAGGATCCGGATGTAAAGGCACGTCTGGTAGCTGACATGTCCTCCGACATATTTTCCCGTCCGGTAGATGTAAGTAAGTACGACATCATCTATGCGGGCGCCCAGAAGAACCTGGCCCCGGCCGGTGCGACCATCATAATAGTACGTGAAGAGGCTCTCGGTCATGTAGACCGTCCAATTCCTACTATGTTGAACTACAAGACCCACGCTGACAAAGGCTCAATGTTCAATACTCCTCCGGTTCTTCCGATATTCAGCGCTCTCCAGACCTTGAAATATTACAAAGAGGTCGGTGGCATAAAGGAACTTGAGAAACGTGACCTTGCCAAGGCGGCCAAACTTTACGAGGCAATTGATGGAAGCCGGATCTTTGAGGCTACCGTGCCTAACCATGACGATCGCTCGATCATGAACGTATGTTTCGTGCTCAAACCGGAGTATGCCGAACTGGAGAAGCCTTTCATGGAATTTGCCACCTCAAAAGGTATCGTGGGCATAAAGGGGCATCGTTCTGTAGGCGGATTCCGCGCATCCCTTTACAACGCCCTTCCGATGGAAAGCGTGGATGTCCTTGTAGGAGCGATGAAAGAATTTGCCGACAAGCACTGATACTTCAATCTTCTTCCTGAAAAACGTTATGAAAGTATTAGTAGCAACAGAAAAACCGTTTGCAGCAGTGGCTGTAAACGGTATACGCGATGTTATTGAAAACGCCGGCTATGAGCTTGAACTTCTTGAGAAGTACTCCTCCAAGGAGGAACTGCTTGCAGCGGTAGCCAATGCGGACGGTCTCATAATCCGTTCGGACAAAGTCGATGCAGAAGTTCTGGATGCGGCCAAGCAACTGAAAATAGTAGTTCGCGCCGGAGCGGGATATGACAATGTCGACTTGGCAGCGGCCACATCACATGGTGTGTGCGTTGAAAATACGCCGGGACAGAACTCAAATGCCGTAGCCGAACTGGTTTTCGGAATGACAGTAATGGCTGTTCGTAACATGTACAACGGCACATCAGGAACTGAACTCAAGGACAAATCGCTTGGCATACATGCATTCGGCCAAGTTGGTCGAAACGTGGCTCGCATTGCAAAAGGATTCGGAATGAAAGTATCCGCCCTTGATCCATATTGTCCAGACGAGGTCATGACTGACGCAGGTGTGGAACCGATACATTCATTGGAGGAATTGTACAAGAACAACAAAGTCGTATCTTTGCATATTCCGGCCACTGATGAAACCCGGAAATCCGTGGGCTATGAATTGATTTCCCTTTTGCCTAAAAATGGCGTTCTGGTGAATACAGCAAGAAAGGAGGTCATTGACGAAGATGGACTGCAAAAGGCTCTGAGAGACCGCACCGATATCAAATATGTAGCCGACATACGTCCTGATAATGCCGCAGAACTGGAAGCTGAGTTTGCAGGCCGGGTATTCTTCACACCTAAAAAGATGGGTGCCCAGACAGCGGAAGCAAACATCAACGCCGGAATAGCGGCAGCCAATCAGGTAGTAGCATTCCTTCGTGACGGAATCGACCGCTTCCGAGTGAACAAATAATCCCTATCAGATCAAACATCAACGGGACGCCTGGCTTGAATCAAGCCATAGGCGTCCCGTTACTCCGATAACAGCAACTGGAACCATCCAATGACCGACACAGACAAGACCGGATGCCGACTTATTTCCGATTGTATGGAAGCATACGGGATCACACATGTCGTGACCTCTCCCGGAAGTAGGAACGCTCCATTGATAATGGCATTCTCGCGTCGAAGCACATTCAAAGTCCATTCTGTGGTAGATGAGCGTTCGGCGGCATTCATTGCTTTGGGGATTGCAGAAATTACCGGCGATCCCGTTGCTTTGGTTTGCACATCCGGCACTGCCGTCCTTAACTATGCCCCGGCTTTGGCGGAGGCTTTTTATCGCCACATCCCGTTGATCGCCATAAGTGCCGATCGACCTATTGAATGGATAGACCAGAATGACAGCCAGACAATAAGGCAATCTGGTGCTTTGTCCAGTATCGTGCGAAAAAGCATTTCCATTTCCGGAGAACTATCATCCGGTGATGAGATTTGGTATGCGAACCGGATGCTGAATGACACGATGCATGCAGCGCTGCATGGAGTACGCGGGCCTGTGCATATCAATGTCCCGTTATCCATGCCATTGACCGATGAGATCCATATTGATGACAAATGCGTGTCGCTTTTCCATAAAATAGAGTGGATGGGATACGGAGATCGCATATCCACAACACAAGTCAAGGAACTTGCGAGACAGGCCGTCGGGAAACGCGTTCTTGTCATCTGTACGGTCAATGAGCCGGATGACAAACTAAGTCATGCCCTTGGATTGCTTGCCTCATTACCAAATGTGACAATAGTTGCCGAAGGTATTGCAAATGTACATGCGAAAGGGATACATTGCCTATGCGATCAGCTTTTCGCCACGGCCTCCGAGGAGTATTACGACCGTCTCGGATTAGTACCTGAGTTGCTGATCAGTTTCGGTGGAGCGGCTGTATCCGCGAATCTTAAACGATTCTTGCGTCAAGCCAATATAAGAGAACACTGGCATATCGGGGAGACTGATTGCGCTATAGATTGTTTCAGGCATCTGTCCCTAAGAATTGAAATCAATCCCAAGGGATTCTTTCCTCGGTTTGCATCCGCAATGGCTCATTTAGTCAGAGTCTGTGAAGTACGAAGCAATTATGCCACTATATGGTCTGACTATGCAACCCACATATCAGAATGCAGCAGTAATTATCTGGGTGGCCAAACTCATGTATTCAACGCACCCATTGCTGTAGATCGGATAATCCGAACCATACCTCCCGCGTGGAATCTACAACTAAGCAACGGCATGAGCGTGCGATATGCGCTTGCATGCAGTGAGGTGTCAAAGATGCATCGAATAGACTGCAACAGGGGCGTAAGCGGAATAGACGGAAGCGTGTCCACAGCAGTGGGTGCCGCCACCGTTTTCAAAGGCACAACATTGCTTATTACCGGAGACATGAGCATGCAGTATGACATAGGTGCGTTGTCATCGAAAATGATGTCTAATCGACTTAAAATTGTGGTGCTGAACAACAATGGCGGGGGAATATTCAGATTTGTAAGGACAACATGCGAACTCCCCGAGCGAGACCGTTTTTTTTGTTGCGGCAACAACCTGCCATTACAAGAAATAGCAACGGCATACGGATTCATTTATCTTCAAGCAGCAAACTTGCAACAGCTTGATGAAGCACTGGAGAAACTGGTAGACATAAATGACTCTTCTGTCATCCTTGAAATATTTACCGATGCGGAAACGGATGCAGAGTATTTCAGGAAACTGATAAGCAGTTGCCAACATTAAATAATAAAACATAAGATGAAAAGAGAATGGAAGAAAATAAAAGAATATGAGGATATTCTTTTCGAACAGTATAAAGGGATTGCAAAAATAACGATAAATCGTCCGAAGGTGTACAATGCATTCCGCCCCAAGACTAATTTCGAAATGCTTGAGGCAATGAACTATTGCCGCAATAATCCGGGTATCGGTGTCATCATACTTACAGGTGCAGGTGACAAGGCATTCTGCTCCGGTGGCGATCAGCATTATAAAGGCCTGGGTGGGTATATAGATGCGGATGGGACTCCTCGTCTCAATGTATTGGAACTGCACAAAGCCATAAGATCCATTCCCAAACCTGTGATTGCAATGGTCAATGGATATGCCATAGGTGGCGGAAATGTGTTGAATGTGGTATGTGACCTGTCAATCGCTTCTGAAAATGCCCGTTTCGGCCAGACTGGTCCCAAGGTCGGCAGTTTCGATGCCGGGTTCGGATCCTCATATCTGGCAAGATGTGTAGGTCAGAAAAAAGCGAGGGAGATCTGGTATCTATGCCGTCAATATAGCGCCCGGGAGGCACTTGACATGGGAATGATCAATGCTGTTGTGCCTTTCGAAAGACTGGAAGATGAAACGGTTGAATGGTGCGAGACCATACTCAAGCGTTCACCTATGGCGATCAGAATGATAAAACGAGCATTGAACGCCGAGCTTGACGGACAAGCCGGCCTTATGGAATTTGCCGGAGATGCCACATTGATGTATTACCTCATGCCCGAAGCCCAAGAGGGGAAAAACGCCTTCTTGGAGAAACGCGATCCCGATTTCGAGCAATTCACAAAATTCCCCGGATAAAGACAGAACAAAACAAACGTGCTCACCGCAGAATACAGACACATCGTCTTACGTTTCAAAGAGACAGCAATCACCTCCCGTTCCAAAATGGAGGTAAAGGACTCTTATGTCATATTGCTCCGAGATACAGACAATCCTGAACGATACGGAATAGGGGAGTGCGCCTTGTTTCGCGGACTAAGTGCGGAGGATTCGGAGGATTATGAACGGCTTTTAAAACAGGCTTGTTCCCATCCACTGGATCTTCCCCCTGTATCTTCCATTCGCTTTGGATTTGAAAGCGCCTTTGCTGATATGAACAAAGGCGGAAGACAACGATTGGAAGAGACACCGTTTACCGTTGGTGAAACATCCATCACAATCAATGGATTGGTATGGATGGGAGATAAAACAACTATGAGGAAACGGATAGCGCAGAAACTTGACCAGGGCTTCAGATGCATAAAACTTAAAATCGGAGGAATAAAATTTGATGATGAGATTGAACTACTGAAAGAAATCAGGCAGAATTTTTCCTCCACCGAAATAGAGTTGCGCCTTGATGCCAACGGAGCCTTTGATTCTGAACACGCTTCCGAAAAACTTGACCGACTTGCAAAATTTGAAATCCATTCCATTGAACAACCGATAAAACCGAGTCAATGGGAGAAACTGGCAAGGATATGCGAACAGTCTCCTATCCCGATCGCCCTTGACGAGGAATTGATCGGGTACAATAGCGATAGCACCAAGATTTCAATACTTGATACGATAAGACCGTCCTACGTGATATTGAAACCATCGCTATGTGGAGGCTTCAAGGAGGCAGACAGATGGATTGCCTTGTCAGAGGAGAGGGGTATCGGATGGTGGGCGACATCCGCTCTGGAGTCAAACATCGGCCTGAATGCAATTGCCCAATGGGTATCCAAATATAACCCCTCACTGCCACAAGGTCTTGGAACAGGAGGATTATATTTGCATAATTTCCATTGTCCATTGATCCTGGAAGGTGACCGCTTATTTTGTTCAAACGAGGAAACAGATTCCCTGGCATTATGGGGAACTGCCCAAAAATCTATCTATGGATAAATCCAAACTCACCAAGGAGTATGAATTGTTTTTTAAAGAATGGCTCTCCGAAGAGGCTTATGTCAAGGCTCATACGTCAGGGTCAACCGGCAAGCCCAAAAATATTCAACTTCTCAAAAGCGATATGATCTGCTCGGCTCATGCTACAAATGAATTTTTCAGCATAACTGAGAACGCATGCCTTTTTTCACCTCTCTCCTCAAATTATATCGCAGGAAAAATGATGCTCGTGCGAGCATGTGAGGCCGGATGCACGCTCTTAACAGAGACACCTTCCAACACACCGTTGAAGGAGTTGCCGCAAGAAGTCAAGACTATTGATTTGATGTGTGTTGTCCCTTCACAAGTAGACAGCCTTCTTAACAATCCCCTTGCAAAGAAAACCATAAGGAATCTGATAGTAGGTGGTGCACCCCTATCGCATGAGTTGGAACAAGAATTGGAAAAGATGCCTTGGAATACCTATGTGACCTATGGCATGACAGAGACATGCAGCCATGTGGCACTACGTAAAGCCGGCAGCAAGACATACAAGGCACTTCCGGGAATAACGTTCGCTTTGGACAATCGTAACTGTCTGATCATAACAGCTCCGTCATACAGTTTTGGTACACTGACAACTAACGATGTGGCAAAACTGTATGACTCCACCTCATTCCAATGGATCGGCCGGTTTGACAATGTGATAAATTCTGGGGGAATTAAATTTCATCCGGAGGAATTGGAGTTCTTGTTGTCAAAAGAAATTCACACACCCTTTTATATCTACAAAGTTTCTCATGCCAAATGGGGTGATACCGTAGGGATCACAATCGAAGATCCCACAAATACAATCAGTGTAAATTCGATCCTGGGGATTTGCCAACGAGTACTTCCGAAATATGCCATCCCATCGATTGTGAACAAGGTAAGCAAACTGCCGCGCACATCCAACGGCAAGATATTGCGTTATAACAATTAAAAATAACTGTCATTACCAGTGATAGCCTATAATGGCATAATAATTCTACAATAAGGTGCGTTATCATAATGTTTTAGGCATAAGTAACAAATAAACCTCACTGTAAATTCTAAAAAAACAATTAGAATCATTTATGATAACAGTACATGCACCTAAACGGGCGCCTCTATTGGCGTCCATATTCCCAATAATATTACTCATTGCAAGTTTAATTGCCATAATGGCCATAGAAGGTGCCGACGCCATCAGCAAATGGTCTTCAGTTGCTCTACTTGGAGTGTCGGCAATAGCTCTTATCTTGGCATTTGCAACAGGAGCGCTCACATCAAGAGGAATGAGAACCGGGCTGGCCAGAAGTGGCAGCCAGATTCTTCCTGCTGTCCCGATGCTCATATGCATTGCGATGATAGCTACCACATGGATGCTCTCCGGTGTTGTCCCGACACTGATAGAATATGGGCTGAGATGGTTGTCACCAAGACTTTTTCTCGCCATAACATGTTGTGTCTGTGCTCTGGTATCTGTTCTTACCGGTAGTTCGTGGAGCACCATAGCTACAATAGGAGTGGCTTTCATGGGAATAGGCAGATTGATGGGATACAGTGAAGGATGGATTGCAGGTGCCATTATTTCCGGTGCATATTTCGGTGATAAGATTTCACCTTTAAGTGATACGACCGTGGTTGCATCATCTGCATGCGGTGTTGACCTGTTCAAGCATATAAGGTATCTGATGCTTTCCTCAATGCCAGCTTTTATTATGGCAATTATTGTCTTTGCGTGCGTGGGATTGTTCTCG
The DNA here is from genome assembly GCA_910583675.1 of uncultured Muribaculaceae bacterium. GTDB lineage: Bacteria > Bacteroidota > Bacteroidia > Bacteroidales > Muribaculaceae > UBA7173. The sequence continues at coordinate 14,718 of CAJTYH010000028.1, forward strand.
TCTCCCGACGTTCTCCCATCTGAAGAAAAGGGACTCTGCAGTGCATTGCATTCAACGTTTAATATTACACCTTATACTCTCCTGATTCCATTCTTCACATTGCTTCTCATTGCAATGCGAGTGCCTACTATCGCGACACTTGCCACTGCCGCTGTGATGGGATTTGCCGGCATATTCATATTTCAGGACGATCCTTCAATGACGCTTCAGAAAGCAGCCCTTTCACTTTGGAACGGTTCAGAAGCTGCCACGGGGGACAGTTCGCTTGACAATCTCGTTTCCACAGGCGGGATTACTGGAATGTTGCCGACAATCTCCCTTGTGCTAAGTGCAATGGTTTTCGGTAGTGTCATGATAGGTACCGGAATGCTATCCGTCGTTACCAAGGCTTTTACGAAAAGATTACGCAAGTGCACATCTGTTGTAGGTGCAACTGTCGGTGGCGGCCTTTTCATGAATGCATGTACGGCAGATCAATACCTCTCCCTTATCATAACCGGAAATATGTTTAGAAACGTCTATCGCCGATGTGGTCTTGAAGCAAGGTTGTTGAGCCGCACCATAGAGGATTCCGTGTCTGTGACATCAGTGCTTATTCCATGGAATTCATGTGGAATAACCCAGAGTACCGTATTGGGAGTGGCTACATTAAGCTATCTGCCGTATTGCATCTTCAATATCCTTTCTCCCTGTATGAGTATGCTGCTTGCTTTCACTGGTTTCAAGATAAGGCAATGCTATAAGTCGTTTGCCCCGGCAAGGTAACGGCGCGTGCATTTAACACTTGTTCACCTTTCATTGTGCGATCATTCTGTTATCTTTGCAGGTGAAAAGTGTTAAACGCTTCAACCTCGTAAGCATGAATAAATATTTCCTGGGAGCCATACTGTTGGCTTCCGCTTTTTCTTTCTCGGCTCAGAATCGTGCCGATCAACAGCATCTGGATGATCCGAAATCATTTTCAATGATTCTCCTTGGGGATCCTCAGGGATATATAAAATATGACATAAATCAGCCGTTATTTGATCTTCAGACGGCGTGGATATCAGACAATATCGGCAATCTAAACATTAAAGCGGTGCTTTGTACCGGCGACCTCGTGGAGCAGAATGACAATCTCGTACGAAATCGCAATATGGTAAACCAGACTTCGCGGGAAATGTGGGAGGCTGTATCCCGTTCGTTCGAACGACTTGACAACAAGGTGCCATATATAATTTCCACGGGGAACCATGAATATGGATACCGCCATTCGGAGAATGGAAATACCAAATTTCCTGAATATTTCCCGATTGAGAGAAACAAGACATGGTATGATTGCGCCGTTGCCGTGTATCCGAATCGCAACGGAGTTGAGTCGCTTGAAAATGCCGCATTCGAGTTTGATCAACCGGCCTGGGGGAAAATACTGGTAGTCTGCAACGAGTTCGCTCCTCGTGACGAGGTATTGAAATGGACTGCAGATCTGATCGAAAATGATCGTTTCAAGAACCACAAGGTAATCTACATGACCCACTCGCTGCTGGACGAGCGCACAGCAGAACGTACAGACAACGAGCCATATCAGATTTCTCCAAGCAACTGGGGGCAACAGGTCTGGGACAAGCTTCTGCAGCCCTCGAAGAACATAATCCTGGCTATATGCGGTCATGAAGGAGAACCCGGAGATTTTGAGGATTCCGTAGCATATCGTGTGGATAAAAATGCCGTCGGCCACGACCTGCCTCAGATGATGTTCAATGTACAAGTACTCGGAGGTGGCTGGGAAGGAAACGGCGGTGACGGATGGGTGCGCATATTGGAATTCAAACCTGACGGGAAGACCATCGGAATAAAAACCTATTCACCACTCTTTGGTATTTCCCCTGCCACTAAGCATCTTGCCCATCGCACTGGTGACATCGACCAATTTGAAATCACCATAGAATAAGCGAATAAATACCGCATTACCCGGAATAAGCATAAATGAACTGCCATCAGGCGTTATTTATGCTTGTTTCGGGATTATCATATGGTGATATTTGAGTATTTTTGCAGATAAAACAACATCTCAGTTCAGCATGGAAACAATAAAATTGTCTGTTCCTCATTTAGGAGGTCTTGAAAAGACCTATGTGGATGAAGCTGTGGAATCTACGTGGATCGTTCCCCTCGGGCCGTTTGTGGATAGATTTGAAGAACGTTTGGAGGAATATCTTGATACACCAAACGTCGTTGCTCTTTCTGCCGGAACAGCCGCAATCCATCTGGGGCTAATAATGGCAGGTGTGACGGCAGGTGATGAAGTAATCTGCCAATCCATGACCTTTTCGGCCAGCTGCAATCCGATTGTCTATCTTGGCGCACAACCGGTATTAGTCGACAGTGAATGTGATACATGGAATATTTCTCCACATTATCTTGAAGAGGCCATATTGGATCGCAAGAAAAAAACCGGACGTTTCCCCAAGGCAATAGTAGCCGTGCATCTTTATGGCATGCCGGCAAAAATGCAAGAAATATCTGCAATAGCATCAAAATATGGGATACGTGTGATAGAGGATGCCGCAGAAGCTCTCGGCTCCAAATACATGGGAAAGATGTGCGGTACACTCGGATCATATGGGGCATTGAGCTTCAACGGGAACAAAATAATAACTACATCGGGAGGAGGAGCCTTGATATGCCCGGACGAGGATGCAGATCGCAAGGTCAAATTCCTATCTACTCAAGCACGCGAAAACCGGCCATATTACTACCATACGACAATCGGTTACAATTATCGCCTTAGCAATGTCTCGGCTGCAATAGGATGTGCCCAGATGGAAGTGCTTCCTGACCGGGTGGCACGAAGAAAGGAAATACATCATATATATGAGAAGGCTTTTGCAAATACGGCAGGAATAAGCCTACATACCAATCCTTCCGCTGAATTTGATTCGAATTTCTGGCTTTCAACGATATTGTTAGACAAATCAATTGTCCAACGAACTCCGGACGAGTTAAGGGTGTTCTTACTTGAAAGAGGAATAGAGACACGTTTGTTATGGCGTCCCATGCATATGCAGCCAGTATTTTACAATGCGCCATATTATGGGGAAAACTGCTCGGAAAGCTTGTTTGAAAACGGTCTATGCCTGCCAAGTGGCTCTATTCTTACCGATGAGGAGGTCAGAAGAGTTGCAGAAACTATAAACGAGGCTGTGGGCGCCGGATGACCTTCACCCTTAGCAACCCTAAAAACAATAAGCAGATGTTCGCTACAGATCTTGACGACACTTTATATCGTGAAATAGATTTTGTCATCTCCGGTTACCATGCCATAGGGCATGAGCTGGAAGTACACGATGTAATGTCTGAAAAAGAGGTAGTGAATATCCTAAAGTCGGCTGAAGACACATGGCATGGCATTGACAATCTTGCCACACACATATGGATGAATCATCCTGATTCCAAATTCTCGGTGGAATGGATGTTGAGTATCTATCGCAATCATAGACCCGCCATCAATCTTTGCGACGGAGCAAGAGAAACGTTGGGTAGCATTGTTGACGCTGGTCACAAAATCGGCATAATAACAGACGGAAGATCGTCTACCCAGAGGGCGAAAATAGAAGCTCTCGGTTTGCTTGATTTTGTAATGCCTGAAAATATCATTATCTCGGAGGAAGTCGGGGGAGACAAGACCACACGTATACCGTTTGAAAAATTGATTTCCAGAAATCCTGATGAGAAACGTTTCGTGTATCTCGGGGATAATCCGGCAAAAGATTTCCGATGGCCGAATGCCCTGGGATGGACAACCGTGGAATTGAAGGATACAGATGGCAGGAACATACACTCCCAGTCAATTGACGTACCGGAAGATTTCAAAGCACAATATGTAATAAGGAATTTCCGTGATATTCTGACGGTGACAAATAAAATGTAAAATCAACTGTCTACAATACATCAAGAGTCCCCGGATGTCACTTCACACATGGCATTCGGGGACGTTCTTATAATATCGAAAAGTTATGTCTACTTAATCAGGTATTGAGATGAAATGGATTCATTGTTATGAACACGACGAATGGTATCGGCGAACAGCTTGGCTACAGAAATAATAGTCGCCTTCTTACAATCCTTGCCAAAAGGTATGGAATTGGTAAAAATCATTTCTGTAAGTCCACAATTGTCTACTCGTTCAGAAGCCGGATCACTCATGATCGCATGCGAACATAATGCACGTACAGACTTGGCCCCTTCAGAAATCATAAGATCGGCAGCCTTGGTTATAGTTCCTGCGGTATCGACCATGTCGTCTATGAGGATCACATTCTTATCCTTTACATCGCCGATAACGGTCATATTCGCAACTACATTTGCCTTGGCACGCTGTTTATGGCAAAGCACCAAAGGTACATTCAGGTATTTCGCATAACTGTTGGCACGTTTTGCACCTCCTACGTCCGGTGTTGCAATCACGAGATTTTCGAGATTCAACGACTGGATATAGGGTATGAACACAGAGGAGGCATATAGGTGGTCAACGGGGATATTGAAAAATCCCTGGATCTGGTCAGCATGCAGATCCATCGTAATAACACGATCAGCTCCTGCGGTTACAAGCAGGTCAGACACCAATTTGGCAGCTATTGATACGCGTGGTTTGTCTTTGCGGTCCTGACGAGCCCATCCGAAGTAGGGTATGACAGCAATGACAGATTTTGCAGAAGCTCTTTTTGCAGCGTCAATCATCAGAAGCAGTTCCATGAGATTGTCGCTGTTTGGGAATGTGGACTGGACAAGATAAACCTCGCAGCCACGAATGGATTCTTCAAAAGAAACTTCAAACTCGCCATCGGCAAAATGCTGAATGTTCATCTGGCCGAGCTTAATGCCAAGTTCATTACAGATTTCCTCGGCCATATAACGGCTTTTAGTACCTGCAAAAACTTTGATTGGGGGTAACATGGAATTCATAAAAGGAATGTGGATGAATATCTGGTGCAAAATTAGGCATAATTCTGCAAACAAAGAATGCCGAGCCAAGAAAATTTGGCATACGATGCACATTTAGTCCTCCCGCGAACGATCAGATCTGGCTCCATCTATTTCATCTTCCAGATTACGGCACCCCATGGGGCAATCTCGGTTGTGAACGGCACAGAGGAGGAAAATGTCTTGCTCATTTTACGACCGCTTATCAGTTCCTTGGCCATACGCTTGCCCTCAGTGATACCCATCATGGTGAATGCCAATGATGGCACATTGATTTTTATGGTAGAGGATCTGTCTGAAAAATTAACGGCAATCAGAAGTGTCGTGTCACCTTCATGCCGTAGGAATGCAAAATGGCTATGCGGCGAAAAGTCCGGATTGTTGAAATTTACATACATGAGGTCAAAAAAGCTGCCACAACTTATAGCCTTCTCACCATTAAGCAATGTCAATATTTTCTTGTACATGGCCCGCAAATCCTTTTCAACCGGAGAAAGGAATTCGCCATCCGCTTTCCCACCGTTAAGCCATCTGCGCACGGTAGAAATGCTCCAATAATCAAAAATAGTGGTACGGCCATCCTTGCCACTGAATCCTTCCGCGTCTTCACCTCTTTCTCCAAGTTCCTGCCCGGCATAGATCATGAACGGCGCCTTGGATATCATAGAACTTAACACCAAAGAGGGGAGTACCTTAGCCGGATCACCGGCATATTCAGATGATGCGAAACGCTGCTCATCATGGTTTTCGAGGAAATTAAGCATGCGGTCACCGATTCCGTCAATACGTTGCCAGCAATCAGTCAGGGTTGCCGCCGAATGGTGGCAGCACTGCACGGCTCTCAATGAATCGTACAGGTTGACCTTGTCATACAAGTAATCGAAGTGTCCCCTATAAAGGAATTCCCGATATAAGTTCACATCGTATATCTCTGCAATGAACTGCACTTTCGGATAGTGGGCATGCACCATGGGTATAGCCCATTCCCAAAATTCTATTGGAACCATGAACACCATGTCGCATCTGAAGGCGTCCACGCCCTTGGCCGCCCAATATCGCAATATCCGGAGCATCTTGAACCATACCGGCGGAATGGGGTCAAAATGCCGGCTGCCGTCACCATAATCCACACCATAATTCAATTTCACGGTCTCATACCAGTCATTTCGCCCTGGAAATGCATTGAAACAGTCGTTGCCTGATGCCTTGGCCGGAAATTCCTGATAGTCTCCAATCGGGAATTGTGGCTGGAACATTTGACGAGGGATGTAATAGAAATCATTTGTCGGGGAGAAGAACTTCGTAACATCGTCGTTGATGCCAAAATCCTCCACCCCTTTTGGAGCAGCATCGCTATTGTAACTGCGTGCTACATGATTTGGCACGAAATCCATAACGACTTTCATCCCAGCCTTGTGCGTACGTGCAATAAGCGCTTCCCATTCTTTCATGCGATCCGGAACGGAAGATGCCAGGTCAGGATCTATGTCGTAATAATCTTTTATTGCATACGGGGATCCGGCCTTACCTTTTACTACATAAGGATTGTCGGGCTTTATGCCAAATGCTGAATAATCGGTCGCATGGGCATGCTCTATCACCCCGGTATACCAGACATGGGTAACTCCGAGATCGCGTATTCCTGCAAGAACCGTTTCCGTTATGTCATTGAGTTTGCCGCACCCATTCTGTGTGATATCCCCGTCGGGAACACATTTTTCCGTCATGTTGGCAAACAAACGCGGTAACATCTGATATATTACCGGTTTTACACAATGCTTGGATGAATGCCTATGCGCATGCTTGACTTGTGGCTCAAGAGGCTTGGCGTTTTCGGTTTTATTCATTTTTATATATCAGTTCAATAATCATTTATCAATACTCTTCTCCCAATCTTTTATGGCTCTATGGGCAGCCGCATAACCGCTCAGGTATACTTTATTGATATCCTTCAAATTGAATACCTGATAACCGGCCAGCTCTGGAGTAATGATCACATGGTCGCACATCTCCATGTCATCGTATTGGTTGGACTTCGCCATTAGATTATATGTGCGCATTGCAATCTCAAAAAAGGATTTCTTATAACGGAAACAATTCAAAGGAGAACAGTTCACACCTATTAGAGTATCACATTTGTCACGAATGATCCATGCCGGAAGATTGCGGAGCACCCCGCCATCAACATAGTGCGTGCCATCGATCTTTACAGGATTGAATACAATCGGAATGCTGCATGAAGCCATTACACGTTCCCCAATCGATCCTTCATGGAATTCAACCGGAAGCCCTCTGTCAAGATCGGTAGCTCCCACATACAATGGAATCTTCAAGTCTTCCAAGCGGCTTACTCCTGCTATTCTTTCGATGAATCTCTTGAATTTATTAAGGGAGAAAACACCTTCTCCGTTTTTTATGCTCAAAGTACAGAAATCCGTGAATTTCACTTTTGAAAACAATGTGAGTATATCCTGCGGAGACAGGCCTGCAGCATAAAGAAGTCCGGCAACAGCACCGGCAGATACACCTGCTATCACATCCGGCTTATATCCGGCCTCCTCAAGCGCCTTCAATGCACCGGCATGTGCAAATCCTCTGGCACCCCCGCCGCTTAATGCCACTCCCAGTTTATAACGGGGGGTGGCAGCTTGCGACTGACTTTCCGTAAATTGACTGTTGCCTACTATATTCTGAGTTTCCATACAGATTAAACATTTATCACAATATAATTGTGCATATTGAGGAATAACACACAGATGTCAGACAATATGTTTTTTCGCAGAGATCTTTTCCAGAAGGCCGCATAATAAAGATGTCTTGGCCTCTGTTTCTTCAAATTCCGAATAAGGATTTGACTCAGGCATAATGCCACCTCCTCCATATATGGAATATCCCACCTCATCGAAGTGCAAACACCGCAGATTCACAAAAGCCCTATATCGGTTCGGCTCATTTACAGCAATAAAACCGCCATAACAGTAACGATCATGACGCTCATACCGTCTAATATCGTCAATAGCCGATAATTTAGGGAAACCACACAATGCAGGCGTTGGATTTATGGCATCAATTATTTCTGGCAATGAAGCCACTCTGGTAGATCCTGTAATATGCGAACACAGATGTTCGATAGCTCCGTAATTGATCGTAAACAAATCTGAAGCGGTCGCATCAATGCCCATATTCTTTAATTCCGCTATGATGTAGTCCAAGACTATGCGGTTTTCATGCACGTTTTTTGCATCCCAACTTTCCGAACTACCACTTTTACGTGTCCCCGCAAACGCTACCGTATGGAACTCTCCAGTTGTCTTGTCAAAGTCAAGCAACAATTCCGGAGTTGCTCCCATCCATCCCTTGGTTTCTGGCGTATAAAAGACATACCTGAATGTCAATGGGAACTGTTCGAAAAAAACATTCGCCAATTCTCCCCACCTTTCCATAGGATTTTCTATAAGGTCACTACAAATTATCCTGGAGTATACGGTTTTCCCGTATCGCTCACTACAACTTTTGATTACATTGCCTACGGCTTCCAGGTATTCATCCTTGGAAGTAGACTGACGCTGCACGAGCATTACTTCCTGGATCTTTTTCTTGCCAATTATTCCCCTATCATTGAATCTACCCAACCATGGAGATATCTCAAAAGAATATTGCTTGTCTGTGAGGCGACCTTCGGGAGATGCATTATAACATAACCCGTCCTCGAACCATAAAGGCTCTTCACATCCCGGAGGGAGTGCCAATGCAAATGTGCGGCATTGTCTTATTGCTTTATTTATATGCCTTATGGTAACTTCTGGCAACATCTTAAAATCTTTTACAGAACCAGATCAGATTCTTTTATGCGTCCAATCAATTCGAAGGGGAGTGCCTCAGTTATTTCTATCTTGTAAAACTCCCCGACCACCAATGTCTTATCTTTATGGACAAGTACCTCCGGATCAACTTCAGGAGAATCCCATTGAGTGCGTCCGATATAAAAATCCTCTTCTTCCCGATCTATTACAACTTCAAGGACTGAACCTATTTTTTCATGTTGGATCTCTGCGGATATCTCTTCCTGCAATGCCATCAACCGGTCAAGACGTGATTGTTTCACGTCCTGAGGTATGTCATCTTCATAATTCAACGCTGCAAACGTGTTTTCTTCCTCGCAATATGCAAACGCCCCCATACGTTCAAACCGCTGTTCGCGCACGAATTCCATAAGCTCCTCAAAGTCTTCATCGGTCTCACCGGGAAATCCGACCATCAATGTAGTACGGATATGAATGTCGGGGACTTCCCTGCGTATTTCTGCCAATAGCGATCTGGTCTCCCGTGCATCGATATGACGCTTCATGTTTCTTAATACGCTGTCAGAAATATGTTGCAACGCAATATCAAGATAAGAGCAGACATTGTCATGTTTCCGCATTACGGCAAGAAGTTCATGGGGAAACTGAGCGGGATAAGCATAATGCAACCTCAACCATTTGACCCCAGAAATAGACGCAAGACGCTCAATCAATTCCGGAAGCTTTTGCGTACCATACAAATCAAGTCCATACCCGGAAAGATCCTGTGCGATTACATTGAATTCCCTAACCCCGCGTTCCACCAACAACCGCACCTCACATTCTATTTCCTCAATCGTGCGCGACTTATGCCGCCCTGTAATAATGGGAATCGCACAGAATGCACAATGCCTGTTGCATCCTTCGGAAATTTTAAGGTAGGCATGATGCGACGGGGTGGTCAAAGTACGTTCTATGCCGGAATGTTTGATATGCTGTCTTACAAGATCCGATGCCAAAGATATCCAATCAAACTTTCCGTAGAATTTATCTACTTCCGGTATTTCCGCCTGCAATTCATGTCGGTATCTCTCCGACAGACACCCCATCACATAGATTTCCTTTAACTTTCCCTGAGACTTGGCGCTTACAAACTCCATTATGGTATTTATGGATTCTTCTTTCGCATCTCCTATAAAACCACAAGTGTTTATAACAACGATGTCGGATCTGTCGCCGGATTCGTGTACGGCATCAAATCCGGCATCAGATAACATTTTAAGAACACGTTCCGAATCAACCAGATTTTTGGAACATCCCAATGTGACAACGTTTACAGTAGCCAAATCCTTACCTTATAAAATTATTGGAATCAATTATATAAACAACCGCATAGCGGATATCTTATGTCGTCATTGTTTCGTATCGCCGAAAAGTGACTTGACGAATTCTTCCTTATGAAAGACTTGTAAGTCATTTATGCCTTCTCCCAGACCTATATATTTGACTGGAATCTTGAACTGATCCGAAATACCGATTACTACCCCTCCCTTTGCAGTTCCGTCAAGTTTCGTGATAGCGAGTTCGTTCACACTTGTCGCGGCCACGAACTGCTTGGCTTGTTCAAATGCATTCTGCCCGGTAGATCCGTCAAGCACAAGCAACACCTCATGCGGGGCATCGGGCACGACCTTCTGCATGACATTACGGATTTTCGTCAGTTCGTCCATCAACCCTTTCTTGTTATGAAGACGGCCTGCCGTATCTATGATCACGACATCAGTCCCATTCGCCTTTGCCGATTGAAGCGTGTCAAATGCCACCGCTGCAGGATCACTTCCAAGTTTCTGCTTCACTACAGGTACTCCGGCTCTTTCTCCCCATATGTCAAGTTGCTCTACGGCAGCCGCACGGAATGTATCCGCCGCTCCCAACATAACCTTGTTTCCGGCTGCCTTAAATTGCGCAGCTAGTTTACCGATTGTGGTGGTCTTTCCGACACCATTCACTCCCACAACCATAATTACATGTGGGTTGCCGTTACGCTGCACAGTGAAATCCTCCTGGGAGCTATCGTTATTGTTTTCGGCAAGAAGCCCACATATTTCATCACATAACAAGGCATTCAATTCCGAAGAACTCACATATTTATCGCGTGCCACACGACTTTGTATGCGGTCAATTATTTTTAAGGTAGTGTCCACACCAACATCGGAAGTAATGAAAACTTCTTCCAGATTATCAAGCACGTCATCATCAATTTTCGACTTCCCAGCCACTGCGCGTGCTATTTTGTCGAACAATCCTTTTTTTGTGCGCTCAAGCCCGTTGTCAAGCGTTTTCTTTTCTTCGCGGGAGAAGAGTTTCTTAAAGAGACCCATGTATGATTGTTTTTGCGTTTCGTTTTATATCTACAAAGGTATTAAAAAATATGCATATTGTAAAATAAGGCCGTCTGAAACAGACGCCCCTGCAGTTTCACCAGGGATCATCTTGGTTACAACTACAGGGACGGAGAATGTATTATTGTCAAGTACAAGCAATCGTATGCCTATCAGTCTATCTCCACAATCAAGAAATTGGAAGTGTTCCAAAAGCGAGCGGGGGCAACTATCTTCAGCACCTTGTTGCCGTTAGGCATCTCGACTATCTCATATGAATCCTTTGGCTGGTTGGTGAGCACCTTTGCTTTCTTGGAACGGAGGTCAATGCTGAGCAACGAACGCTTGTCTGCCTGAGTAAAGTAACTTTGCTCAAAATCCTGTGGCATGATCTTGGTCTTCCTCAGGAACCCGGTCTCAATAAGCTTGTGGTCTTTCAGTTCTTTTTTGCTCCCCAACGCGTAATAACATGTGTTAAGTTCATTGGTGAGAGTGGCAGCCTCTTCCTCTACCTGCGATTTGGCAGCATTTACATTAGCCACTTCGGTATTCAGCGAGTCCACATTCGCGGTAAGGCGCTGTATGTTGATATTAGCATTGGCAAGCTCCGCACGCAAATTCTCAATCGTGCCTTCCTGATCAGCGATCTGCTTTTTCAGGGTCTGGATGGATTTCTGCATGGTGGAATTGTTTCCAGATGTGTTTTGGAGTTTTTTCTCAAGTTCTTCCAACCTGTCACGGCGCATCTGCAACGTTTGCTGAATGACAAGCATGTCGTTTCTTATCTGCTGGCGCTTATCACGTGATTCTGCAGAAAGATTACCTGTAGATGAAAGAATGTTTTCCATCTGCTTTATCTGTGACATACCTTCCGCGACATCATTCATAAGAACCAAAAGACTGTCTTGGTTAGCCAAAGCTATCTTCAAGGAGTCCGCAGTAGTAGGGACACCGACCTCAGTTTCGGTAACGTTTTTGTTGTGACAGGCTGTAAACGCGAACATGCCGACAGCCATGAATAAAAATACTTTCTTCATAACTTAAAAAGTTGATTTCTTTGTCTGTGGCCGGAGACATCCCTCTACCGACCTGAGCAGATTATTAATTCACAATGTGATTTTATGTTCAACATCCGAAAGACGTGTTTGTTCATTGCTTTTCCATATCCACCACATCCTTATACTTATTCCGGTGAATCTTACGGGCAGACTTGTCGTCACGTTTTCCAGACAGAACAATAACAATCTCTCCCCGGGGATTGTTCTGGGTGAAATGTGTTATCAATTCACTCAATGTGCCATTTTCCGTGGCATTGTGGACTTTTGATATTTCACGCGATACAGAAGCCTCCCGGTCTCCTCCCATTACGTCGGCCAATTCCTGAAGGGTTTTCACAAGTCGCAAAGGGGATTCGTAGAAGATCATCGTGCGTTGTTCAGATGCAAGTTCTGCCAATCTGGTAGCACGTCCTTTCTTCTGGGGAAGGAATCCTTCAAAAGAAAAACGATCACATGGCAAACCGGAGTTGACCAACGCAGGTACGAACGCCGTAGGCCCGGGGATAGTTTCTACGGATATTTTTTCACGACGACATTCACGCACAAGCATGAAACCGGGATCAGAGATAGCTGGTGTTCCGGCATCGGATATCAAGGCTATGACCTCACCACTTTTCAGGCGATCAATAATTGGCGCTACAGCTGTATGTTCATTGAACTTGTGGTGGGAGATCATGGGAGTGGAGATATTGAAGTGCCGGGTTATGACACTGCTTGTGCGTGTATCCTCAGCCAAGATCAAAGAACTGTTTTTTAAGATATCTATGCTACGGGGAGCCATGTCCCCCAAATTACCCACCGGAGTGGGTACTATAAAAAGTTTTCCTGCCATACAATTGATCCTTTTGCTAAGGCCTATACGTGAAAAAAGTTGCTCACAATGGCAATAAATTCTTCCGCTTCCGGCGATTTAACGTCTATGCCATGTGTCGTCTGGAGATAATCCTCAAGCTCACTAACATTTGTGAAGGACGTTATTTCCTCCAAGGCATCTTTGAATTCTATTGATGACCCATGAAACAACGTGCGTTGGAATAGAAAAACGTCATTGAGTGTAAATGCGTTACGCAGTTCACGAGCTGTAAAAATTGGCGTAGGAGAGCTTATATGAGCAACAGGAATGTTCGCGTCGGCTTCCTCTTCCGAAATGGCAGCATCTGCTATTTCACGATCGTTGGCAACCTCTTCACTTGCTTTATCCATATTAGCGGATGAGAAACTTTCCAGACTCTCAATGTTCTCATCTTGAGATGTTAGAGTGCCCTCAACGCATATCGCATCCTCCAAGTTCTCAGATAAATCAATATTATCCTTGATTTCACTCTCCTTGTCGTCAACCGATACATCATTTGCATCGTCAACCACCTCATCGTATGTCGATCCGCTATAAACATTACCGGCCATTGTTGCCGGCACACACGAAACGGTATCATCATCCCCACGATGATCATCGCATGTAGAAAGCCTGATGCCGACAGCAAGCTCTGCGAGACGTGCTATCTTTTCAGCAGTGTCATTTGACATATTATTTCCAGTGTCCTTTACGGCAAGGAGTTCTTCCGCAATGTCAGCTGTGAGATGGAGCATCTCATCTAAATACTCTTCCTGATACATTCTGAAAATATAAATAGTTGTATACGTTGTCTTTATTTATTGCTTATTTAAATACCCGCAGGAGGTAATCACCAATCGCATTTCGAACAGACAGGCTCTTGCAAGTGTAGCCGTTTACCATTATCACCACGGCATGCGTGGGGACACCCATCCCATCCACTTTATACCCCGCATAACAAAGCACACCTCTCATGCTTCCACTTTTTAGAAGAAGGTTTCCTGCGAGGGGAGTACCTTTTAGCAGATTCTTTACAGTACCTTCCTCTCCTACTTTTGGAAAAAGGGAAACATACAAGCCTCCTTTATCACCCAATGTCATAGTCTCAAGCAGATCCGCCATGAACACCGGAGTGACAAGGTTGCTACGCGTAAGACCGCTTCCGTCGAAGGCTACCACATTGCCACTATCAAGTCCAGCCTCATTAAGAAGTCGAGACTCAATAGAGAGGGCATCGGCCACCGGCCCATCCGGCCTTAATACTCTTAACATACTTTCGGCAAAAAGGTTGTTGCTCATTTCCATCATTTCACGCATGATCTGTTTATTCAAAGGTGAAGAATGGGAATATATGCTTTTCATTGGCATCTCACCGAAATCCACATCGTTTCCATCAACCAATACATCCCTGTAAGCCAGCTTCTCCTTCAGTTCTGCCTTAAAGCATGCGCCCGGATCTTTCATCGCCCTATCTCCCGGCAAGGAATTATCTTTGAAATTCAAAGGATACCATCCTGTGCCATATGACCATTTCAGGTCTTCCAGTTCCCATTTCTGACCAGGCCCCTGCTCAACAATTCCGGTAGAATCAATTTCAATGACTCCTGCAATCTTTTTTATTCCCATTTTATCAACTTTGGACACTATGGAATCCAAAAATCCTTGATGTTCCGGGAAGCATCGGCTTTCAATTGTCGGATCACCAACGGCCCTTATTATAATATCCCCTATTAGAAGGCTGTCGGATGTCACATTTCCCCTCATTAATACCTCCGTAGTGAAACCGCATTCTTCTTTATCTGCCAGAAGCACTGCAGCTGAAGTGACGCATTTAAGAATACTCGCCGGTGTCATAAGTTTGTCGGAATTCCTGGACACCAAATCCTTGCCCGTCTCAAGATCCCTGATGACTATTCCAATATTAGCCGACTTATAACGAGGGAATACAAGAGTAGAGGCGACCGGCAAGGAATAGGCCGTAGAATAAATCGCCAAACTTACAAACACGATCAATATACGTAACAAGCTACAGGCTTTATTTGAAAACACAATCATTGGAACCATTTTTTTGTAATGCGAAGTTAGCAAATACTTGTGAGTTAAGCCCTCCCAAGAAGAGTTTTTGTATGTTTTTTTACTCTTTTTGATAGGGTGGAAAGATAATTCGCAAAAAATTGCTAACTTCGCAGGTTGAAAGTCGGCCGCAACAGCCCTCCCATTTTTGAAATCTTTCTTATATAAGTACAAGATCGCATGGTAAGTAAAACTCGCGAACGATTGATAGAGGTCGCCCGGCAACTCTTCGCCAGAAAAGGTGTGGAACATACCACCATGCTTGACATCGCCAATGCTTCGGAAAAGGGACGACGTACACTATATACCTATTTCAAGAACAAACGGGAGATACATCAGGCGGTAATAGAACAGGAAAGTGAACTGCTTGTCGCTCGTGAGCGACAGATACAGGCAAGCGCATTGAGTGCAACAAGCAAACTCGAGGGGGTCATGCGTACAAGATTTGAAACAATACTCGCACAGCAACCACGAGGAGTAGAACAGTTGTCATTAAGGCACCTGCTTGACAGCAACCGAGCCGGAAAGGCAAAGAAGCTTGCCGCCCAAAAAGAACTTGACATATTGCAGCACATACTTCGTGAAGGCATTAAAAGCGGGGAATTCAATCCACAACAAACAGCAAGACTGGCTCCCCTCGTAATCCTGCTTGCGCACGCCATTGACAATCCACTTGCAAAAGAGAACCTGGAGATATTAGGATACTCCGGTGAAACGGCATATGATCGTGTCATATCTTTTCTGATTTCGGCGGTAGCAACAGGAGGCCCAACAGTAGATCACACTTACAGTTAGAATCAAATAAACAAGACCAACAACTAAAACATAATAAATTCATGAAATTACTTGAAGGAAAAACCGCAGTCGTAACCGGAGCCGCCCGCGGCATCGGAAAGGAAATTGCTCTTCGTTTTGCCAAGGAAGGCGCCAATATCGCTTTTACCGATCTGGTAATTGACGAAAATGGGAAAAAGACCGAAGAAGAAATTGCCGCATTGGGCGTAAAAGTCAAAGGATATGCCTCCAATGCAGCTGATTTCGCACAGACTGAGGAGGTAGTAAAGGAGATACACAAGGATTTCGGCTCAATAGATATTCTGGTAAACAATGCCGGCATTACAAAAGACGGCCTGATGATGAGAATGACAGAAGCCCAATGGGATGCCGTCATCGCAGTGAACCTAAAAAGCGCGTTCAACTTCATTCATGCCACCTTGCCAATAATGCTACGTCAACGCAGTGGATCGATCATCAACATGGCATCGGTCGTCGGGGTACACGGCAATGCCGGCCAAAGCAATTACGCAGCCTCCAAAGCCGGCTTGATAGCTTTGGCAAAAAGCGTTGCACAGGAAGTGGGAAGCCGCGGAATACGTGCCAATGCGATAGCTCCAGGATTTATCGAAACGGCCATGACGGCTGCATTGCCAGATGCCGTGCGTGCCGAATGGTGCCAAAAAATTCCCCTGCGTCGCGGAGGAAAGGTGGAAGACATCGCCAATGTGGCAACCTTCCTGGCATCAGACATGTCAAGCTATGTCACCGGACAGGTAATCCAAGTGGATGGCGGTATGAACATGTGATCATAATCAAAAATACATCACGGTGCGCGACTCCCAAACAATAGCCTCGCGCACCGTGTTTATCTTGATGACAGTCATACTGCAACATAAGAGATCGATTTTAAATCCTTAATACATGCTCAATTACAATACGCGTCTCGCCAGGCTGATACTTCCGGAATATGGAAGAAACATACAACGCATGGTAGATCATTGCCTTACCATAGAGGATAGGGATGAGAGAACCCAATGTGCCTACTCTATTGTCAAGTCCATGGGCAATCTGTTTCCGGAACTTCGTGCCCCGGAAAACGAACACAAACTATGGGATCATTTAGCGATAATGTCGGACTTCAGGCTTGACATAGATTTTCCATGCAATGTGATTCAGGCAGCCGACCTGCATACGCAACCCTCTCCCGTAAATTACACTCAAGGTGGCGTGCGATACCGCCACTATGGACAGTTGACACAACAATTTGTAGACAAAGTGGCGGCAATGGAAGACGGTGATGAACGCAATGAAGCCATCATCCTCCTTGCAAACCACATGAAAAAGCAGATGCTGGCAGTAAACACCGACGGTGTCGACGATGCAAAAATCTTTAAGGATCTTGCGGAATTGTCTCACGGAGCCATACGCCTGAGCCCAAACGAATTGCGTCTGCATGAATTCAAGGAGATGCCACAACAGGCAGTCGGTAAGAAAAAGAAGAAAAAGAACGCAAACTCGCTTCTGTGATGATCACCCCGAAAGATCTTAAAGCCATAGGAAAGACGCTTAAGCCTCATGGAATAAACGGAGAACTTGCCGTAGCGCTTAGCACTGATGTGGACTTATCTTCACTATCATGTATTGTAATAGAGATTGAAGGAATATATGTGCCTTTCTTTATAAGCAATGTGCGGCCAAAAAGCAATGACACCGACCTGATTATTATTGACGGGATCGCTGATGAACGAAGCGCATCCATGTTATGCGGACGAAGTTTCTATGGTTTGAAATCAGATCTTCCTTCTATGGAATCCTCGGCAGAAGAGGGATTGTATGCCGAAGATCTCATAGGATTCCAAGTTGTCGCAAATAAAAATTTTATAGGAAAAATCAGAACAATCGACGACTCTACGGTCAATTGTTTGTTTATAATACAGGGATCCGATGCCAGAGAATATCTCATACCCATCGCAGATGAATTCATTGAGGAAATCGATGTAGACCGGCAACAGATTGAGTTGACAGTCCCCCCTGAGTTACTTGAACTATGATGTTTAATATAGACATTAGCCATTATGGAATTTGATGAACAGAAAGCAGTAGATGCGATCAATGCCAGACTGACCGCAGCCGGAAGAAGCCCATATGAAACAGATGAGGTTCTCAACGTCATAGACATGATCTGGGATTTCTATGAAGAGAACGGCCTCCTTGACATTGATTCTGATCCCGAGGAAGACCCAGATGACATTGAACAGGATGTGATAGATTATGTGAAACGTATGCTCCGGAAAGACAAAGACGCAGACGTGAATCCTGAGGACGTGGAAATAATGGTGCAGGCAGAGATGGCATACGAAGATTCCATTATCTGACAAAGCGAACGCCACCCCAGTAGATACAGGGACTCAACCATTTATATTTAAGGTTATGTATCCATTTCTGTCATTAAGAAAATTTTCATGCAATGTTTGGCCGTTGTTCATTGCCATTGCCATGACAACGAACCCAATAGCTCATGCACAGAAAAAAGACAACTCGCAGGAACAGTTAGTGGATCTTTCCGAACTAACCCTTGATGAAACCCTGCTTCTTCCTGATGTGCCGGCAAAACAGTCGGCATACGTTACTGCATATATGAAACGGGAAGCGAAGGCTCTTCAAAAAATGGGTTATAAGGTAGAAACTACCCGACAGGGTGAAGTCGTCATTGCGACCATACCGGCAGACTTGCTATTTGCCCCAAACGATACATTGTTGTTACAGTCAGCGCCGGAACAGTTACATCCTTTTTTGCCATATTTCCGTTCACATGGCAAATTCAAAGTAATTCTGGCAATGCACTCAGATGATACCGGCTCAAACGATTACCTGTATGGCCTGACCGAGAAACGCATTATCGCCCTGTATGACTATTTCGACAAGCATGCTGCCCAGACGGACATGCTACAAGGTTACCCTATGGCTGACAGCGACCCACTCAAAGACACTCCTAATACAAGCCGCAAAGGACGTCATGCAAATCGAAGGCTTGAGATATTCATAGTGCCCGGGCCAATGTTGATAGTTGACGCTAAAAATAAAAAATTGTGATTTGACGCAACGGTTGTCGGCAGGAGATTTTTTTCGTATTTTTGCAGTCTGAATCATCAACGGGCTACAATCTGAAATGCCCCGAAGAAACCAAAGAATACAACAACGACATTATAATTCGCAATGGCAAAAGAATTGAAAGATTTAACCAAGCGCAGTGATAATTATTCACAATGGTATGACGACTTGGTTATTAAGGCAGACCTTGCCGAACGTTCAGCAGTGCGCGGATGCATGGTCATCAAACCTTACGGATATGCAATCTGGGAAAAGATGCAACACGAACTTGACCGGATGTTCAAGGAAACAGGCCATCAGAACGCTTATTTCCCATTGCTGATCCCCAAATCGTTCCTCAGCAAAGAAGCAGAACATGTTGAAGGCTTTGCAAAGGAATGTGCCGTTGTCACACACCACCGGCTTATGAACAGCCCCGACGGCAATGGGGTAGTGGTGGATCCTGAAGCAAAGTTAGAAGAGGAACTTATAATCCGTCCCACATCTGAAACCATAATCTGGAATACATACCGCAACTGGATCAACTCTTACCGCGACCTCCCCATCCTGATCAATCAATGGGCCAATGTGATGCGGTGGGAAATGCGTACACGCATGTTCCTCAGAACAGCGGAATTCCTTTGGCAGGAAGGGCATACGGCTCATGCTACCCGTGAAGAGGCTGAAGAAGAAGCCATACGCATGCTGAATGTGTATAACGATTTTGCCCACAACTTCATGGCTGTTCCGGTGATAAAAGGTGTGAAATCTGCGAACGAACGTTTTGCGGGTGCGC
Organism: uncultured Muribaculaceae bacterium; assembly: GCA_910583675.1. Classification (GTDB taxonomy): domain Bacteria; phylum Bacteroidota; class Bacteroidia; order Bacteroidales; family Muribaculaceae; genus UBA7173. The sequence goes on from CAJTYH010000028.1 coordinate 34,469, forward strand.
TTGAAACTTACACCATCGAAGCTATGATGCAAGATGGCAAGGCACTGCAATCCGGTACTAGCCATTTCCTCGGACAGAATTTCGCAAAGGCTTTCGATGTGACATTCATAAACAAGGATAACAAGCCCGAACTGGTATGGGCGACTTCGTGGGGCGTTTCCACACGTCTTATGGGCGCACTTATAATGTCGCATTCCGATGACAACGGCCTTGTCCTTCCTCCACATCTTGCTCCGATCCAATGTGTCATAGTTCCAATCTACAAGAACTCCGAGCAACTGGCACAAATCACCGAACATGTGCAACCGATAATCAAGGAGCTTCAATCACTTGGTGTCAGCGTAAAATACGATGATGCTGAAAACCGTCGTCCGGGATTCAAGTTCGCGGATTACGAGTTGAAGGGTGTTCCTGTGCGTCTGGCAATCGGTGCAAGGGATATTGAGAACGGCACAGTGGAATTGATGCGTCGCGATACCCTGGAGAAACAGGTAGAACCGTTGGAGGGGATAGCGAAATATGTAAAGGATCTCCTGGAAGATATTCAGGACAATATTTACCAGAAAGCCCTCCGTCACCGCAATGAAATGACCCGTGAGGTAAATTCATACGAGGAATTCAAAGTGGAGATTGAGAAAGGCGGTTTCCTTCTTTGCCACTGGGACGGGACTCCTGAAACGGAAGAGAAGATCAAGGCTGAGACCAAGGCTACGATCCGTTGTATCCCATTGGAGGGAGACAAGACACCGGGGGTATGCATGGTTACCGGCAAACCATCCAAACAGCGTGTGATATTCGCTCGCAACTATTGATTTAACGAAATTCAAATGAGCAGGAGCACGCATGATGCGTGCTCCTGTGTTTTTCAGCCTTATGAATTATGACAGACCAACTTCCGACAATTGCAATTGTAGTTCCATGCTATAATGAAGAGGCCGCTCTACCAATATCTATACCCAAGATGTTGGGTGTGATTACTGAACTTGTGAACCAGGGGTTGGCTAAAGATGATTCGTATATCTTGCTTTGCAATGATGGGAGCACTGACAGGACATGGGAAGTGATTGAAAAATTCCATATGCGCGATGCCGCCGTCAAAGGAATCTCACTTGCACACAACCGAGGCCACCAGAATGTATTGCTTGCCGGTCTGATGACTGTAAAAGACCATTGCGACGCAGCCGTCTCAATTGATGCCGACCTGCAGGATGATCCAAATGCCATACTTGAGATGGTGCGCAAATTCCATGAAGGAAAAGAGATCGTGTATGGAGTGCGATCTTCACGGGATACAGACACATGGTTTAAACGAAACACTGCACATGCCTTTTATTCTTTCCAGAATATCATGGGGCTTGAGACCGTCTACGACCACGCTGACTACAGGCTTATGAGCAATCGGGCATTGGAGCTCCTTGCCCAATACGGAGAATCGAATCTTTTCCTCAGAGGCATAATACCCCAAATAGGTCTGGACAATGACATTGTGACTTATGCGAGAAACGAACGTGTGGCCGGTGAGTCCAAATATCCGTTGGCCAAGATGCTCAGTTTTTCAATAGACGGCATCACATCTTTTTCAGCACGTCCCATGCGCTGGATTTTCATGACGGGCCTATTACTCCTTGCAGTAGACATTGTAGTGGCATTATATGTATTGGTATCATATTTCTTCAGTGATCATATCAGTGCCGGCTGGGCATCGTTGATGTTGTCAATATGGGCACTGGGGAGCATGATACTTATCGCCATAGGCATCGTCGGAGAATACATCGGCAAAATATTTGTCGAAGTGAAGCATCGCCCCCGTTATGCCATATCCGACAAACTATGGGATTAGGGGATAAATGATTCTCAATAAGAAGCCCGGGGACCTAACTTTAGACCTCCGGGCTTATTATTAAAGATATACGACTATCGTTTTGCCTTTGAACCGAAGTTTACGCTGAAACCAAAATTGATATTGGCATTCGCCTTACCAACAGGAACAAACTGCGGAGTGACTTTGAAGAACTGATGATCGGATCCAATAAAGAATGTGAAGCCTTTCGGATGAAAATTCACCATCCAACCAAATGACGAACCGAAAGTGCCGGCACCATAGTTGATGGAGCAATCAAACCAACTTATGGGTTTGACATTGGCAAAGAAACGACCTTCCGTAAACGAGAAACATCCTCCCATACGCTGAGAAAAGAGGAATCCGCCGGTCAGTCCCTTATAGAAAGGCATCTTGTATTCGGCACCGATCGCAAGAGTGGCGGCGAGTGCCGTGGTACGTGATTTTCCACTATTGTCCGCCCGTTCGAAGTTTGCACAATCTTTTAGATCGTCGAATATGCCATCAATCTGTTCTTCCAGCTTGTTTTGCTCGTAATCAGGCTGATCAGAATCTATTGCGACATTGTCGAAACCATCAAAACGCCATTGTGTATCCGGCGTAACTGCATGCTGATTGTTATTCCAATTGATAAATCCCATGTCAGTAAGTGCAACCGACAGATTCAGGCCATCCACAAATTGATGCATGTCATATGTGGCACCAAGATCAAAACCCAGACCAAAGCCTGCCAGACTGAAATTGTCATAGTTTATACCGTCATAGTCTATCTGGTTGTATTGGTCAGGCTTGTCAAGGTCGATGCCGCTTTCCTGATTTGTGGGGACATATAGACCAGAACCGGCAGCAAGATTCAATTCTCCCTTTGCCCGTACAGACCAATATTCATCACTCATATGCACGTCCATTGTCTTGATGCGTGCGTCAGCATGCCCAAGACCAAACAGAAGTTTGACTTTAGCACCTACGGCAAGCTCGTTGTTGATCTTGTGCTGATGGCCGAGAGCGACCTCTGCAAATGCATTGGCACGCAATCTTACGTTCTCGAAACTATAGGCGGTACTTGGGCCGGTCATACCGACCTTCATGAACGTGAACAGATCCTTGGGAAGATTCACTCCCATTTCAGCGCGGGTGGATACCGTTACGGTATTGTATCCCTTGAAAGCGCGGAAACCGAAAGAGAAGAGAGTCATGTTCAGATTTGCACTGAGATGATTGTTCTTCTGGAGCTTATCAAGGAACTCTTCGTTTCCAACCGAGCTGTTCATAAAGGTTGTAAGCTGCCCATCAGGTTTCTTATATATAAACGTCTTGACACCTACATTGCTTGAAAGCCCTACTCCGAAGTTTCCCAATACCGGAATGGCCACATAGTTGTTTTCAGGAGCAAAGGCGGGGTTGAGTTGATGACGGAAATTGTAGCCTTCGAGGAAGTAACCGGATCGGCTTGCCTCCTGAGCCGACAACGCGAAAGTACCGGCAACCAATACACCGGCAAGCATATATAATTTAATAAGTGAGTAATCAAATTTATTTATTGTAAAATTTCTTCCGCTTCAATACGT
>CAJTYH010000029.1 GCA_910583675.1 uncultured Muribaculaceae bacterium
ATATGTTTTACAGCATATTTTTTAACGCTTAAAAAATTAACGAACTATTGTTATACCATAATTAAGTATAATTTCGTAAATTTGCCTTCAATAAATGCGCAAGGGCATATATGACGTTTTACATCATATCATCCCAATAAAATTTATTGCGCATATATTGAATCCGCATAATAATGCAATCCTCAAATCTAAAACTATAATAAAATATGGAAGAAAAGATCAAAGGCATTTTCGCCGAGAAGTTTGGAGAACACGGAACGATGTACGCCTCAGCAGGTCGTATCAACCTCATTGGCGAGCACACCGACTATAACGGTGGTTTCGTTTTCCCCGGCGCGATCGACAAGGTAATCATGGCAGAAATCAAGCCGAACGGCACAGACAAGGTGCGCGTATTCTCTGTCGACATCAACGAATATGCCGAATTCGGTCTGAAGGAAGAAGATGCCCCCAAACAGCAATGGGCTCGCTATATCTTCGGCATATGCCGTGAAATCATCAAACGTGGCGGCAACGTGAAAGGCTTCGATGCAGTATTCGCAGGAAATGTGCCCCTCGGTGCCGGCCTCAGCTCATCAGCCGCTCTTGAAAGCTGCTTCGCTTTCGCACTGAACGATCTCTTCAACGGCAATACCATCGACAAATTCGAACTGGCAAAAATCGGACAGTCCACCGAGCACAATTATTGCGGCGTGAACTGCGGTATCATGGATCAGTTCGCATCCGTATTCGGAAAGAAAGACCATCTGATGCGCCTTGATTGCCGTTCAATGGAGTTTGAATATTTCCCGTTCAATATTGACGGATACACACTGGTGCTCCTTGACTCGAAGGTGAAACATGCATTGGTGGACTCTCCCTACAACAAACGTCGCCAGTCTTGCGAACGTGTTGCCGCCAAGCTCGGCGTGGAGACACTTCGCGACGCGACAATGGAAATGCTTGAAGCCATCAAGAGCGACATCAGCGCCGAAGATTTCTTCCGTGCGAAGTATGTGATCGAGGAAAAACAGCGCGTGCTTGACGTATGCGACGCCCTTCAGGCCGGCGACTGCGAGACCGTAGGCAAGAAGATGTATGAGACACATGCCGGTCTTTCTAAGGACTACGAAGTGTCTTGCGAGGAACTTGACTACCTCAACGACATTGCCAAGGAATGCGGCGTTACAGGCTCCCGCATAATGGGCGGCGGTTTCGGTGGATGCACCATCAACCTCGTTAAAAACGAACTTTACAACAACTTCATCACCACGGCAAAGGCCAAGTTCAACGAAAAATACGGCCACGAACCTGTGGTTTACCCCGTAATCATCTCTGACGGCGCACGTAAGATAAGCTGATAGCACATAACATGCATTGCCCTGCAGTATATTCAGATATATTGCAGGGTAATATGTATAAGTAAGTCATAAAAATTATTTTATATCATCGGCGAGAGATTTTTCGAGGGATTTTAGTCTGAAGATGAAGGAGTGTAGCGGGCTACACGACTGAAGATGAGGGCTAAAAGCACCGAAAAATCGCCAACGATGATATAAAGTAGTTAAATTCATATATGACGTAATAATTTTGATGACTTACTTATGATCCGAAAACAATCAACAAACTACATAAATCCAATTATTATCTGAAATGAAACCCACACTTTTTGTACTCGCTGCCGGTATGGGCAGCCGTTACGGAGGTCTCAAGCAACTTGACCCTCTTGGCCCCAACGGTGAAACCATCATGGATTATTCCATTTATGATGCCCTTCAGGCCGGATTCGGCAAAGTGGTTTTCGTAATACGCAAGGACTTCGAACAGGACTTCCGTGAAAAGATCCTCTCAAAATATGAAGGCCATATACCCGTGGAAGTAGTGTTCCAGAGCACCGACAAGCTCCCCGAAGGATACAAATGCCCCGAAGACCGCACAAAACCATGGGGAACCAATCATGCCGTACTCATGGGCAAGGACGCTATCAAGGAACCTTTCGCAGTAATAAACGCAGACGACTTCTATGGCCGCAATGCATTTGAAGTGATAGCAAAGGAACTTTCACGCGAACATGATCGCAAGGGCGACTACTGCATGGTCGGATTCCGCGTAGGCAACACAATGACCGAGAACGGATCCGTTGCACGTGGCGTATGCGAAACTACCGACGGCAAACTCACCTCTGTGGTTGAACGCACCGCCATATCCTACGACGATGCCGGGCGCATCGTGTTCACCGACGAAAACGGCGAGATACAGACGCTTGCACCCAATACTCCGGTATCTATGAACCTCTGGGGCTTTACTCCGGATTACTTCGACTTCAGCGAACGCGAGTTCCGCAAGTTCCTTGACAAGGATCTCAACACTCCCAAGGCAGAGTTCTTCATCCCCCTCTGCATTGACGCCCTCATCAATTCCGGAGAAGCCACTGTAAAAGTGCTTGACACCGATTCCAAATGGTTCGGAGTGACATATGCCGCAGACCGTCCCGGAGTAGTTGCCAAGTTCGCCGAACTGCATGAAAACGGCACATATCCTGCAAAACTGTTCTAAATTATTCTATTCCGATAAAACGATATGAAACCAAGAATTTTGGTAACCGGAGGTACCGGATATATAGGCTCCCACACCGTGGTAGAGCTTCAGAAAGCCGGATATCCCGTGGTCATCATAGACAACCTCTCCAACTCCAACGCAGAGGTTCTTGACGGAATCGAACGGATCACGGGCATACGCCCTGATTTCGTGGAAGCTGACTGCACAGACATGACTGCAGTGCGTGCCCTGTTTGACAAATATACCGGCATAAAGGGTATCATAAACTTCGCAGCAAGCAAAGCTGTAGGGGAATCCATGCAGAAACCCGTGCTGTACTACCGCAATAACCTAAATACATTGATGAATCTGCTGGACGTAATGGCAGAACGCGATGTGAAGGGGATTGTATTCTCGTCATCATGTACAGTCTACGGAGAGCCGGACGTAAATCCTGTAACGGAGCAGTCACCTATCAAGAAGGCGACTTCTCCCTACGGCAACACAAAACAGATCTCCGAAGAAATAATCACCGACGTGATAAACGCCGGCGCGCCTTTCAAAAGCGTGATCCTGCGTTATTTCAACCCGGTTGGAGCACACCCCAGCGCCGAGATCGGAGAACTGCCCAACGGTGTACCCCAGAACCTCATCCCATTCCTCACCCAGACTGCAATCGGCATACGTAAGGAGCTAAGCGTATTCGGCAACGACTACAACACCCCTGACGGTTCATGCATACGCGACTACATAGATGTCGTAGACCTCGCAAAGGCACATGTAATCGCCGTGGAGCGCATGCTTGATGACAAAAGCCCTGAAAAGATCGAGATTTTCAACCTCGGTACAGGCAACGGGCTGTCTGTTCTGGAACTCATCAACACATTTGAAACCGCAACCGGAGTAAAGGTGCCTCACAAGATAGTCGGACGTCGTGCCGGCGACATTGAAAAAGTGTGGGCCAACCCCAAGCACGCCAATGAAGTTCTCGGCTGGAAAGCCGAGACACCGATAGCCGACACCATGCGTTCGGCATGGGCTTGGCAATGCAAACTCCGCGAACGCGGCATAATGTAATTTAACCGATCCGACATATCACTTTTCTCGCATGCGTATAACATAATGGGTACGCATGCGAGGAAATTTTTTAAGAATGGCATACATGAACAGCAGACAGAAAGGCCCAATAGGAATTTTCGACTCCGGATACGGAGGACTTACCATACTTGACGAAATACGCAAGACACTCCCAATGCACGATTACATATATCTGGGAGACAATGCAAGGGCACCGTATGGCACCCGTTCATTTGACATAGTTTACCGATTCACCCTTGAAGCAGTGCAATACCTGTTCGAACAAGGATGTCCATTGATTATCCTGGCCTGCAATACGGCCTCTGCAAAGGCTCTCCGCACCATACAGCAACATGATCTGCCCGCCATTGATCCCACCAGACGTGTACTCGGCGTGATACGCCCCACAGTCGAGCAGCTTGGCACGCACACACGCTCAGGTCATATCGGTGTGTTCGGCACTCCCGGAACCATCCAGAGCGAAAGCTACGATATGGAAATCGCCAAACTATATCCGGGCTTCAGAACTGTCGGACATGCCTGTCCAATGTGGGTTCCACTTATAGAAAATGGTGAATCATCAAACGACGGAGCCGATTATTTTGTGAAACAGGAGTCCAACCGGATCCTTGCAAAAGATCCGCAGATCGACACAATTATCCTTGGATGCACACACTATCCACTGCTCTACAACAAAATCAGGAAATACATACCCGCTCATATATCCCTGTTGAAACAGGGTGAGATAGTGGCATCAAGTCTGGCCGACTATCTTAGAAGACATCCGGCCATGGAAGCAAGGATCAGCCATAATGCCACAACCACCTATCTTACCACAGAAAACGCATCGAAGTTTTCCACCATGGCATCGCTGTTCCTTAACCACGAAATTGAAGCTACCACTGTAGAACTCTGACTCCCCCTGTCAAGTATATGTCGTATGAGCGAGCGAAAGCAACGAGATCCTTATGGATGGTACTGCATCGCGAAGCGCATGCGCGCATGCACCGATCGTTCCACCCGTAGTTACAATATCATCCACCAGCAATACATGCAGCCCTTCCAAGTCCTTCGGAGCATGAACCTCGAAATATGAGACCGACAGGGCACGACGACGTATCGCCGATTTTCGTGTCTGCGTCGCATGAGGTCTGATTGCCTCAAGATTGTGCACTACAGGTATTCCGGTAGCCTGACTCACACCACAGGCTATTTCCTCCGCCTGATTAAATCCTCTCCAGAATTTTTTCCAACGGTACATCGGAACCGGTACAATAGCATCTATCCCATCGAAAAAACCATCGGCAAGCAGTTCATCGGCAAACCGCCGTCCAAGATGCATGTCTATCTCCGGGTGTCCGTTATATTTGGATTTCTTTAGCATGGCTGCATACCCGGATTTACGGCTATAGAAAAACATACACGCCATCTTGCAGATTTTCGCATCGGCAGCCATACGGATCACGGGAGTTGCGGTCGGGCTTTTATGGAAATTCGTCCGTGGCATGGCAAGTAGACAGTCAAGGCATAATACCTCCTCCCCTCTTACAAGAGCACATCCGCATACCTGACATGTTCGCGGAAATATCACATCTGCAAGTGCACCGATCCAATCACGGCACGACATCAACATCGCACGGAGGAAGCCCTTAACAAGTCCCATCACGATTCATCCTCCGCTACCTCATCCGGCCATATGACAGCTGATCTTATATACTTGGCAACCAACTCAGTCTCATAACCGCGTGAAGCCGCCGCACGGAAGAGCCTGGTTCGGCCCTCAAAGGTATTCCCCTCCTTGATGGCACGAGCCTTCGAACGCAGAAAATCCAACAGGATTTCCCTATAAGCCTGTTCATCAACGGCATCAAGTGCCTCATCTATAAATTCGCGTGCAATGCGCTTCCCCATCAGACCATAGGCAATCTTACGCCTCCCCCAACGGTTATACATCATCTTGTCCCGCACATAAGCTGATGCAAAACGCCTGTCGTCATAAAAACGCGCCTTGCGCAAGGCCGATAGAATTTCCTCTGCATCGGAAGGACTTATCATCCATCCTTTCAGTTTTTCCTTAAGTTCCCATTCGCAATGCTCGGAACGTGCGCACATGTTCTCCAGTCTCATGCGTGCGTTTTCCTTGGAAATCTGTTTGCGGATAAATGCCATGCCTTTATATTGCCAATCTTATCTACGAGCTATTATGAACCGATATTTCCCATAGCTGTCACGTTCAGTCATTATGCTACCGAACCCCCTCTCATGCCCAAGCCTCACAAGATCATCAACATATACTGGATTTATCTCACAATATATTGCTCCCGCATCGTTCAGAGCAGTTTCACCAATTGAGAAAATCGCCTTATAAAACTCCAACGGATCATCGTCGGGTACGAAAAGAGCCAATCCGGGTTCATAGTCAACCACATTACTATCCATACTCTTTTTCTCGCTTGCCGCTATATAGGGGGGATTGCTCACGATAATGTCATAGCGCTCCGCTTCAAGAAGCGATTGCCCTTCACGCGAAAACAGATCCGCCTTTATGAAATGCACAGGCGCATGCAACGATGCAGAGTTCTCTTTGGCAACTGCCAATGCCTCAGCACTTATATCCACTGCCGACACCTCCGCGAACGGCAGATTGCGTGCAAGAGCTATGGCAATGCATCCGCTACCCGTACAAAGATCCATAACCTTAAGGTCTTTCCTTTGATTATCCCTGACAATCATATCCACAAGCTCCGCAGTCTCCGGGCGCGGAATCAACGTATCACGGGTTACCTTAAGTTTCATGCCATAAAACCATGCATTTCCGAATATATACTGAATCGGTTCATTGGCCATAAGACGTTCCACAACCGCATTGATACGATCCAATGTCATGGAGGTTACCGTTTCATTTGCCTTTATGGCTACATCCACAGCGCTCCACCCCATTATGTTCTCGAAGATAATGCGTGCCATGGCCTTTGCCTCACCCTCGCCATAGCGCGGAGCAAGCCGGCTCACTATTTCCTTAACGACGGCACATACCGACATATCAGGTTGTGGTTGTGATGTTGATCCTGTTGACATATGTGTCATTCTATGGTTATCAATGCGTCGGCAGAGAAGTCACGACAAGCGACTGTTCCTATGATCTTGTCCCAAAGCATTGGCGAGATGCCATTACCCGGACGTTTGACAGTGATGTTCTCTTCCGTAAGCAACTCACCCATCTTGATATCCCTCGCAGCCACGATACTTTTTCTGGCAATCTCGATATTGGGGCGCTCCGATGCGCTCACATGCTTTGAAGCACTCCCGAGCGCCTTTTCTATATTCCTTATCGCTGATACCATTGCCGATAGCTCGGATGGATCCAATGAAGCCTTATGATCCGGACCGGGAAGGGACTTATCCAATGTGAAATGCTTCTCTATCACCTTTGCACCCAAAGCTACTGCCGCCACAGGCACTTCTATGCCGACCGTATGATCACTATAACCTACTGCTGCCACGCCCAAAGTGGCAAGGGAAATCATGGCTCTCAGATTCACATCTTCATATGGTGTAGGATATTGTGTATTGCAATGAAGAAGTATCACATTGGAGCGTGGCGTGCCTGCTTCCTCCAGCACCCTAAGGGCTGCATCAATCTCCTGTAATTCCGACATTCCGGTACTCAGTATCACCTTCCCCCCCATTTTCCCGATCGTGCGCAGATATGGCAGATTGGTGATCTCTCCCGAGGGTATTTTCCAAAAATCCATCCCGAGGTTCGCCAGACAGTCAATTGATACGAGGTCAAATGGGGTTGACATGAAACCTATGCCGACTTTTCGGCAAATGTCTCTCAACGGGGCATAGTCATCAAGTGCGAGATGGATCTTGCGGCACATTTCCAATTGGCTTTCACCCTCTCCGGTCGTTTCCTTCTGATACTCCGCCTTTGGAGCGATGGAGGATATCACCAATTCCGGCACCGCTGTCTGAAACTTCACATAGTCGGCACCGGCAGCCTTGGCTGCGTAAACCATTTCCACGGCACGATCATAATCGCCATTATGATTCACACCGGCCTCGGCAATTATTATTACCTTATTATTACTCATCATTCTAATTGTACGTTACCAATCATTCATGAGGCTTGAAAACGACATCCTCGAAATAGCGGCATGTCTTTACACCTGCCTGCCAGCTGTTGCAGACATTCAGCTCGCCATTCTTCCAATCAGAAAGAATGAAATATGGGATATCAGCACCTGCATACACCGCACATACCGCTCCTCCACCAAGCCTTGGATTCACCTCCATGATCATGAGCCGGCCATCAGCGCGATCGCGAAGGAACTGAATTGTCACAGGCCCACGCAATTTGATGCCATCAAGCAACATGCGGCTCCGGGTCTCTATTTCATCATCTGCGACAGTCACCGTTGACACAACCTCTCCGCCTGCGACTTCCAAACGCTTACGCGGCACCGTGCAAATGACTTTCTCACCGGAAGACACATAACAATCCACAGTAAATTCCTCTCTGTCTGCCACATATTCCTGAAAAAGGAAATCACTGGTTTCCCCTCGGCTACGCATGGCCTCAAACTCATCCTCCTCCAGAATCTTGATACCCTTGGAGGCAGAGCCATGGCGTGGCTTAGCGATTATCTCACCTGTCACCTTCTCCAGTTCCGCATTGCGTGGTGCAAGCACTCCTATGCTACGAAAAAGTTCGTCGGCCTTGCGCTTGTCAAACATCTGCTCGGCGAGCGTTGGATTTTTAAATGGTGTCCAAACCGATGGATTCGACATGCAGTAACGTGCGGCGATACCCACAGCCGGATCAACAAACGGAATTATTATATCAATGCGATTTTCAGTTACAACCGCATGAAGATCCTCCATCAGCGACGGGTCACTCCATCGTCTTCCCACAATCACATGTGACACTTCAGATATCGGCACCTCAGTGGAAAGCTCATATGAGAACAATACCACTTCCATCCCAAGTCTGCGACCGGCCTCTACAAAAAGACGCCCCATGGCCACACGCTTGGCGCCACCCAAAAACAATATATTTACTACCTGTCTCATATGCGGCTCCTTTCTTATATTACAATCGCAACGGTGATCGTTTGTGCCAATCAACAATAGCACGAACCTATTTTTGTTAAAAAAACATCCTATCGGTTATAGATGTTCGATTTGTATCTTTGCAGGTTTGCAGGATCACAAAACCACTGTATGGTTCGCGACAAACCTTCGCGAAGCGATATTTCCGGCTTCCAGTCTGTCAATGAACAAATTTTTTTATTGTCGCCACACAGCCTGAACACTTCACTTTTACCGGGACGAAGGCGTTGGGGATCAACCACATACTCCACATCCTGCTCCATTATTTCTGCGATAAGCCTCAAAGTCTCAGCCATGGTCACCTCTGTACCCGTAGCAATGTTGATTTCCTCGCCTTCCACCCCCTCTGCCTGCGCAAGTGCCAGAAATCCGTGGCAAGTATCGGATACATAATTGAAGTCACGCGTAGGACGCAAATCACCAACCTTGATTTTCCTTTCACCATTGGCGATCTGCGAGATTATGGTAGGAATGATGGCACGGGCGCTCTGACGGGGGCCATATGTATTGAACGGACGAGCTATCACCACAGGAAGTCCGAAAGCATTATAGAAACTTTTGGCGATGGCATCCGCTCCTATCTTTGTGGCGGAATAGGGCGACTGTGGCTGACGAGGATGCGATTCATCGATGGGGACATATTGTGCCGTGCCGTATACCTCCGACGTAGAAGTAACGACAATCCTCGCCACTCCATTATCGCGAGCAGCCTGACACATGTTCAATGTCCCCGTTATATTGGTATCCACATAGCTCTCGGGAGCCAGATAGCTGTATGGAATCGCGATCAAGGCAGCAAGATGGAAAATTGTGTCTACACCCTCTGATATATGGCGGCAAAAAGACGCATCACGCACATCACCGCATACCACTTCAAGCATCGGATGATTGTTCCCTTCAAGCCATCCCCAATTATTGAACGAATTATATTGGCTCAACGCACGCACTGTGATACCTTTCGAAAGAAGCAGATCCACAAGATGTGAGCCTATGAATCCATCTGCACCGGTAACAAGCGCCTTTTTTATCTGTCGTGACATTCAACTTTGTTTTTTCAATGTATATGTATATTTCACCCCATCCGGATCATTATATGTAAGAGCAATGGTCTTACCCGACTTCCGGTCAATTGTAAGAGGAAACTCCGAATCAAATGGCATATGCAACTCTTCGAATGGTCTATATGTGTAGTCCGGATTGCTTTCATTATCGGAATAACTGAAATTCACAAAAAGGAGGTTTTCCTCTTCACACCACGTGCCATATCTGCGCTCGGCACGATGCATACCATTATTTTCAGTTTGTATACGCGTAAGCATCAATATGTTGTTCTGAAAAGACCAGAAAATATCCTTCTTATAACCGCCATCTAAATCACCGTCGGCTGTCACTGAAACCATGTGCCACGTTCCGAACCACTCACCGATATCCCCATTATTGCGGGTACATCCCGTAAGAAACATGCCTCCTGCCATCAGAGCCAGACAAAGAGCACGTGCCACATATTTCCTTACTTTAATCATATATACAAAATTTATTCCGCATGATTTACAACTTGAAATCTCCTGAATAGCTCACAGAGATACATCCACCGGTATTGTTACCTAACAGTCTGCCATGATCAAAGGCAAATTGTCCCTTCAATGCAAGTCCTTTTATGCCAACTACATCCCATTTCACTTCTGCCATGAAAGACGTATCAGACTTAGGCTCCATCAAAGGATAGTAGCCGCTTCCCCAACTACGGCGATAACCGCCAAGCGCCCTGTACGACACACCATTGATTATGTCGCCTTCCACTCCGATATGAAATCCACGCACTCTGTTGTAAAGAAACATCATCATGCCATCCTTATTATAGATCGGTGATACCATGAATGGAGATCCTATCGCCATACCGTAATTGGCATATGGATTATATTCATGATTATTGTAATAATCGTCTGCTCCTTCTGCGCGTCCGGTTATACCGGTACCGGGATGATCATCCGGATCCCAATGAATAGGGCCCGACTGATTTGTAAAATCAAGATATTCTACAACCGCCCCTCGTACTGGAGCCGCACAATTGGTCGCAAACTCTATGCCCCATACTCCGTCCCAACCGTTGAGGAAACCGATACCTGAACCATCCTCAAAAGGTTTCTGGAAATATGCCTTGACGGTATAATCATTTTGTAAACGGTAACGGAACATCACATCCCAGGAGCCAAGCGAACTGCCCGAATAGTAGTCCGCGCCTCCGTCCATGGGAAGAAGCATCTTAAGGAACTGCTTTATCCCCTTCGAAAATCTTTGTTCCTTGTCAAGTTTCCCGTTGGCATACCACTTCGTTTCCCCACCGAACGAAGCGCCCACTTGCATACCGAACGTCGCAGAAAACGGTTGCGACGGCATCGTGCGGAAATAACACCTCTTATAAGTATTAAGCGCACCTTGGTTTATATGGTAATCCATATAATTGTAGTGTTCACGCATCCATTTGTTGTCAGTGTACTTGCCGTAGGATATTTCGCCTTGTATCTGCAACCACCCTCTGGTAAAGGGAATGTCTTGGAAATCAATGAATCCTATTCGAACTTCCGGTATCGGACGCGCATTTCCACTTTCTACCAGATCACCGCTTGACAGCCGTTCGTTAAGTAGCGCCGAGGAATGCTCCTTAAGACCAGCCGTAAGAAATACACCCCGGTATTTCACCTCTCCAAACATTTGCTGAATCCACGCCGGGGATGGACGCCGTCCTATGTATTGTGTTCCCTTATCCTCAGAGAATCTGAGATAAGCTCTCGAACTTCCCCAACCGGCAATAAGATCCACACCGAATCCATAGCTGAATCTTTTCTCCGTCTCCATGGGACGCCACAACCGCCCCCTTGCCAATGCCCCTTTGCTGCTGGAAAGAATCCCGTGCCGGTTCGACATCATATAATAAGGAGCGAACTCCCCTTCTCCGGCATTGGCAATTACCTCTGCGGAATAATCTATCCTATACTCGCCATGCAAAACCAACGGCGTAGGACAGATACATACCGCCAACGTCAACAACCGGAAAGCCACTGAATTTATTTTCAAACGCATAATACACATGAACAATTAATTTCCTACATTACAGGCGGTCTGCCAACGTGGGATCATCCTCTGCATGATACGTAGCCACATGGCGCTGTATCTTCTCCTCAAATATCTCTGCTATCGTAAGGAAGATACCGGTCTCCTCCACGTTTCCGAACTCATCGTTTATAGCTGTACCGAAAATCTTCATCGTAGGCGACAAGCTCATGTAGGCGTTCACCAATGGAGGGATATTAATGCCATGTTCGCGAACGAAAGAATTCAGTATTCGGTAATCATCCTTGAAACTGTCACCAGGGAACATACCAGCGAACCTTTCATTGTCGGCTCCTGTTGCCAATGGATGGAAAGGCCTTACCAGGCAATCATTGTCCGGAAAATGCTTGTTCAGGAAATACAGGAGCATATCACGGCACTCCCGGTCATAGCTCGGATACATGGTGAACTTGCCGAACAGATACTTGATTTCCGGATGTATTACTGTCAATGCCCCTAAACCGTCCCACAGATTATCTAATGCGAAAAGCGCCTTTGCTCCAGCCCTGGACGATTGATATTCAAGCCTTACGAATGAACGTCCCAATTCTATCGTGGAAGGAAGATAGGAACCCATGAACTTGGATGAAAACCGGAACATATGGGAAGTGGCTATGCGCGGAGAGCCGTCCGGAAGGATACGAATGTCTTTTCCAAGTATGTACCTGTATCCTCCCATAATGATCTTCTCCTCCGGGTCCCACACTATCAATTGCTTGCAGGGGGGATCCATCAGGTCGTAACTGTCTATATCGCAATCCTTGCCTGTTCCTCCCCCGGCCGTACGGAAAGCGATCTCACGCAAACGCCCTATTTCACGCATGACATTCGGAGCCTTACAAGCCTCTACCACATATATCTCATTATTGCCCTTATTGGTCTTTCTGAGAAATGATTCCGGCGTAAGTTCCGCCTCAATAGCCGGAACTGGTATGGCGTCTATTATCTTTTGCTGCATATCAGTCATTGGATTAATATGGATTTTTCGCTCCATCTGCGGAAATCGCCGACGGAAGATCATGGAGGGGAGCATCCTCCTTGCACAGCATATATGCCTCCTCCTTGATAGCGTTCGTAAGATCCTGTGCCGCCCCCTTTAATTGCGCCCAAGGATGAATGTTTCCCACCGTAACGACAAATGTCTTTCCTGCGGCATCCAGCATCTCCCGCGGCAGAAGCACCATCTCTATATTGAATTTTATGCCCAGCCTCTTCCGCAGATTGGCTTTGCGATAGAAATCCATTGAATTTGTTCCGCTGAAAAACATCGGGACTATATCCCGTTTATATTTGATGCACTTATTGATGAATGTCTTGCGCCATGGAAGGTCGGATACAGCTTTTTGACGTATTCCGTTGAAAGATACAGTCTGGTATCGTGACACCAGGCCGGCAGGAAACATAATAATCGGATCATTTCCCTCAAATGCTTCCTCTATCAGACGTGCGCTTTCACGTTGCTGTGATCCGAATTTATTGATAGGAAGGAAAACGTTCTCAAGCGGTTTTACTGCCATCAACAGATCATTGACAATAAACCACACCTGTCCACCATAGTAACGGTGTATCAGGTCAATCAACGCCATACCATCCAAACCGCCAAGCGGATGATTGCTCACGAACAATATTCTCCGGTTCTCACGGGAAGGAATGCGTTCTGGAAAACGGATCTTCATTGTGATCCCCAGAGACTTAAGGATACCGCGGCAAAAATCAGCACCGGTCTTTCCTGCATTGGCCACAAGGAGGTCATTAAGTTCCTGTTGTCTGATTACCCTTTCAACCCATCTTATGACACGCTTTGGAATGAAACGAAACAGCCCGGGAAGGCGATCGCGTATCACCTGGCCGACATTGATTTCTATCACATTCGCGTTTGGCATATCAATTCATAGGTTAATAAAAGAGTGTGGCCGAGCCGGTAGATATTCAGCGTGAAATACGTAACCGACAATCGGTTTTGCAAAATTAAACATTTTAATCGGCATAACATCCATAACGGCCTTGAAAGTTGAGATGACTCGGAAGCCTTAACAGGATTATCAAGTGCCATCTATCTATTTTGTTAATTGAGCCGCATGGTTTTTAAAGCAAATAAGTAACTTTGCAATCTCATTCTTCCAAGACTTGGCATATGGGCAACAATTTAGCCGACACGGCATCACTTTTTATATCAAAACTCGGAGCCACGACAAAATCATTGACAAAGGCCTTGATAACGTTGAGAGGATCCAAAATAAGGAAACGGAATCCATCCGGATCCCTTATCATCATGGGAAATGGCCCATCGCTTCGAAAAAACCTTGACGACGACATGGAACTGCTAAGGCAAAACGATACCCTTGCCGTTAATTTTGCCGCAAACGCTCCGGATTTCAAAGATCTGAGGCCAAAATATTACGTATTGGCTGACCCGCATTTCTTCCAATCGGATAATGATCCCAACGTCAGGCTACTGATCAGCAACCTTTCCGCAGCCATTTGGCCAATGACACTGTTCGTGCCAAGGAACAGCGTCATTCATCCTTCATTAAGAAACCATCCATACATATCTGTTGAAACCTTCCCACTTAACGGATTCGAAGGATTTGAATGCATCGAAAATATAGCCTTCGACAAGGAATTGGGCATGCCACGTCCAAGGAACGTACTCATACCGGCTATCATGATTGGCATCTGGATGGGATACAAGAAAATTTACCTGACAGGAGCGGATCACACATGGACACGAACCCTGTCGGTAGATGAATCCAACCATGTGGTAAGCATACAGCCACACTTCTATAAGGATAACGAACATGAGGAAGCCAGGGTAGTCTCTACCTATTCCAACATAAGGATCCACGAGATCCTTGAAAGTTTCTCCGTAGCTTTCAAGTCATACCACACAATTCGGCGATATGCCGATATGCATGGAGTGTCCATATTCAACTCCACACCGGGATCGTTTATCGACGCCTTCAAAAGAAGCCCCCTGCCTCTTCCTGCCAAACAAGAATAATGCCCATGTCAGATACGTACTACACCCTAAAATATCCGTGCGAAGGCACATACCGGGAAAAGATGAGCCGTTTCCTTGCTTTCGCGCATCCTGTAAAATCCTCAGCCGAAGCCAAGGCCGTTGTCAAGGAATACGCCAACAAATACTGTGATGCACGCCATGTATGCTGGGCATATATGATCGGCTCGAAACGCGACGAATATCTAAGCAACGACAATGGCGAACCATCAGGGACGGCAGGCAAACCTATTCTCGGACAGATAAATTCATTTAACCTGACCAATGTGGTGATAGTCGTCGTGCGCTACTTCGGGGGGATCAAACTTGGCACTTCCGGATTAATAGTGGCCTATCGTGAAGCAGCCCGCGAAGCTCTTTCGGCAGCTGAGGTTATCAAGTGCCACGAGCAGCGCGAGCTGGCTTTCACATTTCCTTATCTGTCCATGAACGATGTCATGCGTGCCATCAAGAATCCTGACATACGCATTATCGAACAGCAATTCGACAATTCATGCCGCATTACACTCAGCACACGTGCAGACAACGGAGATGCGTTATATGCCCGGCTTAAGGATATTTCAGGCGTAACGTTCATGGAGTGACATTTGGGAATGTCACCTGTCAAAAAACGGATTTTTTGACGACGCACACAAAGGTATGCAATAGTACTGCGAACACCCCGCAAGCAGATCAAGCCTACGGGCGGCCATTCCTGCTGAAAACATTACACGGCAATCTATCCGACTATCCGCCGCAGTGGCTACAGCCGAACCTATGGCAATCCCTACATCCACACAATTTACGGCACACGGAGCGCTCTGGGGCTTTTCTTCACAGGTCGCGAAACCGCAATGACCACAGTTAAGCCCCATGGGGCTAAGATGCGTGGCTATCACCATCATAGCTTCTGCCTTCAGTATATTGGCGGAATCACGCAAATATACCGGACGACCAGTCTCCTCATAAAGCCTGACCATCTCATCGGAAATCCTTTTCAGGTCTTCGCCCTCAACCAATGCACATTCAAGCAGATCCACCCCCTTGGCCTTAGGAGCGGTACGAGCCGCCGTAAGCATGCGCCTACCGGCTTCAATCACTCTGGCATGCCGGTCAACACGTTCTTCTATTACCATCCTGTCAATCAATTACGAGCATGGCATCGCCATAAGCACCGAACTTGTATCCCTGCTCTATAGCTTCCTCATATGCATGCATTACAAGCTGATAGCCGCCAAAAGCGGTAACCATCATCAGCATTGTGGAATATGGCATATGGAATCCCGTGACAAGAGCTGTCGTAACGGTGAAATCGTAAGGAGGGAAGATGAATTTGTTAGTCCATCCCGTGTAAGTCTTCATATGTCCTCCCATGCTGACGGCACTCGCGATGCCGCGCAGGGTTGAAGTCCCCACGGCACAAACCTGTTTCCCATTGTCCTTGGCATGGTTGACCATATCCACAAGTTTCTGGTCGACGCTCATATCCTCCGAATCCATACGATGCTTGGTAAGATCCTCCACATCTATGTCACGGAAAGCGCCAAGACCGCTGTGAACGGTCAAATATCCTTGTTCCACACCGCGTATCTCAAGGCGTTTCATAATCTCACGGGAGAAATGCAACCCGGCTGCAGGAGCGACTACCGCACCCTCGTTGCGGGCAAATATCGTCTGGTACATCTCCGCGTCCTTTTCCGTCGGTTCACGTTTGATATACTCGGGAAGAGGAGTGGATCCGAGTTTGAACAAATTCGCCTTGAACTCCTCATGGCTCCCATCGTACAGGAAACGAAGAGTGCGGCCACGTGAGGTGGTATTGTCTATGACCTCTGCAACCATGGACTCGTCATCGCCGAAATAGAGTTTATTACCTATACGGATTTTCCTTGCAGGCTCCACAAGGACATCCCAAAGCTTGTGTTCCGAATTCAGTTCACGCAGAAGGAAAACCTCGATCTTGGCACCTGTCTTTTCTTTATTGCCATAAAGACGCGCAGGGAAAACCTGGGTGTCATTGAACACCATTATGTCTCCCTCGTCAAAATAGTTTATTATATCCTTGAAGACTTTGTGCTCTATCACACCGGTCTTGCGGTGAACCACCATCAACTTGCATTCATCACGACTCTCAGGAGGATTCTGAGCGATAAGTTCTTCAGGCAACTTGAATTTGAATTGCGATAGCTTCATTTTCGTAGTTGTTGTTATTGGGATGTTTTTAATTTCAATCTAACGTAGCGGGGATGGCCGAAGTGCGTTCACACCAAGGTTTTATGTCCGCCTCCTCATTACGTGATACGGCACGATCCCATAGGATCGGAGGCACGTTTACCTCATTTTCGTTGTCATCAACTATCACCATGGGGGATTCTGACATCAGTTCTACGGCCTCTTCTATGCTCAATGCTTTGTCAAGGGTTGCTTCCCCCACCGCATCACGACGCAATGAGGAAAGATGCGCACCAGACTTCAATGCAGTTCCTATGTCACGTGCCAGTGCGCGTATATACGTACCTTTGGAACATACCACCCTTACAGTGATCTCATTCTGGGAAAAAGACAGAAGCTCAAGCGAGTCTATTACCAGCGTCTTGGCTTTAAGCTCCACTTCCTGACCGCTCCGTGCCATCTTATATGCCCTATGCCCGTCGACCTTTACTGCCGAATACACAGGAGGAACCTGATTGATCGTCCCCGTGAATCGTGCAAGTGTCTCCTCCACCATTTCACGGGTTATATGGGAAGTCGGATAAGTGGCATCTACGGGAGTCTCCATGTCAAAAGACGGAGTGGTGGCACCTAAGGCTATTCCAGCCGTGTATGTCTTGGCACCCGCTTGGAGCTCATCAATGCGTTTTGTGGCGCGACCTGTGCATATTATCATCACTCCTGTCGCCAATGGATCAAGAGTGCCTGCATGCCCGACTTTCAACTTGCGCACCCCTGATTTCCTGAGACGGGACGACAACTGGTTGCGTACCTTCTTAACGACATGGAACGACGACCACCCATAGGGCTTGTCTATCACGAATATTTCACCTTCAATAGGCCTGAGCATAATTCTCCGGTTTACTTTTAATTTTGCAAAACCTCAAATTTACCAGCAAATGCAAAGTATGCCCACTGCCAGGCAATATATCGAGAACCAAACCAGTTTGCCTCGTGACACAAGGCTTATCATCCATTTGCACGCCAGGCATCCCACGATGAAAGAGGCCATGAAGCCTACGATCATCGGAACTGCTCCTACGGGCGAATCCAGCTCACCGGGAGCAGCCTTCATTATTTTCACGAGACTGAGCAACGCTTCTCCAAGAATGGGAATGATCACCATAAAAAATGAGAACTGTGCCACCTGATCGCGCTTGTCACCAAGGATGATACCGGTGGCAATAGTTGTGCCGGAACGACTAAGCCCGGGCAATACCGCTATCGCTTGTCCGATACCTATGACGAATGCATCCATCCATGAAATATTTCGCCCGGAACGTTTATTGGCGCGAAATTCCCGATTGCGGAAAAAATGTGCGAAAGCGAGCAATAGAGCCGTTACACAAAGGCATATCCCTACAGTAAGGAGATTATTGCCCCCATCTTCGGAAACTCCGAAAAAAGAGGAGATTTCATCCTTGAAGCAAAGCCCTACGATTCCTACCGGTATGCAGGACAATAATATTTTCCAGACATATTCGGTGTTTTCATCACGGCGCAACGTGAAAAAGGAGGTACAAAGCGGTACAAAACGACGCCATAACACAACTATGGTGGACAACACCGTAGCCACATGAAGCACCAGGTCAAATTGCAGCGAATCTGCCCCGGACAGCTTTAGCCCGAGTATCTGACTGAAAATCTCAAGATGACCACTTGAACTTATAGGAAGATATTCCGCCAACCCCTGAACTATTCCTAAAATAAGGGCTTCTAACCAATCCATTCTATCTTACTTAGCTTTTACAACCAGTTTATTCTAACAACATTTTATGCTGCCAGAAATACATTCTATTTTCTTGCGGGACGGACTATGATGGACACACCCATCGCCACGAATCCGAGAAATGCCATCGTCGGCCCTATTACAATACGACGCACACTGAATATGTCGGGATTGAACTCCTCTGCGGAAGCCCCACCCAGCATCAGAAGAAAACCGATTACGATGACGGCACCTGAAATTGCCATCCAAATGAAATTCTTTCTGCACAACGGAAATTCCGAATCTGTTTCCTTTAGCAACCCCTTTGACTTATCGGAAGAGGGTTGAGCCTGTGCAGGTCTTGAAGATATGGCCATAATTTTAAATATTATCTTAACTAACTACAATTAAATACGTCGGACGAACCGAGTCAATCAAACATCTCGTCGTAATTTTTCCGCAAATATCTGTTCGTCGCAAAAAAAGCCGCGATCATGCAGATCAATACGCCAAGAATCACCATACCGCAACAGATGATACCTAACGCATCCCAAGGCAGGAACGCCGTCAGCAGGTTCTTTTCCCAGCTATCCACCCATGCCACTATCGCAAAAAGCAACCCCGATGCCAGAAATCCGGCAATGACTCCTTGCCAGCAATTGATCATAATGAACGGGCGACGTATGAAGCCACCTTTCGCACCCACCAGTTTCATGGTGTGTATGAGAAAACGACGGGAATATACGGTAAGACGCACCGTATTGTTTATCAATACAAAGGAAATCAACAACAGCGCCCCCGCAATAACGAAGAGTATGAGGTTCAAATATTGGGCGTTACGATTGAGGTTGCCTATCATTTCCGTATTGGCGGTAGCCTCCTCTACCTGAGGCATGGCATCCCACATGGCCACAATAGCTGTGATACTGTCCACGTTGGCATATTCCTCCTTCATGCGTATCTCAAGCATAGGGGCATAAGGATTCACCCCAAGAAGATCTACAAGCTCCCCACCATCACCCTTGGTTTCCTCTGCCATTACCTCATCGGCAGAAAGATATTTGAAATCAGAGATATAGGACGCGCCACTGCAGATGACCTTAAGAGAATCAACCGAAGCCTGCCCGACACTGTCGGCAAGAACCACGGTAAATCCCATTTTTTCCTTTATCTGGCGATTTATCCCGTGAAACGTTATATTTATGGCTCCTACCAGACCTATGATGAAGAGCACAAGCATCACACTGATAGTAGAAGTGACATAGTCTCCCCATCCCGTCAGACGGTTACGATTTTTATTGTTCATAATACCTTAGACGTGCTAACCTTTGGCGTAAGGATCACGATATACGCCCGACACAGGCATAATCCTCCAAATCTTTGCAAAATTACAACAAGACGCTCCCCGCGTCAAGCATTTTAACAACTTTTATACTTTACAAAAGATACTACACAGGTCATCCTTATGCAAGTTCACAAAGAAGGGTGGCGGAAGAACTGCCTACGACCCTTACCTTGACCAAGTCTCCGATATGGAAACCGCCGGCCGGGAATACGGCGGCTTTGTTCTGTGACGTGCGTCCCATCCATTGCGACCGGCTGCGTTTTGAGACCCCCTCGACAAGCACCTCGAACACCTTACCGACATCCGCCGCATTTGACTCTGCGGAAAGCGAATTCTGAAGGGCGATCATACGGTTGAGGCGATCTATCTTTACATCTTCGGGGACATTGTCAGGCATCGTACGGGATGCCAGTGTGCCGGGACGTTCCGAATATTTAAACATGAACGCAGAGTCAAAAGCAGCCTCCCTCATAAGAGAAAGTGTCTGCTGGAAGTCCTCTTCAGATTCGTCATGGAAACCGGTAAAAAGATCCGTGGATATGCCACAGTCGGGTATTCTTGAGCGTATCGCTTTTATCCTATCCAGATACCACTCCCTGGTATATTTGCGATTCATGGACTTGAGCACTGAGTTGCTTCCAGATTGAACCGGCAAATGGATATGTCTGCATATGTTCGGATAACGTGCAATAATCTCTATCGTTTCATCGCTCATATCCTTGGGATGGGAAGTCGTGAACCGTATGCGCATATCCGGAGCCGACTCCGCTACGATGGAAAGTAATCCCGGAAACGTCACTTCACCTCTGTTCGGATCAACAAAACGATAACTGTTCACATTTTGCCCAAGAAGCGTAACTTCCTTGAAACCTTTCCGCCGCAGATCAGCCACCTCTCCGAGAATGCTCTCTATCTCACGGCTGCGTTCGCGACCACGAGTATAGGGCACTATGCAATACGAACAGAAATTGTTGCAGCCGCGCATTATGCTTACGAAACCGCTAACACGGTTTCCTCCGATACGGCTCGGCAATACATCACGGTATGTCTCGGTGGTACTCAACTCCACATTTATGGCTTTCTGCCCCGCTTCCACAGACGCAAACAGGTTTGGCAGATCCAGATAGGCATCCGGCCCGGCTACAAGATCCACTCCATGTTCGTTGATAAGAACATCCTTCACTCGCTCTGCCATACAACCTATTACACCTACAATGAACCTGTGTCCACTCTTGCGACGGCGCAATGAAGAAAAGTATTGCAATCTCGAAAATATTTTCTGCTCGGCATTATCGCGTATGGAGCAGGTATTGATAAGCACGGCATCAGCCGTCTCCACATCGTCGGAATGAACATATCCCGCCATGCCCATTATTGATGCCACAACCTCGCTGTCTGCTACATTCATCTGACAGCCATAGGTTTCAATGTACAGTTTCTTCTCTAGGACGCTACCGTCCGGGCAATCTATGCCCACTATATGATCTTCGTTTCTCTTATCCATATCAATAATTAACCTCGCATCCCACCTCGGCAAACGGCTCTGCGCCATGACATGCAACCACACCATTCATGTGCTGAAAAACATGCGTGCAAAATTTGCCAGATGACAGTAAAAGCCCTAATTTTGTGCAAAAATAATAAAACAGTGACGTATCCACAAAATCCGTATCCACAAAATTTCAATACTACGGATCAGTGGAAACAATGACACGCTAAAATATTATCACCTTAAAGTTTGCTATGGCTTATGATTTTATCACCGCGAAAGAAGCGGCTGAGATGATTAACAACGGTGACACCATCGGCCTGTCCGGCTTTACCGCGCCAGGTGTACCGAAATCAATCCTGGAAGAGGTGGCACACAAGGCTGCCCACGAGCACGAACAAGGTCGTGAATTCAAAGTAAACATATTCACCGGTGCATCTACGAGCGATCATGTAGACGGCATTCTCGCCCGAAACAACGCAATAAACATGCGTGCACCCTACCAGAATACTCCTGACCTCAGGAAACGCATAAACGCACACGATGCCCACTACTTTGACCGCCATCTTTCAGAAATGGCACAGGAAACCAGATATGGTTTCTACGGGGACACCGACATAGCTATCATAGAAGCTGCTGCCATATCCGAAGACGGTGAAGTGCTCCTGGGGTGCGGTCTAGGCAACATACCGACTTACGCCCCCCGGGCAAAGCATATCTTCATAGAACTTAACGAAGCGCTCCCCCAGTCGCTCCTCGGTATGCACGACATATATCTCCCGGCAGATCCTCCCTACCGCCGCGAAATACCTATCTATAGCCCGAGCGACCGTGCAGGACGCCCCACGTTGAAGATCGACCCGTCAAAAGTCCGTGGCATAGTGCGTACCAACATGCTTGACGGAGTGAAGCCATTCACCAAACCGGATGCAATATCGGAGAAAATAGGTGCCAACGTAGTCCAGTTCCTCGTTAGCGAATACCAGAAAGGACGAATCCCGAAAGAGTTTCTCCCATTGCAAAGCGGCGTAGGAAACGTTGCGAATGCCGTGCTACATTACCTCTGCATGGACAAGGAGCTTCCAAACTTCATGATGTATACCGAAGTTGTTCAGGACTCGGTACTTGAACTCCTCCGTGCAGGAAAATGCACATTCGCCAGCACATGCTCCATGACCTTCTCGGACGATGTGGAGCGCCAGCTCTTTGCCGACCTTGATTTCTTCCATGACAAGATACTGATGCGCCCCGCTGAGATATCCAACAACCCCGAAGTCATCCGCAGACTTGGTGTCATAGCCATGAACACCGCATTGGAAGCTGACATTTTCGGCTGTGTAAACTCAACCCACGTACTTGGCACACGCATGATGAACGGCATAGGCGGATCCGGGGACTTCACACGCAACGCATATATCTCCATCTTCTCTTGTCCATCAGTTACAAAGGAAGGCTTGATAAGCAACATCGTACCAATGGTGTCGCATCCGGATCACAGCGAACATTCAGTGGACATACTGATCACAGACCAGGGAATAGCAGACCTGCGTGCAAAGGATCCGCTGCAGCGTGCACATGAGATAATAAACAATTGCGCACATCCCGATTATCGTCCCATCCTGCGCGATTACCTGAAACTCGCCAAAGGAGGTCAGACACCTGCTACGTTGCATGCCGCATATGAATTCCATACGGAATTCGCCAACTCCGGCGACATGCGAAATGTGGACTTCTCCAAATTCGCATGACATCGCCTTGATAAGGCCACAAACAAAT
The DNA here is from genome assembly GCA_910583675.1 of uncultured Muribaculaceae bacterium. GTDB lineage: Bacteria > Bacteroidota > Bacteroidia > Bacteroidales > Muribaculaceae > UBA7173. Next base: position 23,348 of record CAJTYH010000029.1, read on the forward strand.
CTGGCACCATAGCCGGATATCCAAAGAGAATCTTTTGGAATAAGGGATTCCTGGAAATCCCTTAAATCTGAATATCACGAAGGCGTACCACGGAAACAATGCGTTCCAACGGTACGCCTTCTTGCTCCACCAGCCATAACGTCTTTACAAACCCTTCGTTCAATACAATGAGCTTATCTGAGTTGCGCATGCGATTGAAGCCTTGGATGCTGCCGATTGCAATGTTCCTTGGCATCGTGCTTCACAATTACATCGGCTACGTCGCATTCCTTTCAAAATACATAATATTTGTGATGCTGCTCATAACATATACACGCATCAAGATCAGTGATTTTCATATTGGAGGATATGTCTGGTGGCTACTCGCCGTACAGATTTTCGGAGCCATAGGAGCCTACCTCATTATAAAACCGTTCAATGAGCTCATTGCACAAGGAGTATTCATCTGTATCATTTGTCCGACGGCCACTGCTGCCCCGGTGATAACCAGCATGCTGGGGGGATCCATCTCAAAAGTCGCCACATATTCCCTGTTCAGTAACGTCGCCGTAGCATTCCTTGCCCCACTTCTCCTTTCATGGCTCGGACAGGAGGGTGGCACACACAACACAGCAACCTTTGCAGTTTCACTGTATGAGATATCCCTTACCGTCCTGCCCATGATTCTTGGCCCCCTCGTTGTTGCGTTTATGATGGAAAGATATGCCCCAAAGGCACATAAGGCAATCTCAACGCACCAGGGGCTATCCTTTTACATCTGGGCATTCGCATTGATAATCGTCGTAGGAAATTCCGTAAGTTTTTTGTTAAAGGAACCGGCCTCAATGATCCCCGTCATAATCCTCCTTGCCATTGCGTCGATGCTGGCTTGCATCGCACAATTTGCAGCAGGTAGGGTTATTGGAGGGAGATATGGCGATAAAATCTCAGGTGCACAAAGCCTTGGGCAGAAAAATACAGTGCTCGCCATATGGCTCGCACTCTCATACTTGAATCCGATCGTGTCTATCGCACCCGCTGCATACGTGGCATGGCATAACACCATTAATTCATGGCAGATTTATCGCCACGAGAAAGATCGCGCCTCCCAGCACAGGCAATAGACACACATTTCAGGTGTTCCAAGTGCCAACTTCATGTTTACGGATTAACTTTTAGTAACTTAATACGTTATATTATTAGACAGCGTTCAGATTCAGTTAGGATTGACAAGACAGAGCGCTGACATTCTAAATCATATAATGTAATTAAGACATGGATAGCATGTATGAAACGTTGATGAGCTTACCACTATTCGCAGGCACATCACATCAGAAATTGTCCGACATCATTGGAAAATACAGATTTCATTTTCTCAAGTACGCTCCAGGAGAAAGGATCGTATCCGAAGGAGACGCGTGCACACATCTGAAATGCATTATAGGCGGGTATGTCGGGGTAACTATAAGTAATGACTCCAAACGTTTGCGCGTCAGTCAGACACTGGAAGCGCCAGATGTCATATCACCGGATTTCTTTTTCGGAAAAACGACCCATTACCCCGCAACCGCAACCGCACTCACTGACACCGGCATAGTCCAGATAGACAAAGGTGACTATATGAATATCATCACTTCGGATCCGATTTTTCTATTCAATTATCTCAATCTGCTTTCAATGAATGCACAGCTATCTGTCAAAGGGGTACTTGCATTGACCAGTGGTTCTTTGGAAAAGCGTATATGCTACTGGATAATAGCCCTGACCCAAAACAACGGTAAAAACATAACATTGGAGTGCCGCCACAAGGATATGTACACCGTCTTCGGGGTTCAACGCCAATCCTTGATTTCAGCACTTGACAATCTGAAAAATCTCGGAGCCATAGAATATGACAGCAAAGAAATAAGAGTTGCCGACAGAAGGCTACTTATGACAATTTTGACGAAGGAGGATTAACAATCCCTATTTTACAATGTCTCAAAACTATATAAGCACCATATATTCATCTATATCATCGCTAGCATACCTACCACTTAACATATTTAAATCCAGTAGATTATAATATCACACAATCTATATTAGTCTATATATGCATCATATCGCTATTGCACATGCTTGACAAGAGGAATCACATGTATTAATTTTGCAACAGCGACAGGAAAACAATTCCGCCGCAGGATTAAAGACAAAAGGATTTGTTTGATTTTAAGGAATCTGTTTTAAGGTTAGTATTCTGCATGTCGACAAACATGCATATAAAATGAAATTGGTAAAGATTGAATCGCAACATTGCAATTACGATTTTCAAAAATGTTAAATCGTGTTTTATGTTAGGTTTGTTACTCCTGAAACATGGGTAAAAAACATAGGGATCGCTTCGGGATGAAGAGGTTCCTATATTTTTTATCCAAGCATCGTTTACAAAACCGGCAAATTAAACGAAACCATAACAAAGCGAAATTGAACCAAAAAATCGCTAAGTGCGTTATGTAGACAAAGTCAGTGCTCCGGGGGACATATTAATTTACGCTTCATTTTCCCTTCGCGGACACTTTATGAGAGATGTAAATACTATTTTGTAAACTAAATTCTATTGTGAGATGAAAAAAAATTTGGTATTAGTCATGGCAGCATGCTGTATGGGACTTGGAGCCATGCAGTCTGCCAAAGCACAAGAAGCCGTGGTGGTAGAAGAAGAGTCTGTCACAGTCGGTGAAGCTGTAAACTGCAAGACGCAGTATTCCGTAAACAGGAACGACAACTGGTTCATCCAGCTCGGCGCCGGCATAGATGTGCCCATGCTTGAAAACCGTCTTATCGACGGAAAAGCCAAACGCCACATTACGGCCACATATAATGTAGGAGCAGGTCGTTGGTTCTCACCCTATCTCGGTTTTAGATTCAGTGCATACTACGGTGCCATGCATTGGGACAACGATGTATACTGCAAGGCCAAATATGCCAACCTGAACTTTGATTTCATGTGGGACATGTGCAATTCGCTCGGAGGAGTAAACGCATCACGTCCTGTCAGCGTAATACCGTTCGTCGGCATAGGTGGAACCTACACATGGGATTATACCGGACTCGAATCCAATATCTATCGGAAGAACGGCGATCTCCGCAAAACCTCATGGACACTTCCGGTATCCGCAGGCTTGCAGCTCCGATTCCGCCTCTGCCGCTATGTTGACTTCTTCGCTGAGTGTCGTGCGACATTCTACGGCGACAACTTCAACAACTATGCATTCGACAAGCCTATTGATATCAACATACAGACTACCGGAGGTTTCTCATTCAACCTCGGCGGCGTAAACTATCAGGCATACAATGCATGCAAGGACATGGCCTATATCAACTCTCTGAACAATCAGGTAAATGCACTTCGCGGCGACCTCGCTGCCACAGCCACAGCTCTTGCCGCAGCAGAAGCACAGCTCCCCTGCCCCGAGGTACAACAGCCTGACTGCCCCGAGGTTGTAAATGCCGCCCCGATGATGTCAACCGTCCGTTTCACCATCAACTCCGCTCGCATTTCCAACGAAGAAATGGTAAATGTATACAACACTGCCGAATATCTCAAGGCGAATCCGTCTGTAAACGTCCTCATCAAGGGTTACGCAGACAAGGATACCGGCACAAGCGCTTACAACAAGGAACTCTCAGTAAAACGCGCACAGGCCGTTTACGATGCCCTTACAAAGACTTATGGCATTGACAAGAACCGTCTGGCCATTGAAGGTGAAGGCAGCACCCAGCAACCTTACGACGTAAACAACTGGAACCGTATCGTAATCTTCGTTCCGGCCAACTGATCCCGACCAATAAATCCTTGCCAATAGCCGAACATAACATCGGCTATACGAAAGGACAGACATAAACTAGAGCGCCTGGGCTTGTTTCAAAAACGACCCCAGGCGCTCTTTCAATCATGTCATGACTACCATTAATTTAATACAGATATGCGGAATTTCCGTATCTTTGTACTCGAATTAAGCGAACAAACACCTGTCACTTGTAATGCCACAATCCACGATAAGACATACAAAACCTGAAATGTGCAATCCCATGCTGACGGACATCATTCCGGCCGTGCTACCGATGCATGGAAAAGCCAAGGTTATAATCGCAGGCCCGTGCAGCGCCGAAAGCCGTGAACAAATCATTGAAACAGCATCAGCCCTAAATGCCACAGGAAAGGTAGACCTTTTCCGTGCAGGGATATGGAAACCCCGTACCAGGCCAGGGGGATTCGAAGGATGCGGTAGCAAGGGACTTGAATGGCTCCGGGAAGCGAAAGCCGCCACCGGGCTAAAGACCGCCATTGAAGTCGCCTCAGCTGCCCATGTCAAGGAAGCCGCGGATTCAGACATAGATGTAATATGGCTCGGGGCACGCACGACAACCAATCCGTTTGCCGTCCAGGAAATAGCCGACACGCTATCAGAAATGCCTGATCGTTTTGGCGTGCTGGTCAAAAACCCCGCCAACCCGGACATTGACCTATGGATCGGCGCGATACACCGCATCTACAATGCCGGAGTAAGGCGCCTGTCTGCCATACATCGCGGATTCAGCGTATACGGCCCGAGCCCTTATCGCAATCCTCCACAATGGCATATACCAATAGAGTTGCACCGCAGATTACCCGGGATCCAACTCATATTCGACCCAAGCCACACCGGCGGCAAAAGGGAGCTTGTCAGACCGCTTGCAAGAGAAGCTTACGAACTCGGATTCGACGGCCTCATAATAGAAAGCCACTGCAATCCACAATGCGCGCTAAGCGATGCCGCACAGCAAATCACACCCGCAGAGCTTAAAGAGTTGCTTGACACCCTAATCCCCAAACAGGCTGGAGAGCCGACCACGAGGATGGCGGAACTTCGCAGCCGTATAGATTGCCTTGACAGCCGGCTCCTTGAAATTATCGCGCAACGTATGGCGCTTACAGACGAAATAGGACAATTGAAACTGGACAACGGCATCGCAGTCCTGCAACCTCAGCGTTATGAGACGCTGATGGAAACACGCGTAGCGGAGGCAGAAAGCTATGGAATAGACCGCAGATTCATATCATCCCTTCTGGCCACATTGCACGAGGAGTCCGTGAGAAGACAACTGGCATTGCACAAAGCCAATTAAGGGGTTTGCCTGAATTTTTATACGCGCCTATATACCTTGGTGTACTAATAATTCTGTAAGATTAAGGTTTTGCCATGACGATGGATTACAATACAAAAGCGGTGGCACGTCATGAGATGCGCCACCGCCTTTGTGTTTGATAGTCAATCATTTCTTTCCGAAAAGAGCATTCAGAACCATTCTGCCCACTTTCCGTTCCAAGCCTTGCTTGGTAGTTGGTATGCCGGTCTTACGGGCAATTTTCTGTTTTGCGGCCGTTATGCCGACCGCCCGTTTGAGCGAGAAACTTACACCGGGTATTTTCATCTTTTTAGTTGAGTAGTGAGTTTAGTCCATAGAATATGAGGAACACAATCAGCCAAAAGAGACACTTGAAAAAGTTGCGTCCAATATAAAGTATGATAGCAATTATGCTGAAATCTTGAAACTTCATTTGCTTGCTTTTATTCTGGGTTTGTTCCTGTAGGCTATCTTTTTATTGAAACAGTTTGAGGAGAAACCTGAATATGGTATTTCTCATTATCTGATCATCAAACTGATAAGATACCATATCGGCCACATGATTATCCTAAAAGTCCACTTAAGGAAGTTGAAGATAATGCGCCCAATAAAAAGAATGATCAGGATAGGCAACAGATCTTCGAGTTTCATTGGTTATCTTACAATCCTTTGGCCTTGAATGTATCAGATAGTGTCTTTACAAGAGTGTCTATTTCGTTGGCAACACCGTTCATAACTACGGCTCTTGATGTAGGATTCTTCAACTTGCCGATTGCCTCCGAATCCATTTTCTTGAAGTTCATCGCATAGCGAGGAGCGGGTGTGCCGAAACCTGCCCAATTTTTGTCAAGAGCGATGGACGGGTGTGCTCCGTCTATTGCGTCCTCCAGTGCCTTGTCCTTGAGAACTTCTCCGCTATATGCAATGCCGTAATAATACGACTCGGTCATAACGATAGAGAATGTGACGTCTTTTTTCTTTTTGGTTCGGTAGATGTTGAATGTTACTCGGTAGCGTTTGAAACGAGAGCTTTTGTAGTAGTCCTCGACATCTTTGGAGAAGTCTCGTTTCTCAATTTTGTAGCCTTTGGCGATGAGCAGGTTTTGCAGGGTGTCCCAAAAGTAGCATTGCAACTGCTCATTGCTCCAGTCGTCGGTGGCCACGGCTTCACGGCCTACAGCCGCAATAGTCATTTTGCTGTCTGCCAATTTGGTGTTGTCGGGGTTAGCCACTTTCACGGTAATTCCGAACATTTCTTTCATCTTGTTCTCGAAATTACCTACTTGGAGATTGCCTTTGCAGACAAGTTCTCCACCTTTTACGTTCTCGCCACTGCGGATAGATGCGAGGGTTGCATCTTCGGGTGCGAATTTCGCGCCCTTGTAGACACGCAGACTTGCACCGAATGCGTCTTTGAATTGTTTCCGCAGACTTTTGACAGTCATGCGTCCACTGATGCTAAATTCAGCCATTGTGAAATTGTCTTTTAGTGAGTTGATTAAATTGTTTATTATTCCCATTTGATATGATTTATTATTTACATCTTTTGAGGGAGGCTTTTGCGCTTTCAATATCTCGTTTAAGACTTTCTATACGCCTGTCATGTGATGCGGCTCTGTCTATCTTTGACTTACGATAGGTAGCCTTGCCCGATGGGGTGGAAGCCTTTTTAATGAGGGCAGCATAGTAGGCATTATCCTTTTTCTTGGCCTCACGCTCCTTGGCAATAGACCCCCGCAGATCTACAATCCGTTTCTTATAATATTCCTTACTCATGGCATATTCAATTCATAAGTATCCGAGACGTGCTCCCAGACACATTTGTTTTCTTTCTCTGATTTCTTGGGGTTGATTTGGAATACGCCGACAAAGCGGTATGATGTCATGCCGAGCCAGTCGGTATATTTCAGGAATGTGATACGCTTTGTCTTGCAGTTAAGATATTGCTTTACATGGGCAGCCCTTTCGGTGGGTTCTTTCGGACACTCGGTTATTTTCATGCCGTCCTCCGAAATTCGGTTTTCCCATTTGGCGTGTGATGTGTTCGGCCACCATACCACCTCATCGGGCTTGTTCGGCACAGCCACTCCCGATGCACGAAGGAAACCTCTGTGTTTCGGTTTGGTTCCGAACACCAACGCCACATCATCTATGGTGTAGAACGAAACATTATCTTCCACCCTCAGCACACCTCTTTGTCGGATGTCACCAACCGTATCCATACCTTTCCATGGCTTAAATTCGGTCTCCGATATGCGTTCCTTGATATAGATGATTACTTTATCAGTTCTGGCATTGAGTTCTTCAAGTGAGCAAGGCACAGCCTCATCGCCGATTATGTCGTAACATTTTACTCTAACGACCTCCGTATGTCTGGAAATTTCTTTTTCACGGATTTTGTCGGCTTCCGTATTCTTGAAGTGGGCTGGCTCATCAATCTCCACAACAATGTTTATTTGGGGTAGATAAAGGTCGGCAAGGGCATATTTCCCCTCTTTTCTCACCACATATTGCTGAAATACGAAATGAATGTTGGTATTGTTCAGCCCGTTCCAAATGCGATGGATCACATAGCTTTCAAGACGCTTGTGGGCTATCTTGGTGAGCATCCGCGTGATGTAGTCTAACTTGTAGTCCATATTTCCCGGTAGGTTTACCAAACGAAAAAAGAGCGACAGTCAAAACTTTTTAACCTATCTGCTTTAGCGGGTTCTGGTAAACCTAAGAGTCCAAATAAGTAAAAAGCAGTCTGCGCCCTTGGTCGGGTACAAACCTACCTTTCGACTTATCATTTGGAACTCTTTTCTTCAAATTTACCAGATTTATAGAGTACACCTACAAAAAGAAAACAAGAACCAAACAAGTGAAAATAAACACACTGTTTTATAGGTATTTAAGAGCATACATTTCTTTTCAGTTGCTTTCATTGTTTTCAGTTGATTGGTTCTTATTCGGTACATTTTTGTTTCTTGTTTGTTCCTCAGTTCGGATTATTATTCCTACCTTTGCAACAGAAATAACGAATAAAGGAATTGAATATGCCACGAGTAAAGAAGCCGACGAAAGTCAAAGAACCAATCCGTCTTCGGATGAAACCGTTGAGCGACGGAAGCAAGAGTTTGTATCTGGATATTTACCGCGATGGAAAGCGGACATACGAGTATCTCAAAATGTACATCATCCCGGAAACGGACAATAATGCCCGGAAACGGAATCAAGCCACGATGGATGCGGCCAATGCAATCAAATCGAAGCGCATCATTGAATTGACTAATGGGGAAGCCGGTATCGAGAACAGGGAAAAAGTATTCTTGCTCGATTGGATGAATACGTATAAGGAGAATCAGGCAAAGCGAGGTAAAAAGGACGGAAACCAAATTGCAGTTACCATTCGCATCCTGAAAGATTATGCAGGAGAACGGATGACGATGGATCGAATCGACAAGGCATTCTGCCAGGACTACCTCGATTATCTGATGACGGAATACCGACCCAAAGGAAAACGTGTGTCGAACTTTACGCTCCACACCTACTATCGTATCCTGAACGGAGCTTTGAATGCTGCCGTTCGTGCGGAGATTATCAAGGTCAATCCGTTTACCAAAATCAATAATTCGGATAAGATTCGCCTGCCGGAGAGCAAACGGTCGTATATGACCATCGAAGAAGTCCGGGCGTTGATTGCCACTCCGATGAATAATGAGGCGGTGAAGTCCGCTTATTTGTTCTCCTGCTTCTGTGGATTGCGTGTGAGTGATATTGTGGGATTGAAGTGGAAAGACGTCTTCGTCGATAGAGGGCAATACCGCTTGGCTGTATCCATGCAAAAGACCAAAGAACCGATCTACCTGCCTCTTTCTCCCGAAGCGTTGAAGTGGATGCCGGAACGAGGCGAAAAGACGGCAGACGACCATGTATTCGATTTGCCGAGTCCGTCGATGATGAATATACTCATCAAGCCTTGGGCGAAAGCTGCGGGAATCGACAAGCGATTTACCTTTCACACGGCCAGGCACACTTTTGCGACGATGATGCTGACACTTGGTGCGGATCTATATACCACCTCGAAGTTGCTCGGTCATGCCGATGTGAAAATGACGCAGGTGTACGCCAAAATCATCAATCAGAAAAAGGATGACGCCGTCAATTTGGTAAACGGATTGTTCGATTAGTCCGATGAAATCGTAGCATTGTTAAGTGGTAAAAATGGGACTGTTTTCCATATCTGCATATAGGCGATTACAAACAGATTTAGGTTTACTTTAATTCGGGTACGTATAGGAAAAAAACAAAGTAAACTTGTAGTGGGAAGCATTTATTGCAAAAATGCAAACAGGAAGAATTTGCCCAACTCATAAATATCCACTGCAACGGTTTAGGATAATAAGTTATATAATTATTCTTAAAGCGTTTGCTTGACTAATTTATTTAGACTAACTTTGCATATACTAAATTTCATTTGAAGATGGAGCAACTGACCAAGCGTGAAGAAGAAGTGATGAACAAGTTTTGGGAGAAGGGCGAAGCTACCGTTAAGGAGATTATCGCCACTTATCCCGAACCCCATCCAAGTCGAACCGCCATATCTACATTTGTGAAGTTTCTTGTCGAGAAGGGCTTTTTAGGTCACAAGCCGGCAGGAAACAATGGATTTATATATTATCCTCTTATTGAAAGAGAGGAATATTGCGGCAACAATCTAAAGAATGTTGTACAGCGATATTTCAATAATTCCATTCGTGGAGTGATAAGCACTCTTGTTAGGGACAGGAAAATGTCAGATGATGAAGTCCGGGATCTGATAAATCAGGTGATAGAAAGCAACCGCCAAGAATAAGACTGATAACAATATGGGTAACGAACTGATAGAATTATGCAGTAAGATAAAATCAGAAATCTCCAATGAAAGCACATTCCATTTGGGGATTGGAAATCTGTTGCTATTGCGTAAACAGTTATTAGACACCATATTGCAATTCAAGGTAGAATTATGTCGTGATGATTTTAATGCTATGCCATTCATTGGAGAGGATGGCTTTCATAGCAAGACAATCGCCTATTCCATTTGGCACATATTCCGTATTGAGGATATTGTAAGCCATACATTGATTAACGGAGATGACCAGATATTTTTCTTCGGAAATTTCCAAGAGCGTATAGGCTCTCCAATCATCACAACAGGTAATGAACTTATTGGACATCAGATTGCAGATTTTTCCGCATCCTTAGATTTGGATGAACTATATAAGTATGCCTTATCGGTTAAGGTAATTACGAATTGGATTATCGAGAATATGACTTTTGCAGATCTTAAACGTAGGATTACAACTGCGGATAGATTGCGCCTTGAGTCCTTATGCGTGGTAAGCCAATCCGATAATGCGAGATGGCTGATAGATTATTGGTGTGGCGAAGATTTGGGAGGACTGATTCTTATGCCGTTTTCCGAGCATTGGTTGGCTCACATCCATGCCTGTATGCTAATTAGAGATAAATTATATTCAAAATGAAAAGATTGCTGTTAATACTATCATATTTATCTTTTATGTTGCCTGCTTTCGCAAATGAAAGCAAGTACATAGAGGATGCTTTGCAGGAATATATCAGCGGTAAAGATGCCCGGATTGGTGTCGCGGTAATTATCAATGGCAAAGACACCGTATCTGTCAACGGCAATCGGGATTTCCCTATGATGAGCGTAGTCAAATTTCCGCTGGCTCTGACGGTAGCGCACTGGATAAATACTAACGGTATGTCCCTGAACGATACCGTAACATTCAGCGAGAAGGCTATGAAAGAGGATACCTATAGCCCGATGCTCAAAAAGTATGGTAAGAGCCGAAATACCATGACTATAAGAGAACTGCTTGAATGGTCTTTGGTTGAGAGTGACAACAATGCGGCAGACATACTCCTGCATCGCGTCGGTGGAACATCGGGAGTAACATCAATAATGAGGCAAATGGGTATCTCTGATGAGATTGTAATCGGAGCCTCGGAAGAAGATATGCACCGTGATCCATACCTAAGCTATCTTAACCGTGCCACACCTTTGGCAATGGCGCAGCTATTTGATAGGTTTTACCGCGAATTGAGAAACACATCACCATATCACGAAATATCCGCTATGCTTGAACAGTGTCGCACGGGCCTTGATCGGCTTGCTGTACCCCTTTTGCCTACCAATGCCACGATAGGACATAAGACAGGTACGGGATTTCCGACACCCGGAGGGCGCATATCCGCGATAAATGATTGCGGATATGTATGTTTACTCGACGGAACAAGTTATTCGATTGCCGTATTTGTCGCTGACTCCGGTTATGATATGACAGCGACATCAGACATAATTGCCGAGATTTCCAAGATTGTTTGGAAAAGTTTGACTGAACATAAAAAGAAATAAGAATATGGAACAAAAATTTTGTCAAAGCTGCGGTATGCCGCTGACTGATGAAGACAAGGGAACAAATGACGATGGCAGCCGTAATGATGATTACTGCAACTATTGTTATATGGATGGCCGGTTCACGCAGGACATGACAATGGAACAGATGGTCGAGCATTGCGCCCGGTTCACCGATGATATAAACAAGTGGTCCGGGGAAAATATGACCGTAGAACAGGCGAAAGAGATGATGCGGCAATTTTATCCAACCCTCAAACGCTGGAAAAATAGTCTATGAGATTTTGTTGTACAGTTTTATCCGTGTCAGACATAAACAAAGCCCGAAGTTTTTACGAAAACATATTCGGGTTGGAAGTCTGTCAGGATTATGGCCGGAACATCTTGTTCTCCTGCGGTCTGGCCTTACAGCAGGATTTCGATTGGCTCATTGGCGTACCTAAAGAACAAGTCCATGAAAAGCCAGACAATATTGAAATCGCTTTTGAAGAGCATGATTTTGACACCTTCCTGCAAAAACTAAATGACTATCCCACAATCAAGTTTTTAGGCAGTGTCATTGAACATGATTGGGGACAACGGGTGATTCGTTTCTATGACTTGGACGGACATCTCATAGAAGTCGGTGAAGAAATGAAGATGGTTGTCGAGAGATTCATCTCTAACGGAATGACTTTAGAAGAAGTTTCCAAAAGGATGGATGTATCAGTTGATGGTCTGCAAAAACTATTAAATAAAATCATCTAAATATGGATATACAACGCATAATCAGCTTGGTAAAAGAGACCAAGGGAATAATCACAAACAGGGAAATGGCAGCCCATGTGAAAGAAAAAGGAATTGCCGATTACGTTACGCAAGTTGACGTGGCTGTACAGGACTTTCTGAAAAAGGCACTATATATACTTGCACCGGACATACAGTTTCTCGGAGAGGAAACCGGCTTGCAGCAGATGGACACAGACAGCTATTGGATTCTTGACCCAGTAGACGGCACTACCAACTTGATGCACGACTACCGGCACAGCGTAGTCTCGTTGGCTCTTTGTCGCCAAAAGGAGATTGTCATGGGCATTGTCTATGACCCGTTTCATGATGAGCTTTTTTCTGCCATCAAAGGCGAGGGCAGTTTCTTGAACGGTAAGCCCATACACGTTTCCCCTGCCCATAAACTCTCGGAAACCATAATCGGCATCGGTACGGCAAAAAGAGAGCTGGCGAAAGAAAACTTTGCCCGATTTCTCAAAGTCTATGAAAACTCGCAAGATGTCAGACGGCTTGGTTCCGCAGCCTTGGAACTGGCATATACCGCATGTGGCAGACAGGGCGGGTATTTCGAGGTGTATTTGAATCCTTGGGATTATGCGGCAGGGATGCTTCTGGTACAAGAGGCCGGAGGCAAAGTGACTGACTGGATGGGAAATGCTCTTGACCCGGCTCAGGGAAGCCAAGTTATCGGAACAAACGGACAAGTTCATGAAGAATTATTAAAACTAATGTTATGAGCGAAAGTCGCAGAGTAGTGATGCTATGGATTGGCATAACCATAACAATTATGTTTTTCCTGCCGTTTGCCGTAGCAAAACTTGCATCCGAATGTGCAGGTATGGCATTGTGCATGATGCTGTTCCTTGTTATAAATCCATTATATTCAATAATGCTTGGCATTATTTCCGGAAAGAATATCAAAAAATTATGGCATCTCCCGATCATCTCTGCCGTGGCATTTCTTGCAGGAGTATGGCTGTTCTTTGGGATTCAGGAACCGTGGTTTCTGATATATGCCTCGGTCTATCTTTGTATCGGAATAATCTCAATGCTGATTACAAATTATATAAAGCAAAAATAATATGCCATACATATCCATTGAAAGCGGTAGATTGACCGCAGAGCAAAAGAAAGAGTTGATTGAACAGCTCACGGCAACTGCTTCCGAGATAACACATATCCCGGCGCAGTTCTTCACTGTCACAATCAAGGAATTGCCTGATGAAAATTTCGGCATTGGCGGCAAGTCAATCAATGAAATCAAGCAGAACTATAAAAGTTAGGATTATGAATATTCAAAAAGAACTGGAACAGCTTTCTACAGTTAAAACAGATTTACGTTTTAATGATGTGGATGTTATGCCGGAAACGATTTACGCAATCATGATAAATGAGGTTGTCCCATCATGTGTAGAAGATGATTTTTATGGAAGACCGGATGCTGCGTATATGACAACGACAATTCCATTGTTCCGAAAAGCAGGGATAGATGTAGGTTCGGTACAGGATATTTTGAATCGAGGAATTTACATTACCAATGCGGTCAAAACACCTAAAACCGAATATGCTGTTTCAAAGGAGAGCATAGAGGACAGTCTGTCCTATCTGGAAAAAGAACTTGCTTTATTTCCCAACGTCAAAGTTATCATGCTTATGGGGGATGTGGCAAAGAAAGCCTTTAATATGATCAGCAAGAAGGCGACAAAGAAAAACGCCGTTCCAAGCACCTCTACTTACAAATTGCGCAATACCGAGATTTTATATAACGGTATTCGCATTCTCCCATCATACATTATGACTGGGCAAAACATTCTAATAGAGAAGTCAAAGTTTGAAATGGCTTCTGAAGATATTTCTATGATGTATCGGTTGATAAACAATGATTTAATAAATTAATATATGGAACAAAGATTTTGTCAAAGCTGCGGGATGCCCCTTGTAGAGAGTAACATCGGCACAAATTCAGACGGCAGCAAAAGTAAGGACTATTGTGGCTACTG
>CAJTYH010000030.1 GCA_910583675.1 uncultured Muribaculaceae bacterium
GTCAATTATAGCGAAGTGGCTTGAATACATAAAATAATTTTGAACAGTTACTTATCATATATGCGCAATACATCCTTTTTGCTGTCCGCATTGCTCGCCGTTGCCTCTTTCAGCGGATGCAGCAGCCACAACGCCATGAACTTGCGGTGCGAATATCTGGATAATCCTATAGGGATAGACGAAGCCGCCCCACGATTCACATGGATTGTCCCTGCCGGGTCACACGGCAAGTATGTAGTAGAGGTCGCCAAGTCGGAACAAGCCCTTAATGACCGTAATTTCATATGGCGGTCGCAACCGCTCCAGACAGAAGAACTTTCGACAATCTACGATGGTGCGCCACTGAAAAGCCATACCCGTTATGCATGGCGTGTTGTCACAGACGGACACCCCTCTAAAACCGCCACCTTCGAGACGGCAAAGATGCACCCCGACCATTGGGAAGCATCATGGATAACCGACCGAAACGACAAGGAATTTGAACCGGCTCCCATGTTGCGCAAGGAATTCACACTTGACAAAGTACCTGAAAATGCACGGGCATACATATCAGCCGCCGGTTACTATGTACTGTACATAAACGGCAAGCGTGTAGGCGACAGTCATATGGATCCGGGGTACACCCACTACGACAAACGTAATCTCTATGCCACCTACGATGTCACCCCGCTCCTGCAGAAAGGTGGAAATGCCATTGCGGCAGTGCTCGGCAACGGATTCTACAACTGCCAGAGCAAGGCCGTATGGGACTTTGAGACGGCACGTTGGCGCAACCGCCCATCAATGATATTCGAGCTGCGCGTGGACGAACAGGACGCGCCGGGGAAATTGGTCGTATCATCGGACGACACATGGCATACAGCCACAGGCCCCTACACCTACAACAACATCTACAGCGGCGACCGGTATGATGCGCGGCTGAATCCCGAGGGATGGATGAGACATGGCTTCAACGACACCACTTGGGAACGGGCTGCGATTGTAGATGCGCCATCAACGTTGCTCAAGGCACAGGCACTTCCTGCCATACGTCCGGTGGAGACCATTAACCCCATGCTGATCAGATCATGGGGCGACACCGTCTACGTGTTCGACATGGGCAGGAACATAGCGGGAGTAGCGGCGCTTACAGCACACGGAGAAAAAGGGACGACTTTAAAAATGTCATACGGAGAAATGCTCAAGGACGACGGTCGCCTGGAGCAAGGAAACATCAACATCTACTACCGCCCTGAAAAGAAAGGCGAGAAATTCCAGACCGACGAGTTCATACTTGCAGGGGATGGTGAAGAGGAAAGTTTCACCCCCATGTTCACCTACCACGGTTTCAGATATGTTGAGGTAACGGCAGACCGTCCTGTGAAACTATCGGATTCCAGCCTCAAGGGACTTTTCATGCACACCGACGTGAGACCGGCCGGCAGTTTCTCATGCTCCGAATCCCTGCTTGACAAGATCCACGCCGCCACAATGCTGAGCTACCTCGGCAATCTCCACAGCATCCCCACAGACTGCCCCCAGCGCGAGAAAAACGGCTGGACTGCCGATGCACATGTGGCAGTAGACCTCGGGCTGCTCAACTACGACGGGATCACCTTCTATGAAAAATGGATGAACGATTTCATTGACAACCAACGCGAAAACGGAAACATATCCGGAATCATCCCGTCAGACAGATGGGGATACGGCGATTGGCCAGGCCCCGTATGGGACGCGGCATTGTTCATCATCCCGGAAGCTCTCTATGATTACTACGGCGACACGCGCACCATAGAAAGACTATACCCCACAATGGAAAAATATTTCGAGTGGGCAGCAAGCCTTGAAAAGGAAGAGGGCTATCTTAACAACGGCATAGGCGACTGGCTCTCATACAGCGCACAGACACCCACGGACTATACCGGAACCGTATACTACTATCTTGACAACGTCAAGATGGCCAGATTCGCAAAAATTCTCGGAAAAGATCCAACGCAATATATCGAAAAGAGCGCGAAACTCAAGGAGATTATAAACAAGCGTTGGTTCAACGGGGAAACGAACACCTATGCCGGTGGCTCCCAGGCTGCTCTCGGAGTAGCACTTTACGCCGGGATAGTACCGGACGGGAAAGAACAGGCCGTGGCCGACCAACTGCACAAGGCTGTCGAAGCAAACTGCTATCACCTTGATTACGGCCTTCTTGGAAGCAAGACCGTGCCGACCATGCTCACCCGTTACGGTTATTTTGACGATGCCTACCGCATGGCCACGCTTACCGACGCGCCATCGTGGGGTTACTGGATCGAAAAATGCGGCTATACCACCCTTGCCGAGACATGGACACTCAGCCCTGAGTTTCGCGACGCATCAATCAACCATGTGTTCATGGGAGACATAAGCGCTTGGATGACAAACGTACTTGCCGGCATAAACCACGATCCCGAAAATCCCGGCTTCAAAAACGTGATAATCCGTCCCCACTTCCCCGCCGGACTTGAACGGGCGGAAGGAGAATACGATTCCGTACGCGGCACCATCAGAAGCCGGTGGACGCGGGACGGGGATAATATAACCCTTACCGTAACAGTGCCCGGAGCCACGACCGCCACCATCTACGCACCGGAACCACTCACCGTAAATGCCGGAACCCACACATTCAAATTCAAGATATGACAATGAAGAAAATTTGTGAGAAATACCTATTGGTCATTCTGACAAGCCTGATCGGATGCATAGGTAATGCACAGGTCAGCCCCTTGGAAAAGGGACTTGAGGGACGCTTGACTGAGACAGACCGCATCTCACGCTCATACGTCACTCCTCTCAGGTTGATACCCCTGGCTGACTCATTGTCCACAGGAGTATCAAACCCGCAAGCACTGCTCCACAGTTTCGACGGACAACTGTCAACCGGGACTTCAGACCTGTGCCAGCTTTCCACCGTGGGTGGAAAGTCTGCGGCAGTACTGATTGATTTCGGAAAGGAGCTGTATGGCAGCATCGAATTTGCGGCACCTATCCGTCAAGACCAGAGGGCACTGAAGATCCGTGTTTGTTTCGGTGAATCTGTCAGCGAAGCCATGAGCGACGTGGATGCCCAGGGAGCGACCGCCACAAACCAGCATTCCCTGCGCGATTTCACCGTAGGCCTGCCATGGCTCGGAACCGTGGAGGTGGGCAATTCCGGCTTCCGATTCGTGCGGATAGAACTTGTGGAACCCGAGACAGTCCTCCCGGTAAAGTCGGTGCGTGCCGTGCTCAAGTATCGCGACTTGCCATATCTCGGTTCATTCCGCTGCAGCGACGAGCGGCTCACGCGCATATGGGAAACGGGGGCATATACAGTCCACCTCAACATGCAGGACTATCTATGGGACGGTGTAAAGCGCGATCGCCTTGTATGGGTGGGCGACATGCATCCCGAGGTAATGACCATAGCAAGTGTGTTCGGTAATTTCGACGTGGTGCACAGGAGTCTTGACTTCGTGCGCGACAGTTCTCCACTGCCCAACTGGATGAACGGCATCGCGGCATACTCCATGTGGTGGCTTATCATCCATCATGATCTTTATATGTATGGTGGAGACCTACCCTACCTCAGAGAACAAAAGGAATACATCAACGGTCTCATAGATGTGCTCTCATCAAATATGGACGGCAACCGGGAGAACCTGCAAGGAGGACAACGTCTGCTTGACTGGCCGACATCCGAGATGCCCGAGGTGATACACTCTGGTTATCAATCGCTGATGGTAATGACTATGGAAGCCGGTGCACGGATAGGAGAATGGACAGGAGACAAGGATATGCGCAAAAAATGCATTGACACTCTTGACAAACTGCGGAAATACAACCCGGGATCCTGCAACAATAAGCAAGCTGCCGCAATGCTTCTCATCTCAGGTATGGCTGAGTCACCGACCAATGAGTGCGACATAATCGCCAAGGATGGTGCCAACGGATTTTCCACATTCTTCGGCTACTATATGCTGCGTGCATTGGCCATGGGAGGGCGTTTTGAAGAGGCCATGGAGATCATTTCCGACTACTGGGGCGCAATGCTCGATCTGGGAGCCACATCATTCTGGGAAGATCTTGATTATGCCGAGGCACTCAAAGCCGCGCGTATAGACGAACCTGTGCCGCACGGAGCGTTCGACTATCACGCCTCTTCCGGCAATTACTGCTACAAAGGGCACAGACACAGTTTCTGTCATGGATGGGCGTCAGGCCCCACATCATGGATGTCGCAGTACATATTGGGCATAACACCGTTGGAACCGGGATGCCGCAAAGTCGCCATACGTCCCAATCTAGGCAAACTGCAATGGGCGGAAGGGAGTTTCCCCACACCTTACGGGGTGATAAACGTCAAGCACCGACGCCAGCCATCCGGCAAAATAGAAACGACCTACACCGCTCCCGATGGAGTGAAAGTCATATTATAACCTGAAAAAACGACGGGTAGCGCTAATGGCGGCATTGTGCAGATTGCATAGTGCCGCCTCTTTCTTCATGGCCTCGGCATGGGTCATTCCTGAGGGGACTATAGAGGATACATATGAGAAACCGGCATCAAGGAGAGCGCCGGCATCATCCACACCGCCGGCAAGGGCTATGACCGGTATACCGGCTCCCTTTCCCGCCTCCAGCACCCCAAAGGGCGCTTTCCCCGAAAGCGTCTGTGCATCAAGGTGGCCTTCACCGGTTATTATGAGCGACGCATCGGAGATGATCCTGTCAAATCCGACCATATTCAATGCTGTCGTTATGCCTGGAACCAAAACCGAATCGAAAAATGCTATGAAGGCTACCGCAGCACCCCCTGCGGCACCCGCTCCGGGCATTGACGCTACATCCTCCCCTGTCAGTGAACGCAGACACCGGCCGTAACGACCCAAAGCATAGTCAAGCCGCGCCACATCCGCTTGCGAAGCGCCTTTCTGAGGCGCAAAAACGACTGAAGCGCCGCGCGAGCCTACCAACGGGTTGTCCACATCGCAAAGCACGGTGAAACGACAACGCATAATATCGGAACGCATCAAGGACGTGTCTATCCAGTCAAGGTCGGCAAGAGCGGCTCCCCCATCAGTAAGTTCATTTCCATCCTCACCGATGAACCTCACCCCGAGGGCTTGCAGGATTCCCGCACCCCCATCGTTGGTGGCGCTCCCACCCAACCCTATCATGAAACGCCGGCATCCCCGGGAATACGCATCCACGATGAGTTGTCCGGTTCCACGGGTGGAAGTCACCAAAGGATTCCGTTCCTCTGCTGACAAACGGGTGAGACCGCTCGCCTGTGCCAGTTCTATGACCGCTGTCGGCACATCCTCACCCTTCAGTCGCACAATGGCGTAGTTCGCGACCACCGGACGGCCAAGAGGATCTGCCACCTCTACGGTGACGATCTCCCCTCCAAGAGCTCCGGCAATCATTTCCACAGTGCCTTCACCACCATCGGCCACCGGAACGCAAACAGCAGACACACTGTCGCCCAACACGGCACGCACCCCGTCGGCCACGGCAGAAGATGCCTCCCGCGCCGTGAGCGATCCCTTGAAAGAGTCACATGCCACCACCACCTTTATCCTGCGCGGCGGTTCCTCAGTCTTTGGTGAGATCAAGGACAACGTTGTCTTTCCCCTTTTCGTGATAATACTTCTTGAGCGGATTGGCTGTCATCTCGTCGTAAACGGCGCGGTTACGGTGTATGTCAATGGCCATATACACAGCCGCACGCATGGATTCTTCGGAAGCCACACCCTTGCCGGCTATGTCATAGCCGGTTCCATGATCGGGAGATGTGCGCACTACGGGAAGACCGGCAGTGAAGTTCACTCCGTTCTCCATCGCAAGTGTCTTGAAGGGAGCAAGCCCCTGGTCATGATACATGGCAAGTACGCCGTCGAATTTGCCATACAGGCCGTTGCCGAAAAATCCATCGGCGGCATAGGGACCGAAAGCCTGTATCTTCTTCTCCCAAGCCTTTGCAATGGCAGGTTCTATGATATCCTTCTCCTCTGAACCGAGAAGACCGTTCTCACCGGCATGTGGATTTAGGGACAATACGGCGATGCGAGGTTTTACCACTCCGAAATCCTTCTTTAAAGATTTTTCGAATATGGCGATTTTCTCAATGACAACCTCCTGGGTAATGGCCGCCGGCACCTTTGCTATAGGAAGGTGTGTCGTTACCAGAGCCACACGCAGACTTTCGTTGCAAAGTATCATCAGCGACTTCTCACCATCCCCAAGCGACGACTCAAGATACTCGGTATGTCCCGGAAACGAGAAAAGATCGCTCTGGATATTGTGCTTGTTTATCGGGGCGGTAACCAACACGTCTATCTCCCCGGCACGGAGATCGGCCACTGCACGCTCCAATGCGGCGAAAGCTGCGGCACCGGCATCGGCAGTGGATTCTCCCGGAGCGATATGCGCTTCCTGACCTATGACATTTATGATGTTCAGCGCATCCGCGCGAGCTTGCGACGGCTCACTGATCTGTGCGACAGGAGTGCCTTGCAGTTCCAATCCCTTGCGATAAAAAGCAGCGATCTTGGCACTCCCATAGACAACGGGGGTACACAACTCAAGCATGCGGTTGTCGTCGAATGCTTTCAATATCACCTCATAGCCTATGCCGTTGAAATCGCCGTGAGTGATGCCGACACGCAACAGATTTTTGTCTGCGGCAACAGGAGCCGATCCCTGACCGATATCCTGTTGCCGGCGTTCACCGCCACCGTTTTTCTTACCTGAGGACTGATTTTTAGGCTCTTTCGCATTGTCATGCAGCGCCTGTATATCTTCTTTCATTTGATTACGTATTTGATATTATAAATATGCGAGCGTAAAGTTAGGCAAATTTTCATTCCGAAACAAATTGCACCCATCCTACCGCCACATGCAAGTCAAGAGAAATTAAATTTGGCAGAATGTTTGCGAAATATGAAATATTTTGTAATTTTGCGCCAAATTTAACAGCGCAACAGGCATATTGCCATAAAACACAGGCAAAATCAGCGCAATTAAATTCAGCACAACTACAATGGTCGGGGATGGTATGCCAACAAATTGAATAAAGGGAAATACGACAATCAAACATACTCCAAAAGGTACAAAATCAACTATGGACGTAAAACTATTTATCGAAGACTTGAGAAGCCGTTTCCCCAACGAGCCGGAATATCTTCAGGCAGTTGAGGAAGTAGTAAATTCAATCGCCGGCGTTTATTCACAATATCCGGCCTTCGAAAGGATGAACCTGCTCGAAAGGCTCTGCATTCCCGACAGAATCTACACCTTCCGGGTTTCTTGGGTGGATGACAGCGGACGTGTGCGCAACAACATGGGATACCGCGTTCAGCACAACAACGCCATCGGCCCATACAAGGGTGGCATACGCTTCCACTCATCGGTAAACCTCAGCATCCTTAAATTCCTCGCATTCGAACAGACATTCAAGAATTCACTCACTACGCTCGCCATGGGCGGGGCGAAAGGCGGTTCGGACTTCTCCCCGAAGGGTAAGAGCGACATGGAGATCATGCGCTTCTGCCAAGCCTTCGTCAACGAGCTTTACCGCCATATCGGCCCCGAGACCGACGTTCCCGCCGGCGACATAGGTGTTGGCGGACGCGAAGTGGGATACATGTTCGGATGGTACAAGAAAATGACCCGCGAGTTCACCGGCACTTTCACCGGAAAAGGCCTTGACTTCGGCGGCTCCCTGATCCGTCCCGAAGCCACAGGCTACGGCAACGTGTATTTCCTCCAGAACATGCTTGCAACCCGCGGCATTGACATCGAAGGCAAACGGGTGGCCATCTCCGGTTCAGGCAATGTGGCTCTCTATACGGCTCAGAAACTGCTGTCGCTCGGGGCAAAGGTCATATCGTTCAGCGACTCGGACGGATCGGTAGTCGTGCCTGAAGGGATCACCCAGGAGCAGTTCGAAGAGATATTCGACCTCAAGACGCTCTATCGCGGGCGCATCTCGGAATTCGCCGAAAAACACCCCGACATATGCACGTATTACCCACGCGAGCGTCCGTGGAAGCACGTTGGGAAAGTGGACATTGCAATGCCGTCGGCTACCCAGAACGAGCTTGACGGTGACGACGCGCGGGCACTCCTTGCGGCAGGATGCTTCGCCGTAAGCGAGGGTGCCAACATGCCCTCAACCCCGGAGGCCATAGCCGAGCTGCAAAAGGCACGCATCCTGTATGCGCCCGGCAAAGCCGCAAACGCGGGAGGCGTATCCGTCAGCGGCCTGGAAATGGCTCAGAACGCCCAGATGCTGCACTGGACGGCAGAGGAGGTTGACAACCGCCTGCGTCAGATAATGGCAGACATACACCAGCAGTGCGTGGAACATGGCACCGAGCCGGACGGCTACATCAACTATGTGCGCGGCGCCAATACTGCCGGCTTCCTGAAAGTGGCACGTGCAATGATGGCACAGGGGATAGTGTAAACGGATACACCGAACCACAATACACCGCATACCGCAGCCGTGTGTTTCCGATTGCCGATCGCGACGGAAATTCACGGCTGTATTGTCTCCCACCCGGCCGGATCCCATCCCGAAATGCGGCAATCCGAGGAAATGTACAGGATTTTTCGTATCTTTGTGTGCCGTAAAAGACTTCGTCAACGACGAAATGACGTGCGGCCCATCACCATAGACCATGAACGAGCAGAACCTACAGGATACGACACCGGAAAACGAAATGACAGGGGAAGACAGCCACGCAATGGCAAACGACATCTTCCAATTCGAGGAATCCAACAACAACGCCTCACCTGACATCCAAGCCGAATATGCCGAAGAAGACATAAAGACACTTGACTGGCGCGAGCATATCCGCTTGCGTCCCGGCATGTACATCGGCAAACTCGGCGACGGCTCATACAACGACGACGGCATCTACGTGCTTCTCAAGGAGGTGCTTGACAACGCCATTGACGAATACATGATGGGGTTCGGACGGCAGATAACCGTAGACGTGGAAGGATCGACCGTCAAGGTGCGCGACCACGGACGAGGCATACCCCTGGGAAAACTCGTTGACGTGGCATCAAAGATGAATACCGGCGCAAAATACGACTCCAAGGCATTCAAGAAGTCGGTAGGTCTGAACGGTGTCGGCATTAAAGCCGTCAACGCTCTCAGCGACAGCTTCATCATAAGTTCGCATCGCGACGGCATGATGCGCACGGCCACATTCGTGCGCGGCGAACTGATCGAGGCCACCCCGGAAGTCCCAACGGAAGAACCCAACGGCACCTTCGTTGAATTCACTCCGGACAACACCATATTTCGCGACTTCAGCTACAACCACGAGTTCATAATAACCCTGCTGAAGAACTATACCTACCTCAATACCGGACTCGCGATATATTTCAACGGGAAGCGCTATCTTTCGCGCAACGGACTTCTTGATCTCCTGAAAGCAAACATGACCAAGGAGCCGCTTTATCCCGTGATACACCTGAAAGGGGAAGACATAGAGGTGGCCATCACACATGCCAACCAGTACGGCGAGGAATATTATTCATTCGTCAACGGCCAGCATACTACCCAGGGAGGCACCCACCTGGCAGCATTCAAGGAGTCCGTATCACGCACGATAAAGGACTATTTCAGCCGCAGTTTCGACTATTCCGACATACGCAACGGCATGATAGCCGCCATCAGCATAAAGGTGGAGGAGCCTGTCTTCGAATCACAGACCAAGACCAAGCTCGGCTCCAGCGAAATGGGCAAGGACGGCCCCACGGTCAACAAATACATCAGCGACTTCCTGAAAAAGGAGCTTGACAACTACCTCCACAAGAACCTTGACACCTCGGAGATAATACTCAAGAAGATCCAGGAAAGCGAGCGGGAGCGCAAAGCGATGGCAGGCGTGGCAAAGATCGCACGCGAACGAGCAAAGAAGGTGAACCTCCATAACAGCAAGCTCCGCGACTGCCGCATACACCTGAACGACCCCAAGGGGAAAAACGAGGAACGCGAAGCACGCAAGCTCGAATCCTCGATCTTCATCACGGAGGGCGACTCCGCTTCCGGCTCCATCACAAAGATACGCGACGTGGAGACACAGGCCGTCTTCTCCCTGCGAGGCAAACCGCTCAACTCCTACGGACTGACCCGCAAGGTCGTATATGAGAACGAGGAATTCAACCTCCTGCAGGCAGCGCTCAACATAGAGGACGGCATAGACGGCCTACGCTATAACAACGTGATAATCGCGACTGATGCTGACGTAGACGGCATGCACATACGGTTGCTGCTGCTCACATTCTTCCTGCAATTCTTCCCCGACCTGGTAAAGAAAGGGCATGTATACGTGTTGCAGACACCGCTTTTCCGCGTGCGCGATCGCAACGCCATGAAACGTTCCGGAAAGAAAAACCGCAAGAACAAAGGTGCAGACGCAGCAACCGACGATGCTCCCTCCACCGTATACTGCTATTCGGACGAAGAGCGCATACGAGCCATAGACCGTTTCGGAGCATCGGCTGAGATAACACGCTTCAAAGGTCTCGGAGAAATCTCGCCGGACGAGTTCAGGGGATTCATAGGCCCCGGCATGCGCCTCGACCGCGTGACACTGCGCAAAGAGGACGGCGTGGCCGAGCTGCTTGAGTTCTACATGGGCAAAAACACATCCGACCGCCAGAACTTCATCATTGACAACCTTGTGGTTGAAGACGATTCTGAAATAGCAATAAAGTGAACGACATTTCCACCCAAAACGACCAAAGCCGCCACACACACCAAGAAGCAGGAGTGCGGACGGCGCTTTTCGCAGGTTCCTTCGACCCGTTCACCATCGGCCATCAATCCATCGTGGACAGGGGGCTGGAAATCTTCGACAAAATAATAATAGGAATAGGGATCAACGCAAAGAAACCGGGATGGCAATCACCCTCCGAACGTCGCGCCCAGATAGAACGGCTCTACAGCCACGACAAGCGGGTAGAAGTGATGGAATTCGACTGCCTGACGACCGAGGCCGCACGGCGTTGCGGAGCAAGATTCCTGCTGCGCGGCGTAAGATCGGTGGCAGACTTCGAGTATGAACGCACATTGGCCGACATCAACCGGAACCTTTCAGGCATTGAAACCGTTTTAATATATGCATTGCCATCCCTGTCGTCAGTCAGTTCTTCGATGGTACGCGAACTGGCATCCTACGGTGCCGACATATCGGCATATCTGCCACACCAGCAGAAAACCGACATATGACCAAGGCATCACACTTTTATTCAACTATAGAGACATAGAGAGATGAAACGACTCCTTATATTTGCATCGGCCGCAATGGCATTGATGGCCTCGGCTCAGATTTTCTCCTCACGCGGAGAAAACCAGGAGAGGCCACAGCTTCCACCCGACCAGAAACTCCGGTATGCGGAAAAGGTGATAGAGACATATTACGTGGACTCCGTAAACCCCGACAAAATCGTCACCGAAGCCATAGTGGCCATGCTAAAGGAGCTGGATCCGCATTCGTCGTACTCCGATCCTGAGGAGACACGCGAACTTACCATCCCCCTCGAAGGCAATTTCAGCGGCATCGGCATACAGTTCAATATGCTGAACGACACCCTGTTTGTGATACAGACCACCTCCGGTGGGCCGTCGGAAAAAGTCGGCATACTCCCCGGCGACCGCATACTTCAGGCGGGAGACTCCATACTCTCGGGGGTAAAAAGCCCCAACTCGCGAGTGCTCCGCATACTCAGAGGCCCCAAAGGCTCTCAAGTAAGCCTCAAGGTGCTCAGGAAAGGTGTGGCAGAACCTTTGACATTCAACATAATCCGAGACGACATACCCGTCTATAGCGTAGACGCGTCATACATGGCCGATCCCACCACCGGCTACATCCGCATCTCACGGTTCGCCGAAGGGACAGAGAAGGAATTCGCAAAAGCCCTTGCGGAACTGCGCAAGCAGGGCATGAAGAATCTCATAATCGACCTTGAGGACAACGGAGGAGGTTTTCTGAACGCCGCCACCGATCTCGCCTCCCATTTTCTGGATAAAGGAGACCTCGTAGTCTACACCGATGCTCCCAAGATGGGGACGCACAACTACGTAGTGGAGCAATCCGGCGACATGCGCGACGGCAAACTCGTGATAATGGCCAACCAGTACAGCGCCTCTGCCAGCGAGATACTTTCGGGTGCGGTGCAGGACAACGACCGCGGCCTCGTGGTCGGACGGCGCACCTTCGGAAAGGGTCTCGTGCAACGGCCTTTCCCGATGCCCGACGGATCCATGATACGCCTGACGGTCTCACGTTACTATACCCCATCGGGACGCTCCATCCAAAAGCCATACACGGCGGGGGACGGGGACGACTACCGTAAGGACATCCTGCACAGGTACGAAGCCGGCGAGTTTTCATCGGCGGACTCCGTGCACCTTCCCGACTCGCTGCGCTATGAGACATTACACAACAAACGCCCCGTCTACGGAGGTGGAGGCATAATGCCCGATCTGTTCGTGCCCATAGACACCACGGCTTTCTCACCGTACTACAGGGATCTCGTGGCCAAGGGAATCATAAGCCGCTACAGCATAACGTATGTAGACACCCATCGCAAGGAACTGAAGAAGGAATATCCAACCGAACAACAGTTCATAGACGGCTTTGAGGTCAACCCCGAAATGATGCAGGAAATAGTGAAAATGGGAGAAAACGACAGCGTAAAGTACAACGCCGAACAGTTTGACCGTTCGGCACCTATGATGCGTACCATCATAAAGGGGATCATCGGGCGCGACCTCTTCACTACCTCCACCTATTTCAAGGTCGTGAATCCCGCATTAAGCCCCGTGTATCGTGAAAGCCTCAAGTTGATAAATGACGACGAACGTTACCGCCAACTTCTGACCCACGGACGCGACAGCGCCAGAAAGTAAGTCCTCAAATATTTCAGGCTCACAGACACCAACCAGAAGCGGATTTGGCAAAACATTCCAACATTCAACCAAAAAGGACAATGAAGATGCAAAAGAAAGTTAACGCCACGTCACTTTAAGATGGCACTTCACCGTTCAACAATAAACTAAAGCGTAACTTTGCACCGCAAATAGCCGGCATCCCCGGCATCATACACCTCTCTACTTCCTACTCCGGAACCACCGACACCCAAAGAATCCCAAGGTTCCGCAGCACTATTAACCCTTGAATATGGCAAATATTCTCACAACCCTTGTCGAAAGACAGAGCAAGAAATATAGCAACCGCGCTGCCATCTACCGGCGCACACCCCAAGGGGAATGGCTTCCCTACAGTTGGACAGAACTGGGCAAGATGGTCGATCAGGCCGCTTGCGCCCTTGAGATACTCGGATTGAAGGAGGAACAACGCATTGCGGTATTCTCCCAGAACGATCCTGACATCATCGTGACCGACCTGGCCGCCTTTGCCAACCGTGCCGTTCCCGTCAGCATATACGCAACCTCCTCTCCACAACAAGTGGAGTATATAGTAAAGGACTCCGGCTCCGAAATCCTCTTTGTCGGCAATCAGGAACAATATGAAATCGCCCGGGGCGTAATGGCTCAAGCCGCCTGTATGCGTCAGATAGTGACTTTCCGGGAAGTTGAACGCCAAAAGGGTGATAACTCCACAATGACATTTGCCCAACTGCTGGAGCTCGGAAAGGCTGCAACTGCCAATTGCCATGCCGAAGTGGAACGCCGCCGCGCCGCAGCCACCCCCGACGACATAGCCACGCTATTGTATACTTCCGGCACGACAGGCGATCCCAAGGGAGCTATACTCCCCCATTCCTGCTTCAATGCCGCAATAGAGATGCATCACGAGCGTCTTACATCAATCTCCGATGCCGATACGTCGCTCTGCTTCCTCCCATTGAGCCATATCTTTGAAAAGGCATGGACATTCTTCTGCCTCGACTGCGGTATCAGGGTGTATGTGAACGCCGATCCGAAAGAGATACAGAACACCATCCGCGAAGTGCGCCCGACATGCATGTGCTCGGTGCCACGTTTCTGGGAAAAGGCTTATGCGGCCATTCAGGAAAAAATGAGCCGTATGAAACCCGTAAGCCGTTGGATGTGCGCCCGCGCATTGAAGATAGGCCGCAAACGCAACCTGGACTACGTGCGCCTCGGGAAAAAAGTTCCGGGATGGCTTGAAACCCGCTACAGATTTTATGACAAGCGCGTGTTCGCCAAAGTGCGCCGCATAATGGGAATTGAGAATGGCAATATCTTCCCTACCGCCGGCGCTCCCCTCAGTGCCGCCATAACCGAGTTTTTCCGCACGATGGACGTGCCCATCGTCATAGGGTACGGCCTTTCGGAGACAACGGCTACCGTAAGCTGCTATCCATATACAGGATACGAGATCGGAACCGTAGGCACAGTACTCCCGGGAGTGGAAGTGAAAATAGGAGAAGAGAACGAGATACTGGTCAAAGGGCCTACCGTAATGCGCGGCTACTTCAACAAGCCTGAGGAAACAAAAAATTCGTTTACTCAGGACGGTTTTTTCCGCACGGGAGACGCAGGTTATTTCGACGAAAACGGAGCACTGATCCTCACAGAACGCATAAAGGACTTGTTCAAGACCTCCAACGGCAAATACATAGCCCCGCAGGCCATAGAAAGCCGCCTTGGTGAAGACAAGTATATCGAACAGGTAGCTGTCATCGGCGACAACCGCAAGTTTGTCACGGCAATCATCGTACCCGCAGTAGAGGCCATCAAGGAATTCGCACAACGGAAAAAGATACAGTACCGCTCACTTGAGGAATTGCTGAAGAATACCCAGGTACGCGACCTCATAAGCCGTCGCATAGAGACCCTTCAGGAAGGGCTTGCCTCATTTGAGAAGATCAAGAAATTCACCCTACTTCCCAACGAGTTCACGATGGAGGCCGGCGAACTGACAAACACCTTGAAAATACGTCGTCCGGTTATCAACCGCCACTACGCTTCCGAAATAGAGGCCATGTATGCCTGAAAATAAACGCACAAAAATAAAACCACAGCGGTATGCGACATATAGCGCATACCGCTGTGGTTTTATTTTTAAATTCAAATTATATCAAAGTGTGATGCGGCGGGTTGTGGAGCCGGCACGCAGGATGTAAATTCCACGGGAATCAAGCTTTATGCGATGCATGCCCGGTTTAAGGCTCTCCTTGGAAATAAGCTGGCCGAGTATTGAAAATATCTTGACGGTTACCGGCTTCTCGCTCGAAATGTAAATATAGCCATCAGCCACCACGATGCTTACATCAGATTCAGTGTCGAAACCTTGCACGACAGCCGGCTGGGGGGAGCTGACCTCTTCCCAAGCCACCTTGGGAATTGCAGTAGCCGACATTACGCCCACCGCCATGGCAACTGTTGCAATCAATATTTTACGCCACTTTCTCATTTTGTACTTTCAACTCACAAAATTAAAAAATTTTTCCTTTCCCTCCAAAACAACTTCCCGGCCTCATTGTTAAAATATTTGTCGGGATGGATACGATCACTGCTTTTCTGTCTTTTTCCAACTATTATAGGCAGATACAAATTGTATTACGAGAAATAATTCATACATTTGTGGTAATTTGCCGGGGAAGTTTCTGCGACATACTCGCCAATCCCCCGAAATGCATGACCGACAGCCAACGAAAAGTTGGGAATGCCACTACCAGAGAAGCAACAGGTCGTAATTATGACTATTCATCAGCAAAGAAGTTTATTCAATGGGATTATATAAGAAAAAAAACATTGCATTCGGAGCCTTCTGGAGATTGATATTTCCCGAAAACCTCTGGACAAGGGAGTTCCTTCTGGCATGGCTCGGATGTTTCATTACGGTTATCGCATTTGATCTTCTCTGGTGTGCCCAAACCACCTTCCGCGCCTTCAGCTTCGCGGGAACATACATAAACGCACTTACATTGGCTACCATCCTATCACTCCCCATGGTGCTGAGCCGTCGCATCTGGCCACAGATTGCGACAATGGCCGTAGTAGACCTGCTGATGATAGCGAACCTGATGTATTGCCGCACCTATTTCAACTCCATACCTCCCGCAAGTTACCTGCTTGTAAGGCAGGTGTTTGACTTTCATACAAGTATCGCCGACTCTTGGAGTTGGCGATACCTCGCGTTACCGGCGGTAACGCTCGTCGCCATGATGCTCATCCATACCGACAAGGAGAAACGACGCCCGTCACCGATCCTTTACCTTGCTCTTGCCGGAACGGGATTATTACTTTCTGCCGTCACGGCTCTGTTCTCCGGCGGCCTTACCTCACATGTCATGAAACTGAAAGGGGAGTGTTATTACGCCACTACCCCACCGGTAATATACACCCTGTTCGGTACCCTTGCAGCGGAGATGTCCACCCAGGAAGGTGAGATCAGCAATGAAAGCCGACAAAGCGTAGCCACATGGGGACACGACCATCTGCACCTGCAAAGCCAGATTCATTCCCCATTGGCACAAACAGACAGCCTGAGACGTGACAATCTCGTCGTGGTAATCTGCGAATCGCTGGAATCATGGCCGATAGGCGCCAGACTGGAAGGAAAAGAACTCACACCCCAACTCAATGCCGCCATGGCGGATACTGCTTCCACCTGGTATGCATCGCACGTCCTGTCACAGGTAGGCAACGGACGCAGCATCGACGGCCAATTGCTGATGCTCGCCGGAATGTATCCGATGCGTAGCGACGTATACTCGATGAAGTACCCCGACACGCAGTTCTTCGCCATACCTGAAGCGATGAAAGAGCAGGGAGCCAGGACGTACCTCCTCAGCGGCGACAAACCATCCACATGGAACCAAGGGCTTGTAGCACGCAATTTCGGCATAGAACGCCAGGAGATGGCCGACAGCTGGGACAACTCTGAGCGCATAGGACATCCCAAGCGTCTTAGCGACGGATCCCTCATAGAGCAATCAATAGCCAAGATGCAACGTGGGGAAATATGGCCGGAAGGGGAAAAGGCATACCTGCAGATAGTGACCTACACGGGACATAACCCTTTCAAGATCCCTGAAAAATTCAAGACCATAAGTTTTTCAGGCAACTACCCCGAAAAACTCACCGACTATCTCACCACGGTACATTATACCGACCAGGCATTGGGACGGCTTCTGGACTACCTCAAGGGACGACCGGACTGGAACCGTACGATGGTAGTAATCGTCGGCGACCACGAAGCGCTTGCATCATGGCGACATGAGATGCGCAATTCCATCGAGGGCCGCAAACTCGTGTCACCCGCCGGATTCGTGCCCATGATCGTGCTCAACTCCCCAGTGCGCGGATATCGCACAAGCGTAATGGGACAGGTGGACGTGTATACCACACTGCTCGAACTTATGGGTCTCCCCTACCATTGGCGCGGCATGGGATTCTCGGCACTTTCACCCGAGAGTCCGCGTTTCGCTTTCGATTTCCAAGGGACGATGGAGGGGACAACGGCCGGCGCACTCCCGGGACTGAAGGAGCATGTGGCCTCTTCCCCGGGGATATCCGACCTCATGATACGCCATGACTTGATAAACAAATAACCGCATTGACATGTTCTGGTTCTTCGACTACATAACCGTGCCATGGGTGTACTGGACTGTATGGATCTTGTACTCCCTCACCATCTTCGGCATAATTGCAGTCATAGTCAGCGAGAACCGGAATCCCGTAAAATCGCTTGCATGGGTCACGGTACTGCTGGTGGTTCCCATCGTGGGGCTTGTGCTCTATATCGTATTCGGACGAAACATACAGACTAAGCGAATAATCTCCAGACGCAACCGCCGCAAGCTCAGGAAGCTGAATGCCACCACCGCATCCAAGACAAAAAAGGCTGACTGTCCACCCCATCAACAAAGGCAAGTCAATCTGGCGCAATCGCTCTGCAGCTCCACCTTCCATGTAGGAAACGAAGTGGAACTGTTTGACAACGGCACAGACAAGTTCAACGCACTCCTTGCCGACATTGCCGCGGCACGACGGTACATCAACCTGCAATACTACATCATAATCGACGACAACATAGGCAACCGTGTCATAGATGCCTTGATAGAGAGGGCGCGTGCCGGAGTGAAAGTGCGCGTGATATACGACCATGTAGGGTCGTTCAAACTTTCCCGAAAGGCTTGCCGCCGTATGAAGGAGGCCGGCATAGAGGCATATCCGTTCTTCAAAGTCGTGTTCCCGCCGTTCGGCACCCGCATAAACTGGCGCAACCACCGGAAACTTGCCATAATCGACGGAGAAATAGGTTATATCGGAGGAATGAACATCGCCGACCGCTATCTGACAGGGGGCAAGCTGTTTGACACCTGGCGAGACCTGCATCTACGTCTGCGGGGGCCTGCCGTCGGTGCACTGCAGCAATCGTTCGCAGTAGACTGGAATTTCATGGGACAGCCCTTGATAGAAGAGGAGGCCGGCACGGAGATAGAGACGGATTCCCCCGCAAACATGCAGCTTGTGACAGGAGGGCCTACCTCGCAATGGATGAACATGACACTTATCTTCCAGCACGCCATATCTTCGGCACGCAAATGCGTGTACATAATGACTCCCTATTTCATCCCGTCCGAGGGGTTGCTCCACGCTCTGCAAGTCGCTGCGCTTGGAAAGGTGGATGTGCGTGTGATGATGCCGCGCCGCTCAGACAGCGACATGCTCCGCTGGGCATCCTTCTCCTATGTACAGGATTGCCTTCGAGCCGGCATAAAAGTATATCTGTACCAAAAGGGGATGCTCCACAGCAAGGCCATCATCATTGATGACGACTTTGCCACGGTAGGATCCACTAATTTCGATTTCCGCAGTTTCGAGCACAACTTCGAAGCAAACATGCTGATATATTCCCAGGAATTCAACAGCCGCATGAAAGCCCAGTTCACACGCGACCAGAAGGAGTGCGAACGCGTCACTCCTGCCACATGGCGCAAGCGTCCGTTACTTGAAAAATCACTTGAATCATTCATGCGCCTCTTCTCCCCCATCCTGTAGGATCAGAGGAAGAGACAGGCATCGCCGTAGCTCAGGAAACGATAGCCACCGTCAAGCGCGTGATCATAGATCGCCCGCCATTGTCCACCGGTGAAGGCGCTGACAAGCAGAAGAAGGGTGGATCGCGGCTGATGAAAATTGGTGACCATCCCCTTGACAATCCGGTATTCATAACCCGGCGCAATTATCACACGCGTGGAAGCCATGAAAGTGTCCCCCTCGAAACTTCCGAGCAGAGCCGTAAGTGCCTCGTTTACCGAAAGGCGGGGGTGATCCGGAGAATAAGGATACCACTGTGGCAGTTCGTCAGTTTGTATGCCCTGCCAGGCAAGGCATCCGAGATGATAGAGACTTTCAAGTGTACGCACGGAAGTGGTGCCGACTGCCACCACACGCATGTCAGTAGCAGCCAGTTCACGTATCAGCTCTCTGCTTACGGCAATGAACTCGCTATGCATCAGGTGCTCACCTATGTCTTCCGACTTTACCGGCTGAAATGTACCGGCTCCCACATGAAGCGTCAGTTCCCGACGCGGTATGCCACGGGAGGAAATTTCCTCCAATACACGATCGGTAAAGTGAAGACCGGCAGTAGGAGCCGCCACCGACCCGTCTACATGGGAGTATACGGTCTGGTAATCAGAGGCATCGGATGCCTCGGTTGAACGGTTGAGATACGGCGGGATCGGAATCTCCCCGGCGGCCTCTATAATCTCGGCAAAAGAGACTTCCGGGGTATCCCACGAAAACTCTATGATGGAGGCGTTCCCCTCGCGTCCTATGCGCAGGGCGTTGAACCTGATGTTGCGCGAACCGACTTTCAGCTCCATCGTCAGCACCCCCTGTTTCCATTTCTTGGAGTTCCCGACGAAACAGTTCCACGAACAGCTTGAAGTGCTGGCAAAGCTCACCGCATAGTCACGCGGCTCCACCGGCTCCAGACAGAAAATCTCTATCAACGCACCCTCCTGCTTGCGAAAGCGCAAGCGGGCATTGATTACACGGGTATTGTTGTATACCAACATGGCATCTTCAGGAAGAAGCTGCGGCAGGTCGGCGAAATGCCGATCCTCGATGACTCCATTACCATGTCGCACAAGGAGTTTGCACCGGTCACGCTCGGCAAGCGGATGCTTCGCTATCCGTTCGTCGGGCAGCTCATAGTCGAAATCGTCGATTCTCAAATTCTGTACCATGCTGCAAAGTTACTGAAATGTCAGGGAAAATGCGTAAGTTTGCATAGGGAAAGGGGGAACAGACAAAAAGACAAAAGATAATAACATGGCAAAGATAGGTGATCAGGTTCGCTTCCTGAGTTCGACGGGTGGCGGCCGCGTGGTGAAGATAGACGGACAGATAGCGCATGTGGAGGAGGAGGACGGATTTATCACACCCGTGCTGCTCAAGGAACTGGTCGTTGTAAGCAGTCCCGGTGAAGAATCCTCCCGACGCGACATCTTCGGCGGTACCACACAGCATCGTCAGGAGCGCGAACGCGAGGCTAAAAGCAAGTTCGTGCCCACCCAGGTGCCTGAAACACCTAAGCCTGAGCCGGTAGTGGAAACACCCGGGGGTGACAAGCTCAATGTAGTGCTCGCATATGCGGCCATGGAGCTAAAGCATCTCTCCACCACGTCATATGAGGCATATCTGGTAAACGACTCAAACTATTTCCTGTATTTCACATATCTCTCACGCGCCGACGACGAGGAGGGATGGTCTACCCGCTATGCCGGAATCGTAGAACCTAACATGCAGGTATTCCTTGAGGAACTGACCCGCGAGCAAGCCGGTCGCCTTGACCGCATCGCATTCCAGTACATTGCTTTCAAACGCGACAAACAGTTTCGCCTGAAAGCTCCCGTTGCGGTAGAGACCCGCATGGACACTACCAAGTTCTTCAAACTCCACTGTTTCCGCGACAACCCCTATTTCGACGAACCGGTGCTTGCGGTAGACATAGTGAAGAACGATGTGCCACAGCGTGCCATGGCCATAGACAGCGCCCAACTTGAAGATGCCATGAGACAAAAGCGCCGGGATGACAGCCGTCCGTTGAGGAAACCGGTACAGAAAAAAGTGCAAAAGGATGAGCCGCTGGTAGTAGACCTGCACATCAACGAACTTCTCGACAACACTCACGGCATGAGCAACGCCGACATAATCAACTATCAGGTGGATACTTTCCGCAGGATAATGGACGAGAACCTCAGGAACAAGGGGAAGAAAATCGTCTTCATACACGGCAAGGGAGAAGGCATACTTCGTCAGGCGCTCATGAAAGAGCTTAACCACAGCTACAAAGGACATGACGTGCAGGACGCTTCTTTCCGTGAATACGGATACGGAGCCACACAAGTGACAATCCGCTAAAGCCACGTCGGAAATATGCTGATCACATTTTCTGGTACGGGCAACTCACTCGCCGTGAGCCGTCGTCTGGCCATAAGGCTCGGAGGCGAGACCGTAATGCTTGAGAAAGAATTGCTGCTAAAACCGGAAGGCACTACCTTGGAAGTGCCTCCAGGCGAACCGGTGGTATGGGTCGCTCCCGTCTATTCATGGGGCATTCCATCCGTTGTGGAACGATTCATACAGAAAGTCCGTTTCAAGGGTGCGCACGAATCACCGCATTTCCTTGTGCTGACATGCGGCGACGACATAGGATATGCCGACAATTGCTGGCGGAAACTGATCGGGCGCCGAGGATGGAATCCGCGCGGCAGTTTTTCCGTAGCGATGCCGAACACCTACGTGCTCATGAAAAGTTTCGATGTGGACAGTCCGCAGGTAGAAGCTGCCAAGACGTCCGCGATGCCGGCTCGCGTTGATGCTATTGCGGAGGCCATTGCCCGAGGTTTCACCGGCGACGATGTGGTGCGTGGCACGGCTGCATGGCTAAAGACCTACGTCGTGCGCCCGTTCTTCAATATCTTCTGCACCTCTCCCCGCCCGTTCCATTGCTCTGAAGCATGCAACGGATGCGGCACATGCTCGCGCAGCTGTCCTATGGAAAACATCAGCATGACCGCAGAAAAACGCCCTCACTGGGGCAACGACTGTGCCCTATGCCTACGCTGCTACCACATATGCCCGCAACATGCCGTGGAGTACGGCAAAGCCACCGCCTCCAAGGGACACAAACGCGTTTACAACTAAAGCCTCTTGTCGAATCTCAGGCTAATCCTTCTGGTCAAGGATGTTCTGAAGATGAGGTATTGCGTCAAGTGCGTTCTGATCGGCACGCACAGGCACTACTGTGGCATAATGGCGGTCAAGCCAATACAGGTCGGTATCCGTTGCGTCCGGTTCGTCGTTGACGATGCGCCCCGTAAGCCAATAGAACGGCTTGCCGTGAGGATCCATATATTCCTGATACTCCTCCGTCCAATGGCTGCGGGCGGCACGGGTCACACGCATGCCCTCTATCTTGACTTTGGCCGGGAAATTCACATTCAGGCATACCCCTCCAGGCAATCCACCGTCAATCACCGCACGGGTAATTTCCTTGATATACGGCGTACACTCACTGAAATCCGCCTTCAGTGAATGGTGAAGCAAGGAATAGCCTATGGCCGGTATACCCTGCATGCATGCCTCGAAAGCAGCCCCCATGGTACCGGAATAAATCACGGAATTGCCGGCATTCGACCCATGGTTGACACCCGAAAGAAGCAGATCGGGTTTTCGCGGGAGGATATGGTGCAAGGATAGCTTCACGCAATCCACCGGAGTGCCATTCACCGAAAACATGCGTGCCTCATTGTATCCCTCCAACTCCTTTATGCGCAAAGCCGCATTCACCGTAAAGGCCGAGGACTGGCCGGAATGCGGCACAGCCGGTGCCACGACATAAACCTCCCCGAGATCTTTCACGCAATCCACAAGGAAACGCAGTCCCGGAGCTTCTATACTGTCATCGTTGGTAATAAGTATCAACATGGGAAATATCTTGATTCGTTCTTTCATGCAAAGTTACGAATTTTCCCGGGATTACAGCCTCCGGGATCAATAAACCATGATGCATGGAACCCTATCAACGACTGGGATGTTCCACGGGAAATGTTAAAGTGTTCCACAGTTTTCAACATTATGGTTGAGTTATCAACAAAAAACTTAAATAGGCTTAACGGCGCTTTCGTAGGCGGCTGAAAATCCCTTACTTTGCAGAAAACCTTAGAGAATGTGTTATGGGTAAGATAATAGCTATCGCAAACCAAAAGGGGGGAGTAGGAAAAACCACAACCACCATCAATCTTGCAGCCTCCCTTGCCAGCCGTGGCAAGAAGGTGCTGATAATAGATGCCGACCCTCAGGCCAACGCGACCTCTGGCTACGGCATAGATCCCCGCCAGATGCAATCATCCATATACGAATGCCTGGTAGACGGCTACCCCATTGACGGCTCACAAGTGCCCACCTGCGTGGAGGGACTTGACCTCGTCGGCTCACGCATAGACTTGGCCGGAGCGGAACTTGAACTCATAAATCAGCCTGACCGCGAAAAGGTATTGGCACGGTTGCTTGCCGAGGTGGCACCCAAGTATGACTTCATACTCATTGACTGCTCCCCTTCCCTGGGACTTATAACAGTAAACGCCCTTACGGCCGCCAATTCGGTAATAATCCCGGTACAGGCAGAATATTTCGCCCTGGAGGGGATAAGCAAGCTGCTGAATACCATCCGCATAATCAAGTCGAAGCTGAACCCCGACCTTGAGATAGAAGGATTCCTCCTCACAATGTATGATGCGCGTCTTCGTCTGGCAAACCAGATCTACGAGGAGCTAAAGACACACTTCGGCGACATGGTGTTCAACACCGTGATACCCCGCAACATCCGCCTCAGCGAAGCGCCATCCCACGGCCTTCCCGCGCTGCTCTACGATCCGGAAAGCCGTGGTGCCACTTCGCATCTCATGCTCGCAAAAGAACTCATAGACAAGAACTGACAGCCCTCTCGCTATCAAACCCGAATCCATCCGAAGAAGAATAATTCAAGCAAAACAATAAATGTCGCAACATAGAAATGCATTAGGACGCGGCCTCGGCTCGCTGATCTCCATGGACGATACCCCCGCAAGAGGCACATCGGCCATAAACGACATACGCCTTGACCAGATCTCTCCCAACCCGGGACAGCCACGCACCACATTCGACGAGGAAGCCCTTGACGAACTCGCCACCTCCATACGCGAGCTTGGCATCATACAGCCCCTGTCATTGCGCAAGACGGGCCCGGACAGCTACCAGATCATTGCGGGCGAACGACGCTACCGCGCGGCCAAACTTGCCGGTCTAACGTCTGTCCCGGCCTATATCCGCACCGCCAACGACTCCGAGCTTACCGAGATGGCGCTCATAGAGAACATCCAGCGCGAGGACTTGAACGCAATAGAGATCGCCCTCACGTTCAAGAAGCTCATTGACCAGTACAGCCTCACGCAGGAGCGTCTGTCGGAGCGGATTGGGAAGAAACGGGCAACCGTGGCCAATTTCCTGCGTCTGCTCAAACTCCCGGCGGAGGTGCAACTGGGTCTTCGCGACAAACGGGTGGACATGGGGCATGCCCGCGCACTGCTGTCCATCGACAATCCATCAATACAGCTGAAAATCTACAAGGAGATATTGCGGCAAGGATTGTCCGTGCGCAAAGTGGAGGAGCTTGTGAAGGCATATCAGGAGGGTAAGACCGAAAACTCACAGCCCGGGAAACAGGAAAAGCCCTATGCCAACCACGACTTCGACATACTTAAAAAGCACCTATCATCGGCCTTTGATACGCCTGTAAAATTCTCATGCGACAAGAAAGGCCGGGGTGCCATCACGTTCAGTTTCAAGGATGAAGAAGATCTTGCGCGACTCATAACCCTCTTTGATACCCTACAAAAAAGCCATAACTGACCGTGTCTCCATCATACAAGCACTAAACCTTAACAAATAGCGACAGTCATACGTTATATTATACGGATTGTGCGCACATGACCCGCAAGATCGGCGGAATGTGTGCACGGTACCGGTATATCGTGATTATGAACTAAAACAATGTATTTATGAATAAAATCGCAACATTATTTCTGAGCGTCGCCTCCATCGCCACTCTCGCATCGTGTTCTTCAACAAAAAACAATGCAGTCCTCGCCGATCTCAATGGCGAATGGTCTATCGCTGCAATAGACGGAAAAACAATAACCGCGCCCGAGAATCAGGAAAGCGCATTCATCGCTTTCAACACATCCACAGGCGAGGTCTACGGCAACGCCTCCTGCAACTCCATCATGGGCAGTTTCGACACAAAGGCCGCGCCCGGCCAGATAGACCTATCCCGACTTGGCTCCACACGGATGATG
Organism: uncultured Muribaculaceae bacterium; assembly: GCA_910583675.1. GTDB lineage: Bacteria > Bacteroidota > Bacteroidia > Bacteroidales > Muribaculaceae > UBA7173. Next base: position 25,369 of record CAJTYH010000030.1, read on the forward strand.
TGCCCTGACATGAGCCTTGAGGATGCCATCCTCAAAGCACTCTCACAGGTAAAAGGCTATGCGCTCACCAAGAGCGGTGACGTTGCTTTGACCGATGCCAATGGGAAAGAGATCGTGCTCCTGAAACACCGCGAGCCAACAGCTGACGCCGACATACTGAAAGGCGAATGGAAGGTTACAGAGATCAACGGCGAATCCACCGCCGACCTGCCCGACGCCCCCTTTGTTTTCGCCTTTGATGGAAACTCATTCAGTTGCTCCACGGACTGCAACAGCCTCATGGGAGAATTTACCGCCAAGGCTCCCAACGGACTTTCATTCGGCAACGTCGCCAGCACCCGCATGGCATGCCCCGATCCCAAGGTAGAACAAGCCATCACCGCCATCCTTCCCAAGGTTACATCCTACGGTAAACTCGCCGGTGGAGGCATCGGCTTCTATGACGCCGAGAACAACCTCGTGCTCCTTCTTGAACAGTAATTCGCAAGGATTTTTACATACACAACAAGGGCGGCCTGTCTCATCTTGACATGCCGCCCTTATTGTCTGGAATGGAGAGCACCTTATTTTCTCAGCACCTTTTTGCCACCGACGATGATCACACCCTTGGCATCATCTCCCACGCGCTGCCCCATTATGTTATACTGTCTCCCATCCCTGTCGTTATCATCATCGACTGTCACGGCAGATATGCCTACCGTCGGATCTGCATCGAGCGGCATGCGCATCCATGTGGAATTGTCATCCACATCACTTCCGGAAAGGGTCTCATGTACTGCAACAGTGCGTCTGTTCACGACATCCGTATTATGCAGCATATAGCAACAATACATCTCCTCCTTGGCCGGTTTTCCGCCAAAGGCATCCCAAGGTATTGCGACTGTCACCACGTATCCATCGTCAACGGTGGATACTGTAGCCTTGGTTCCATCCGGCTCGGCTGTCACCCATCTGGTGCCGCTTCCGCATTGCAGGGTTACAGTGCCGTCGGCACCTATGCGGTAACGACGTGATCCTGTCTTTGCCAACGAGCGCGGTTTTCCGGGAGACAGGAACAGCTCAACACCGTCTGTGTCCCCTGCGTTGCCGCCGGTACTCACACAATCATCCTTCACTTTCACGCGGAAATAGAGATACCCGTCGTCCCACATGGAACGGATGCGGGCCTCGGCCTGCGACTCCGATCCGATGAAAAGCTCCTTCCGGTGCTTCTCCCAATCCTGCACACGGCCTGTCTGATGGCTGCTGATAGGCCGCATGATTATGCCTTCACTTGTCCATATGCCGCTCTGGCTCACACTTCCCTCTACGGTGCACACAGCCATAAGTGTGGAGTCGTTATACTGCATTATGCTGTTCCAGATGGCTCTTGCCCCACTGTTTGTGGCAAACGGGAACGGGAAAGAGCGTGCTATGAAGTTCTTGGCATTGCTGTCGCCGACGTACACGGCCATGCGCCCGTGCGTATCAGACGTATTGGGGTTGCGGTCTTCCCCGGAAGCGGCAGAGTATACGGTTTCACCCGTGTTGAGCTGTATTATGTAGGGCTGTCCGCAATAAACCTCGGAAGACAGGTAGTCTTTCGATGACCCGAAGATCGGCCAACGGTGTGAACTGCCTCCATCCACCTGACCGCTTGCCCAGTTGTCGTCGGCATCGGTGTGCACAACCATAGGCTTGAAAGTGCCCATGAATCCTGGATCCTCGATTGCCACGGCTATCCCCTTGCGGTTCTTAAGATACACCGGCACAGGCATTCCGTCGCGCGAGCCGTTGCGGTAGGCTACAATCTCGGTACCGGGCTGCCAGCTGCGGCCGCCGTTGAACGAGCGCCGCATGGAGATGTTCTGCGAATTGCCGTTTGCACTTGCCTCGTTGGCAAAATATATCTGCAACTCACCGCTGGGAAGCTGAAGCATGGCCGGTTCCCACACGCCGAAGCCGTAGGTATCGGTAGCGGTGTAGATCACCTGCTCGTCCTCCCAGGTATGTCCGCCGTCCGATGAATATGCCGCCATGATCTTGCTCGGGCCGCGCGAGTTGTTATAATTAGTGCGGTACAGCCATGCATACATTAGTCTGCCGTCCTTCAATTCTATGATCTCGGCATTCTTGTTGGTATGCCATGCATCGCCCGGCATGGAGACGGTGGCCTTAGTCCAGTCTCCGTAAGCATCATACTGCCAGTGTATGAAATTGTCGCCGCCGATATTGCTGCCACCAGTACTGTAGACCATCACATAAGTACCGTCCGACAACCTTATCGCACGTCCGTAGCTTCCTCCGCCTATATAGCGCTGGCTGTTGTGCCGCCATGCTATGCGCACACCGTCGGCATACGTCTGGTTGTCGGAAATCTCCTGCATGGGTTCGTCGTTGTCGCCGTCACCTTCCATGCATACTTTGCTGTCAAACGCGAAGGTCAGGGCACGTCTGTATACTCCATATCCGAGTTCCTTGAGCAACAACGAATTGGCAGGTATGTCAATGGTATACGCCCCTGCCGGCAGCTCCTTGTTGAGCGTAAGGCGCACACTCGTGTGGTGCCATTCATTGTCAAAACAGTTGGTCGCAGACGTTCCGTAAGCCACCACATGGCCGTCGGCATCGCTCACGGTCACATTCCCGACCACACCGTGCTCGAAAGCCATGTCTTCCGTGCCGTCGAACGTGATGCACACGTGTGCCCTGTCACCTTTGCGGTATTCCACCTGTGCCACCGTTGCTATCTCCTCCCCTTCCCCGGGATGTGAAGCATCCTTGCCGAGATAGAAGAGATTGAAGTTGTCGAACAATATCCATGAGCTTCCCATACCGCCGTTTACGCCGACACCTAGACGGAGACGGCCGTCGGACACGGTCACCACCGCCTGTTCAGTCAGGCCGCGCCCGTCAAACATGTGGTTTGCGATCTGCTGCACCCCGTCGGGCATGTACTGTCCGTTATCCAATTGCTTGGTATTGTATTTGTCGGTACGTGCGTCGGCTGCCAGAGTGTAGACATTCACCATCGGCACCTGTTCTTCACCGGCGAAGACATATCCCTTGGTTGTTTCGCTCCCGCTTTGGAAAGCGTCAAGATGACTGGCACTGATTTCGCTGTTGGGTGTTGGCGAATAGATCGCCTGTGCGCTCACGGCATATCTGCCGTCTGGCAGCCCTGACAGTTCCTGGTAGACCTCCATCCACTTTATGCCCCACATCTCCCATACTCGGTTGCAGTGGTAAAGGTCGTCGCCACCCACGCTGTTGCTCCCCCATGCGCCCTGCCACTTCATGCGGCGTTCGTCGGCAATCGGGAAAGTAGCGCCATAGACAGCCCACGACAGATCAGCGGGGGCGGTTTCAGAGGCATTGCGGGTATCTACGGCCATACGCTCCATCCTGGTCACGATCTGCCATGTGTCGCCCGTGGTAGCCTTGTTTGTAATCATTCCGTTGCCGTCGGCTCCAAGCGTATACTCTCCTGAGGTGATTTTCACACCGTTGCCTGTATCGCCATCGGCCTTGGTTATAGTCCATACGGTCACGGCATCACCGGTATCCATATAAAGGTTTCCGGCATTGATGGAGTGGTTGTGTCCCAGTTTCGGATCCAGTTGCCAACCGCCATCCCTACGTGTCATGGCCACGTCAATCCCCCTCTTGCCAAGCTCCGCACGCGAGGTATATCGCTGTGGGTTGGTATAATTGTCACCAAGCCAAAGACCGGTCTCCACATTGTACAAATAATAGTCGCCATTGATGAGATCATCAGGCGAAACGCCTTTATATGGCGAGGACTGCGCGGCAGCCGACAGGCCGATACCACAGCCGACAATAACAGACAATAATCGGTTCATACTTAGATTCGGTTATTTTTAAAAGTGTCTACAAATATACGGAGAATATTCGATGAGAAAAATAGCGAATGTCTGGTGACGGAAATTTTAGAAGATTAAAAAACAGAGGCCATGCCGTATACGGCATAACCTCATGTTGTAAATTGAAAGCGGAAACACCGCTCCGAGTTCGCTCAATGCCTATTCACCAGGCTTGATAAGCACATAGACAGTATCCTGCTCAAGAGACAGCATGCCTATGGGTTTCCCTACATGAGCCGCAATATCTGACAGTTTCAGGGAAGGCAGTTCACTTACGGGAATCCTTACAGCCTCATCACTATTTTTCGGATTCATGCGGGGATACCTTTCATTTATGTAGACAAAAGGACGATCGTCAATAAACATCAACACGAGCGAATTTGACTTCTCTTCAGGCAGTGCATTCGCATAATCTCGGCTACGAAGCAAAGACTCAACATATACCCGGCTATTGGCGGGATATGTGGATAAATCATTTACTACTATGTCAGAGGATTTCGGGAAAGCCATAAGAAAATTCTCACGACGCACATCAAACCATTTTCCCTCAGCTTCCTGTAACGCATTATAATCGGAAGATGGATCGTCAACATCCTCGCGCGTCTTTACAACGAGCTTCTGGCCGCCATCCTCGCCGGTCACAGAGAGGAGGAGGGATGCCGGTATGCGGTCAAACTCGGCGCGTGTAGCCTTGTCTCCATCAACCACAAACTCCTTGGCCTCGGGGAAAAGCATGTCTACATATATTTTCTTCGCTGCGATGAAACTGTTGTCGTCATGTTGCACAGCCATGCAATATTCGCTATCAGACTTGCCGAGAACGGAAAGTTTTTCCAACGAGGTAAACAGTCCGGCATCCATCATTTCGGGTGTGAGGGTCGCCCCTTTGATTACGAAAATGTTATACATTCCGGACTCCGTTACTGTATCCCCCGCTGCAATCAGCGCGTCAATGCGCTCCATGGCGGGAGATGCCTTCTGGGTGCAACTACCCATAGAAATGGCGGCAAGTATCATTGCCGCGACGATGGTAAATGCAGGTAATCTCATATAACAAGCAAATGTAAAATATTAATATTCAGTTTATTTAGTAATCCCTTCTAGGAATTCGCCGTAGCACTCTGCACCGGGGAATGATGGCAGCGCCACCACGAGCTTGTGTGCGCGGTCAAAGAACAGGTAGGAAAGCGGAGATCCGGTATCCAGACCGAAGTCCCTCCCGATCGTGTCATAGGTCGCGTCGTCAATCCGTATGTTGGCACCGCCAAACCGTGCGGCCAAGTTCTTCCACATGCGTGTCTCCCCTCTCTCATCACAAATATTGAGTATGGCCAACCCCTTGTCGGCGAACTTCCCGTTCATTTCCTTACCGGTGAAATACTTGTTGATATTCGGATCGTCCCACGGGTGCGAAAGCGCGACGACAACCGGGCGTCCGGGGTAGTTCTTGTCAAGGTATTCCTGTAGGTTGAATTTTTCTGCGACAAGGTCATTCAACGTGACTGATGAGCTATCTTTCAGGGCGGTAACGAGGCGGTCGTTTTCAGCAAGCAATATCTTGCCGAGATCATCGGTATAACCCTCGTTTATGTTTTTCACCTGCGTATCGGTAAGCGGTCTCATGGCTTCCATCTGCCTGACGTATGACAGGCCGGAAAGGAGGTCAAGCAGCAATTTCGGCCTTTCTTTCATGGCCGGTTCCAACGCGCGACTTACCGTCTGTTGCCACTGTGCCACCGGTGTCTCCCCTATCTCCTTGAATTCCGCGCACGGGATGTCAAGAATCCCTCTCAGCAATGCCCTCTGACTGATAAGCTCGTTGTTCAGAAGGAACACGTCCGGTGCATAATCGATGCTGTCAAGAAACGAATATGACTCCATAGGAGGATTCCCGACCTCTATTCCGGCCACGGCTTCGGCATACTTCTGATAAGGCAGTATGCAGTCTGCGGCAAAAACTACTTTCAGATTGTTCATCACCCAGTCCGATGCCGCCTTTGGCACGGTGAAATCGCCGATGGTACGGCTCACATAGCGCGGCCACACGGTGTCTGTCTCATATGCGCGAACCTCCTGCCAAGGGAGTTTATAGACCTCGGCATCTTGCTCTATCAATCGTGGCACGTCCATGCAAATGCCCTGCGTGAATATGCTTGAGATGTTCTGCCAATCATCCATTGACAATGCGCTGTTCTTCAGAACCGGCATTTCGATTGGCCAGCCGTCTTCCGTCAAACTCCATTCAAGTTCAATAGGATTTTTCTGGTCGAACAGCAACATTGTGCCCCCTGTAAACCCACCGTTCAAGTATATCCTGATGCCGCCAATCTCCCGCATGCGTTCCACCGGCACTTCCGCAACAAACGTATCACCCTCGCGTTCCAGAGGCGTAAACTCGCAGTACTGGCTGTTGTATGCAAAAATGGGCAACGTAGTGGCGTATATCTCCATCACATCAAGCACACTGTCTGCCTTGAGGCTCGCTTCCCCCTCGGCATTTCCCCCGATCTTCATGTGCACGGACACTTTCGCCGTTCCGAGTTTGATGGCGTTTTCATCAGCCTGCTGTCCCTGCGTGGCACCGCACGACCAAAGGAGCAATGCGCTAAGCGCGGCAAGAAATAGTGATAGTCGTTTCATGATATTATTGTATTTATTATTCGTTGATCTTTCGGAATATGCGCTATCACGATTTAGATTAAGTCCCAGATTCAAGTCACCGCAAAGGTAGCGAATTTATCCAACATTTGTAGCATGAACAGCCACTTTTTTGGGCTTTCCTAAAAAATATTCCAATGAGTAAACCCCACACCTCGCACCTGAGGTGCTTGATGCGGGGCTACAATTTCACAAGCCTTCTCCGAAGGCTTGACGGGCTGTCGTACTATTTGAGGCCGCTCACTTTTTCAGCTTGGCTTTCAGGGCTTCCATAGGGAGCATGGCAATTCCCGGGTTAACACCGTTTTCACCGGTTATGCGGTTCATCACATCCGCAGGTACGACAAACAGCAGATTGTCCTGCCAGATTGCCACCGGCCACGAGCAGAGGGTATGACCATTGATGTCAAGCGAGATTCCCCAACTGCCTTCCTCACCCTTCCTGCTGTAGGCCATCTTGCCCGATTCGCAATCAAATATGCAATTATAGACATTTCCTCCGTTCTCAAACCGGCAGAAGAGGTAATCCCCGAATTTGTCAATAAACTGCAGATCTATGTACGGCTCAAGCGCCTTGAAGTAATCCTGGGCATTTCCCACCCGCCTGATCGTCAGATCCTCGGGGACTTTCTTGTCACCGAAATCCAACGCCACTATCGGATGCGCCCCACCGGCAAACGACACCTCGTAGACCGTGTCATTGAGGAAGACATTCAACCCCTTGCCGTCCTGCTTCAAAGGATATATCACGTAGAAATGATCCTGTTGAGGTTGCATGCGCAAAGGCAGAGGCACCGAATCCACCGCCTCCAAGCGATTGTTCAACCGATATAGGCACACCTGCCCTCCGGCAAAGCCAAGGGCGTTTGTAGCGATGAAACTGCTGTCCGATTCGAAATCGATGTCGCCATAGAGCGGTCTCCGCACCGTCTGTGTAGCCTCGTTGCCGACCCCGTATTGACTTGCAGTAGTCACGTTGTCTTGCCAACTGTTCTTGAAAATCAATAGACTTTCGTCATTTCCGGCGAAAACCGCCCCGGACATAGCGCGTGGTGAGCCGACGTCCATCAGCAGCCTTCCGGAAGGCAGCTCATACAGGCATACCGCATGGTTGTTTGCAACCACCATCCGATCACCACAAATCTCCTCTACCCCGAAACCGTTAGACAGTGCGCCCTTGGTGTCTTTCAACTCAAGAACCTGATCAGGTTTCAGGCTACAGCTGATCTCCTCGTCAAGATTTGACAGACACTCCGTCAAATCGAAATTAACAAGCGCCGGCGTTTCTTTACTTTCCGATGTTTTTACCTGACCAGTGTTCGTACAGTTGCTCATCAGTGTCACACCCATGATCGCAACCAGTTCAGTTACCCTTTTTCTTAACATAGCACAATTACAATTATCTCAATAAATTCAAATATATCCAATATAGTAGCCACCCCATCACTTGGCGATCTCGTCAAGAAGCTCGCCGTAGCGCTTCAGGCCGGGGAAAGCCGTCTGGGCATGCACCAACTTGTGGGAGCGGTCGAAGAACAGATAGGAGGGGAAGCCGGTGAAACCATACTTGGCAAGCAACGCATCCGAGGCATCCATGCTTATGCGCACCTGATCTCCGCCTATTTTGGCAGCCTGTTTCTTCCAAGCCTCAGCCGGGGAGGATTCGTTGCTCACATACAGGAACACCAGATCCGGCCCTGCAAAACTGTGTTTTATATCCTCAGTCTGCGATATGGCGCTCAGGCAGGGGGCGCACCACGTATTCCACAGATCCACCACCACGGGCTTGCCCGCATAGTTCCTGTCTATGTATTCCTGCAATGTGAACTCCTCGCCGATCAGGTCTTGCAGGGAAGCCTTGTCATTTCTCATGGCAAGCGAGCGGTCGTTTTTCGCGAGCACGATCTTGCCTATGTCATCGGTAAACCCGTCGCTGATGTTCTTTTTCTGGATCTCCGTCAACGGCTCCCCATCCTCTATCTGCAGTACATACGACATACCCGCAAGCAGGTCGAGCAGCAACTTGGGACGCTCCTTCATCGCCGGCTCCAGTTTGCGGTCGGCCATCTCCTCCCACTGCGCAACCGGTGTCTCACCGATCCTTTCAAATCCACCACCGGCGTAATCAAGGATCGACTGCAACAGCCACCCTATAGACATCAGCGTATTGGTCTTAAGAAACACGTCAGGGGAATAGTCTATGCTGTCAAGGAAAGTATATGCCTCCATTGGCGGTTCATCCACCTTTAAGCCCGCAAGCTCATCCGCGTTCTTGACATAAGGCAATATGCAGTATGACGCAAATGCTATTTTCAGGTCATTCATTAACCAATCCGAAACTTCCTCGGGAATTGAATATTTACCCAGGGCCTCTTTCTGATATTGTGGCCATATGGAATCAATTTGGTAAGACCGCACTGCCTTCCAGGATTCATTATATAAATCCTTATTCTTCGGAACGAACATAAACGGATTTACAGTAACCGACCCGCTCAATATACAAGAAACATTCGCCCATTTTTGCATGTCCAATTCCTGATAATCTACAGAAAACAATGTACCATCCTCCGACATATATATTTTTATCCATACCGGTTCTTCCTGTCTGAAAACTAATAATGTCCCACCTTGGAGCACCCCATTAACAGACCATCTTACATTACCAATTTCTTGCAATCGCTCCACCGGTATCTCTCCATAAAACATATCCCTATTGCGATTGAGAAGTTGCACTTGATCATCCAGGTTTTTTGCAAAGACCGATACCGTCGCAGCATAAAGATCTATTGAGTTAAGCAGACTGTCTACATTGGCTTCATTTGATTCCGTTTTATGATCGGACAAAATATGTATTTTCACCCCCAACTTGACCGTTCCAAGGCGAATCGCATTTTCCTTGCCCGAACAGATTTGATCCTCTCCGTTCAACCAAATGAATGCACATAATACTGCAACAAAAAACAACAATAGCTTTCTCATGATTCTATACTTATATCTCTAAATAAATGACGGTTCGGTTGTATATCTTGGGAAGCTACTTCTTAACTACAATGTGATTGACAATGCTATAAATTCAAGCATTGTCAATCACGATATTACGATTGCGTTTAAACTATTCGTCACCGCGACTTTGCAAGAAATTCATTGTTTTTATTGACTACTATTTTGCCAATATCATCGGTAAACCCTTTGCGGATATTCTGTAATTGAGTATTAGTCAATGGCATGCCGTTTTCAATCTGTTTGACATAAGATGCTCCTGCCAAAAAATCAAGCAGCAGCTTAGGACATTTGCCCACCGCCGGCTCAAGTATTCTACCAATCTCAGCTTCCCACTTTTCAACGCTCACCTCTCCTATTGCATCAATTCCAACGCCTGGCATATCAATGATCCTATCGAAGAAAACGCCAACAGGCAATACAAGGTTATTAATCAGAAATACATCGGGAGAATAATTGATCTCATTCAGAAAAGAATATGTTTCCACATTAGGATCAGCGATATTAACACCGGCCTCTTTAGCACATCCCACTACATTCAATACAGCATCCATAGCAAATCCCACTTTGAGATTGTTTACGACCCACTCCGGTAAATCTGACGGAACTTTCCCGCCTGGAATCGTAGACGAAAGATATTTAGGCCAGATGTCATGTGAAATAGATGCACCCAGATCTTTCCAAGATTGATCATATATTGCAGGATCTGCCATGAATTGCCGAGGCAACTCGAATTGCATACCTTGTTGAAACAACCCTGCCAATGCTTGCCATGCCCGCAAATTAAGAGTTGATGATTTCGGATATTGGAGATCAACAAGGCTCCCATCCGGTGAAATAAAACACTCAAACACCAACGGTTCTTGCTGTTTGAGTAATATCTGGGTTCCCCCCATGAAATTACCGTCAACATAAAACCTCAATCCCCCTATCTGCTCCAAAAACTCCACCGGCACTTCACCTGTAAACGACATCCCGTTGCGATCAAGCTTTGTTGAGAGAGTCTCTTCGTCATTCAACGAAAAAACAGGCAGAGTTTCAATGAAGACACTCATCTTTTCAACTTCCTTGGGAACCACTGCATTTGCACTTGTTCCCTTACCTGCGTCTTCCATGAGGTGCATGTTTACTGTCACCTGCGATGTTCCAAGCTTAACTGCATTACTGGCATCAGCTAAAATACTTGACACCAACGCACATCCCACCGCAATAAATACTGATAACTTTTTCATTGGCATTAATTTTATTATAAAAATATTCTGAATCCTCCACACCATATTTCATGAATATAAGCGTGAATGATTCAGAATAGAGAGTTACTGTTTCACATCCGTATCTTTTTCATCACTTTTTCCTGTCCCAATTGATTGAGAGCAGAATAATGGCTGTTTTGTCAAAAAATTATTATTTGTTTTACACGTTCCATGTAAAATCTCCCCTTTATTCCCTCTGAACTCACAGTAATCATCAGGGCGCTTGTTGAGACATGCCGATTCACGAGCGGACAAACTGCCTGTGGCAGATCCGATTCCGGTACCATCCATTTGCGTGCAGTACATCGTTTTTGTAACGTAGTCTCCATTGCATGTACCATAATGCGTTTTACCGGCGTCAACCCATGAGCATGAATCATAAAGAGACTTCCCGTTACATGCTTCTTTCTGCCTATCTCTTTCACCACCAATTACATCATCCCACCAATTACATCATCCCACCAATCCAAGAATCCTGATACCCAACCGGATCCTGAACCAGACCCACTACCGGATCCTGAACCGGAACCTGATCCGCTGCCGGATCCACTACCGCTGCCAGAGGTGCCGCTATAGGCACCGGCAGTCATGCTTCGCATCTCTTCGCGACTTAGATCCTCACTCGAGGATAAGTCAAGAGGATTTATTCGTTTCATAATTGTACAATTTAAATTATGAATTATGTTTACTCCGTGCAATTTTCTGCATTGCACGAAATCAAAACACGGCATCGCAAAGGATGGTTTGCGATGAAATGCGAAACAATCATAAAATGGTTTAATGGAGCGAGCTACGGTCATTTTCAAGGTTCAGAGTCAAGTTGCCGCAAAGGTAGCGAATTTATCCAATATTTGTAGCATGAACAGCCACTTTTTGGAGCTGCCTAAAAGATATTCCAAGAAATTTTCAAACGAACCATACCATGCCTTGAACTATATAGGCATCATCAATATAATGACCCAATTTATTTTCCAAATAAATTCATGCATATTTATTCAAGCTCATGTATTTTTATTCAGAAGTAACGAATTGAACAACTTATATAAATTGCTATAAGACTCCCCCTCAATGCCGATCATACCAGCATTGGCAATCGCTGTATCAAGGCGATTATCCACAAGCAATTCCGCTACCCATACCTCTTTTGATAAGAATGATTGGTGTTTACTGAAATTGGGCATATAGCGGTGGAGGGCATCAATTACATCGTCAGAGGTGGCGAAATATCGGTTGGTGTTAAGGTAGTGCAAGAGAAACCAGAACTCAATAGAGGGCATACTGTCACACAATAATACTGCCGGATTGTCTGTATACTTACGCTTCATATCCTCAAACTTTGCTTTTTCAGCCGGTCGTGTACGGGTAACATCTGCGTCAAATACGCATACGGCAATTCCATTGTCGGCAAGCACACGTTCTATCTGCTTCTGCATTTCATCAAAAGTCTGTTCTGTGAAATTTCGCGGT
>CAJTYH010000031.1 GCA_910583675.1 uncultured Muribaculaceae bacterium
GCACCATCACCATCCGGACACAAAAAAGGCGATATGTCAATTTTGACACACCGCCTGTATTATCACAATTTCAAATTACGGATTCTGAGGAGCAGCAGCCTGAGGAGCCTGATCCTTTACACCGAGTTTGGCCTTAACGAGGGGAGTTACATCCTGCACGTCCGTGGCCGTATATGCTGCCGCACCAAGCGGGAAGATCATGGTGAAACCATTCTCGCTGCCGACGCTCTTTATGGCGGTCATCACCTTCTCCTGGATGGGCTGCATGAGCTGTGCCTGCTGACGCTGGAGATCCTGCTGGGCGGTCTGTGCAAACTGCTGTGCCTTCTTGTCAAGCTCCTGAATATCCTGCATGCGACGCTCCTTTATGGACTGGAGAGTGGTAGCGTCCTTTTCAAGTTCCTGGAATTCGGCATACTTCTTCTGAAGCTCATCATTGATCTTGCCGTACTCGCTCTCATAGGTCTTCGATGCCTCGCTGAGCTTGTTCTGGGCTTCTACGAATTCAGGCATCTGGGGAATGATGTTGTCTACATCCACAATGCCGAACTTGGGTGACTGGGCCCATGCACACAGTGGAAGCACCATCACGAGGGCCAAAAGAATTTTCTTAATCATTACTGTTGTTATGTTTTTTGATATTAAATTATTTCATTTGAAAACGCCGCATACCACGATCATCAGTTACTGTAGCCCAACTTTGAAAGGACTTCATTACTTATATCTATACGCGGGGACGCATAGATGATATTGGCCGACGAGGCACGATCGAATATCGCCTGATATCCGCGCTCCTCAGAAAGCTTCTTAACGGCATTGTAGACATCGTCCTGAATAGGCTTCATCAGAGTCTGACGCTTTTTATAAAGTTCCCCTTCGGGGCCGAAATACTTGTAGCGAAGCTCTGTGGCCTCCTGTTCCTTTGCCACGATCTCGCTCTCACGTTTCTTCACTTGTTCCTCGGTAAGGAAAACCTTGTCGGCCAGATATTGCTTGTACATGTTGTCGGCCTCCTTGCTTACCGCCTCCACCTCTTTCTGCCAACGCTGTGACAACTGGTTGAGCTGCTCGTTTGCCATCTCATATGACGGAACGTTCTTAAGGATATATTCCATGTCCACGAGTGCGAACTTCTGCGCCGATCCGGCGAAAGCAATCCCCAAGAAAAGGAGAAGTGCCAATATCGTTTTTTTCATATTGTCGAAATCTTAAATTGTTAGTGTCTATACCACTATAGACGTTTGAGAACCAAAAAGGTTTAAACCAGACCAAATTAGCCCATCGGAAGCAGGATCAGAACTCCTGGCCAAGGATGAAGTGGAAGTGCGAACCACCCTTCTGGCCATATACGGTATCGAAACCATAAGCCCAGTCAATACCCATCAGGCCGACCATCGGAAGGAAGATGCGGACACCGGCACCGGCACTTCGCTTCAGATTGAAGGGTGAGAACTCCTTCACCGACGGCCATGCGTTGCCACCCTCGGCAAACACAAGACCATAGATGGTTGTCGTCGGCTGCAAGAGGAACGGGAAATGCAATTCCACCCCGAAACGGGTATAGGCATATCCCTCCTTGCCCCATGGGGTAAGGGCACCGTTCTCATAGCCGCGAAGAGCGATCGTCTCGGTTGCATAAGTATATGAACCGCTCATGCCGTCGCCACCAACATAGAATGTCTCAAACGGAGACTTAAGCCACTTGTTGTAGCTGCCGAGCAGACCTATGTCGGCGCGTGTCATCAACACAAGCGTCCATTTCCCATCGGGATCGGTAAGCGGCGTATAAGTACGCGACTTGAAACGCAGCTTCCAATATTCAATCCAGCGATAAAGCTCCTTCTTAGAAGCGGTGGTGTTCTCGTTGTAGAGTTTCTCCCAGTTCTTGTTCCCGAAAAGCGATGCTGGAGGTGTGAGCTGAAGATTAAGCGAGAATGTGGATCCGCGGCGTGTATAAAGGGGATTGTCTATTGAATTGCGTTGCAATGTAAGACCGAGCACAAGGGCGTTGGAGGTACCGTTGTTCATATAATAAAGGTACTCCCAGTTCTTGAGATAGTACCAGTTGTAGGTAAGCTCCGTGGTGAAGGTGAAATAGTCATCCGGCCAATTCAGACGCTTGCCGAAACCAACCGTTACACCGGCCATCTGCAATACCTTGTTGGGGTCATATGCATTCTGGATGGAGTTAGTATAATAGTCATTATAGTAGTTCGAACCGTATCCATAGCCGTAACCGTACCCCCCATACAGATATGGATTCGACCAGTTGCTGTTATAGTATGAAGAGTTCACACCTGTCTGGCGGCTGTAGTATGCCGATACCTGAAGCGAATTAGGACGCTTTCCGCCGAACCAAGGATCAAGGAACGATACGGAATACATCTGATAGTAGCGGGCGTTGGTCTGGGCGCTGATGGTAAAGGTCTGCCCTTCACCTTGCGGGATAAGCCCCTTGAACGAACTTGGATTGAAGAGGTTCTTCATGGAGAAGTTCGTGAACTTCAAGGCCACCTTTCCTATGATACCGGTCTGTCCCCAACCGAGGGAGAACTCTATCTGGTCATTGGCCTTGGACTCCAGATTGAAGATCACATCCACGGTGCCGTTGTCTTCATTCGGTTCCACGCGTGGATCTATCGTTTCGGGGTTGAAATGACCTGTCTGGGCAATTTCTCGTGCCGAACGGATAAGATCACTCTTGCTGAAAAGCTCTCCTGGCTTCACATAAAGCTCGCGACGAACCACCTTCTCGTAAAGGCGGTCGTTACCGTTGATCACGACCTTGTTGACACGCGCCTGAGGACCCTCGAACATTCGCAGTTCCAAGTCAATGGAATCACCATGCACATTTTTTTCAATCGGCACAAGCTGGTAGAAAAGATATCCCCTGTCCATATATGCGCTTGAGACGGCATCATCATCAGTGTTGAGACGTTTTTCCAACTCCTTCTGATTATATACGTCTCCCGGTTGCATCCCCAGGATATAGTTGAGCTGATCGGTGTTGTAGAGCGTATTCCCTACCCAGCTTATATCGCTTATATAATATTTCTTTCCTTCGTCAAGGGTTATGTATACGTCCACCTTATTGTCTCCATAAGGCACTACGCTGTCACTCAAAATTTTCGCATCGCGATAACCAAGCTCGTTATATTTGTTGATTATCCTGTTGAGGTCATCCTTGTAATCCTGCTCCACGAACTTTTTCTGGCTGAAGAGCTTCCATAGATTACTGCCTTCATTGGTCTTCTTTATGACGCGCTTTAGCTTTCCGTCGCTCAACACTTCATTGCCGTCTATATATATCTTATGAACCTTGACCTTGCCATGCTTGTCAACGTCTATATTGACGATCATCTCGTTCTCATTGGAAAGGTCCTCCTCCAGCACTATGTTGACGGCAGCCTTGCCATATCCCTTTTCAGAATAGTACTGCTTTATTATCGCAGTGGCACGGTTGACAATGTTCTGGGTGATCTGATTGCCTTTCATCAGCTGCAGGCGCTTCTGAATGTCCTCGCGTTCGCCTTTCTTCATGCCATGGTAGCGCACCTCCGATATACGGGGCTGGGTACGAAGATTTATGTTGAGCCACGCCTTGTCGCCTGCAATCTTGTCCACCAGGATCTGAGCCTGGGCAAAAAGCCCCTGACGCATCAGACGCTTTACGGCTGTAGTAACCTCGTCGCCCGGGATCTCTATGCGATCACCCTTTTTCAGGCCGGAATAACCTATGACAATGTAATCCTCATAGCCGTCGGCACCGCTCACCCTTATGTCGGCGATCTCATATTCCGAAGGCATGCCGGTATATACTATCGGAGGATTGTATATGGTGTCCGTACGCTCCTGGGCATGAAGCGCACCGATTGTAAAAAGCAGAGAGGAAAGAGCTAAAAGCAGTCTATATCGCATAACGTAAAAACGTGTCGTAAATTTCAAGCATAATGAACGAGAGAGACAAGGATTGAAGGGTCAGGTCATATGGCACGCACTTGCTCGCCGGTAAGCCCGAAACGGCGTTCCCTGCATCCGAATTGTGCGAGCGCCTCCCGGAAGGCCTCCTTGGTAAAGTCAGGCCAATATGTGGGCGTAACATATATCTCGGCATAGGCGATCTGCCACAAAAGGAAATTGCTCACCCTCAGGTCGCCCCCTGTCCTTATGAGCAGATCGGGATCCGGCATTGCGGCCGTGGTCAGATAGCTGCTTACGGTCGCCTCGTCTATCGCAGAGGCATCTATCTTGCCTGCCACGGCATCGGATGCTATGCGCCTGGCGGCATCCGCTATCTCCCATCGAGCCGAATAGCTCAATGCCAGATTGAGGTTAAGCCCCGTGCAATGCGACGTGCGGGCAATGCACCCGCGCAACCTTTCCAATGCATCGGAGGGCATGCGTTCCACATCGCCTATCATGGTCAGGCGCACGTTGTTCTTTATAAGGTCTGGAGTCTCGCGCTCTATGGCAATCCCTATAAGATGCATCAGGGCGTCCACCTCCTCTTTCGGCCGGTTCCAGTTTTCCGTCGAGAAAGCATACAGTGTAAGATACCTCACACCCATTTCCGATGCCACTTCCGTTATGCGGCGCACGGTGTTAACCCCTTCCACATGCCCTTGGGATCGCTCAAGCCCACGAGCCTGAGCCCAACGCCCGTTGCCATCCATGATTATCGCCACATGCGACGGCACCTGCTTTATGGTAGCTTTATCGGTTTCGTTCCTCATCGTTCAATCCACATAATGGCAAGTGGCACACCTCTTGCCGAATTCATAAGTAAGGGAGAGGGATATATTTGAATACCAATCGGTATTTTTCATAAATGAACTCTGTATCTGATAAAGATCAGACAGAACTCCATCCACATGATCGGAAAACACTTTGGTCATGGTAAATTCAAGACCGAGATTCAGTCTCTCCTTTATCTTATATTTTATTCCCACGCCCATGGGTATGTTGAAGCCGAGGTTGCTTTCTCCGGCGCATGTGGCCAAAGTCACACCTATGCCGACCGTAAGATACGGACTCCAACGGCGCAACTTCTTATATGTCTCCCCTATCCCGTAGCTGAAGAAGTTGAATTCCACTCGGGCGCCGAGATCATAGGCCGTGGACTTGAAACTGTATTCCTTGAAATCGGGAAGCACATCGTCCATGTCCTTTGTATTCCCACTCAAAGCAAGCATGTTGAACACAGTCCTGACCGCCCACCTCGCATCGGGGAGATAACGGAATGAGGCTCCGCCGGAAAAACCGGGATGTCCGAAGATATTTGAAGATGCATCCCCGAGATAACCGGCCATGCCGATCTGACCACCGATATCAAAACGGTAGGTCTCCTCCTGCGCCGCAAGCCTCGGAGCCATAAAAGCGAGAAGCAGTACTGTCAGTGCAAGCAATCTTTTCATCGGGCAACGATCTCCATACTGAAAACAGCCAAAATCAGGCATCCACGTGTTATTGCAGTGGACGCATGGTAAACTGGTTGATCACCCCGCGCCAGATCCTTGGCTGCAAATCACCGTCACGCGAACCTCCGCAAAGATACAGGTAGGGGCAATCCCATGACGTGATAGGCTTGATGGCACGCGATTCCGGAGCATCGGTCAACGGTATTCTCACAGGCATTTCCATCCAACCAGCAGGACGCATGGAGCGTACTTCCTCAAGGGACAGACGCTTGTCAAATACCAACAGATCGGCATATGCCATATCTGGAATATATTTCGGAAGCTGCAGTTCGTCATAGGCCTTCTTCCAATTGATCCCGTAATCACGCGATATGTATACCTCACGGGTTGACGATGCCTTGGAAGTGCGTCCTCCGATGGCAAGTATGACCTGGCTTTTCTTCACGCGCCATGTTACCGTATCGGTTTCCGAAACCATATAATCCGCTATAGCGTATCCTTCTCCTGCCGGAAGCCTGTCGCTCAGTTTAGCCCAGTTGTGACCGTCGAACGCCCATGTGCCGTCAAGCAAATCTCCGGCAGCATTACGCCCCCCCATAGTGATTACCTGAGAGGAAGACGACCATTTTGAGTCAAAGACCACGGCACCCGCATTACCTGCAACCGGGAAATCGTCGGAGATTTCCTGCAACGGACAGTTGCGGTCAGGGAAGAAGGCATGGTAATACGCGCCTTCCAATTCACGCACACCTAACAGGATATCAACGTAAGGTGCGGTAATAGACACCCAACGGTCTCCTGTATCGTTCCAGGAGAGGCCGTCATTGCTCCAGAGGAGATTTCCGCCGGAAGTGAGTATGAACAGGTGCGTCTCACACGGAGTAAGAGTGCGAACGTCAACTCCTGATGGGAAATTCACAGCATGCTTGCTCCATATGTTATCGAACGGGTTGTCGCTTACAGCCATGCAATAGCCGCTGCCGTCGGTGGTAAGGCAATATGCCTTATCCTTGAATTTTACTGTTTTCTGATCCTTCAGGGTCGAAAAAGATGTGGGAAGATCGGTCACATCCACTTGTGCCCAATAAAGCGAATCTGCAACTGCCTTGTTCACGTTCACATTGACAACGTAATCGCGGGTATTCTTCCCGTTGGTCGACACGATCCTAAGGCGCACTGGGCCTTTTGAAAAATCTATCTTTTCGCCGGGTGAGGTAAGGTAGTTTATCTCCTTGGCGACCTCACCTTCCGGAGCTGACTGGATCAGCTTAAGTTCCGAACATGCATCGGAAGTCACCGTGACAGCCAGACTGCTCACATCAGTGCCGTATGGGAGAGGATTGGCATTGAATATGCGCGCATCCATCAGGTCTATAGAGAAGAATACGGAGTCAAGATTGTTAAGCACCGCCTTGTCGCTCTGTAGCGAGAAGCCGGTCACTGCCACTCCGCCGAAATCAAGCGGTTCGCTATCATAGACTGTATCTGAATTGCATGAAGCCACAGACAACATCCCTGCGAGCGCAAATGTGAGAAATATACTTTTGTTCTTAATCATAGAGGCTAATAAGGCCTTAACCAAATTGTAACAACACCCTACACCGTAGCCCAAGGCAAACGATGTCATGGTTTTTCAACCTGCAAAGTTAACAAGTTTTTGCCAACTTCCGCCCATATGCTGGATGAAAATTGGCACTTTGATCCCTCTCCCCGCTGACAAAATTATAATATCTCCTAATACTCACCAATTTCCAAGGAGCATTTTAAATAAATTTTCAATTCTTTTGGTAGCATTTACACCATGGGTAAATCCACATCTTTGCAACGCAGATAATAGTTGAGACGATTGTCTCCCACCCTCTCGCTACGGGCAATGAGATAACCCGGGAGTTGCGGCGCATCTCCACGTCCTTCCGTCCCAAGAATTACGGAAGCTGCCACCTCCTCACGAGCAGCATCCCAGAGACCGTCATCTATAAGTCTGCGCAACAGCCTCGGCCCGGCCTCCACCAATAACGAGCTCACACCAAGAGTATTGTATAATCCTTTGAAAAGTTTTCCAAGATCGTCCCAGTCGCCATCTACAAGGGGGATTCCTTTACCCGTGCCACGAATATCAGCCTCCTGGGCGCCGGCGGCGACAGATCCCGGCTCAATGGCAACTTCCTGAAAAACATTTCTGTTCATGTCTGCCCTATGTCTCAAGTCAAGTACAAGACGCAATGGCTGACGACCATACCATCCCCTGACGGTAAGGCGGCAATCATCCATCTCAACCGTAGCCGTCGTTGTCATAACAGCGTCATGCAGGGAACGCAGCCGCATTGTCATCATCCCGGTGACAGGATTAGAAAACCGGTATGCCGACGGATGCGAAGCCGTGCGCTCGCGATCCATATAACCATCGGCACTGCAAGCCCACTTCAATGTGATCCATGGACGGCCAGACAACTGGGATGTAAAAAAACGCCGATTGAGATTTCTGGCTTCCTGGCCGAGGATGCCCGTTTCCACTTCCACACCAGCCTCACGGAGCATCCTTATGCCGCGTCCGGCCACTTTGGGGTTCGGATCCACCGTGGCAACCACAACACGGGGAATTCCTGTGCGAATTATCAGTTCGGCACATGGAGGGGTCTTGCCGTAATGGGAACATGGCTCAAGGGTCACATACATCGTGCTGTCACCCAGAAGCGGCTTGTCTTCCGTGGCTACCGACGCTACGGCATTGACTTCCGCATGTCCCAGACCACGTACCCTGTGCCACCCCTCCCCGATGATGCGACCGTCAGACGCCACTATCACCGCTCCTACCATCGGGTTGGGAGATGCCCCTCCCCTACCGTTCGCCGCAATCTGAAGCGCCCGGCGCATATATCTCACATCAGTATTCATCATTTTTCTCCTGCATCCAAAACTGCGGCATCCCATTCATTGCCATAACGGTCATAGGGTGCAACCGCATACCAATATCCATTCCGCAAATCATCGGGAATCTCCATACGCTCCTCATAAGCCACACCTATTATATATTGCGGCTCGAAATTCCTCCCGTCTTCTGACAATGCCTCAAGAAGGGTGACACCGTTGGGAACGGCGTATACCACATAACGCATCTTGTCCTTTGGAGACCATTCAAGCACATTCCCATCGCGTCGGAAACTGGAAACCGCACCCGGGTTCACGGCTTCCTTCCAAGGCATAGCCGGCATCAGCGCCGGATAGCGATAGCAGTTCGCTCCCAGATAGTCCGCGAGTCCCGACATTTTCTTGCCGGAAATATGAGCCGTGGAATAGAATATGCTGCCAGCATCCGATCCTGTGGAATTTCCACGGTTGATCCCTACCTGATAGCCCTGCTCACACCAGGCTTCATCGGACTCGGGAATGCAACCGACACTTTGACTGGGGTAACAATGCCGTCCGAAACGCACGGCCACTTTCCCCCACCATCGCGCAAGAGGTTCATAGGGATTCGTCTCATGATCCGATGGCCAATAAAGCTGTGGCGACACATAGTCTACGGAACCGTCGGCAAGCCAACGCAATGGATCGCAATAAATTCGATCGTACATCCAGTCGCTACCCACCTCAGGCGCTTTCAAGCCGTAACGGGAGGCAGAAACGCCATTGCCACCCGCTACTCCCGCCGGACTGATACCGAAACGCACCCAGGGAGCATCCACCTCAAGCATTTTTCTCACCTCTGAAACAGTCTTCGCTACATTGTTGCGACGCCAGTCGGCCTGTGACATCCTGTTTTTCTGCCTTGAGACGTCGCGTTTGTACTCAGCGAAATCATACCCAGCGCCGAGCGGCAATCCGTCAGGATAGAAATAATCATCAAATACAAGACCGTCCACGTCATAACATGTCACAATCTCACGGCACACATCCACTATATGCTTCCGCGCACCGGGATTGCCGGGATCAAGCACACTGACGGCACTCCCTTTTTGCCTCTTGTTTGCACGTTTCCTATAGGTCATGACCCATCCCTTTGAAACCGGATCGAAAAATCCTTTACCTTTGGCCACGGGGACCCGCTGAGGCGCTGTCCCGTTGGCAAGCCGGAAGGGATTGACCCACGCATGAAGTTCCATCCCGCGACGGTGCGCCTCGGTAACAGCAAACTCAAGCGGATCCCACCCCGCAGCAGGACGAACGCCACGTTCTCCTGTCAGATACTGGCTCCATGGCTCAAAGGAAGACGCATACATGGCATCCCCCATGGAGCGTACCTGAAACATCACCGCATTTATTCCGGCTTTTTTCAATATGTCCAATATCTCACTCAATTCCTTCTTCTGCTCCTCGGCCACTTCCGCAGTGGTTCCCTGTCGTGACGGCCAGTCGATGTCATAGACAGTGGCAAGCCATGCCCCCCGCATTTCATGCTTTGGACAATGCAGTGTCTCCTCAACCACCGGGCGACCGCCGGCAGTCGCCTGAACATGGGATGTTCTTGCACATAAAGGGGCGGCACAAAATAGTGCCGCCACCATCATAAAGACTGTAAATATCTTATCTATCACTTTTCTAAATGTCACAAACTCATTCTATCGTAATCTCAGCACCGGCTGAATGCGCCACATTCAATGGATTGTATTGACTCTGAACCTGTGCCACCCCGGATGAGAACACGCCGGCTTGACTTGCGAAAAGCTCATATTCAAGCATATACGTGCCTTTCGGCAGGAAATTTATGAACAGGTTGGTATGTGAATCCCTGTTTTCACGATAGAAGCACAGGCCATCACTGTAAACTGGGGTAGGCAGTTGCTCCTTGGGTTCAAGACCTGCTGCACGCTTGTCATTGACCACTACATAGCTCATATCCTTGTCTGCCATTATGGTCAAGGTCACTTTTACGCGATCACCGACCTTGAATCCATGCGACGGAACCCACGACGATCCATCATACACGCTCATGTACTTCTCAACTTTCAGTTCATCTGTTCCTGCCGATTTGACCTCATTCATCGGCACTACACGCATGGTAACCAATCCTCCGAATGAGGGATAGTTCCCTTGACGGTCTATGACCAGTTCACCCGGCTTTGAGAGCAAAGGAGTTATTGTTTCGGTAAACGAACCAGTTGCATATTCCTCCTTGGGCTGGATCAGCGTGCCATTGACCCTTACGGCGGTAGCTGCCGGATTTACAGTCCACTCGGTACCGGACATAAGCAGGGAGGAGATAACCTGAGTTGTGATTATCGCATTGCCCCAACTGTTGTCAGCCTTGTTGAGCACGAGCCACTGACGTATACGGTCAACTTCAGATGCCTTTGGCGACACACTCGCGTAGGCATCCAGCACAATGCCGGTCAATCCGACTTTGTTCATAGACCACATAGAATAACTGTTGTCAAACTGTGCCCACCACATGCCGCGTTCGGGTGTGGAGGTGGCAAGTTCGGTAAGCGACTCCAGGATCTGTCGTGCAGTCGCGGCATATCCGTTGGCATTCAGGATCAACGCGTCCACAGCCTTGAGAGCCACGGAATGGTCTTTCCATGAGGACAGGATGCGACGTACCTGAGCGGCCGTCACAGCCGAAGATGCTGATGACTGCTTGATATCCGGATATTTGAGCCTCATATAGCAGTACATTGTGAAATCTCCCTTCGGATATTTGGCGTATTCAGCCGCAGTGGTGCTGTCTATATGCTTGACCGCCTGCACGATCATTTCCTTTAATCCTGGATTTTCTGGGAGCCATCCCAGCCGGTTAAGACCTCCCAGTATGTCAAGTATCTGCATCGTGCACCACTCGGAATACTGTGGATACTGGGTAGTCCATCCCCACCCTTCACCGTTCACAAAGGTCTTGCGCAATTCAACGAGGGCATTGTTGATTGCCTTGGATGTATCGCGCCCGTCAAGCAGGAGCACAAGACGCTGCATACGCTCGCTGTCATTCAAGGCATCACTTACCCAGGGCGTTGAGCTGAGCAGCATATCCTTGAGCTGGCTGTTTTTCTCCAGCATCGAAACAAGTGCGGAATCTGACGGATTGTCAGCCCATTTGCGTATGGTTCGCGCTATCTCTGGATACTGCTTCATCAGCCCGTCTGCCACCGCAGCCGCGTAAAGTTCCCCGGCAGCAGAGACAGACGACGTAAAGTCTGACTTTCTGAGTCCCGGCAAAGCGGCTACCACCTCCCATGCTGGATTGCCTGTAAACTTGAGCATGGCTCTCCCCCGTGTGACTTCCGGCAATGGCATGACGAAATGGTTGTTGCCCGGCGCGATATAGAACGGCTTGCTCTCTACCACATTCTGCTCCGAGGGGAGGATAGGAATGAACGTCTGTTCACCATCCGTGAAATGTCCGGCGGTAGACTTCACACGCAATATAACACCCTGAAGGTCTTCAGGCACCTCGAATTCAATTCCCGCAATAGTGCTCCTCATCGCTGCAATGGTATCGCTGTTTTCCGATATGGCTACAAGTCTCTGATCGCCTACCGAAAGAAGTTCGCTCACCGTATGCACCGTCAGGATGCTGTCAGTGGCGTTCATCACGGACGAAAGCAACCGCACCTTGTCGCCGCAACGCAGGAACCGTGGAGCATTGCTTGAAACCATCACCGGTTTGGAAGCCACTATCTCTACCTTGTCAGACGCTGTAAGCAGATCCCGGTTGTATGCCAGAGATTTCAAGACCCATGTGGTATTTGCGTCAGGCACTGTATAAGTTATCTCCAGATTGCCTTCCGCATCAGTATTGAGCATGGGACGGAAGAATGCGATGGGCAACTCTGCTGGACGGTAAACTGCATCGTCCTCTTTCTTTGCCCCTTTGACACTCACCACCTCACTTTCCGCAAGCGCCATATCGCCAGCACCTGCATCGCCTGCCGTGGCTGCGGACTTCATCTGCGGCATCGAAATTTCCTTCTTATGTTCACGGACGACCCCTATTTCATCGGCAGCCTCTTCTTCTACGGCGACCTCCTCCGTATCCATAGCCATGTTGGCAGCCATACGACGTGCTCCCCTTATATAGAAATTGGCAGACTGGCCGAACCTACGTCCATAAAGTTTGAATTCCGGTTCGGAGAAATCGACCGCATCATAATTCACCCATTTGCCAGACGCATTGATCCAATTCGTGCGGAAAGATGGATAAATAATGTAAGGCGAGGCTCCATACCAACCGTTAATATCCAGGGAGAATGGATTGTCCTGTATGACCTCTATGGCCTTATTGCTCATATCAAGCATTACAGCGCTTTCCGGATTCGCGCCATCAAGCCCCTTGACATTTAGGGTGACAGTCTCCTTGTCACCGGGGGTGACCTTGTCGCGGAAAGTAGTCGTATGCACAGTTATCTTGCGTCCCATTTCCGCAGACACCACGGAAACTGTTTCAGTAGCCATTTTGCAATCATGGATCGTGGACAAACTTGCTGTCATGGATCGCGCCCCGTGAGGAAGCTGGATCTCCAGTCTCTGCATACCCTTGAGCACAATCCATTGTGACGACACAATATGCCCGGAATCATCAGAAAGCAACATCAGCATATGATTCCCGGGTGCATTGCTTCCTACGGTAATATATGCGCGTCCATTGGCATCAGCCTGTATATTACCCGACTCAGGGATCCAGAGAAGCTGATCGGCTGCACAGATCGTGTCATCAGGCCGCCAAACTGTAAAACGTGCAATCCCTGATGGCTCGGAAAGGTTGGTGTCTACCGTCTCGAAAATCACACCATACCGCCCTGAAGGGAGTGCGGCGATGATCTCGCTGAAATTGCCCGGCATGATGGTTCCCTCCTTTACAGGATCGGAAAATTCCTCATTCATCCCCTCTTTCTCAAGACGGCTTATCTTATACCTTAGTTCGGCAACCTGGGGCTTGTCATCATAATTATAAAGGCCGACCTTGACCTCCTTACCGGAAACTGCATTATATTGACCGGGAATCTCGGCTTTTATATAATCGGGCTTGCCCATGTTGAAACCGGCTGTTGCAGTACGTGTTTCACCGTCCAAGGATGTCACAGCCATATCTACATTAAAATAGCCCTGCACACAAGGTGAATTTGCAATCGCGTGCGACGGTATCACGATCCTGAAATCTCCATTGGAATCCACAGTTGCCTCCACTTCGTAAAACACCGGCGACACCGATGCAAACCACCATGCTCCGGTGCGCACCTTCACCTGTGCCTTGACAGTAGCGTCCTCCACAGGGAATCCTGCGAATGTGCGGGCGCTCCCTTCTATGACGGCGTCATTACCTATCCGGGCGGGACGCGATACGGAAGTCACCTTCACCTCGAACGTAGGCAGCTTGTAATCGCTGACCATGAACGAGCATCCACCCGTAATATCGGAATCCACGAATTCCAAGTGGAAATTGCCGGTAAGCGTACCGGAAGGAATGTCGAATGATCCTTGAGCGCGACCCCACGCATCTGTAGTCATCTCCTGTGTACCCACCTCCTGATAGTTGGCATCGCGCATACACACATTGAATCTCCGGGCAGGAATCACCTTACGGCCATCCTTTCCCACTTCATAAAGCACTACGGCATAGTCCATCCTGTCGCCCGGACGATACAAGCCAAGCGAAGTCACTACCGACCCATAGACACTGACTCCATCCACATGACGCTCATTGTCATATATGCTGACCGCTGAAGAATATAAGTCATTGCCCAAGGTAGCATACAAAGTTCCGGACTTCTTCACATCAATACCGACGAAGCCTCGCGCATCAGTCTTGCGCGGCAGAACCGACGAAGCCGTGCGACGATCCCATGGAGAAAATATCAGACTCGCTCCTTTCACAGGTTCGCCGTTGCCGACATTTCTCACCACACCGTTTTTCATTTCGCCCACACCCTGCACCACGCCGGTGGCCAGATCTGAACAGTTTATGATCTCATATTCACGACGTATGGTCTCCTTGCCATCAAATTCCGGCACAACAACATAGTAGCCATAATCAGGAGCCGACAGAGCGGCCTTTGAAACATATGTAAAAGGAGCTTCCCCATCTTTTGACACTTCGACAGTATTAATCGCCTTGCCAAGCGATCCTGCATAATAATATGAATCGCGCTTTACCGATGAGGATGGCAACTTGTATAAATTCAGTTTCAGACTGTTTACGTTTTGGCCTTCGATCTCTACCGTGAAGAAAGCCTGACGCTGTACCTGCTTCGGAACACGAAGCGTGACGGACTTCATTGTCAGACGCTCCATCAGTTCCTTCACGCCATTCAGGTTGAAATACTGAGGATTCTCATGCTCGAACCGGCTCAAAAGTCCGTACAGCTCCTTTGACACAGGAGAATCCACTCTCACATCAGGCATGGCAAGCAGAAGTTCTACGGCGTATGGCACATTCTTTAGCTTGTCGTATATCTCCATGTATACTTTATGCACATCGTTCGTGGTGCCATCCACATTCCTGAACGAAAAGACATTGCGTTCGAATGTGAAAATCCTCTGGTAAATATATTCCATAACCTTGGCTCGCGCGAACAAACCTGAAGCGCTTTCCTCGCGTCCCTCCATCAACATGCGATACATCTCAAGTACACGACGCTCCACAGAATCACTTCCGTTAGGATAAAGAGCCTCATTCATCGGATCACGCAACAATTCGACTGTCAATGTACGGTTAAAGCTATCCGAGAACACCGACATGTATGCCAAAGCCCTGTAAACGGCAAAATCAAGCATTGTAGGATAAACAGTCAATGCCGAACGCTGAAAGACCAGCGTATTGCTGTAATCGCCAAGAGGGGTGTTCCTCAATGCATCCTTATCAGCAAGCGCCTCATCAACAAGGGCGCTTACCTTCTTAAAAAACCGGTTGCGCCCCCAAAGATTGTAATCATCGGTGACGGCCTGTGCAGCTATTTCGGGACGCTGGTTTATTTTCCAACGGTCATTGGCGTATATGTCCGTATATATCTGAGCCTCCAGCAAACTCAACATCGAACGGGTCACAGGATCCTGCTCACGGGACTTTACCTCCTCCACCCGTGACAGCACATTAGGAAGCGAATCAGAGGAAACTGCGGACTCAGCCAGACCAATACGCACAAGCGCATTCACAACACCGGCACCATCATCAGCAGACAAGGCCTTCTCCAGATCGCGCACAGCCTGCTGCTGCACCTTCTTGGGGAATGCGAAGTCGGGTTCCTTTATATTTCCTGAGCTCTTTGCTGACATACATATGAACATGGCCAAAATAAAGCCAACGATGTTTAGGACGCGTCTCATAAAATACTCTATGATATAATATCTTTATGACTTACTATAAAACAACAAAATGTGTGCCGGAAAAAGTTGCCCGACACACACCAAAAAAGTTTTTATTTTCCACCTTCCCTGTCAAAGGATGCTACGAGAAAAGGGGTTACTGGGCATTGTCGGCCGCCCGGCGGCTGCGTAGCCGTTGATGCTGCTTCAACATATCGCGCTGGAATTGCCGTTCCACGCTTTTCAATTCAAAAAGTTGCTTTTTGTCAAGCACATTCTTGAATTTTTCCATATAGTTTCTTTCAAGCTCAGCCTGGCTGACCTTGGCATCATACATTGCCTCGGTAGCCTTCTCGTATTCGACATCGGAAGCGTCCGTAGCTTCTGCTATGCGACGTTCCATTACGCGAGTGTCCTCATCGATCCTGCTTATCTGCTCTTCCATCTCATCATAGATGGCAAAGAATTTGTTCTGTTGCTCCTTGGACAGCCCAAGCTCCTTTGTAAAGTACACGCGACGATATTGTCTTATTTCGTTCATCCACTGATCGCGGTCTGAGCGATCCTGAGCGATCGACGGCACAACCGCATATAACGAACAAACCAAAAGCACCAGAAAGGACTTCATAATTTTCATAAGCCACTACAATTTAATTCATCGGTGATTGCATCAAACTGTCCATCTCCATGAAATCATCCACACCTATGCTGTCATCATACATCTCGTCAAAGATCTCATTCTGGTTGATCTCGTCGATAAAATTATCATATATGAAATTATCGTCACTGAGAGCCTCGGTGAGGATCTTGTTGTTATCTATCGAAAGATCCACAGGCGACGTGCTCATGAGAGTAAACATCTTGAGCATGCACCATATACCGGCAAACATAGCCGCCATATATACAAACGGCCTGATGCGTTCCCATACCGTCTTGGGAGCGAGGACACGCGTCTGCTCCGCATCCGGATTCTCGGGAAGCAGCCCCTCCATGCGACGGGCAAAATCCTCAAAGAATCCTTCAGGCACGGTCATGCCGTCGCGATGTCCTATCGTGTCTAATATGTTGCTATCCTTATCTTTCATATCCATCAAAAGTCGGAAAACGTTTATTGCACGGGAACCTCCGGTTCTCTAAGGCGCTCATGCATTAATTGTGACTTCACAGGAACGGCAAGGTTTAACTGCACCTCGCATTTTTACACAAAATCTCATTTTTTATTGCAAGTCCGGGCTGATCATTCACCAAGAATTTTCTCTATTTTTTTGACGGCAAGATGATAGGACGCCTTCAATGCCCCCACGGAAGTGCCCAGGATCTCCGACATGCGTTCATACTTCATGTCATCGTAATATTTCATGTTGAACACCATGCGCTGCTTCTCGGGAAGCGAAGCCACCGCCTTTCTAAGCCTGATAGCCAACTCGTCTCCATCTACCCATTCATCTGCCTCAATCTGGTTCACAAGATGTGTTTCCTCGTCATCTATACTCACGCTCAGCCGTTTGCGTTCACGGGCAAGGAAGGTTATACTTTCATTTAGCGCTATCTTGTAAAGCCAAGTGGACAGTTTAGCTTCCCCCCTGAAGTTCTCAATGTTCTGCCAGGCTTTCAAAAACGTGTTCTGAAGTACATCGGCGGCATCGTCATGGTTCTCGACCATTCGGCGTATCTGCCAGTACAACGGCTCGGAATATTCCCGCATAACCTCGTTGAAAGCCTGGCGACAGCTTTCTGGCTGCCGCAAACGGTCTATCAATACGGGGTTATCCTGCGGAATCTCTCGGCTCACAAATAAACGTTAAAATTTACTTCCTCAAATTTACCGCTTTTTTTGGACTTGCCTACCCACCGCACGGCGTTTTTTAATCTTTATTACATATTTAACACATCTTTTCGGTCAACGCGCATCAATGACAAACCTCATAAGGAAACTCTCTACATTCAATACTGATTTTTTTTAGTAATTTTGCACTGCTAAACCTGCATGTGCAGGTGGTTTCCGGTACTAAACGAAATCTGTATTGTCACTAAGGCCACTCCATATAATAATGTTGCCGTTTCTGGCGATGTCTTTTTTACACACCCCACATGTGTGCGGAGAAGCCGTACCATCTGAATTCGCCGATACCGTAATGGTATTGCCACAGATATCCGTTACCGCCATAAAGGGTGGAAAGGATATTGAACAGGCAGAATCGGCAACCCGAATAGACCGTAAGGAAATAGAACGGCTGAACATCGTCAATATCAAACAGGTAAGCGAGATCGTGCCTAATTTCTACATGCCGCAATACGGATCAAGAATGACATCGTCGGTCTATGTGCGCGGTCTCGGCACCCGCATTGACCAGCCTGTCGTTGGCCTGAACATTGACAACGTGCCCTTGATAAACAAGGACAATTTCGATTTTGACCTTGCTGACATTGAACGGATAGAGATACTCCGGGGCCCCCAGAACATACTGTACGGACGCAATACGATGGGGGGACTTATAAACATACACACCCTCTCGCCCTTCACGTTCGAGGGTGTCAGGGTACTTGCGGAATACGCCTCCCACAACAGCTACAAAGGATCTATAGGACTATACAAACGGCTTGATCCGCGCGTCGGCATGTCGCTGAACGCATATGCCACCGGTACTGACGGTTTTTTCCGAAATGCCTACAACAATTCGCATGTGGGGCGCGAACGCCAATGGAGCGGCAGATGGAAAACCATCTTCCGCCCGGGCGACACATTCATAATCGAAAACACCGCCTCCGTCTCACATTCGATACAGAACGGCTACCCTTATAAATCCGTAAACACGTCGCAGATCGCCTATAACGACACATGTTTTTACAAACGCCTGACAGTCACTGACGGTCTTACGCTCAACGGCCAAATAGGAAACATAAGCCTGTCTGGTATAGCAAGTTTCCAGTATATCAACGACAATATGACCCTTGATCAGGACTTTTTGCCGCTCGACTACTTCACCCTTACACAAAAGAGGCATGAATGGGCTTGCACAGCTGACTTCGTTGCCAAAGGCAGACCGGGTAAACGCTACAGTTGGCTCGCAGGTGCATTCGGATACCTCAGACGCACCCATATGGACGCGCCTGTCACATTTTTCGACTACGGGCTGACACACCTGATAGAGGAACATGCCAACAAGATCAATCCCCAGTATCCTATACGGTGGGACGACAGGCAACTTTATCTCGGAAGCCGTTTTACGATGCCGTCGGCGGGAGGATCATTCTATCACGAAAGCACCGCCGCTTTAGGGAGATTTACCGCTACCCTCGGACTGCGATGGGACTGGGAGCGGGCAGAGATACGATACAACAGCGATTCCGAATCGACATATTCCATCTACAACGTCACGGAAAACGGAGAAGAGCTGTACTCCCCTTCCAACCCGGTGAATGTGCACGAATCAGGGACACTCTCAAAGACATTCGCTCAACTCCTTCCAAAACTCACTCTGAGCTACGATCTTCCATCTGAAACGGGAAACATTTTCGTATCATTCACGAAAGGATACAAGGCCGGCGGATACAACACCCAGATGTTCAGCGACGTACTGCAGCAACGTATAATGTCAAAGATCGGTATTGACCAGCGATACGACATAAACGACATAATCAGTTATGATCCCGAGAAAACGTGGAATTATGAAATAGGCACCCATCTGACACTCGCAGACCGCAAGCTGAACATTGACGCCACACTATTCTGGATAGAATGTCGCGACCAACAGCTCACGATGTTTCCTGAAGGGTCTATCACAGGGCGTGTAATGGCAAACGCGGGACGTTCCCGCTCACGCGGGGCAGAAATCTCGGTAGTATACCGGATCACCGGAGACTTGACCGGACGAATGGCCTACGGCTTCACGGATGCGCGTTTCACGGATTTCAACAACGGACGCACAAGCTTCAACGGACGCCATGTGCCATACGCCCCAATGAACACCCTTTTTGCAGGCGTGACATATACACGCGAATTCAGTTCCGGATTCATACAGCGCATAAGCGCCGACATAAACTGCCGTGGAATAGGTAAAATATACTGGGATGAAGCCAATACGCTCTCACAGCCGTTTTATGCGCTTGCAGACGCATCCCTGCGCGCATGGCACGGAGACCTATCGGCAGAAATCTGGGTCAACAATTTCACGAACACGCAATATGCAACATTCTATTTCGTTTCTATAGGGAACGCATTCCTGCAAAAAGGGAACGGAATACAATTGGGACTGACACTCCGCTACGACCTCCCTCTCCTATAAACCAAACGCCAATTTATTTAGATAATCAATAACTCCTGACATTTATGAAAATAAAACTGCTTTCAGCCATGTGCGGCCTTCTTGCATTGGCATCCTTCTCCTCCTGTTCGCAAACCGAGATCACCAACGAAAACCTGAAACCGATATACTATCTTAACCTCTCCTCATCAGACAACTTTGTCGCAGTACAAACCAAGGGTGAATCAAACTGGAAGTATTATCCCGGAATAGACTATACGCTCATCTTCGATGAAAACGACAATACGTGCACGGCACAATTCGTAAACCTCCAGTTTAACGACAACGAGAAAGACAGAACCACCATGACTTTCGGATATATCCCACGCACTTCGTTCACTGACCCTATGGTGAAAGGCGTGAACGTAACCACCCCATTTCAACTAAGTTCCGGATCAACTGCCACATACACTATCAGCGACCTGAAAATAACCTGCCTTCTTGATGAAAAACGCACATTCGGAACCACCGAAGATGCCAACGGAAAGGTAACGCCGAAGACAGTAGGGCCGCAAAACGCAATCTCATTCACCATAGACGACAAGTACCTTGTGCGCATAATCCAGAAAAAGAACTATTTCTACGGATCCACCTTCTCGGTATGTACTGATGGAGACCTCGGCCAGTTCATAACAAGAGATGCCAAATATTGCGTAACCCTTGACTACAGGTCACAGCAAGCCCTTATGACCATCGAAAACGCCCAGTTCGTAAGCAGTATGCCCACCGGTATCACAATGACGTTCCCCGGCATAGACTTCGCCATGAGCGACAATGGTTTCACCTTGAATTGCACGCAGCTGATACCACAGGCTAACAACCGCCCCTTCCAGGCATATGAGGTGACCGACCTCACCGGTACCGTTGTCACCGCCCAGACATTCGATCTGAAATTCACATGCCCTCACGTACCCATCCCCATGACGAGCACCGATACATACTCCTTCGATGTGACTGTGGATGCCAACTACTCTCTCACAGCACGATAAAACCCACCATCATATTGTAAATAAACATCCATGCAGCGCCGGAATCCACAAAGTTCCGGCGTTGCTTATAAAACAAACACCTAAAAAGCCGTGTGGATCATTTTAGCCCTGTTGTCAGCCCTATGCCTCGGATTCTATGACATTTTCAAGAAAATCTCCGTAAAAGGCAACAATGTGACAATCGTGTTGATGCTCAACACATTGTTTCAGACCATGCTTATGTCTCCCGTGCTCATCGGCGGAATCCTGCATGGCAACTTCGGATTGAACAACACTCCCGAAGGGCATCTGCTCATTCTGATAAAGGCATTGATCGTACTCTCTTCATGGCTATTGGGATACTTTGCCATCAAGCACCTACCGCTGACCATCCAGGGGCCTATAAACGCGAGCCGCCCCGTAATGGTGCTCGTAGGCGCCCTGTTGATATTCGGCGAACGCCTGAACCTTTTACAATGGACAGGCATACTCATAGGCTTTGCTTCGCTTTATTTCATCTCACGCATCGGAAGCCGCGAAGGTTTCTCGCTAAAACACTCCCGTTGGCTCTGGATGGCCATAGGTGCCACCATATTCGGTGCCATAAGCGCCCTCTATGACAAATACCTCCTCCAATTCTACCTCCCCCTTGAAGTACAAGCCTGGTATTCCCTCTACCAGTGTGTAATAATGACGGCGACGCTGCTGTTGCTGCGTCGCCGGTCCTCTTCCATATCCCCGGATGGTGGAAAATTCCACTGGACATGGGCAATACCCCTCATTTCCGTTTTTCTTACCGTGGCAGACCTGGCTTATTTCTTCGCGCTGTCAGTGGACGGTGCCATGATCTCCATCGTATCGATGGTGCGCCGCGGAAGCGTAATAGTGCCATTCCTCTACGGTGTATTCATCCTTCACGAACGAAATGTACGTGCCAAGGCCGTAGACCTCGCATTGCTCTTCGTTTCGCTTTTGCTTCTTGTCATAGGCTCCCGTTAGTTGACACATTGCCGTTTTTGTATCCCGATGGCGAGGGTGTTGTCATAATGGTTCAGATGGTAGGAGCTTGAAGGTGAGGTTGACGGGAGTTGACTTAGGTCAATGACCGAAACCGAATCCTTTAAGCGACGACCCAGATGAGCCATTAGGACACGCCCTCATTTAACGGAGACGGTCTGCCGCCTTAAGTAACCGCTCGTCATGGCTTATGCCGCGATAAGCCAGCAAAGCGAACACAAGCGCCCCAAGCAACAGGAAGATGCTTCCCAACCATTCAATACCACCAAAAGCATCGTTCCAGCTATAAAGCAGAAGCACCTCTGTGACCATCACCACCACGATAAGCAGCATGGACACCAACGTAAGGGTCTTCTGCCGCCTGGTGTTCCTGTAGAGGAAAATGGAAAGAAACAGCAGAAGTGCCACGACGATGTTCACGACCATGAATACCGGCACGTCAACCGGTCGCATGAACGTTACAGAATTCGGATCGTTTATCTCACCCGGCACACAAGCCATCGGGATGCAGCAGAATACAGCCACTAAAATCGTGGCTACGAGCAGCCACACCGTTTGCCATCTTTGAATTACCATATTTCTATCAGTTTTCTATTGTTTGTTTTTAAGTAAGTCGTCAAAATTATTTTATATCATCGGAGAGAGATTTTTCGAGGGATTTTAGTCCGAAGATGAAGGAGTGTAGCGGGCTACACGACTGAGGATTAGGACTAAAAGCACCGAAAAAGCGCCGCCGATGATATAAAGTGCTTAAATTCATATATAACGTAATAATTTTGATGACTTACTTATAATTTATCCTCATAAAGGATCGCATCCGTGAGCAACGGCACAAGATCGGCATCTACCCCTATGCGTCTCAGATACTTGGCATCTTCGCGCATGTCGGAAATGAAGCCATCTACAGCAGCCTTGCGTGCCGTACCCGTGGGATTTTCCCCGCCGGTGCGTGCCGAGATGTTGAGGGAGTAAAAGTTCATGGCCTCGGAGAAATTGCCTTCCGCAAGTTTGAGATGTCCCATATTCAAGTAATCCTCCGCTGTAGGAACTGTATCGGCAAGGACTTTTTCATAATACTTGGCAGCCTGGGTAAGATCCCCGACCATGAGCAGGCACCACGCCAACGGACGCAATGCCTTTGCGGATCCGTGGTCAAGGTATTCACCCTTATAATAGGCAGCAACAGCCTCGTCGTATCGCTCAAGCTCCACGAGACAGCGCCCTATGTTGAGAGCCGTAGCGGCATTGTCCGGCTTCCGGGACTCAAGGATGCGTAGACGGTCAAGCGCCTCTGCCGGACGGTGAAGCGCCATGTAGCAACGCGCCAGGCGACGCAAAGTCCAATCGCTCCCACCGTCAAGCATCTCTGCCCGTTCATAGTCTGCGAGCGCCCCCTCATAATCGCCGAGTTTCTGACGCGCATGCCCCATCTTCTGATATATGTCTGCCCCCGGAGCCTTCAATTCCGCTACAAGGGCGAAAGAGCTGAGAGCCTGCCTGTAGTATCCGTGAGAGAAATAGAATTCCGCTATCAGAGACAATGCGTCGGGATCACGAAGATCGTCCACGAATGCCACAGACGCACTAAGATTCACCCCCGCAGCAAACGGGTTTGGAATCTCCCCCTTACGGCGGAAAAGACGGAAAAACCTGAAAAGGTTCTGTATCTGCTTGTTCAATATGCTCCGCTTGTCACCCTCCGGCAACGACAACGACGCGGCACGCAATTCCGCCAATTGCGCATCGTGCGTCTTGAATTGCTGAAGCATCATCTGCCTCTGTGCTGCCGGCACATGCTCAAGGGAGAACATGAAGGAATATTTGTCACTGTCGCAAAGGAAACCTGCTGCCGACATCACATCGGCCACAGTTGAAAGGCCTGTATCAGCCCCGCTACCGGTGAAAGCTGAATAGTCGGTATGGAACGGAAGGAACCAGTTGGCCACGTCGTTGAAGAACGGAAACGTCTTGAGATGCGAGAAGGTGCCCATCATCACGTCTCCCCCCTCCTCCTGTATCTCGCTCATCTCCTTCAGCTTGTCTGCAAGCCCGGACTCGGTAAGGATCTCCTGCCATGCCGGATTTTCCTCCATATCCGCCGGATCCAGATCCTCTATGTTGAGTTTCAATTTCTTGTCTATCTCCGGCTTGAGCTTCATCATGCCGGGCACCACCTCGTCACGTATCTTAGCCGTGATTCTATCCGTATCCACGGTCTTGACAAGCTCCATATTGACCATCCGGAGGTCTTTCCCCCAATCGGCCGTATCGCGCACAGCCTGGAACTTAAGAGAGGCCGCACGGCTCAGTTTTCTCTCCGAGAACGCATCCAGCAACAGACACACGCCGATAAGCCCTACCCCCCACAGCCGTCGGTCTGACATACGATACATGTCCAGAAGCAAGCCGACCCTGCGGCTGTCGTGATACTGAAGACCACCGAGCACCAATCCCCAGCCGAACAGCTCCTTGGCATACAGAGGCACACGTTCGTCTGCCAAGGCGATATGCAATGCTTCCTCATCGGCCGAGGACAAAGGATGCGTCACCCATATACGATTGAATATGCGCCTTTCCAAAGCTTCACGCTCAACTGCCGAACGGTGCCCCTCGGCTGTATGCTTTCCTGTGCTAATGACTGTGAAAATAGAGCCGTCGGATATTGCCTTTACGTAATCGTCCAGCAACGACGCTATGCTGTCGGAACTCTGCGAGCGCTCGTAGCGCAACGTATTGTAGTACAATGTCGGTTCCGCGGGTTGCAGGTTCTCACGCTCAAGCCTGTCAACCAACCCAAGGATCGTATCACCCAAAGTGGCCACCATGTCATTGCGGCCTGGATCTTCCGCACCTTTGGTTGCATATGAGAGCATCATACGGTAATTGTCCTCAGCGGCGGCAAGTTCGCGTGACAGTTCCCAGTTCATCATCCCGTCGGCAAGCGAACGGGCATAACCGAAGGCATCCCTCAGACGATGCCCGGCAACATATTCATATATCTTTCTTTTTGTATCTGCAAAGATTTTCTTATCCATAAATTTTCATCAAGAGGAAATCTTAACTTATAACAATGCTAAGTGCCTCATTGTTACCACAGCAAAAATCTTGCCAAAACAGATGACGTCATAGTAGTTTGCCTAAAACCTCATCTGCATTCCGACGGGACGTAATGATGCTTGGCAGTGCATTCATGCAACGTGCGGTCCACGATCAGATGGCGCGTCGCCATAGTGGAAATCACGCTCATCTCATGACTGACCAGAAGGATGGTCGCACGCCGTGACACCTCCGCAAGAATGTCATAGATGCGCCTTTCAAAATTCTTGTCAATGTAGCTCAAAGGTTCATCCAACACAAGCACAGCGGGATCCGAGACAAGGGCACGCCCCAGAAGGGTACGTTGCAACTGACCGCCGGACAGTTCGCCGATCGGAGAATCTGAGTGCTCTTCCAGCTCCACAAGACGCAGGATTCGGCTTACCACCTCAGACGCTTCCTCTCTTCCAATGTCACGCATACCGAGCAAACCTGACAAAACCGTCTCACGCACTGTGATCGGGAAACGGGAATCTATCATGTTCTTCTGCGGGAGGTAGCCTATATGCAGCCTTTGCACAGGAGCACCATCCCGATTGAAATACCCCACAGTTCCCGAAGTCGGCTTGATCAATTTCAATATCACCTTCAACAGAGTGGACTTACCGCCCCCGTTAGGCCCCGTGATGGCAAGGAAATCCCCGCAACGCACATCCAGGTCGATATCACGCAATACCTCCCGGTGATCCCACCTCATTGACACTCCGTGCAACCTTATTATGGTCTCATCCATGGCATTCATTATTTGGCAGGTGCAATGGCATTGACAATCCGCTCCATGTGATCTTCCCAATCTGAATCCATGAAATTTATCTCCACAGGGTTCAGACCAAGCATCTCGGATATGGTTGCGACACGGTCAACGGGTATACCGGCCGGCACAAAAAAAGCCACGGGAGAATGCGCAAGGGCATGATCCGTGGACTCACGGAGCCGTATCGGAGAAGTCTCCTTGTTCTCGAGGTTAAACGCTATCTGCTCCAACCCATAATCCCGCGCAAAATAACTTAGCGACGGATGCCATATGACAAAAGCAGGATGGTCGGCCAATCTTTTTTCGTATTCAAGATCCAAACTGTCAAGACGATGAACCAATAATTCATTGCGTCTCGCGAAATATTCACTCAGCTCCGGGTATGTCTCGGAAAGAACGTCGCATACGTTTGCGGATATTATCTTCGCATTCTTTACGGAACTCCATATATGCGGGTCAGGCTCCCCCTCATGGTCTGAGCCATCCCCGTCCTCATCTCGATGCCCCGCATGCATATGTGTGCCATACATGTAGTCCACACCGTTGCCAACATCGCAGATCTTCAAATCAGGGACATTGTGTGATATATTTGATACAAGCTCCTTCTCAAAAGGTACAACTCCTGTAACCACAAGAAGATCAGACCGGTTTATATCCCTCATCAAGCCCATCCCAGGCTGAAAGGTCTCCGGATCGGCACCCGCGTCCATCAACGTACGCACTGTAACGCTGTCACCAGCGACGGCCTTTACAAAATACTCCAACGGAGGTAGACTTACAGTGACTATCCGGCCGCCATTCCGGCTCCCGGATCGGCTGCCCATACACCCGCAAAAGACCAGAAAGAACATGCATGCCATAAAGACCACAGATCTGCGGCAACATAAAAATATCCTTGATTTATTCCGGACGATCATAATTTGTATTACTGAAAAAAGGCGTTTTGAACAAAAAAATCAAAACATGTTTAATAACATAAAAACTTTTTCTCATAAACGAAAGCAGCAGATGCCACAGACACATCAGAATCACACGTATTCATTAAAACGCATCTC
Source organism: uncultured Muribaculaceae bacterium (assembly GCA_910583675.1). Taxonomy (GTDB): domain Bacteria; phylum Bacteroidota; class Bacteroidia; order Bacteroidales; family Muribaculaceae; genus UBA7173. Next base: position 26,848 of record CAJTYH010000031.1, read on the forward strand.
CCGACAGCATTATGTGCTGAAAAACAGCAAGTTTCACGCATACGACTAATTACATCGGAACTTTTAAACATCTGCTTCATCTCGCATTTACCTACAAAATTAACAAAAAAATATCAATCCATATCTCTTTGTAATTTATTAAAGGCTATAAAAATCACATTTCGATTTTCGTAATTAAAAAACTTTTTTCTAATTTTGTAGTGAACTAATACCGCAACAGCCACAAAACTGAAACCCGCCACAAGGCAATGATGCAATTTAAAATTCGTAACGACAGCATTAAGGTTTCATGAGTCAAAAAAACTGTTGTAAAAACAAAAGGGAATATTAAACAACAACTAAACTAAAGGAAAAGTAAAAGTTATGCCACGCTTACACATTGACAATCTCGACACCAAGATTCTTCAGATGCTGGTAGACAATGGCCGCAAGCCATTCCTCGAAATCGCACGCGAATGTGGTGTTTCAGGCGCAGCCATCCATCAGCGCATCGCCAAACTTCAGGCTACAAACATTCTCGAAGGATCACGCGCACTCATCAAGCCGACTACTTTGGGATATGACACATGCGCATTTGTAGGCATATTCCTCAAAGAGCCGGATAAATTCAACGAAATCGTGGACAAGCTCTATGACGTTCCCGAAGTTGTAGAATGCCATTTCACAACAGGACAGTACGACATGCTTGTCAAACTGTATGCCCGCGACAACGAGCACCTGCTCCATCTCATCCACGAGAAGCTCCAGCCACTCGGCCTGCTTCGCACCGAAACCCTCGTTTCGTTCCGCGAAGTATTCAGCCGCGCACTTCCCGTAACGATGAAGAAATAAGATCTGCGATCATATATTCCAAAACAACAATAATGTCGCCGGAGAAACCGCATCCGGCGACATTATTGTTGTTTTGGATCAACATGCTCAATCGAAACATTCAGCAAGCTGCCCCTTGGGCTTCAATTTATGGAATAGGTTGCTCAAACGCATGGTAACTACATAACAGCGCCTATGATGCATCAACCGCAACAGCCTACGACAATCCTTGGGACTCAACAATTGCATTTTGCCATCCGTATATGGGCTGATAAGCCTTGCCATCTCCTCAAGCCCGTCATGCAAAGCCTTGTCCACCGGCAAAGATCTTGCCATATATTTCGTCGCCAACAACGCCTCACGTATCAAATGTATCTGAAACCTTTCCCAACATCCGCTTATCAGTCCTTCCGCCTTTAGAAAATCAAATTGGCATAGAATAGCTTTGATCCGCGACACACATCTTTCGATAGTAAAAGCATGCAGGTAGCTGCCGTTGCGTTGGATGTAATGGTAGCCCGAATAGGGAACAAGTACCACCTTCTTTGCATTTGCCACCCATCTGACCATTACTCGCAGATCTTCATATCGGCAATTTTCCGGAAAACGGGTTGTGATAACATCACGTTTGAAAACCTTGTCACACGGATAGCTGTGCAACAAATTCTCAAAGACCAGCATCTCCAACGCCTCATCCCTCCCGACCACCGTCTCCTTGCATATCGCAGGGTTTTCAGTGCGGACGAAGTTCTTGAAATCATACGTGAGATTGCATACCCCAATATCTGCCGAAGTACGATGCATGGCATCCAACAGCTTCTCATACATCTGCGGCTCTATCCAGTCATCCCCGTCCACGAATCCTATAACATCGGCAGATGCAAGCTCGATACCGGCATTCCTTGCTGCAGAAACACCTCGGTTGCTCCCATGTATCACCTTTATGCGCGAGTCCGTTGATGCGTATTCGTCACATATCTCCCCGCATTTGTCCGGCGACCCGTCATCCACAAGGATTATTTCGATGTTCCTCAAAGTCTGATTGATTATGGACTCTATGCACTTCCGCACATATTTTTCAACCTTGTAGATGGGAACTATGACGCTGATTTCTGGTTTGTCGGTATTCATTTCCGATATAGGCAAATTATATTGTTATGCAAAGTTAGATAATTTTCGGTAACTTTGCCCTCTCGAAACGGCATCACATTGCCGCCCGACACAATCCCCGACACAATCCAACGCAGATTCAAACCGAAAAATCTGATGAACGTACTTTTTGACCACCAGATATTCACCCTACAGAAATTCGGCGGCATTTCAAGATATTTCGTAGAAATAATGAAACGGATGCCGGATGACATTAACGTCAATAATTCCACACTTTTGTCTGACAATTTCTTTCTTAAGACAGATGCCTACCGTGAGAGAAAGACATTCTCCATACCGCTGCTTAAGAAAAGAACGAAGACTGAATTATATCTTAAGGTCAACGACTGGAAGACATTGCACGATCTGCGCGAAAAGAAATCAGATCTATTCCATCCCACATACTTCAACCCATATTTTCTAAAGGCGCTGAAAACGCCGTATGTCATGACAGTGCATGACATGATATACGAAAGGTTTCCCGACCTGTTTGACAAGTCCGATCCTACAATAGCCCAGAAAAAGGAGACAATAACAAGAGCTGACAAGATAATCGCCATAAGCGAATGCACCAAGAAGGATGTAATGGACATTTACGGCATTCCGGCAGAACGGATCGAGGTTATATATCACGGCCACAGCATCGACCCTAAAGTCGAACAACCGGTAAAAGGGTTGCCTGAACATTACCTGTTATATGTCGGACAAAGATTCCATTACAAGAACTTCAACCGTTTCTTGCAGGCATTCGCACAGATCCACGCACAATATCCTGAAATGCACCTTATCTGCACCGGAAAGAAATTCTCACGCAATGAGACGGAGCTGATCTCCCGATTGGGGCTTTCCGGCTACGTGTCATGCCGTTTTGTAAACGACAAGGAACTTGCTTATCTATATAGCCATGCCCTCTGCTTCGTATTCCCATCCCTGTATGAAGGATTCGGGATTCCCATCCTTGAAGCATATGAGTCAAAATGCCCCGTGGCGCTGAGCAATGCGAGCTGCTTTCCGGAAATCGCCGGAGATGCGGCAAGATATTTCGATCCCTATGACATTGACAGCATGGCAGCCACGATATCGGAAATAATTTCCGACGCCCGACTGCGATCCGAAATGATTGACAAGGGACTGCACAGGGTAAAGGGCTTCTCATGGGAGAAAACCGCACTCCAGACGGCCGCCCTATACAGGTCTATGACATAATATGTTGGTCAACACCTTGACGCGCCTTGACATTCCAAAGGCTCTCAATGATAGCGCTTGGAAGAGAACATAGAGTTCACCCTTATGATGAAACGCAACAACGGACGGATCCTCTTGTAAAGTTTGCGTGTCTTACCGATCTCTATGAATTCAGGCTGTAGGTTCTTCACAAGTGCCCGCCATTCCTCGCATACGCTTATTATGGGGGGGGTGAACAGGCGCTTTATGACTTCACCACGCTCCCTATTGTGCGCATCTTTTGACAGCGAACTCACCCCGTCTTCAACGAAGACACTGATAAACAACGGTACACGCCGGGTGGAACACCCCTCCCACATGATCTTCTTCACAAAGAACTCCCAGTCTGATACTATCTTAAGTTCCTCGTTATAGGGCGTATCAATCAGCAGCTGACGCTTTATGAAACTTGCCGGATGAGGAAGCGAGCCTGTGAGAAGTTTGTCGGCATTTATCACATCTGGATTCACATCCTCCCGGCTTTTCCCCGTGGCGGGATCCAGATAAATGAGGTCGCCATAAATGATGTCTGTGCCTTTCAACTGTGGAAGCACCTTGCTTAATGTGTCCTTCTCATATAGATAGTCGCCGGAATTCAGAAACAGCAGGTATTCACCCTTGGCATGCCTCACCCCCTTGTTCATGGCATTGTATATACCATTGTCCTTCTCGGAACAGGAATATGCCAGCCTGTCGCTAACAGAATCTATCAGCTCGCGGCTGCCGTCGGTGCTGCCACCATCTATGACCAGATACTCAATGTCATTGTCAAGCTGAGGCATCACACTTTCCAAGGTGCGACGCAGTCCGGTACAGTTATTGTAATTGATTGTTATAACCGATAATTTAGCCATGTCCGATTAAAGTTTGAAACAAAATTACTCATAATCTCGTAAACCGGCAAATAAGCCTTTCCCGTCAACACCACCATCCGGTTTCGCTCAAAAAACATCGAAAATAATTTGGGGGTTATAGTTGGAAATTTTTATCTTTGCGACAAGGTAGGACAAGCAAAATCACTGCTTACATCCCCTGCCTGAACAATAATAGATTACATTACAGTCTTATGGTATATAATTTCCGAATAGTATCAGATGAAGTCGAAAACTTCAAAAGAGAAATAAAGATTGATGCCGATGCCACTTTTCTTGACCTTAAGAATGCGATCTGCGACAGCGTGGACTTCGACAAGACACAACTGTCCTCATTCTTCATTTGCGATTCCAACTGGGAAAAGAGACAGGAAGTGACATTGGAAGACATGGATACCACTTCCGACCAGGATGTCTACCTGATGGAAGACACCCCCCTCTCCGACCTGATTGACGATGAAGGACAGAGACTGATGTTCACATTCGACTACATGACAGACCGCTCTTTCTACATGGAGATGAAAGAGCTGATCCCGGGCATAAACCTCAAGGATCCGATCTGCTCGCTGTCGCTAGGTAAAGCTCCGCAACAAAATGTGGACCTTGACGAATTCGTAGCAAAGGTGGACGCTAAGGCTGCAGCTGCGGCAGAAGACTTCGATGAAGACTTTTATGGATCAGACTCATACAACGAAGACGAATTCGATGCCGCAGGATTCGACGAAATGACATTCGACCAATAATTCCGCATCTCCGGAGATAGAGACACAGGATTTAAGAAAACAAGATTCATTGAGGTTGCGCCAAAACACCCTCCTACAATAGTTTTGGCGCATCCTCAATTTATCATATCACAAAGCAACAATCCACACATCGACAATGGAACACAACAGCGAACTTGAACTGGCATGGGAATTCGTGGAACACACCGGTATGAGCATCTTCCTCACTGGAAAAGCAGGAACGGGCAAGACCACATTCCTCCACACGCTGCGTAGCAAAAGTGCCAAGTCGATCGTGGTAGTCGCACCAACAGGAGTGGCCGCAATCAATGCGGGAGGCGTAACCATACACTCCTTCTTCCAGCTCCCCCTTTCGCCATACGTGCCCGGATCGGAATATCGTGACAAGTTCTCGTTCAGCAAGGACAAACTAAGGATAATACGCGCACTAGACCTCCTGGTGATAGACGAGATCTCCATGGTGCGCTCCGACCTTCTGGATGCCATTGACAATGCCCTGAGGAAATACCGCCGTTCCACCCTCCCGTTCGGCGGGGTGCAGCTGCTGATGATCGGAGACCTCCAGCAACTGGCACCGGTAGTCACACCGCAGGACGAAGCCATGTTACGCCCATACTACGAAACTCCCTACTTCTTCGGAAGCCGGGCGCTCGCACAGATACCATACGTGACCATAGAACTCACAAAGGTATATCGCCAACAGAATCTGCGCTTCGTGACACTGCTCAACCACGTCAGGGAAAACCGGTTGACGGAGGAAGATTTCACACTGTTGCGCCAACGCATCGACCCCGTTTTCAGGCCTCGGCAAGGGAGTGACTTCATACGGCTTACTACCCACAACCATATGGCGGACAGCTATAATCAGGGTGAGTTGAATCGCATAAAAAATCCCATGATGAGCTATCCGGCAAAGGTCAGGGGCACATTCCCTGAATATGCCTACCCCACTCCCCTCTCCCTTGAGCTAAAGACCGGAGCACAGGTAATGTTCATAAAGAACGACTCCACCGGTGCCATGAGATACTTCAACGGCAAAATAGGCCACGTAGTGCATGCAGACCGCACCACAGTAAAAGTGCTATGTCCGGGAGAGGATGAACCGATCACCGTAGAACCGGAAATCTGGGAAAACGCCAAATATACCGTCAACGAGGCCACCAATACCATAGAGACCGAAGTACAAGGCACATTCACCCAACTTCCCTTACGCCTCGCCTGGGCAATAACCATACATAAGAGCCAGGGGCTTACCTTCGAACATGTCATTATCGATGCCGGATCCTCTTTCGCCCCGGGACAGGTCTACGTGGCTCTGAGCAGATGCAAGACACTTGAGGGAATAGTTCTGGCCACAGATATCGGAAACGGGCATCTTGGATGCGATCCAAATGTGGAGGACTACATCAAGACACAGGAAAAAGAAGCACTTCAGAGCGCGGAAAGGCTGGATTCGATAAAACAGGCATATTACCGCCACACCCTTGTGGAACTGTTCAGTTTCCGCAATCTTGTGACCTTGCAAGGCACCTTGTCGCGACTGTTCACATCCACCTTTCATTACTCTTACCCACAAGAGACAGCCGCCCAACAGGAAATCGGTATAGCACTGCGCGAAAAGGTCGTTGAGATCGCAGACAGATGGATTCAGCTGATAGGCGCAAGCACATACGAGCAAATCCATGACGAGGCTTTTTCCGAACGCGTGAAAAAAGGAGCCAAATACTTTGCGGACACCCTCGCAGCCATATTCGGAGAATCCCTGACAGCCGCATTCAAGGTTCAGACAGACAACAAGAAAGCGTCGCAACGTGTGCGAGAGCTTGTAAACGACATCCGCCAGACGCTTGACACCGACCTCGGTGTGCTGCGTGCCATTGCACAACATGGGTTTACCGTGCCCAGATACCTTAAGTTCAAGCAGACTGCAGCCTTGGATGCCACACGCGAAAACTCCCTGAAACGAGTGGCACGCGGAGGACGCTACGGCAAGGCAGACGCATCAGAAAAAAAGGCCTCAAAAAGAACCAAAGCCGAGCCCAGGCCACCTAAGAAACCCAGTCACGAAATAAGCTACGAACTATTCCTGCGCGGCATGAACAGAGAGGAAATAGCCCGGGAACGCTCCCTCGTAGTAAGCACCATCACCAACCACCTCATGCACTATGTGGACAACAGTACCATAACCCTCGCAGACCTCTTCACTCCTCCGGTCGTAAACGCCGTTGCCTCGGCAATGAAAAAAATGCCCCCGGATGCCGGTTCGGTTGAGATAAAGGAACTCCTTCCTTCCGACATATCCCTTTCAGATGTCGTAACCATCCGTTCAGTCCTCCGCAAACAGCAATCCTGAAACCGGTCATTTCCATCCACTAAAATTTACAGGCGTTCAATTTTTCAACTGACTACAAAACTCTCATCTGCTGAATCTTGTTTCAAAAACAAGTCAAACCCGACCGTATGCGTGCTTCTCATGCTTAAGAACATATTTTATACATTGTAATATACAATAGTTCGTTAATTTTTTAAGCGTTAAAAAATATGCTGTAAAACATATTTA
>CAJTYH010000032.1 GCA_910583675.1 uncultured Muribaculaceae bacterium
TCATGTCGATGAGGGTACTCTTTCTTTTAATTTTTACTTTTCCCATATTTTCCTTGGATTAAAATTGTGAATTGACTATCGTTGGAAATATGAGATCAGTGGGTTGCTGCGAACGACTGTACGATAGAGAAACCGATTTCGTCGATTGCGTAGGTGAGGTTGTCGATCTTATTGGTGTAGAAGTTATAGGAAATAACCGCAAACGCACCGGTTGCGATACCGAAGGCGGTGTTCACAAGTGCCTCGGAAATACCGGTAGACAGCTCGGAAGAGTCAGGAGCGCCTGATGCGGAAAGAGCCTGGAATGACTTGATCATACCGATCACAGTACCGAGAAGACCGACGAGGGTACCGAGGGTGGTGAGGGTAGCCACGATGGGGAGGTTCTGCTGGAGAGAAGGCATCTCGATTGCAGTAGCCTCTTCAACTTCCTTCTGAAGGGTTGCGATTTTCTGCTCCTTGCTGAGAACTGTGTTGCGATCCATTTCCTCGTAACGGTTGAGGGCGGCGCTTACTACAGCGGCAACAGAACCTTTCTGCTTCTTGCAGAGTTCCTGTGCACCCTTGATGTCGTTGGTTGCGAGGCATTTCTTCACAGCTGCAACGAACTTGTCAATGCTGCCGGTGCCTTTGGCGCTCTTAAGGGCGATGGCACGCTCTACAGAGAGAACGATAACTGTGAGGAAGAGAGTCTGAAGGATAGGCACGATAACGCCACCTTTGAAAATGGTACCGATAAGATCCTGGGGATGAGCCTTGGCGAATTCCTCGCCTGCGAACCACATGGATGCGCCTTCGAAACCTTCTGCATCGAAGTGCGACGGATGACCGAACACGAACAGGAACAGGAGAACTGCCACTACAAAGCAGGCAATGATCACCAAGAATGCATTCTTGATACCACGTACGTTGCTACCGGGCTTTACTGTCGGAGCGGAATTGGGCTTTTGAGCTTCCATAATTTTGTAATAGTACTTTTAAATAGATTTTTATGAATAGATAGTAGTTTTTATTTCTCTTTCAATGGTATAACCTCTCAAGTTTCATTGTTGTCAAACATTCAAGCAAACGCTTGCGTCACGCCGCGCACCGGAGTTGATCCGCCTCACATCGAAAGTGGTGACTTAGCCCTAAGTTTACGGGGGCAACCGTGCCGAAGGGATGAAGATGTCAATTCAAATTATCTGAAACTTACTCATGTATGATTTCCTGCAAATTCAGACTACTTTCATGGCATCGACTTTTAGGCACTAAACCTCGCTGGCTTTCATTTGACAAGGAGCTCTATAGCAAAAGCTAATTGCAAAATTATCATTATATTTTAACATGACAAAATTTTCACAACTGATTTTAACATATTTTCCGCGACCGGCTCTCCCCGGGAAGTGAACCCGACATGGTCGGAAACGACATTGCCGAAAAAAGACAAGATGGATATTACGCGACGTCAAACACTTCAATGAACTCTACCGGAGTATCAACCGAACAACCTTCCGGCATGGCATGAAAGTTTCCCGGCTGTTACAGTAACGGGATTTTGGAACAAACTATATACCGATGCGAAAATAATCCGTATTTTTTACACACTTTAACAAGAGGAGACAGAAATTATCACTAACTTTGCGGCTTGAAAGGCCAATTGCGGAAAAAATTCCGCAATCGCAGCCATAGACATGGCACAGAGACCAAATATCGTGTGTCAGGACACACTTTTACTGTAGCTATTTTCACACGGCAAAAAAATTTTCACCCACACATATTTAGAAGATGAGTATCGGGATTAAAATCAAAAAGGGACTGGATCTGCATCTGGCAGGTGCGGTTTCAGATTTCATGAACATTACCCCATGTCACACACCTACCGTTGCTGTAATCCCCGACGATTTCGAGGGACTCATTCCAAAGATGGAGGTAAAGGAGGGTGACAAAGTGCTGTCTGGGCAACCGGTCATGCGCCATAAGCTCCATGAAGCCATAAAACTTGTAAGCCCTGCGACAGGTACGATAAAAGCTATCGTACGCGGCGAACGCCGCAAGATACTCCGTGTAGTCATAGAGGTGGAACAAGGGGAAGGCATGACCCATGATGTAAAGAAAACCACACTATCACCGGACGAGGCACGCGAACTGCTCATGAAATCGGGACTGTGGGCCATGATGCGCCAGAGGCCATATGACATCGTGCCGGATCCCCACGCCGTGATCCGCGACATATTCGTATGCGGGTTCGACTCGGCACCGTTGGCATACACCGTTACTGAATTCCCGGACGACGCACGCAAGAACCTTGAAGCGGGCGTAAAACTACTCTCTTCATTGACACAGGGGAAAGTGTACGTGTCGCGTCGCCAAGGTCAGGCGCTACCCGACCTTTCAGGTGCCGAGATGGTAGACATCTCCGGTCCCCATCCCTCAGGAAATGCCGGTACGATGATAGCTGCGATAGCACCGGTAAACAAGGGGGAGACCGTGATCTCGCTGGATCTCGCCACCCTCGGACGCATCGGGGCACTTGCCCTCACCGGAAAGGTGCCCATGGAAACAACCGTAGCCTTGACCGGTTCGGAAGTTACATCACCACGCCTCATCCGCACTCTCATCGGAGCAGAAATGAATTCACTGCTGAAAGGCGCGATCAAGGCAGACGGACGCAATCACCGAATAATATCAGGCAACGTGCTTACCGGCCACAAGGAATCCATGGAAGGCTACCTACGCTATCCCTACCGCCAGATAACCGTCATCCCGGAAGGAGACGACGTAGCGGAATTCATGGGCTGGGCATCCCTCTCACCAAAGAAAATGAGCACCAGCCCCTCCTTCCCCGGCCATTTCCTTGGCAAGAAACTTTTCAGCCCCGACGCACGTCTGCTCGGAGGACGCCGTGCCATGATCATGAGCGGTGAATACGACAAGGTAATGCCGATGGACATCCTTCCGGAATACCTCATAAAAGCCATTCTCGGACGCGACATAGACCGTATGGAGCAGCTCGGCATCTACGAGGTGGCTCCTGAGGATTTCGCCTTGGCTGAATATGCCGACACATCAAAACTCGAGCTACAGAAGATAGTGCGTGAGGGTCTCGACTACCTGCGCAAGGAACTCGAGTAATGCTGAACCAGAAAACTGTTTTCACCTCAAATAATAAAAATGAAAGCTTTAAAGAAATTGCTTGACAAGGCGCGTCCGTCTTTTGAGCCGGGAGGCAAACTGCATGCTTTCCGCTCGGTGTTCGACGGATTCGACACCTTCCTGTTCACTCCCGGCGAGACATCACGCTCAGGAGTGCATATACACGACAGCATGGACTCCAAACGCACGATGATAATTGTGATTGTAGCGTTGCTCCCATGCCTTCTCTTCGGCATGTACAACACCGGCTATCAGAACTGGCTTGCATGCGGCGAGACCACATTCCCGTTCTGGAGCCTTATGCTATACGGATTCCTGGCCGTCCTCCCACGCATCGTCGTGGCCTACGTCGTAGGTCTCGGAATTGAATTCGTGGTAGCCCAATGGCGACGCGAGGAAATCCAGGAGGGATTCCTCGTCACAGGCATCCTCATCCCGATGATATGCCCCATCGAGACCCCGCTCTGGATGATTGCCGTAGCGACTGCCATAAGCGTGATATTCGTAAAGGAAGTGTTCGGCGGTACCGGCTACAATATCTTCAACGTGGCTCTTGTCACGCGTGCGGTTCTCTTCTTCGGGTATCCTGCCAAAATGAGCGGCGACAGCGTGTTCGTTCCCCTCAACTCCATATTCGGACTTGGAGGAAACGTACCCGACGGCTTTACCGGTGCTACCCCTCTGGGACAGATAGCCACCTCCGGAGCCACTTCACCGGCAGAACTCGCAGGTTCCCTCACGAGCATAGCCAACGAACCGTTGAGCACATGGGACATGTTCCTCGGCCTCATCCCCGGTTCATTTGGCGAGACATCCACACTCTGCATACTCATCGGCGCGGCCATCCTGCTCGTCACGGGTATCGCAAGCTGGCGCATAATCCTGTCTGTATTCGCCGGAGGCGCGATAATGGCTCTGGTGGCCAATACATTCTCATCTCCCACCTATCCGGCATCCTACCTCAGCGTAGCCGACCAGCTTTGCCTCGGAGGCTTCGCATTCGCGGCCGTATTCATGGCTACCGATCCGGTAACCTCATGCCGAACGAACACCGGCAAATACATCTATGGCTTGCTTGTGGGTGCCATAGCAGTGATAATCCGCACCTACAACAACGGATATCCTGAAGGCGCCATGCTGGCCGTATTGCTGATGAACGCGATGGCTCCCCTTATCGACTACTGCGTGGTCGAAGCCAATGTGCGCCGCAGGATGAGGCGCATGCCGCGCACAAGCACCGACGAGAAATGACACATATCACAAACACCTTGACAATCAACTGAAGATATGATAAACAAACAGAGCAACGTCTACACCATCGTCTATATCACGGTGATGGTGGTCATAGTCGGAGCAGCTCTGGCGTTCACTGCCATGTCCCTGAAAGAGAAACAGACGGAGAACGCCGATGCCGACAAGATGAGGCAGATATTGCAGTCGGTGCACCTTACCACCGAGAGAGCCACCGTCGTGGAGGACTACAAGAAATACATCACATCCACTATAGTGGTAAACAGCAATGGAGAACAGGTAGAGGGTGCAGACGCTTTCGCGATCAACGTGGCAAACGAAGCCAAGAAACCGGCAGACCAGCGTCAACTGCCAGTATACATATGCACGCTGCCCGATGTCGGCACCAAGTACATAATTCCTCTGGCAGGAATGGGACTGTGGGGCCCGATCTGGGGATACGTATCACTTGACAGCGACGGGACCACCATATACGGTGCGTTCTTCGACCACCAGGGAGAGACTCCGGGTCTCGGCGCAGAAATCACCAAGCCCGCATTCACCGACCAGTTCAACGGCAAGGAAATGTTCAAAAACGGCCTTTTCCTCCCGGTTACAGTGGTAAAGAAAGGACAGGTACCTCAGGGTGACATGGACTACGTGGACGGCATCTCGGGCGGAACAATCACCTCAAAGGGTGTAGGCTCAATGCTTGACGAGTGCCTGAAACCATACAAGGCTTATCTTGAATCACTTAGCAAACAATAACACGCCATGGCAGATAAAATAAGCAACAGGGACATATTTTTCAACCCCTTCTCAAAGGACAATCCGGTGATAGTGCAGGTGCTCGGCATCTGCTCCTGCCTGGCTGTCACGGCCAAGCTCGAGCCGGCGCTTGTCATGGGCATCTCGGTTATCGCGGTGCTCGCCTTCTCGAATGTGATCATCTCCTTGATACGCAATACCATACCCACCAACATCCGCATCATCGTGCAACTCGTGGTGGTGGCTGCGCTCGTAATCATTGTAAACCAGCTCCTTCTGGCCTATGCCTACGATGTGAGCAAGCAGCTTTCGGTATTCATCGGGCTTATAATCACCAACTGCATCCTCATGGGACGCCTTGAAGCGTTTGCCATGGGCAACAAGCCCTGGCCTTCGTTCCTTGACGGTGTGGGAAACGGCATCGGATACACCATTATCCTGGTGATAGTAGGATTTTTCCGCGAATTGCTCGGAAGCGGCAGCCTTATGGGTTACAAGGTGATACCACAAAGCTGGTATGATGCCGGTTATGCAGACAACGGCCTTATGATCCTGCCCCCCATGGCTCTTCTCGTGGTGGCATGCATAATCTGGGTTCACCGCTCATACAACAAGGAGCTGCAGGAAAAATAAAGCATCTCCCCCGAAAATCATTCCACTAAACATAACGCTTCTAACCGGACAGCTAAATGGAAAATCTGAACCTATTCATACGGTCGATATTCGTAGACAACATGGTGTTTGCCTACTTCCTCGGCATGTGCTCTTTTCTTGCAGTGTCGAAGAATGTAAAGACCGCCTTCGGGCTGGGGGTGGCAGTCACCTTCATGCTGATGATAACCCTCCCCATCAATTACCTCCTGGAAAACTACGTGCTGAAGGAGGGTGCGCTGAAATGGCTCGGTGAAGACTTCGCCGGAGTGGATCTCAGCTTCCTGTCATTGATAATGTTCATAGCGGTAATAGCCTCCATGACCCAGCTCGTGGAGATGGCCGTGGAGAAATATTCACCTTCGCTTTATGCGTCGCTTGGCATCTTCCTACCGCTGATCGCCGTGAACTGCGCGATCCTCGGCGGCTCGCTCTTCATGCAGCAGAGGGAGTTCGCAAACGTATGGACAGCGACATGCGCCGGAGCAGGCTGGGGCATAGGTTGGCTCCTTGCCATCACCGCCATCGCAGCCATCCGCGAACGCGTCTCCACCTATTCCAACGTACCCGCTCCGCTGCGCGGCATAGGGATCACATTCATAATCTGCGCCCTCATGGGAATCGCCTTCATGAGCTTCCTGGGCATAAAAATCTGACAACCTTCACAACTGTTTAAGACATGACTTTACTACAGCTCTCACAACTTGGAGCCACGCTGCTTTCAGGAATCGGCATATTCCTTGCCATAACCCTGCTGCTCGTGATAGTGCTCCTCGTGGCCAAGCGCTACCTTGTCAGCTCCGGCAAGGTTACGGTCACCATCAACGACGACAAAAAGGTGGAGGTTGAGTCGGGACGCCCGTTGCTCTCCGCCCTCGCCACCCAGAACGTGTTCCTACCCTCGGCCTGTGGCGGAAAGGGCAGTTGCGCCCAGTGCAAGGTGCGCGTGACCGAAGGTGGAGGCGAGATTCTCCCGACCGAGGCCGTGCATTTCAGCCGCAAGGAGATAAAGGACAACTGGCGCCTCGCATGCCAGGTAAAGGTGAAGAACGACATCGACATCAAGGTGCCCGCATCCGTTCTCGACATCAAGGAATATGAATGTACCGTGGTTTCCAACAACAATGTGGCCACGTTCATCAAGGAATTCATCGTGGCACTTCCCGAAGGCGCACACATGAACTTCATCCCCGGCTCATACGCACAGATAAAGATTCCACCATTCAAGATAGACTATGACAAGGACATAGACAAGGCATCCATCGGCAAGGAGTATCTGCCGGCATGGGAAAAATTCGGCCTGTTCAACCTCAAGTGCGTGAACAACGAGACGACCGTGCGCGCCTACTCCATGGCCAACTACCCTGCAGAAGGTGATCGTTTCATGCTGACGGTGCGCATCGCCACTCCCCCGTTCAAGCCGAAACCCGAGGTCGGTTTCATGGACGTGAACCCTGGTATCGCATCCTCCTACATATTCACACTCAAACCGGGAGACAAGGTTCTCATGAGCGGCCCCTACGGAGACTTCCATCCCATCTTCGACTCCAAGAACGAGATGATGTGGATAGGCGGCGGTGCCGGAATGGCACCCTTGCGTGCACAGATCATGCATATGACCAAGACGCTCAAGACCACAGACCGCGTCATGAACTACTTCTACGGTGCCCGTGCGCTCAACGAGGTATTCTATCTTGACGACTTCCTCAACCTTGAGAAGGAATTCCCCAATTTCCATTTCCACCTCGCACTGGATCGCCCCGATCCCGCAGCGGATGCCGCGGGAGTAAAATACACCCCCGGCTTCGTGCATCAGGTAATCTACGACACCTACCTGAAGAACCACGAAAATCCGGAGGACATCGAATACTACATGTGCGGCCCCGGCCCGATGAGCAACGCCGTGAACGGGATGCTTGACTCACTCGGGGTAGATCCCGCGAATATCCACTACGACAACTTCGGCGGATAAGCGACACTACTTACCGACGAAGCGGAAATATGAAACCCGCTAACACCGACCCACTACTTTGATAACCATAGAACAAAACAAGGATATCAGAGAAATGACCACATTCGGCCTCCCGGCCGAATGTGGCCGTTTCATTCAATATGAAAGCTCTGAGGACTTGCGTCAACTCCATCAGACAGGAGCACTTAAGGGCGCATTGCATATAGGGGGAGGAAGCAACCTGCTTTTTACCACCGGCCGATACGACGGCACCGTACTACACTGTGCAAACCGCCAATACAATCTGTCAACGCCAGACGGGAACGGGAAAGTCCGACTTGAAGCGTCCGCCGGATGCATCCTTGACGAACTATGCCGCATCTGTGCCGAGCGGAACCTATGGGGACTGGAAAACCTTTCCGGAATCCCCGGCGAGATCGGAGGAGCCGCCGTACAGAACGTAGGAGCTTACGGAGCCGAATTCAAAGATGTGGTGGAGCATGTCACCGTGTTTGACACCGAGACTGGAGAAACCTTCACCCTAAGCAACGAGGAATGCCGATACGGATACAGGGATTCCATTTTCAAGCATATGGAAAGCCCAGGCAAACTGATAGTGACCGCTGCGACCATCCTGCTTGACACCTCTCCTCACCCCCGCCTGGACTATGCTCCACTTAAAAAACTTTTCGGAGATACTCCTCTTCTCCGACCGACTCCAATGATGATGCGTGACGCCGTAATCCTGCTTCGCAACGGCAAATTGCCTGATCCCCGCAAGACCGGAAGCGCCGGGAGTTTCTTCAAGAACCCCGTACTCAGCAAACAGAGACACGAGTTGATGGAGAGCGTATTGAACAAAGAGATTCCAGGTCATGTTACTTCTACGGGAGATATAAAGCTTTCTGCCGCATGGCTCATCGATCAGGCCGGATGCAAGTCTTTCAGTTGCGGAGGCGCTTCGGTATGGCAGACACAGCCCCTGGTGATAGTGAACGCAACCGGAGATGCCGCCGGCAAGGATGTCGTGACACTTGAATGCATGATCATAGATGCAGTGCGTCAGGCTTTCGGAGTGGAGCTTTCTCCCGAAGTGATTCACGTTTAACTATCAATAAAGTTTCTTCCGACAACGACAAAAAGGAAAATAGGATTACCAGTCTACCACAAAAAAGTTTACCCATCATGAGTTCGTTCGTAATCGAGGGTGGCCGCACGCTAAGCGGCGAAATAATCCCCCAGGGAGCAAAAAATGAGGCGTTGCAAGTGATCAGCGCCACGCTGCTTACCGCATGTCCAGTGACCATATCCAACATTCCTGAAATAAGCGATGTCAGGAACCTAATAGGGATGCTTGAGAAAATGGGTGTAAAAGTCGTGCGACACAGCGCCGGGGAATACACATTCACCGCCGAAGAGATAGACGGGGAATATGTGCTCAGCGATGATTTCGTTAAGCGCAGCGCTGCTTTGCGCGGATCTGTTCTGATGGCCGGCCCGCTGCTGGGACGTCTCGGCAAGGCATATTTCCCGAAACCTGGGGGAGACAAGATCGGACGCCGCAAGGTAGACACCCATATCCAGGGATTCGTGAACCTTGGAGCAAGCTACGAATATGACTCCGCAAAGAAGGCCTACCTTCTGACAGCCCCGGAAGAGGGATTGAAAGGATGCAAGATGCTCCTTGACGAGGCTTCCGTCACAGGTACTGCGAACATCATAATGGCATCGGCATGCGCAAAGGGGGAGACTGTCATCTACAATGCCGCCTGTGAGCCATATGTGCAACAGCTATGCCGCCTTCTGAGCAGTATAGGATATAGGATCGAAGGGATCGGCTCCAATCTCGTAAAAGTCACAGGTAACCGCAATCTTGCCACAAGCTGCCCGGAAAACCGAGAGATCACCCACCGCATCCTCCCCGACATGATAGAGGTCGGCAGTTTCATCGGCATGGCTGCGATTACCAGAAGCGCGATAACCATCAAGAACGTATGCTACGACGAACTCGGCATCATACCCGAGAGCTTCCGACGCCTCGGCATAAGTCTGGAACAACGGGGAGACGACATCTACGTACCGGCACAGGAAAGCTATGTAATAGACACCGCCCTTGACGGATCGATAATGAACATCGCCGATGCTCCGTGGCCAGGACTGACACCTGACTTGCTAAGTGTCCTGCTTGTGGTGGCTACACAATGCCAGGGAAGCGTACTGATCCACCAGAAGATGTTCGAGAGCCGCCTTTTCTTCGTTGACAGTCTCATAGACATGGGAGCACAGATAATACTCTGTGATCCCCACCGTGCAGTGGTAATAGGCCATGATCACCGCTTCACATTAAGAGCCAACCACATGGTATCACCCGACATCCGTGCAGGTATAGCCCTGCTCCTTGCCGCAATGTCCGCCAAAGGGACAAGCACCATAGACAACATAGAGCAGATAGACCGGGGATACGAAGACATAGACGGCCGTCTCAATCGCCTGGGAGCCTCTATCCGCCGCATTCCATAAGTCACACAATACAAAATCCTGATATTTTAAGTGCCCCAATAGTTCATCGAAGGACATATTGGGGCACTTGGAATATCCGCGCCGACATATTTTTGACTATAGGGGAGATTATTGGCTTATTTGTCGAAATACGGATTTTTTTCCATAATTTATCCTTAACTTTGTATCAGCCGATCCGGCTAACACATAATTAGTCCTTACCTTATAATTAATTACCCAAACTTGCCGGAAAGAGTCATCGCCCTATCTCCGGCACCATTCCCAATTCCTTCAAAACGTTATGATTACCTTTATGATCGTAGTGTTCGTTGCCGGCTATCTGATGATAGCTCTCGAACATGTGCTCAACATCAACAAGGCGACTTTTGCCCTTATGATGAGCGGCATACTCTGGGCTGCCTACTCGCTTTGCTCCCACGATCCCAACCTGTCGGAAGACCTGATTGTAGCCCTGGGAGATACCTGCGAGATAATAGTGTTCCTGATAGGCGCAATGACAATAGTAGAGCTAATTGACCGTTATGGAGGATTCAACATACTGGTTCACAAAATAAAAGCCGGCAACAAGCGCGGCCTTATGTGGGTAATGGCATTTGTGGCTTTCTTTCTTTCGAGCATACTTGACAACATGACCACTACCATCATCATGGTAATGATGCTCAGGAGAATGCTCTCAAATGTCAAGGAAAGATGGATTTTCGCCTGTGTGATAGTGTTGGCTGCAAACAGCGGTGGCGCATGGTCTCCCATCGGAGATATAACGACCATCATGTTATGGATGAAAAACTACGTATCCTCCTTCGACCTCATCATCAACCTGCTCATCCCCTCACTCATTTCCATGGTGATCCCCACATGGATAGCCACACATTACATAAAGAACGAGGCTGTGGAAGAGCTTAATTCCAACGACCCACGAATAGGATACGAGGTATCGCGCCATCACCGCGGACTATCGAAGCTCATATTGACCTGCGGTGTCGCCGGGCTGCTGTTCGTCCCCATCTTCAAATCCACGACGCATCTTCCTCCCTACATGGGAATATTGATCTCCCTCGGCTTCCTATGGCTCCTCACCGAACTGATAGTGCGCCATTACAGGCTTGACGGCAAGATGGAGGGACGTATCTCACAAGTCGTGCGCCACATAGACATGTCCACCATCCTGTTCTTTCTCGGGATACTACTTTCAGTGGGAGCGCTTCAGCAAGCGGGCATCCTCAACCATCTCGCGCATTGGCTTGACTCCACCTTCCATCAGCCCTACGTAATCAACGGCATCATAGGTGTGCTTTCATCCATAATAGACAACGTTCCGCTGGTAGCCGCCTGCATGAACATGTATCCGGTAGCCTCTGAATCCATGATCGCCACTGCCGCAGATCCTTCGTGGACGGCGCTATTCGTGGAGGACGGACTTTTCTGGCACCTGCTCACATTCTGTGCAGGAGTAGGTGGATCACTCCTCATCATCGGTTCCGCAGCCGGCGTAGTGGCCATGGGAATAGAGAAAATCCCGTTCCTGTGGTATGCCAAACGGATTACGTGGCTGGCATTCCTGGGATATGTAGCCGGCATGGTATGCATATGGATTGAGGCGCTACTTTTCCCTCACCTCCCCATTGTCTGAAACATACTGATATGAATATCGCCTCCTTGGATAACTATTCCGGGAGGCGGTTGTTATTCATATGGGGGTTCTCCTCATATGAATAACAAATAATCATTTAAAACCAGGGAAAAATGAACGACAGACTCAGTTACTGCGAGAAAAAAGATTTGCCAGACTCCGTATTCGGCCTCCCGCAACGACGTGAATATCCCATGCCGGATGCCGCCCATGTCAGGGCAGCCGAAGCATATTTCCGCTATTGCCCTGAAGACCTCAAGCCGCAACTTGCACGCGCCATACTGTCACGTGCAAAAGAATTCGGGGTCGACGTGGAAAGTCCGGTAGTGCTCTCCTATGCAGATCAGTGATAGCCCTACAATAGGGCTGTCCATAGCATTTCTATTAATTTAACCTAAATTGCGGCAATCCTTACAAAATTAATTTTAAGGATTGTGGGCAATTAGTTAACTTTGTCCCTAAATTCCCCTCTTTCGGGTGTGGGTGCCGCTTTGCGGCACCCTTAAAGCATGTTTGTATCACAACTCTCCTGAAACGGAATTCATATGCCATAAGGAGTTTGTGACCATACCTAAGCCAATTCACAACATGAAGGAAGAATTTAATGACATAGCCCCTTACGAAGACAGTGCGTTTCAAGACTACATGGCAAGACTTGTAAAAGAGCCAGGATTTGAAAACGCGATAAAATATGTGATGCCTGAAGCCGATTACAACGACATCGTAAAGGATCTGCTCCAGATAAAGGGGAAAGACGAGTTCCAGAAGAAAATAATGTTCGGCATACTGCTGCTACTTGAGCGTATGACCACATCCGGCGTAACGGATTCCGGACTTGACAACCTGAAACCCGGCACAAGCTCATTATTCATAACCAACCATCGCGACATAGTGCTTGATGCCTCATTTCTGGGGCTCGCAATGATCCGTAAAGGCCTTCCTGCACAAGAGGTAGCGTTAGGGGACAACCTTCTGATATATGACTGGATCGAAGATCTCGTGCGCCTTAACAAGGGGATAATCGTCAAACGCAATTTGCGTATGACAAAGGCGCTTGAAGCAGCAAAACAACTGTCTGCCTACATCCATTACTGCATAAGGGAGAAACAAGAGTCTGTCTGGATCGCACAACGCGAAGGACGTGCCAAAGACTCAAATGACGTGACGCAGGAG
This sequence comes from uncultured Muribaculaceae bacterium, assembly GCA_910583675.1. GTDB lineage: Bacteria > Bacteroidota > Bacteroidia > Bacteroidales > Muribaculaceae > UBA7173. Next base: position 13,059 of record CAJTYH010000032.1, read on the forward strand.
AGCGTCATAAAAATGCTTGCTTTGGGAGGTGACGGAGAAAACATCGTGGAACGTCTGATGGAACTTCACATCATACCCACCTCGATCTCATACGAATATGATCCCAACGACTATCTTAAGGCGCGTGAATTCCTTGCACGTCGCAGAGATCCAGAATTCAAGAAATCACAACGCGACGACCTTTTCAGCATGGAGACCGGCATCCTCCAGTTCAAGGGACATGTACATTTCGCAGCCGGAAAATGCCTCAATGGCCGACTTGAAAAGCTTATCGGCAACCCCGACAAGGTAGAGATCGTGCGCAAAGTCTGCGCAATGATCGACCATGACATACATTTAGGTTACAAGATATTCCCTCTCAACTACATCGCCTACGACCGGGTGGAGAACTGCTCACGATTTGAAGACAAGTACACCGCAGAGGACGTCAAAGGATTCGACGACTACCTTAATCGCCAATTGGACAAAGTAGATCTTCCAGACGTCACGGAAGAAGAACGCGAGTTCATGCGCAAGTCCATACTCACAATGTATGCCAACCCCCTGCGCAATCAACTGGCCGCACAAGAAAAGGAAAATTCATAAAAAGACCATCCACACCCAACCCAATACGCCCCTGATGCGAGCACCATTCCTTATACTGTTTATAATTCTTATGATCAACCTGTTTGTTGATCTATATATCTATACACAGTGTAAACGACGGTGCAACTCAAAAAGATGGGCGAAACTACAGAAAGCCACATCCCTGGCACTCATCCTGGTAATGATTGCCGAGATGGCCATTCCTGCGAAAGAGGGCTGTCAAGCCATGTTGCTTGCCAAAATGTGGATCCTCTTTGCATATCTTACGATATACATACCCAAATACCTGGCCGTTGTATTTGACATAATCGCATCAATCCCGCGCTTATGGCACCACAAGAGACTTAGATGGCTTACCTGCACCGGAATGGCACTCTCCATAGTCGTTTTCGCATCACTATGGTGGGGTGCGCTTGTCAACCGGTACCGTATACAGGTCAAGGAGGTAAACATAGAGGTGGCAGGATTGCCGCCGTCATTTGACGGCTTCAGGATCGTCCAATTCTCAGACTTGCATACGGGCACATTCGGTAGAGACACCGCATTCGTAGCCAAAATGGTAGACCGTATCAATTCGCTTGATGCAGATGTCATAGTCTTCACAGGCGACATGGTCAACCGACAGAGCGATGAAATGTTGCCTTTCATATCTCCATTGTCAAGACTTAAGTCTCCAGAAGGGACTTATGCCATCCTCGGCAACCACGACTACGGGGATTACAAGAACTGGCCTGACGAGAAGGCCAAACAGGACAACATGGAATCCCTATATGAAGCCTACAATGCAGCCGGCATCAATCTTCTGCGCAACGACTACCGTTGGCTACGTAACGGGACGGACTCCATAGCCTTGATCGGTGTAGAAAACATCGGCGATCCCCCCTTCAAGACATATGGCTCCCTCAAGAGATCTTATCCGGATCTGTCCGATGCCAATATGAAAATCCTCCTTACACACAATCCACAACACTGGGTCGACTCCATTGCAGGACACAAGGGAGTAAATATCCCTTTGACATTGTCGGGACATACACATGCAATGCAAATGGAAATCGGAGGTTTCTCACCGGGACAATTCAGGTACCCCACATGGGGCGGTCTTTATTCCGACAACACCGCCCATGAACTTTACGTGAACATCGGAGCCGGTACGGTCGGGGTGCCAATGCGCCTGGGTGCGACTCCTGAGATCACCGTCCTGACCCTACGGTCGAAATAATCCACATGAAACTCCAGCTGCACTCCGGCAGAGAAATGATTATCTTATCACATTCACGGCAAAACCCGGTTATTACAAATCCCTTCTATGCCTGATACACATAACTCCATAACTTCGATAATCGCACGCGAAACCGGCATTCCCGAGAAAAGCGTGGCAGCCACCATAAAGCTGCTTCAGGAGGGGGCGACCATACCCTTCATAAGCCGTTACAGAAAGGAAATGACAGGATCGCTTGACGAAACCGCAATTTTCGCCATAGACAATCGTGCACAGGAACTTGCAGAACTGTCAGACCGCAAGAACTATATCCTCACTACCATAGAGGCGCAAGGCAACCTGTCCGCTGAACTTGAGGACAAGATAATCAATTGCTTCGATCCGAACCTGCTCGAAGACCTATATCTGCCGTTCAAGCCACGCAGACGGACACGTGCCCAGATAGCACGCGAAAACGGCCTTGAACCACTGGCTAAAATGATCATGGCACAGACATGTGCCAATCCGCAGGATGCTGCAAAAAGATTTATCGGCGCGAACGTGGAGGATACGGACGCGGCGATAGCAGGCGCTTCAGACATCATCGCCGAATGGATAAATGAAAACGAGGCAGCCCGCAGCCGAGTGCGCGATCAATTCAGGCGTTTCGCAACAATCACATCGAAGGTCATAAAAGGGAAAGAGGAAGAGGCATCAAACTACACGACATATTTCAATTATTCCGCTCCCCTTTCCCGTTGCACATCGCACAATTATCTTGCCATGCGGCGTGGCGAAAGCGAGGGATTGTTGCGAGTTTCAATCGGAGTAGATGATTCACGCACGCTAAGCAGGCTATATCCGCTATTTGTAAAACGCAACGGAGAAGCAGCATCCTCAGAACTTGTAACTAATGCAGTAGCAGACGCATACAAGCGACTTACACGACCTGCAATAGAAAACGAAATGGCAGCCGAAGCCAAGACCAAGGCAGATGCGTCGGCTATCGAGACCTTCACCTCGAACCTTCGGCAACTGTTACTGGCATCACCGCTCGGCTCAAAGCGAGTCCTTGCCATAGATCCAGGCTTCCGCACAGGATGCAAGGTCGTATGCCTTGACGGAAACGGCAATCTCCTGTGCCATGACGTGATATACCCCACACCACCCAAAAGCGACACACACGAGGCGGCACACACCATTTTCAGACTTGTGATGGAACATGACATAGAAGCCATCGCACTCGGAAACGGCACAGCCAGTCGTGAGACAGAACGATTTCTCCGTACGCTGGCTCTTCCGGATGTCCGCATCTTCGTGGTGAGCGAAAACGGTGCCTCCATATATTCCGCCTCAAAGGTGGCACGCGATGAATTTCCTGACAAGGACGTGACAGTGCGCGGTGCAGTGTCCATCGGCCGGCGACTGATTGATCCTCTTGCCGAACTGGTAAAGATCGATCCCAAATCGATCGGTGTAGGTCAGTATCAGCATGATGTGGATCAGACCAAACTGAAGGCTGCGCTGGACATGACGGTTGTGTCTTGCGTGAACTCGGTGGGAGTGGATGTGAATACGGCCTCCCGCCAGTTGCTGGCCTATGTTTCCGGAATCGGCGACAGTCTTGCCGGCAACATAGTGGCATATCGTGCCGAAAACGGAGAGTTCCCGTCACGTGAAGCGATAAAGAGGGTGCCGAGAATGGGTCCCAAGGCATATGAACAAGCCGCCGGCTTCCTGCGTGTACCCACCGGCGACAACATACTTGACCACACGGCAGTACATCCCGAACGTTACGGTCTTGTCAAAAAGATGGCAGCAGACATAGGCATGAGTCTCGAAGAGATCGTAAACAATCCATCGGCAATGAAGGAGCTTGATCTCGCCAGATACATGGACAGCGAAACAGGACTGGAGACCTTGACCGACATCATCCATGAACTTGAGAAACCCGGACGGGATCCTCGGCAGGAGGCGGAAACGATCGAATTCGACGAAAGCATCAACGACATCACAGACCTCAAGGCAGGAATGGTGATACCGGGAATAGTAAACAACATAACGGACTTCGGAGCATTCGTGGATCTGGGCATACACAAAAGCGGTCTCATACATGTGTCACAGCTCTCCGACAAAAGAGTAAGGCATCCGTCAGAAGTGTTGAAACTGCACCAGAAAGTCACCGTGAGAGTGATTGAAGTAGACCTGAAACGTGACCGCATAGCCCTCACGCTGCGGGATGTGTCACAAAACTGAATCCGAAAAAACGCTATGGGATCGTCAGACGGGCATGTGTCCATAATAATCTGCATAGGTTCCAACGAGCCGGATGCCACCATACGTGTCAGGAGAGCGATAGACCTTCTCGGCACAACATTCGACATTGCAGGAACTTCCGATCCATATCCTACGGTTCCCGCCCCTCCGGCGCCTGCAGACGGAGCGCCTTACGCCAATGCCGTGGTCAGATGCCGCACATCCCTGCTTCCCGATGAGATCACGGCACGGCTTAAACAATACGAGAAGACTCTCGGCCGATGCCCAGAACATAAATCCGAAGGAAGGGTCGTGATTGATCTTGACCTTGTCGTGTATGGCGATGTCGTTTGCCGCAAGTCAGAATTCCAATCGGATTATTTCCAACAAGGATACATGAAATTGTCAGAGAAGTCGCACCGGTAACCCCACACGGAAAGGCAGACCGAGCGTATCAAGTTCCGCCTTGTATCGTTGCATCTGTTGCTGTGACAGGGAAGGTGCCAGCACTATGGTATCCGGATCAAGTGTTTCTTTTACTTCCGCCATGCTACCATAGTATCGGCCACTAATCAATGCGTAACAAGGATGAACCGGCACCGGGGATAAATCCCGCCGCAACCCTACCGGAACCACAACCTTGTCACGAAAACACCAGACCTTCCCCACTGCATATATGTCCTTCCCTCGAAGGACGGTATTGACCGGTTCCAACGGGACGCCTCGAATCTCGGTGAAATCTTTCAGTCTACTACTCATCAAATCATTGATTTTATCATATTGCGAGGGAGGGGCATCGGAAAGAAGCACACATCTGCCCTCCTCACGTGCCACAATCACTGTAGCATAAGGATATTCCACTACATATGCCTCCGATCGCGGGTATGGCGGTGGAGTCTGAAAGTATGCAACTACCGTAAAAGCCAAAAGTATCCCTCCCGAAATTCCCCAAAAACGGCTTCTCCATCTTAAAGCAAGCCACAAAGCCAGCAGTCCGCCATAATACGTGGCGATCATCCACCATGGGAAAACCACCGATTTCAAAGAAGCGCCGGACAACGAAGCTATGAAACCGGTAATCCCCGCGAGCCACGAATACCCCGTATCAATGAACATCACAAGCCACTCCGGAGAAAGCCCGATCGCATTTGCCAATATGAGGGACATCTCCCCTATCATAAGAACCGGCAGGATCAGAGCGGCAGGAATGTTCGCCAGGATAAAATAAACCGGAATCAGATGGAAATGCCACGCCGATATGGCTGCCGTACCCGCTACAGCGGAAACACATACCGCCACCCACTCCCATGCGACCCTCACCGGAAGCGCCATCTTCCATCCCGGCCTAAGCTCGAAAGCAAACATCACTATGGCCGCCACGGCAACGAACGACAACTGGAATCCCGCCGAAAAAAGCTCATTCGGCCTGAAAAGCAATATTACCACAGCCGCCAGACACAGTGAATTCATAGGTGAGCTATCGCGCCGCATGATCATTCCACCGAATACCACAGTAGCCATGACAACCGCACGGAATACAGACGGAGACAATCCCGTCAGAAGCGCATAGAACCATAGGATAGCTATCGTTGATGCCATCGCCATACGCCTCTTTCCCATCAATCGAAGAGGAAACATAAGCAAGGATGCCATAAAGGCGATCACTGCAACGTGCATTCCACTCAGGGCAAGTATGTGCGCGGTACCGGCTGTAGCGAAGACAGCTCTCAGCTCATCATCCAGATAAGAAGATTCGCCGGTGAGAACGGCTGTAAGAAAAGCCGCCGAGGAAGAATCTATGCCACTGCCGTAGATCGCATCCATAAAACGTTCACGCTGTCGTGACATCCACCCGGACATACCGGCACTTTTGGGCTTTGTCACCTCCAGTCCGTGAGGACATGATGCCGAATCATCGGTCATAAGCGTTGCCATGGCTGTCACTCCCTCACGGGAAGCATAAATACCCGGGACAAACTCCCCCGGATAATGCCGCACCTTGCCAAGCGGCTCAAGAACCGAAGCAAACCGCAACGTATCCCCCATCTCAATCGCAGGTACTCCCGCATTCAGACGCAACCATATCATGCCGCCCGAAACCTCCGGATCACAAACGAGCCTCAGAGTAATCCGCTGACTGAAATCATATCGCTTCACACGAACCGTCACACCGGTATACACGCCGGCCTCCCCGGTCACATTCAATTCCAGAGGGGTATGGACTTCAACAGTCAGCATCCCTACCGCCACAGAGGCTCCTGCCAATACAAGCCTGCTGCATTTGAATAATATTCCCAAAATGCACAGAGCCGCCATCAAGGCGGCTCCATATATCAAATAATTCGGCCATACCGATCCTACGACTATACCCGCCATTAAGCCAAGTGCTATCGGAAAAACCGGCATGGAAGCCAGCAACGGGCGCCGAGGAGAATTCATCAGTTCACGTCGGAAATCATGCAGGTATCGTTGCCATCACCACGAAGAAACTGCTCACGCCAATTATAATCCACAGGATTATGGCAAGAAGCAACGGACGGATACCGACCTTCTTGACCATGCCGATGGACAAGCCTGCACCTATGAGGAACAATGTGACAATCAAAGCCCTTTTGGCAATAAGAACCAGAAGCGCGGTCAACTCCCCGGGCAGATCGCAATAGGTATTGATTACCATGGCCAACACGAACAGAAAGATAAACCAAGGTATGGAAATCTTACTGTTGCTGCTTTTGTCACGGAAAATAAACATGGTTACAAACGCCAGCGGAATGATCCAGAGAGCACGTGTGCACTTTATTAGCGTAGCTATCTGGCATGCCTCAGCGCCATAGGCATCTCCGGCTCCTACTACCGACGAGGTGTCATGAATGGCGATGGCCGCCCATGTCCCGAATTGCGCCTGGCTCATCTCGAAATAGTGCCCTATCGGAGGGAATATGAACAGCGCTATGGCATTGAGAATGAAAATCACCCCAAGCGATACTGCCATTTCATGGTCATCGGCTTTCAGGACAGGCCCAACTGCAGCAATCGCACTTCCACCGCATATAGCGGTACCGGAAGAAATAAGGTATGAGGTCTTGCGGTTGAGATGCATCCAGTATCCTATCAGGATTCCGAAGAGCATCACCCCTATCACAGAAACGACAGTGAAAAGCATGCCTTCCGAACCACTCTTCAAGGCGGTATTGACATTCATCCCGAATCCCAGCCCTACTACCGAAGCCTGTAGCAGATATTTTGAACCCTTCTTATTGAATTTCGGGAACGGCATGGGAAATATCATCGCAAAGACAAGACCTGCGAACAAGGCCACTGCCGGCGTAACGAAGTCCTCTATGCCAAACAATTCCTTAAACGGCAACGCAGCCACTATTATGGCTAAAACATATATTATGCGAGCCAAAGTGCTTCTATCAATCTTATTTTGTGTCATCAACTTGTTTGAATGGTTGGAAATTTTCAAATAATCTATTTAATAACGTCACCGTTTCATTTTTATTTCCTTCCAAACCGGTTATCTCCGACCATTCCAGATTTCCCAAGACTCAAATGCCTGCAACAAGAGCATCTCCAACCCGTTTTTCACCACGGCACCATGTTCAGCGCTTTTTTTCATGAACAATGTTACATCAGGGTTATATAGGAGATCGTAACACAGGAAGTCACCGTTCATGCATTCATAGGGAATATCCGGACATTCATCAACATGGGGATACATCCCCAACGGAGTAGTGTTCACTATTACCTTGTGTGCGTCCATTATTTCCGGAGTAATGTCCTTATAGGAAATCATTCCGTCGCGTGGTGTCCTTGAAACTATCAGTGGTTTTATACCCAGATCCTCAAGGCCGCAACATATAGCGCGTGACGCTCCACCGGAACCAAGTACAAGCGCCTCGCGATGACAGGGCTTAAGCATCGGACGTATGGAATTTACGAATCCCGCGATATCGCTGTTGAATCCGATCAGCTTGAAATCATTGTCATTACGACCATTTCTCAGAACCTGTATCACATTTACCGCTCCTATGCGCTGTGCCACCGGATCTATATCGGTCAGATATGGTATTACCTGGGTCTTGTACGGAATCGTCACATTGATTCCCTCTATAGCCGGATATTCAGCAAGCACTTCCATGAAATCCCCAATGTCGGGAATTTCAAAGTTGATATAACGCGCATTTATTTTCTCAGCCTTGAACTTCTGGTTGAAGAATGTCTGTGAGAAAGAATGGGTAAGCGGGAAACCTATCAGCCCATAGATTTTCTCCTCCTGTGGTTTCATCTTTTTTGCAAAGGGATTTTCCATATTCCGTAAAATCTCTACATTGACATAGAGTTTATCTAAATTTTTTAGACGAGCTCTTATTACCGTTCAATCTACAAAGATACGGAAGAATTCGGGCTTTCTATCACACGAAAGAGCATATTTTTGCCATTGAACAAAAAATTTGCTACATTTGCATGAAAATGTCCTTTTCGACTACCGACAGCAAGGACGTTGTATTAACACTTACAGCACATTCATCTAACAATGAAATATATAGGAGCACACGTATCTGTTGACGGAGGTGTTTCAAACGCTCCATTAAGAGCCTCAGAGCTTAACATGAAGGCATTCGCGCTCTTCACACGCAATCCCTCCAGATGGAAATCTGCACCGATATCAGACAAGGAAGCCGAACGTTTCCGGTCTAATTGCGCCAATGCGGGATACCGTCCGGAAGTAATAATGCCTCACGACAGTTTCCTCATAAACCTCGGTGCACCCGACTCCGAGAAGCTGAGAATGTCACGCGAGGCTTTCATGGATGAACTGCACCGGTGTGCACAGCTGGGTCTTACGATGCTCAACTTCCATCCCGGATCACACCTGAACCTGGTCACCGAGGAGGAATGCATCCAGACCATAGCAGATTCCATCAACATGGCACTTGACAAGACCCACGGCATTACCGCAGTGATAGAATCCACCGCAGGACAGGGGAGCAATCTGGGATTCCGCTTCGAACAGCTCGCGGAAATAATACACAAGACCGAGGACAAGAGCCGCATAGGCGTGTGTGTGGACACATGCCATACATTTGCTGCCGGATACGATCTGGCCACACCGGAAGGGTATGCCAGGACATGGGATGAATTCGAAAAGACAATCGGATTCAAATACCTCAAGGGAATGCATCTCAACGACTCGAAGAAAGGCCTCGGATCACGCGTAGACCGCCATGAGTCCATTGGAAAAGGAGAATTGGGCGACGGCTTCTTCAGGATGCTTATGGCAGACAGCCGCATGAACAGGATCCCCCTGATACTTGAGACACCCAATGAAGAGATCTGGGGATCAGAGGTAAGATACCTCTACTCGCTCGAAGGAGCGCTATGACGAATACTGCATGGATTTTTGAAATAAAAATATAATATCTTACTACTTACATCATCACAACACTTTTAGATCGACATGAAAACAAAACCAGACCTGAGTTTCTGGAAGCTCTGGAACCTGAGCTTCGGTTTCTTCGGTGTACAGATCGCGTATGCGCTACAGAGCGCAAACGTGAGCCGTATCTTTGCCACTCTCGGCGCCGACCCGCATGATTTGAGCTATTTCTGGATACTGCCCCCGTTGATGGGGCTGATAGTGCAACCGATCGTGGGAACCGCATCAGACCGGACATGGAACCGTTTCGGCCGGCGGCTTCCTTACCTCATCGGAGGAGCACTGATAGCCGTGCTCGTAATGTGCCTCTTGCCGAACGCGGGCAGTTTCGGGCTTACCGTCTCATCCGCAATCCTCGTGGGTCTGTTCGCGCTTATGTTGCTTGATACTTCCATAAACATGGCCATGCAACCGTTCAAGATGCTCGTAGGCGACATGGTAAACGAAAAACAGAAAGGTCTGGCATATTCCATACAGAGTTTTCTCTGCAACGCAGGATCAATAGTCGGATACGTGTTCCCCTTCCTGCTTACATGGATCGGATTCCGCAATACCGCATCTGCAGGAGTCATTCCCCAGACAGTGGTATTCTCCTTTTATTTCGGGGCAGCAATCCTCCTGGCATGCGTGATATATTCACTGGTCAAGATAAAGGAGTGGCCTCCAAAACAATATGCGGAGTATAACGGTGGCAATACCGAGGGTGACAACACGGGCGAAAAAACAAACCTGCTGAAACTGCTGGTGAAGGCTCCATCCACATTCTGGACTGTAGGACTGGTACAGTTCTTCTGCTGGTTCGCGTTCCTTTTCATGTGGACTTACACCAACGGCACTGTCGCAAAGAATGCGTTCGACTGCCCGGAAACAACCACGATAAATGCAATCGTGGAAAAGAATGCAGAAGTAAAGACGCAAAGATACTCCGCAAAATACATCCTTACAGGTGATTCGCTTCCAATTGTAATGCATGGCAAAGCCACCGTTGCCGGATTTACACTCCCGTCAGGAGATTTCGTAGCCGCCGACAATCTGGAGATGATTCACACTGACATAGATTTCATTACAATCAAGAAAGGGGGACTTGACATAGAAGCTCCCACCGCAGGTGTGGAAATAAAGTCACAGGTAGTGGTGGACGACCTTATTTTCGAGATAGACGGAGTAAACCAATATTCCTTCAATACCCCCATCACCACTAACGGGATCACTTTGCTTGTAAACGGGACTGAAAGATTGGAATCTCCGTCAATAACGCTTGTCGACCGTCTCTCACGCCTTGAAAAGCCATCACATCTCCTGTTGACCGACATATACACGCACGACCCCCACACCGGAATGCTGTTCTTGGACGGAGTAAACGAAGTGACAATCTCAAAAGGCTCGGAAGTGGAATTCAGCACCAGTGTGGTACTGAACACCGAATCGCCTCAGTACAATGATGCGGGCAACTGGGTCGGTATACTGTTCGCCGTACAGGCCATAGGATCGGTGCTGTGGGCGATAGTGCTCCCCATGTTCCGCAGCCGCAAGTTCTCTTATTCGCTCAGCCTGATACTTGGTGCCGTCGGTTTCGTGAGCGCAGGGATGCTTACAGACCCTTACTTGATGTTCATATCATTCGCACTGATAGGATGCGCTTGGTCTGCAATGCTTGCATGGCCTTTCACCATACTTACCAATTCGCTGAAAAGCGGAAATATCGGAGCATATCTTGGATTGTTCAACTGCTCCATATGCATACCACAGATTATCGGGGCATTGGCCGGAGGATGGATACTCTCTATGCTCGGCACGCCCGACCAGCTCGCTCCCCAGCACATGATGATGATCATCGCCGGTATCTCTCTGTTCATAGGCTCTTTCGCAGTGATATTCATCAAGGAAAACCAATCAGAAACACCATCTACAACCCAAACAAAATGAAAAAATTTCTATATATTCTCGCCGTGGGGTTATTTCTGACCGCATGCGGCGGCACAAAGGAATATGACGCATACGTCTCATCGTTGAAAGGGCAACCTGCGATCATAGACACGATCTCCACCCCCCAGTCATATGCGCTCTATCTGGACTCGCTTTCCGTCATGGCACAGGAGTTTGAGGAAAAAGGAGTGAAACTTGACGAGACGCAACAAGACGAAATCTCCGCGCTCAGCGAACAGATACAAAAGTCACTTGTGGCTACCTATAACCGTCTTGCACAGACTCCCGCGACACTTCCCGACTCATTGGAAGTACCGGAATAAGGATCGCACGCTACGAACTCAACATTGAAATACTCATTTTCAGGCACTAACGGCACCGCAGCAGGCGATGCCGTTGGTCTTTTTCCGGGGATTACCCTCATTACGCCCTCCATCCCTGTCAACGTATTAAATCTATGTGCCAGCACCCCCATTGTCATTCGTAGGTTTAGTTCAACGCACGGCACAAGCGCGAATGCGTCCCCAGTCCTGACTATCATCATGTCTACTCCCATATAACCGATATATCTTCCTGCTATGAGTGCAGACAATTCTACCGACAACCTGTTGCGCACATCTTCAATCAGTTCGCCGGGAATATAACGCATCAGTTCCTGATGTATCCGGCTATCGGAAACAATGAGATTTCCCGTATATCCTGCTCCTCTCTCATTGAAAAATCTTGACAGTCCATAGAAATGCACCGATCCATCGGGATCAGCCCTAAAGAGCATTGCGAAATCAATGACTTTCTCATGTGCGCGTTCAATAAGGACACTCCCCTGCTTTCTTATCACGGCTTCACATCTTGATATCAGGACATTCCTTGAAAGCATGTCGCCATTCACCACTCCCCTTCCACTGGACGACCATGGAGACTTGACATAGACGGAAGTGCCAACCTCTTCCATATATCCCCAGACGGCATCGGATGAAAAAAGTTCCTTTGCCGGATCTGCCAGAAGCATGTATTCCCATTTGTCTGAAAAGCACTCTCTCAATGCGATGTTAAGCATACCGGCGGATCGCCTGTGGCTGAGCGATCTGACTGCATCAAGATTATTCACCATATAAGATACCGCTTCAGGAAGCAACCCCGCATCATGTAGGCGATCGATCGCATGGCTGCTCCATCCCCACGGCACGGCTTTTCCTATCTTCAGGCCATTACAGCTTGCGATCAATTGCGGGCCTGAATCATAACGCAATTTTTCCATACATTCAAGCCACCGTTTCCTATTGCTATCCTCCTCGCAAGAGGAAACGGGTGCAACAAGCAGATAATCGGCACAATCGCCCATCCACCACATGAGTGGAGCGCCCCATTTTGCAAGGAGTGCTGCCTGGCGTGGAGGAGTAAAACGGTTCCGCGAATTGTAGGCCAATGCGATATCGTTCTCAGGATTGTACAGAAACAGCTTATTCATAAAGACTTAGTAATCCCCAAAGTTATCAGTGCCGCATGCACGGATTGCAAATTTACTAAATCTTTAGTAACTTTACGTTTCAAAAAAGTGCTTAAATGAGTGATGTGATCAGACTGCTGCCGGATTCGGTGGCAAACCAGATAGCCGCCGGGGAGGTGATACAACGCCCTGCTTCGGTAATAAAGGAACTCGTGGAAAATGCCGTTGATGCCGGCGCGCGAAGCATAAAGATCATACTCCGTGACGGAGGCAAAAATCTCATCCAAGTCATAGACGACGGTTGCGGAATGTCCGATACCGATGCGCGACTGGCTTTTGAACGGCATGCGACATCAAAAATAAAGGATGCGTCCGACCTCTTCGACCTTCACACAATGGGATTTCGCGGGGAAGCTCTCCCTTCGATCGCAGCAGTAGCCCAGATAGAGCTGCGCACCATGCGCAAGGGGGATGCGATAGGCACAAAATTGATGCTGGCTGCCTCGAAGTTTGAGAGCCAGGAGGCAGACGCTTGTCCCGTCGGCACGAATCTGGCTGTCAAGAATCTGTTTTTCAATTTTCCCGCACGCCGCAAGTTCCTGAAGAAGGATTCGGTGGAACTGTCGCACATCGTTCATGAATTCGAACGGCTCGCACTGGTCAACCCCGACAAGGAGTTCCTTTTGGTGCACAACGACGTGACCTTGCATCAGCTTATCCCCGGAACACTGAAACAACGGGTCGTGGGACTATTCGGAAAAGTGCTTGAAAAACAACTGATACCTGTAAGTACGGAGACATCACTCGTCAAAATCAACGGTCTGGTTTCATTGCCAGAGAACACGCGTAAGCGCAATCCTCTCCAATTTTTCTTCGTGAACGGACGCAATATGCGACATACCTACTTCCAGAAAGCCGTGCTCCACTGCTATGAGAACCTGATCCCGGCAGACCATCAACCGAATTTCTTCCTTGACTTCGAAGTAGATCCATCCACGATAGATGTAAACATCCATCCCACAAAAAGCGAGATAAAGTTTGAAAACGAGGCTCCAATATGGCAGATCCTGGTGGCTGCCATCAAGGAGGCGCTGGGGAAATTCAATGCCGTCCCATCGATAGACTTTGACTCTACCGACGTTATAGACATCCCTGTATTCAATCCCGTAACAACACCGGATTTCAGCGACATACCTTCAAATGACTATAATCCGTTCGCTATTGGGGGCGACAATAACACCATTGATCGAACACCTGCCAATAATAGAGCGGTCAAATCTCCATCTGCATTGAACTACGGAACGGGGATGGATTTGCGATCCTCACCAGTCAGCCAATCCCGCAACGTAGGAGCACTTTCCGACTGGGATAGGTTGTACCGCGACTTTCAGGCTGCAACCAACTGCGGGGAGATAGCTCCGGACATCACGGATTTTTCCACTCCGGCAAAGGCAGAAAGTGCACTGAACATGTCTGATACCCAATCAGAAAGCCAGCCCGGAACACTGCCCGATATGGAGATGGCGGAATCAAGCGGAATGCTCAGATTGAGAAACCGATTCATAATTGTGCCTGCCGCCAGAGGATTGATGGTAATAGACCGCTACAGGGCACATCTGAAAGTCTTGTACGAGAAATTCATTCAACTGTCCGCCAACTTTCTGGGGGAATCTCAACAGATACTTTTTCCTGAAACAATAACATTGACGGTAGCTCAGAATGTAATTCTGGGAAGCATGCTTGAGGAGGTGCGTATACTCGGCTTCGACCTGTCATTCCTTGGGGACAACGTATGGGCAATCAATGCCGTGCCACCGGCATTGACAAAAATGAACGCGGCAGACACACTGATGAAAATGATAGAATGCGTGGCAGACGAGACCATGCTTCCGGGAGCAGACATAAAGAGACGCGTGGCTCTATCAATGGCACGTGCTACCGCCATGGGTGCCACGCATGCAATCACCGAGGATGAAGCGGAAGCACTGCTTGGCAATTTCCTGTCATTGCCCGACCCGGCCTATTCCCCAGATGGGAAGCCCACTTTCTTCATCCTTGAGACATCCGAGATAAGGAAGCGATTGCAGGTATAGGTCACATATTTTTCAGGCACGCATACAATCTGCGCAATGGAAGCCCCATCACATTGTAATAGTCACCACGTATGCCATTCACACCTATATAACCGATCCATTCTTGTATTCCGTAGGCACCCGCCTTGTCAAGCGGACGGTAATGCTCCACGTAATATGCGATTTCCGCATCGGACAATTCGGCGAATTCCACATATGTAGTCTCGGAAAACGTCTCCATACGGGAAGGTGACAACAACGTGACTCCGGTGACGACCTTATGCGTATGACCCGACAATTCCCTCAGCATGGCAACGGCATCAGCCTCGTCGCTTGGCTTTCCAAGCACTTTTCCACCATCAATCACCACCGTATCCGCCGTGATCAGTATCTCATCAGGCATCAATTCATCGGCATATGCCTCAGCTTTCTTCCGGGAGATGAATGGAGCCACATCTTCCGGCAACATATCACACGGATAGCTCTCATCAACATCCTTCACCGCCGCCTGATGCACCTCTATTCCTATCATGCCAAGAAGCTCCCTACGGCGAGGAGACGCACTGGCAAGAAGCAACTTCTTGTCTCCAAAAATCTGTCTTGAGCCGATTTTCATATTTCTATCATTTATTCCAGCCCCACGCCTTGTCGCATTTCGGCCATTCTCCCCTTGCCCTGAGAATCTCCTCAAGCAGGTCACGTGCCACTCCATGGCCGCCATTGACGGGAGACACATATCCGGCTATATCGATAATGTCTACCGCAGCATCAGACGGTGCCACAGCCAAACCGGCAATCTCCATGCACTCACTGTCAGGCACGTCATCCCCGACATAGGCCACTTCAGAAGCTTCAAGGCCATGTTCCTTAATCCAGTTCAGGAACAGTTCCTTTTTCACACCCGCCTTAAGGTAGACATCCCTGATACCGAGGTTATGGAAACGCTGTTCAAGCCCGTCGCCGCAAGCGCCACTTATCACTGCTATTTTCAATCCCTTCCGCACCGCGAGCTGCAATGCATATCCATCCTTGACATTAGCCATGCGGCATGGATTGCCATCAGCCCCGAGAGGGATCATCGAAGGGGAAAGAACCCCGTCAATATCAAATACCACCCCCCTTATCTTGCCAAGGTCATAATTTATCTTGCTCATAAGCCAATCTCATCCATTGATAGTTGTCAATCACCGTCGGTCAGGATACTCATTCAGTATCCTGTCTGCGAGGATTCGGTAAATCTCCCTGTCATTGTCCCTCAACATTTCCATATGTTTTCTGACCACCTCGCGGTCACCGCGTCTGGCCGGCCCGGTCATCGCTTCAAGGGGAGAAATATCATTGAGTTTCCCTAATGTCGCTTTCAGCAGCGGCATCATATAGGTAATGTCAAGGCCATCCTTTTTCAATAGTTCATCTGCAATCAGCCACATGAGGTTGGCATAATTGCATGCAAAAACAGCGGAAACGTGCAGGCGCCCTCGCCGTTCGCTGTCGGCATATTCAACGCGTCCCGACAACATCCCAGCCAAAGAGGCCAGTCGTTCACTTACTGAAACGGTATTCCCCTCTATGAAAAACGGTATTTCCGAAACATCCACCCTCACATCACGCGTAAATGTCTGCAACGGATAAAATACTCCGTAATTGGTCTTGGAACCGGCAAAGACATCTGCCGGAACACTCCCCGACGTATGTGCCCAAATACCGGGATAATCGGGAAGAGAATCAGAGATCCGCGCGATGCTATCGTCGTTTACAGCAAGCAGATACAAATCTGACGCGCACTCTACATCGTCAAGAGTGCAGGATGCCATGCAACCGCCTCCGATAAGCCGGCTCAATCTCTGCGCCGACTCCAATCTACGGCTCACAACCTGTACTATGTCAGCCACCTTGGCGAGAGACTGTCCCAAATGTGTTGCAACATTGCCGGCACCTATAAGAGAGATTTTCCAACGTTTACTCTCCAATCCATTCTCATTGGAACCGACAGGCAATTTGTTGCCGGCAGTGTCATTACTCATTACGCCACTTACCGATATGGACTTTCTCCCACTGCAACTTGGCCGGATCTATGGGGCGACGCTCCTCGTTCTTATGACCAATCGTAACGATACATAATACACCGAATTCATCAGGTATACCGAGGGCTTCCCTTACATAATCCTCTGCCGGCTCACCGTCTTCCCTGTAACGATCGCGCACCTCAACCCAGCAGGAGCCTAATCCAAGCGCCGTCGCCTGTAGTTGCATGAAAGACGCAGCCACGGAAGCATCCTCTATCCAAGCCTCGCTCTTTGTAATGTCGGCCGTAACCACCACCGCCAAAGGAGCCTTAGCTATGGAAGTTGCATAGTTAGGCTTGCATTTGCTTAAGTGATCCAGCATTTCTGGATCCTCTATTACCACAAACTGCCAGGAACGGCCGCTTTTCGACGACGGAGCTGTCAAGGCAGCTTCCAATATGAGTTTGACATCCTCCGGATCAACCTTCTCCTCAGTGTACTTCCGTATGCTTCGACGATTTAATAATAGCTCGTGAAAATTTTCCATACTATAATGCCTAATTAAATTTCTGCAGAACCGCCTTGCCCAACCAACAAGACCTTCCTCAAGGTGATCAGCGACGACATATCCATGCATCAGCCTCATTTACAAGGGCAGTCATTGATGAAGCCATTGCATAGTCTGCACCTGTAGCGGCATACACACGACATCTCCCATCCATCTGCAATATCCCCAGTTTAGATCCCGGATGGGATTTAACATAACTGTTTGCTTGGGTCATTGTAGGGAAAGAGGCCACGATCACAAAGTACGGATCTGCATCATTAAAACGGATTTCAGGCATATCAGGTTCACGTTCACTCATAGCAGCCTCCGTCACCGATATAGCTTGAACCGTATCGGTTGCCATGGGACTTACAATTGCCGACACGGAATCTTTTACCACCACCGCATGGGCGGCATATTCGAAATCAGCCAAATTGTCAACCGATTTCATATAACTCCCTGCAACCGGAGCAATGGAAGCCGTTTGTGCATTCTTGTCAATCCTTATAGGAGAAAGCACAAAGAAAGCCAATGTCAACAATACTGCTACGGTCGCTACGATCCCTGAGGCATAAGCCCTCCACTGCGAAGGCAACCAACCGAAACGTCGCGACCCAGTAGACTCCTTGATTTCGCTTTCATCAGGAATAGGTACGGGAACCCGCTTCTCAACGAGCCTATTGGACGCTTCAATCAATTTCGGTGAAATCGGAAACAGACCATAAAATGAGCCGTTTACCCCTGCAATATTCAATGCCGGATCAAATGTGATTTCCCCGCTATCGGTCAAACGCAGAATACCTAATCTACCCAACGACACTTGCTTTTCCGAATCAAGCTGACTGAGAAGCTGCTTTATCTCACTATCAATAAACGAAAGAGCTTCTTCTACGCTGACATCCAACGCACGGCCTACAGACGCTGCAAGCAAACCATCGCTTTCTGTCAACCACTTGTTAAATGCCAGTTCACGGCCGGGAGGCAGAATCTGCTTGCCATCCACATCAAATGCCGCCGGCTTATACCGACATAAGAACGCACCAATTCCGGGCACGATAACACAATCGTGCCTACGAATCAAATATTCTATATGTCGGTCAATAATTCTCATTTAAACCTAATCATCTCCAAACCCCTTCAATATGCAAATTTAATACTTTTTCCCCTAACCATCCCCTTTTCGTCAAAATATTTTTACGCCGGCGGATTAAAACCAGCTGACAACAACCATTGCACCAGATACAATGGCTTGCCATAATACCCAGTGCAACAATCATATGATGAATCCGCGCTTTTATCAAAGCACTTGTCAATATTTAGAATGCATAGCCCAATCGCAACTGGAAATTATTGGAGAAGAAATTGCCTTGCTCACGCTTGTTTCCCTTCTTGCCTCCCACAGAAATCTCATTGTCCCCCCCTTCATATATGGGAATAAATCCACGCTGCCAGGTGAAATCAAGGTTGAAGTGCCCGAACCAATAACCAACGCCCAAATTGATTCCCACATCATACTTACGCATGCCAGCAAGGTCGCCAATCTTGACCTTAGACTCGTTTTCATTGAAATCATTGCGATTCCCATACTTTGAAGTGGATACAATCTGGTCTGTCATATGGGTCTTGAAATCACCCGCAAAATCATAGCTCGCATACGCTCCAAGATGCACATCAGCGGCCATACGCTCAAGGAATGTGTACTTATATCCGATAGTAAAGGGAGAAAACTGAACGTTGTAGGTTGAAAGGGTCATTTCCTCGGTCTTCTTATGATAATCAGACCCTCCGGAAACCTGGCTCGTTCCAGACTTTGACCATTCCGCACTTGTCTTATAGCCCCTCATGGCTAAATCAAGCCCCATACCCCAATAGAGGGGATGAGTACCAAAAGATTTGTTGAATCCGATAGAAACTACATAGCCCGTGGCACTCTTGAAATTTCCATCCCATTTTCCATTGTCCCAGATAGCGTCCTGCGTTTCCTTCGCACTACCAGCAACGCCATTGAATCCAACACCGGCCCGCAAGACCCATACAGCCTTTCCTGAATTGAAATCTGGAAGTTCCAACGCTTCACCAACTCCCATACCATGCATTGCCGTTAATGGCAACAGAAGCAAAAGAAAAAATAATGTTTTTCTCATGATTGATTTGTGTGGTTCCCAGTTCCTTGAACCTCTTAAGATACAGAAGCGTGGAACTGTATGCCACGTCCTAAAGTGAAGGTGCTAGGAAAAACCTTTGAGAACAGATGTGGTAAAACAGCCCCACGCGTAACATGGGGAACCGTCTGCCAACTCTTGTTCTCGTGATTTAAGTTTCCTAGGCTTTTCACTTACAAGAAGAAAACATAACGCTTCTTTATAATCATATGTCGCGATAAGGCACACCTTACCAATCACAAAATTACAAAATTTTGCTTTTTCAGCCAATAACCCACCCCAAAAAAGCCACTGCGATAAAAAGAATCTATAAGATCCTACTACATTCCCAAATGCGCCCCGGTGATCGCGCGTGTACGCGCGATAGTCCCCGTGTCCTTCCCTTCCTCTCCGGCTCCGGGAGCCGGAGAGGAAGGGAAGGAAGAAAAGGAGAAATTAAGAAATTGAGAAAGGA
>CAJTYH010000033.1 GCA_910583675.1 uncultured Muribaculaceae bacterium
TAAAACTTCCTTTCATAGACAATTATGGCTCGATTCGATAAACTGGCCGTACTGGCCAAGATTGGTGCCGCTCCCGTGGTACCGGTATTCTATCATAAAGATGTAACCACGGCATGTGCCGTGATGAAGGCGTGTTACGATGGAGGCGTGCGTGCATTTGAATTCACAAACCGTGGAGATTTCGCGCATGAGGTTTTTGCGGAAGTCGTCAAGTTTGCCGCCCGGGAGTGTCCCGATATGGCAGTCGGCGTAGGTTCCGTGGTCGACCCGGGTACAGCGTCGCTTTATATGCAGCTCGGCGCATGCTTCGTCGTAGGTCCGCTGTTCAATCCTGAGATATCGCGTGTCTGCAATCGTCGTGGCATAACATATACACCCGGTTGCGGCTCTGTCAGCGAAGTAGGTGCTGCGCAGGAGTCGGGATGCGACCTATGCAAGATATTTCCAGGCGATGTGCTCGGCCCCAAGTTCGTAAAAGGCTTGCTCGCACCGATGCCATGGTCGAAACTGATGGTCACAGGTGGAGTGGAACCTACTGAAGAAAATCTCAAGGGATGGTTTTCAGCGGGGGTATATTGCGTAGGCATGGGCTCCAAACTGTTCCCATCCGAAAGGATTGCAGCCAAGGATTGGGAGTACATAACCGAAAAATGCCGTGAAGCGATAGCCGTGGCTCTTTCATGCCGCAAGTAACTCCTCTCAGAGACCTTGCACTGCATCAAACGCAACTCCAAGAAGTTGCCTACATGTTCCAAAGATTTGCCAAACATCAAATAATTACCATGAAACAGTTCAACGATGAGAATTTCCTGTTGCAGACCCCGACTGCACAGCGTCTCTATCACGACTATGCGGCCAATATGCCGATAATAGACTATCATTGCCATCTGAATCCCGAATATGTGGCATCCGATCATAAATTCGAGAACCTTTCAAAGATATGGCTTGAGGGAGACCACTATAAGTGGCGTGCCATGCGTACCAACGGCGTGGAGGAGCGTTTCTGCACAGGCAAAGACACTACCGACTGGGAAAAGTTCGAGAAATGGGCGGAGACGGTGCCATATTGCATGCGCAATCCACTCTATCACTGGACGCATCTGGAACTTAAAACCGCTTTCGGAGTAGAAAAGCTACTAAATCCCTCCACGGCGAAGGAAATATACGATCACTGCACGACATTGCTCCAACAGCCGTCGCACACGGCGAGGGGTCTGATGCTGCATTACAACGTGGAGGTCGTATGCACTACCGACGATCCCATAGACAGCCTCGAACACCATATAAAGGTAAAAAATGAGGGATTTCCTGTAAAGACGCTTCCCACCTGGCGTCCGGACAAGGCCATGGCGGTGGAGAATCCGTTGGCTTATCGTAAATACATAGACAAACTTGCCGAAGTCTCAGGGATCTCCATTGTCAACTTCAAGGATCTCATTAATGCGTTGCAGGTGCGTCACGACTTCTTCGCATCTGTCGGATGCCGCCTTTCAGACCACGGCATAGAAGAATTCTATGCTGAGGAATGCCATCCGGAGGAGGTTGATGCGATCTTCCGTAAAGTATATTCCGGCAGCAAACTGACACCTGAAGAGACTGCAAAATTCAAGACTGCCATGATGATAGAGTTCGCCGTGATGGATCATGACGCAGGATGGACGCAACAGTTCCATTACGGCACAATCCGCAACAACAACTCCCGTATGATGGCTCTTCTGGGGGCTGATACGGGCTTCGATTCCATCGGGGATTTCACCGTAGCCAAGAAGATGGCGCGGTTCTTTGACATGCTTGCCATGCGCGACAAGCTGGCAAAGACCATAATATACAACCTCAACCCGCGTGACAACGAGATGGTGGCAACCATGATCGGCAATTTCCAGGATGGAAGATACGGTGCCGGAAAGATCCAGTTCGGTTCAGGATGGTGGTTCCTTGACCAGAAGGACGGCATGGAGAAACAGATGACCGCATTGTCAAACCTCGGGCTGATCAGCCGCTTCGTCGGCATGCTTACCGACTCGCGCTCCTTCCTGTCATATCCGCGACATGAATATTTCCGGCGCACCCTCTGCAACCTCCTAGGCAACGACATAGAGAACGGGCTCCTCCCGGCCTCCGAGACCGATTTCATCGGTCGCGAATATGTGAGGAAAATCTGTTACGAAAACGCAAAAGAATACTTTAAATTCTAACTAATCCCTCATTACCAACAAATAAGATATGGCCAATTCTGCAACCATAGCAGACGTAAAGACACAGAGGATGACAAACTTCCGCTGGGTGATTTGCGCCCTGCTTT
Organism: uncultured Muribaculaceae bacterium; assembly: GCA_910583675.1. Lineage (GTDB taxonomy): Bacteria > Bacteroidota > Bacteroidia > Bacteroidales > Muribaculaceae > UBA7173. The sequence continues at coordinate 2,303 of CAJTYH010000033.1, forward strand.
TTCTCGCCACCGCGGTCAACTACATGGATCGCCAGGTGCTTTCACTGACATGGAAAGATTTCATCGCGCCGGAATTCCACTGGACAGACACCGATTACGGAAACATCACGGCGGTATTCTCCATCGTCTACGCTATCGCCAATCTTTTTGCCGGCCGCTTCATAGACTGGATGGGCACAAAGAAAGGTTACCTATGGGCTATTTTCATATGGTCGGCTGGAGCTTGCCTGCACGCATTGTGCGGATGGGCAACGGAGCATACGCTCGGCTTTGAGAGCGCCTCTCAGATGGTATCGGCAAGCGGTGCCGTGGCCTCCACAATAGCGATAACCAGCGTATACTATTTCATTGCCGCACGCATAATCCTTGCCGTCGGCGAAGGGGGCAACTTCCCGGCTGCAGTGAAGGTGACTGCCGAGTATTTCCCCAAGAAAGACCGTGCATACTCCACCTCCATATTCAATGCCGGTTCTACAATAGGGGCGTTGGCAGCTCCACTGTCCATCCCTCCCCTGGCTCGCTATTTCCAGAACCTCGGGATTGGCAACGGATGGGAAATGGCTTTCATGGTCATCGGTGCCCTCGGATTCATATGGATGGGTCTGTGGATGTTCTATTACAAGAAGCCGGCAGAAAATCCCCGTGTAAACGCAGAGGAGCTTGCCTATATCGAACAGGACAACAACACTCCTGAGGAATCCGCACAAAAGAAAGCCGAAGTGGAGGACAGCGATACCGCCGTGATACCGTTCCTGAAATGCTTCATGTATCCCCAGACTTGGGCGGTATTCTTCGGCAAGTTCATGACCGACGGCGTATGGTGGTTCTTCCTGTTCTGGATCCCTGCCTACATCAGCGACGTATATGGATTCGCGTCAGACAGCGGCACCGCGCAATTGCTTATTTTCGTACTTTATGCGCTGACGATGCTTTCCATCTACGGAGGCAAGCTGCCGACCATCATCATGGACCGAACAGGGCGTAACCCCTATTCGGCTCGTATGCGTGCCATGTTCATATTCGCCCTTTTCCCGCTGCTGGCACTATTGGCACAACCACTTGGGGAATACTCCTATTGGTGGCCTATCATAATAATAGGCATAGCGGGTGCCGCACACCAGTCATGGTCTGCCAACATATACTCAGTTGTGGGCGACATGTTTCCCAAAAGCACCATTGCGACAATCATAGGTATAGGAGCCATGGGAGGCGGCATAAGCTCGTTCCTGATCAATTTCTTCTCAGGACGCCTGTTTGATTATGCGGCTGCAACCAACATGCATTTCCTCGGTTTTGAAGGGAAACCGGCCGGCTATTTCATCATATTCTGCATATGCGGCGTGGCCTATCTCATAGGATGGATCATAATGAAAGCCCTCGTGCCAAGATACAAGGTGATAGAGGTAGCCAACGGGCAACGACACAAATAGTATCGGGATTCCCGTTAGTTCATAAACATCAGTTGCTGCTAATCGAAACAGTTTGTTTCAATTAGCAGCAACTGATGTTTTATTTTGTTCAGAACGTGAACTGGAACTGTGTCTGTATTCGGTTGTCATTCGCTCCACCCATATTCCAGGTATAGCGTCTGCCGTAGAGGTATTCTATACCAACCTGCAAGTAGCTTGTTATATTGTAGAAGCAATTGGCGGCCACATATACGGCACTTCTGTAATTATCGTTTCCCGCAATACCATTTTCGTCACCTACCGTGGCGTAATCTCCCACTTCCCAGATACGGCTGTAGGATCCGACTGCGTTGAATTGCAGTTTCGGAGTCACATTATACGAAGCCCCGAACACAAGCCCCATCATGGGATTGGCTTTCATCTTACCCGGCTCGCTGTCTTTCGGAGTGAATGAGAGAGCGCGTCCAGAGATATCCTGCAGGTAGTTTGCTATACCCTTGCCATATGCTGCCTGAAAATTGAATACCAACGGTTTGTAAAAGCTGAAATTACCTGACAGCGATGCGCCCCAAGCCGAAAGATAACGTGTCTTGGAGGTTATAAGATCGCGATAAAAGAAGTTACGAAGTATGCCGGACAGACGGATGCGGTTTCTGTCAGATGCCGCATATTCAATGAACGCGGGCACATCGGGCGCCTTCTGGCTCGCTTCCGAAGTCACTGAAATGCCGCCATACTCGTGGCGGTAATCCTTTCCACGGTATATGCCGTTTGAACTATAGAATGTCGGCATCTCTATGCCCGCTCCCCACGCAAAACCGCTGTATGACGGGGATTTGTAGGCCAACTGATAGGCAGTTGCGCCTATATCTCCGCACGGCCCTTCAGGATCGATTGTCGGTGGCTGTACTGCCAGACCGTCCTGAAACAAAGTCTGCGTCATACCGACTGTAGCATTGCGCCATGTGACATAGGCTCGTTTCAGAAGAATCCCCTTACTTTTATGATTCGTCGCGAGCTTGATGTATCCGGTAACCTCATTGGATGTTCCCGCCAATCCTACGACGGTGAAATCCAGATATGCATTCAACGGATTGATGAAAAACGCGCTCTTCTGGCCTGCCTGAGGAGGCACCGGGATGTTGCCTGTCGTAAAGGACACTCCTCCCCCGGGAGCATTGTAAAGGTCATTTCCAAGATCATAGCCTATTATAGGATTGATTTTCCCTCCTATCGACATTATGAACTTGTTATTCTTGGTACGGATGGCGAATTTTGGTCGTGGGATCGAATTAGGCTCCACTGGACGACTCTTGTCAAGTATCTTTCCGATCTCGTTCGACGTTCCTACGATTTCAAACGGCCCGGCCTCGTATATGACCTCAGGCGAAGCGGTTATGACATATGTTGTCTGTGCCATGGCCGGCATGGCCACCCCTGCGATTGCCAATGCCAACAGTTTTGAGCTTGTTATTTTCATTATCCTGAAATTTAGAATTACATCTGATATAATGTCTGTTGGGATATATTAGTTCATTTTAACATTGTTAAAATGAGAACTGACACATCAGACCGGCGCGCCGGGCATATCTGTGTGATCCGTCCATGTTCATGCGCATCCCAAGATCCACCTCGGCTCCGACTTGCAGCCTCGACCACACGTTCCAGAAAAGATTTATGTCGGCACACCACCCGTAGCGATATTCGCTTCCGTCAACCGCATGCTTCGGCAAGTAACGTGTCTGGCTGAAATTTGCGCTCGTGAAAAGTTTTTCAGAGAAATTGTACTGCACACCGATGCTGTATCCGAAAGCATGCGGCGCATACAGGCTTCCAGGCTCTCCTGGATCGGGCACGAGGTCGTAGTTTCCCGCAAGCAAATCATTGAGCAAGCCCCCATATCCCTTACCGTAATTGGCGGTGACATAAGTGGTGATATTACGTGTCGGACGAGCCATGGAGCTGAGCTGCACGCCCCATCCGGCCATGTCATGATTCTTTCCCGCGGCGATGTCGCGGTAACCCAATTGGCGCACTATGCCGGCAAGGCGCACATGCTGGCCTCCTCCCCACTGGTACTGCACGAAAGCAGCGGCATCGGGCAGCCACACAGACGTGGCCTCTACCCCTCCACCCGAAAGATCTATCTGTTTCGACGGATTCTCGAGCGATACGGCCAGCGTCCAGTTCTTGGTGATTTCGGGCATATACCTCACAAGCACACCGGTACGTGACAGCTTATTGGTAGCACCTTGCGCGTCCACGGTAGGAGCCATGGCTGTAGGGTCTGAGAATGTGGAATTGGCGTATCCCACCGTCCATGGCCCAAGTGTGGCATATGCCTTCTTCAGGTGGAAATCGCGGGTGTTGTAACCATTGAAATTTGCTTCTATATACAATCTGTATGTCCCCAGCTTGCTCCTCCCTATCATCTGGAAGAACAACGCCGTTCCGGCGGGAGTTGTACCCAATCTACGTGTGGATGCCGGATTTTCGGGAATCGGAATCATATACGGCATGAATGCGCTTCCGGGCATGGCTCCTCCCCAGTCATACCACCCACGCATGCGCACCACTCCCCCGATGCCCATAAGCATGTTGGCATTCTTGCTCATGAAAAGGAAAGTTGGAGCTTCGGGATCCTGCGAATGGCGGAACTGATCGTAGTAGAAGGCAAGCACAAGGTTGCGTATCGAATCCTGATAGGGAGGCAGCTCGGGTTCCGGTGAAAAACGCACCATCCTGGGGCCATCGTTTTCCAGATTTACTATGCGCGTGGAGTTCACCAACGAATCGATATGCTGTTCCGTCAGACACTTTTGCGTTGTCTGCGCATACGCTCCTATTGCCATGCATACTGCCAATGCGACGAATATACTTTTCATGTTCCTTATGATGAATATGTCTGTTAACCATCCCTACGATATGTTAACACATATACGCGCCGCAATGTTCCATCCCTGACATGGATAATCATCAATGTTGATTTCATTGTTTGTGTTTGTAGGGTAAAATGCCTAACTTTGGGAAAGATTAACCTGATTGTTGGATTATTTTGGAGATAACTGCTAATAACATAATGCTGGTGATGGCAGTGCTGCTGTCGCTGAGCGTGTTCGTGGGTAAGGCCGGGAGCCGGTTCGGCATGCCCGCCCTGTTGCTCTTCCTCGGGGTGGGGATGGTGGCCGGTGTGGATGGATTCGGCATACATTTCGACAGTGCCGAGGCCGTGCAACTCATCGGCATGGTATCGTTGAGCATCATATTGTTCTCGGGCGGTGCAGACACGAAGTTTTCGGACATACGTCCCGTATTGGGAGCCGGATTGACCTTGGCCTCCCTCGGTGTGCTGCTTACCACCGCATTGTCCGGCGCTTTCATATATTTCACGTTTCAGACGGTCGCGCCGGAGTTCGGATACGGATGGACGGAATCACTGCTTCTTGCCGCGATAATGTCGTCAACCGATTCCGCCTCGGTGTTTTCAATCCTCGGAAGTTCACGCACGGGGCTTAAGGAGAACCTGCGCCCTACCCTGGAGCTGGAAAGCGGTAGTAATGACCCCATGGCCTACCTGCTCGTCATCATACTGATACAAATCATCGAAAGCGGTGCGCAAATCACCGGCGCGGTGATGTGGCACTCCCTGGGTATGCTTGCCGTGCAGCTCGCATTGGGCGCCGTTGGCGGCCTCGCCGTCGGTTATGCCGCCGTAAAGGTGATAAACAATCTCAAGGTAAGCAACGAGTTCCTTTACCCCGTGATGATGATTGCATGCGTGTTTTTTGCTTTCTCACTCACCGAACTTGCAGGAGGAAACAGCTATCTGGCGGTCTACATTGCCGGACTGTACGTTGGTAATAGCAAACTTACCTTGAAGCGCACGATCACCACCTTTTTCGGAGGTTTCACTTGGTTGGTGCAGATAGTCATGTTCCTCTCACTCGGGTTGCTTGTGAATCCGAGCGAACTGGTGGAGGCTCATGTCGTAGGCCCCGGACTTGCCCTGGGTGTGTTCATGATTCTCGTAGCGCGTCCGGCTGCGGTATTCATCTGCCTCCTACCCTTCCGCAAATTCTCGTTCAAAGCACGATGCTACATAGCCTGGGTGGGACTGCGTGGAGCTGTACCCATCATCTTTGCCACATACGCCCTCACCTCCCCGGAGGTGCTACACGCAAGGGTGATGTTCAACATGGTTTTCTTTATAACAATCCTGTCGTTGCTTGTACAGGGCACGACCGTCAACGCCATGGCACGTCTGCTTGGACTGAAAGAGGAGATCAAGGAAAAGGAATTCAACCTCGACCTGCCCGATGAGATCACCGCAGCCATGAACGAGATGCCGGTCACCCCCACCCTACTTACTACCGGCGACCGCCTGAAAGAGATTCAGTTCCCTCCGAATACCTTGGTAGTGATGGTAAAACGCGACGACCGCTACCTCGTTCCCACCGGCGAGACCCGCATCCACCTTTCAGACACGTTGCTCCTGATCTCGGAGGAGGGAAAAGACCTGAACGGCTTCATCTCCTCCCACACCCCACAACACAATTGACAGGCTGAACGCAAGCCGAAACACAAAGCAGCAAAAACTGATACACTCCTTATAACCACGAAAATATAATTCGTCAACGACTTGTTGAGGAATTTGAGATGCCTACTGATTTCGGTAGGCATCCCAGAGGACACCATATGGAGATATTCACTCATAGCAGAATTAGCCAACCTCTCGAAGTTACCGAATATCATCTTAAGGATTTGTGCAAATGCGGGAAAAAGCATTATCTTTGCCGAAAATCAAAATCAATAATAGCTATTAATTACATGAAATCTACCTTAAAAATGGCCATGCGTGCCTTCCTGCTCGTAGTAGCCGTAATGATGAGCGCCACGATATGCCGGGCTGCAGAGACCGAGATTACCGAGGAGTTTGCCAACGAGGGCATCGCGAAAGCCGAGGCTGCAATGGCCAATATCGTGAAAAACCTCAATGAAATCACCACAATGGAACAGATGGCCGGGCTGGAAAGATCCGTCAATACGATAGAGTTCCGCAATGTACGCAAGAAATACGGTAAAGTGCAGCTCACCGACGAATACCGTGCACGCCTTGTAGAGGCCAACAAGGCTGTGGCAAAAGCCATGATGGATCTTATGGATCGCGTGGCAGCACCTCTCGAACTGCGGGACGCACTGAAAAACGAAGTATCGGAGGAAAAAATCATCAAGGAACTCGAAAAGGCGAAGACACTCCGCGACGCCATGTCATAAACACGACACGCTGACACCTACCACTTCCCGGCCATATCCGTCAAACGATAGACCGGGAAGTTTCTTTATGCGGTGTTAATACCCGCATATTCAAATAAAATTTGCAAGATTCGCCAACTATAATTAACTTTGGCGGAAGAGACCGGCTAAACCACATGAAACCAAAAAGACAAAGCCGGATCTACATAGACCAATTGCGTCAGCGCTACGATTAAATCAGAAGAAGAAATCTTAATATGGAGAAAAGAATCCTAACCGCCGCTGCAGGTGTCCTTATGACACTTTCGGCCATGGCAGTTCCCGCGAAACCGGGTCTGCGAACTTTTACACAGAGCGACGGCACCACTATCACCGTTGAATTGAAGGGTGACGAACGATTCCACACATACGTAACAACCGACGGCCTCACCGTAGGCCGCCTGAACGGCACGGGAGACTTCAAGTATATGACACCCGACGGCCTTTCGGCAGTACGCGCACACAATCCGGGTAACCGCACCACAGAAGAGGCGCAATTCCTTGCAAAAAATGCACAGGAGCTTTCCATCGAAAAGGTTGCCGCAAAGCAGCTCGCCGATCCCAATCGCCGGTTTGCCGTCAAAGCGGGTATCAAGGCCGTAGATGCCATGCGCAAGACCACACCGCAGGTACCGAACAACGGGGAGGTACGCATACCGGTGGTTCTCATAAGCTACCGGGATGTGGATTTCCGCGACGGTGCCGACGCTAAAGCCACATTCGAGGACTTCTTCAATGGAGAAGGCGTAAGCGCACGCCAATATTTCATAGACCAGAGCAACGGGAAATATATTCCCCAGTTCGACATATACGGGCCTTACAAGCTCTCCGGCACCCGTGCCGTATATGGCGGCAATGACCGCTACAACAACGACAAAGGTGCCGGCAAAATGATGGCCGAGACCTGCACGGGACTTAACAAGGAGATAAACTTCAAGGACTACGACAACGACGGCGACGGCGTTTGCGACGTAGTAATCGGCCTTTATGCCGGCGTTGGAGAGGCATCCTACGACGAGCCAGATGCCGTGTGGCCCCACCAGTGGCAACTCTCGGCATCAGAATACGGACGCTCGCTCTACTTCGACGGGGTGACCATTGACAAATATGCCGTATTCAACGAACTCAGCGGAACCAACACGCAGAACATCGACGGCATCGGCACCGTATGCCACGAATTCTCCCATTGCCTCGGGCTGCCCGACTTCTACGAGACAACCTATACCTACGGATATTACGGCATGGGTAGCTGGTCGCTGATGTGCAGCGGCAGCTACAACAACGACGGTTATACCCCCATCGGATATAGCGCATACGAAAAGGATTTCATGGGATGGATCAAAATAGAGGAAGGCACTCCCAATACCCGCTATACTCTTCCTGCCATGAACCAGAAAAGCGCGGATACAGACATTGCCATCAAAGCGACATCCGACCGCGATCCCGACGAATATTTCATCTTCGAGAACCGTCAGCGTCAGGGATGGGACAAATATATGGCCGCCGACGGCATGCTCATAACGCATGTAACCTTCAATCAGGCGGCATGGGACAACAACTGTGTGAACGACTATTACCCCCAGAGAATGTGCCCCGTTCCCGCAGACAACAAGGCGACAAATTCCAGCGAAAGCGGAGACCTGTGGCCGGGATTGGCAGATACCGCGACCTCGTTTACAGACATTTCCCGTCCGGCGGCATCCCTCAACGGAGGAGGAATGCTGTCAAAGCCGGTTACGGAAATAACCCGCAACCCGGATGCCACCATCTCATTCATGTACATGAAGGGAGTGGCACGTCCGTTGCCGACACCCACGCTTGAAGAGCCACAGAACGTATCTGCAACCGGATTTACGGCGACATGGAGCCACGAGGACGCACCGGAAGAGGTTTCCTACACCCTGGAAGTAACACCCCACCTGGATGTGCAGGAGATCGCCCTCACCACTTTCGGAGAAGAACTTCCCGAAGGATGGACACTTGAGAACGAGGAATATTTCGCCGGCTACGACGCAACGTATTCCTGCTTCAAGATCGGTTCGTCGAAACGCAAGGGTGGAATCGTATCCCCGGCATACCGAATCGACGCGGACAACGTGATCACCGTAACCGTGGAGGCACAAAGCTACGGCAGCGACAATTCATCAATGGTGGTAAGCACTATGGACGATGCAGGAGTAAAAATAGACAGCAAGACAATGGCTCTTGACACCCAGTTCAAGACGTACATTTTCGTACTTGAAGGGAAAGCGATGGAGAACAACCGCATAGTGATCTCTACGCTTGACAAGAAGAACCGCATCCTCATCCGCACAGCCAACATCTATTCCGGCGACGCTTCATCAATGTTTGACGGCACTGTGGCACGCGCGATGGAAAACAAAGACGAATCAGGACGCATTACCATTACCGGCATCACCGGCAACAGCTATGAGGTGACCGGACTTGACAGCGAAGAACGTTACGACTACCGCATCAAGGCCGTATCCGGAAACACAGACGAATACGAGGACAGTGAATGGAGCGCACGCCGCACCGTCGATCTCACCTCCGGCATCGTTTCCGTGGAAGCCACTGCCGATCCCAACGCCCCCACGGAATACTTCACGCTGCAGGGAATCAAAGTCGATGCATCTGAGCTGACTCCCGGCATCTACGTCATGCGCCGTGGAAACACCGTGACAAAGACCGTCATACGTTGAACCAGCCTCACACGCGACGGATCAGATTCATCCTGAACCGTTGTTGACCGATACAAATCACAAGAGCCGAGGAACCTTTTCTTCGGCTCTTGTGATTTGTCAACTTGTCCGCTTCAGTTTTTTTAACTACTTTTGCGGAAAACATTTGCCATAGCAAGATGAACGACTATATAGAATTGCGGCTTGACGTGGACATACCTGTCACAGCAACGGATAACGACGGGATCACAATGGAAACCGTTACCGATGTGCTCGCTGGCATGCTTGCCGAGGAAGGATTCGAGAGTTTCTGCCCCGACCTAAGCGGCCTCACCGCATACATCCGCAAGGAGGATTATTCCGACGAAAAGATCCGCACCCTCCTGGGCGAGGTGCCGTTCAACGGCATCGCCATAACAGCCAAACCACAAACCGTGGAAGGCCAGGACTGGAACAGCGAATGGGAAAAGCATTATTTCCAACCCATAGTGGTAGGGAACGAATGCGTGATCCACAGTTCATTCCACACCGGCTACCCGGCATGTCGCCATGAAATCGTAATCGATCCGAAAATGGCTTTCGGCACCGGCCACCATGCCACAACGTCACAGATTATAGAGCAGCTGCTCATCCTGCCGATCGAAGGCAAGAAGGTGATAGACATGGGCACCGGCACCGGAATCCTGGCCATCCTTGCCGCCATGCGTGGAGCAGCCCATGTCACGGCCATAGAGATAGACCCGGCTGCAGAAGCCAACGCACGCGACAACGTAGCATCCAACGGCCATCCGGAGATAGAAGTGCTGCTCGGTGACGCAAGACTACTTCAAGGGCGCACCGCCGACATTTTCATCGCAAACATAAACCGCAACATCATCACCCACGACATGGGTGCCTATGCCGTCACCCTCCGACAGGGAGGACTTATGCTGCTCAGCGGATTCTATGAATGCGACATCCCCGTCGTCCTTGAAGCGGCAAAGCCCTTCGGCTTGTCGGAAGCAACACATACCGTAAAGGGAGACAACTGGACATGCCTGGTGCTTGAAAAGAACTGATAATTAAAAAACCGATATACCAATTGCAACCTATCCCAATAAGTAATATCCCAAGGATCATGCTTCCATGCCATATAGTCCGCGTGACGTTGCTGACGGCATTCCTCCTGCTGTCCGGCACCCTGCATGCGCAAACAGGCGAAAAAGCCACCTCCTCGCCGGAAAAATACGCACCGACGGATCCGTTCGTATCCGACGGTGCGATCGGGCATTTCACATGGGGCGTGGATCTTGCCAGTGGAGTGGATCTCACCGCCCGTGACATGACCATGGCCAACATCTCCGGATGTTTTGGATACAAGGGAGGAATCATGCGATTCGCCGGCATAGGAGCTGCCATAATATCAATGATGAACAACTCATCGCGCTGCTATCCCGTCTATGCCATGGCACGCACTACGTTTTCCCGCGCAAGAAAGCCATGTTTCCTTGAGATAAAGGCCGGAGTAACCTTCAACTCCATACTGAATTACAAGAGCACCACGGATTTTTACGGCTCGCTCGGCGTAGGCTTCACCCTGGCACATTCCCGCAAGTTCTCCTCGCACGTGGTGTTGAGCGGCATATGCATGCCCCTGAGATCCATAGACACCCCGGATGGACGCGCCCTCGGCTATACGATCGCCTATGCATCCATTGGGTTGGGATGCGCTTTCTGATTCCGAGAAAAAAATTAGACGCAATAACGATGCATTTCATTGGATAATTACGTAAAAATCACTACCTTTGCAGTCCGATTAGATCATTCTGACGGAAATCCGACCCCGTTCGAAAGCCCTTGGCCTGGCTTGAAAACGGTTTGTCGGTGTGTATAATAATTTATTAATCAAACTTTTAGAAGTGGATACTCTAAGTTACAAAACCCTCACCCCCAATGCGCAGAGCATTAAGAAAGAATGGGTGCTGATCGATGCAACCGATCAGGTTCTCGGCCGTCTTTGCTCGCAGGTGGCAAAAATCCTGCGTGGAAAGAACAAGCCCTGCTACTCACCCTTCGTTGAGTGCGGCGACAACGTGATCATCATCAATGCCGACAAATGCGTGCTTACCGGCAAGAAGATGACCGACCGCATCTATTACACCTACACCGGCTATCCCGGCGGCCAGCGTGAGCTGACTCCCGAAGTGCTGATGAAGAAATCATACAACAAGCACCTCAAACCCGGCATGCACCCCCTCTACCTCCGCGTAGTGAAAGGCATGCTCCCCAAGAACCGCCTCGGTCGCAAGCTCATCAAGAACCTGCACGTCTACAACGGGCCTAACCACCCCCACGAAGCGCAGAACCCCAAAGTGCTTGACCTTAACAAAGTGAAATAATCGCCTAACCCAACGTTGAACAATGGAAACAGTTAATGCAGTAGGCCGCCGTAAAGCAGCCATCGCCCGCGTGATCCTTACCGAAGGCAACGGCGAAATCACTATCAACCATCGCTCGCTTGACAAGTACTTCCCCTCTTCCATTCTCCAGTACATCGTAAAGCAGCCCCTCAAGACCCTTGAGGCCGAGGAAAAATACGACATCCGCGTGAACCTTGACGGCGGCGGCTACAAAGGACAGGCAGAAGCTCTGCGTCTCGCCATCGCCCGCGCCCTCGTGAAGATCAACCCCGAGGACAAGAAGGCACTCCGCGCAGAAGGCTTCATGACCCGCGACCCCCGCGTTGTGGAACGCAAGAAACCGGGTCGTCCCAAGGCACGCAAGCGCTTCCAGTTCTCCAAGCGTTAATACCGCTTTTGCGAGCAAGGAGACTATGCACCCGGCCGCATGACGGCCTCCCCCTCCTCTCCATAGAGTTTAGTATCTAAATCCCGCGGATGGACCGCGTTCCCTACCCCGGGGTTGTAATTACCCAGAAGAACGTAAACAACTCTTTTACAAAAATGTCTACACCAACATTTGACCAGTTACTTGAAGCAGGTTGCCATTTCGGTCACCTAAAACGCAAATGGAATCCTGCCATGGCTCCTTACATCTTCATGGAGCGTAACGGTATCCACATTCTCGACCTCTACAAGACCGCTGCCAAAGTTGAGGAAGCTGCAGCAGCGCTCAAGCAGATAGCAAAATCCGGCAAGAAGGTTCTCTTCGTAGCCACCAAAAAACAGGCCAAACAGGTGACAGCCGACAAGGCAGGCGCAATAGGTATGCCCTATGTAATAGAGCGCTGGCCGGGCGGCATGCTCACCAACTTCCCCACCATCCGCAAAGCTGTCAAGAAGATGGCCTCCATTGACAAGATGGCCACCGACGGCACATTCGACAACCTCTCCAAGCGTGAGAAACTGCAGATCTCGCGTCAGCGTGCCAAACTCGAGAAGACTCTCGGTTCCATCGCCGACCTGAACCGTCTGCCCTCCGCACTCTTCGTAGTGGACGTGCTCAAGGAGCGCATCGCCGTTGCTGAGGCAAACCGTCTCGGCATCCCCGTGTTCGCCATGGTGGACACCAACTCCGATCCTTCCGACATCGATTTCGTAATCCCCTGCAACGACGACGCATCAAAGTCGATCGAGCTTATCCTTGACACCGTATGCTCCGCAATGGCAGAAGGTCTCGAAGAGCGCAAGGTTGAGAAAATCGACACCAAGGAAGCTGACGCTGAAGGTGCCGCTCCCCGTCGCGAACGTCGCCGTGCAGTACGCCGCAACGACAATGCGGAAGCTGCCGCCGAAGCAACCGAGGCTCCTGCAGCTGAGGAAGCCGCAGAATAATATAGCATTCCGCGGAATCCGCCGGACACCCCATTCAACGGCATGCTCCGGCCAACAAACTATTTCCAAATTAAAAACCGTTCCCGACATTCCCGTCCGGCTCCTATTGTCCGGGCGGGGATGACAGGAAACAATACAACGACACTACTATGGCAGTAACAATGGCCGAAATCACCAAGCTGCGCCACCTTACCAGCGCAGGCTTGATGGACTGCAAGAAAGCACTTGCAGAAACCGACGGCGACATAGAGGCAGCAGTTGAGATCCTTCGCAAGAAAGGTCAGGCTGTAGCCGCAAAACGTGAGGATCGTGTTGCAGCTGAAGGATGCGTTCTCGCCAAGAACGAGGGCAATTTCGCAGCTGTGGTATCCCTCCAGTGCGAGACCGACTTCGTAGCCAAGAACGCCGGTTTCGTGGAACTCACCCAGAAGCTCCTCGACCTTGCAGTGGCAAACCGCTGCAAGAGCCTTGACGAACTCAAGGCCGTTACCATTGACGGACGCACCGTAGCCGACCTCGTAGTAGAGGAAGGCGGCAAAACCGGTGAGAAGACCGAACTCGGCGCATACGAGTACATCGAAGCTCCCTCCACCACATCCTACAACCACCTCGGCAACAAGCTCGCTACCATCGTGGGCTTCAACATCGAAGGTGTGGACTATCAGGTAGGCCGCGACGTGGCCATGCAGGTAGCATCCATGAACCCCGTAGCAGTAGACCGCGACAGCGTTCCTCAGGCCACAATCGACGGCGAGCTGAGCGTTGCCATCGAAAAGACCAAGGAAGAGCAGGTTCGCAAGGCCGTTGAAGCCGCACTCAAGAAAGCCGGCATCAACCCCAACCTCGTAGACAGCGAAGACCACATCTCCTCCAACATCGCCAAAGGCTGGCTCACAGAGGAAGAAGCTGAAAAGGCACGCGCAATCTCCAAGGAGACCGCTGAAGCCAAGGCAGCAAATCTCCCCGAACAGATGATCCAGAACATCGCACAAGGTCGTCTCAACAAGTTCTTCAAGGAGAACTGCCTCATGGAGCAGGAATTCATCAAAGACGGAAACCTCACCATCGGCAAATACCTCGAAGAAAGCGCAAAGGGTCTTACCGTAGTAAGCTTCAAGCGCGTGAACCTCAACGAGGACTAATCCCCGCTTCCCCAAAGAAGTCATAACATCCCTGAATATGCAAGGCAGCGTGTCGTCCAACCGGCATGCTGCCTTGAATTTTAAATGCAGAAGAAGATTTATCGGCCAATGGATTGTCCGGAATCGGGAAATTAGATACCTTTGTAAACAGTCCGGATGAAAAAATGCCCGATGACGGCAACCGACCAATAATGAAAAATCGCCTTGAAATGAAAAAATACATCCGAAATCTCCCGCTCCTCTTGGCAAGCATGGCAGTGGCACCGTCGCATGCGCAGCTCAACATCATCGCCTCGAAACCGGAAATGAAGGAATACTCCGTGCAAAACGCACTGCCATATGACAGCCTAACCAATGTCTCCGAACGGAACTGCACATCGTTGCCCGGACAGATACTATTCATGCATGGGGCACCCAATGCGACCTACGGATATGTGGAGACATTCTACACCGACAACCCTCTTGAAGTCTCAAATGCGGAAAAATACAAAGGCGGACAGGGCAACACACCGGCAGATGCAGTAACAGGAAAATATTTCGAGGTGGAAAAGACTTTCACCAAGCCCTATGGAAAAATTCTAATGTACGCACTATTGCTGCGCGAACAAGAGTCCGGTGACAAGATCTACTACAAATCCACAATCTATCCCCGGGCAATGACCTGCATGGGATATTACGAAAAACTGAAAAGCCGCTACATAGGCAAGACATTCCTTTCGCTCGGAATGCGCGTTGAGACCATGGACGGCAGTATAGTGACACCCGACATCGCATCTGAATATCGCTGCATGGATGTGGGGTTGGAAATGAACAACGACGGAGCCATCCTTATCCTTGAAAATGAAGCCGGAGAACGGATAAAGGCAACTCCGGTGGATGACCAGGTTTACGAATTCATCACCACCACTCACCTTGAAGACGTTGTCAAGCGCCACGGAAACAAGTATGGAAAACAAATAGCCTTCCGGCAAGTATCCGTAGGCATGACCCCGGAAATGGTGCTTGAAGCATGGGGCGAGCCATACCGCAAATCAACGTCAAAAACCACCGACAAAACCGTCGACTATTGGTCATTCGACCGCAACCGCCGTGTAACCTTCGAGAACGGTAAAGTCGCATACATCGGGGAATAAGAAAACTTGTCTTACTATAAAATAAATAATGTATTATGAAAATAACCTTTTCTTTACATCTCAGAACATTCATGACTGGTGTCATTATCTCACTATCTCTAATTGTGCTATTAATCAGTTTGCCGGACATTGAATATACTATTCTTGGAGACGAACTTGATGATGATAATGGATTCTATATATTCATATTTTCTTTTATCTTCATTTTTTTCTCCTATGGTATAGGAATGTTGTTGGAAATAATTTCAACTCCCCTTCCTAACTCAGCTTTCATAACCAAGCATTTAGACAGCTATCTAAAGATCTTTACCCACAATGATCACATCATACAAGAATCAGATGCCTATCATGCGATAAACCAAGATGGAATAAAAGGGAAACTCAGCGACTTAAAAGTATATAAATATATTTATACCTATATTTTATCTCGCAATGATAATATCAGCAGAGAAATACAAGGATGCCTTTTCAAAATATATACCATGACATCATTGTTTATTGCTACGTTGATATTGAGTCTGTCTTTTTTTATTAAAGTATTATTTACAGATATTTATTTTGATGATGCATTGGTATTCAATATTGCTGTAATAATTTTGCTTGTAATCAGTATGTTGCTTACATATAACGCTCGGCAAAAGAGTAAAAAATTATTCATTGAAGAAATAGAGCAAGCATATTATATACTGACAAAATGTTCCCCTAGAAAATAAATATTCAAATAGGGTAATATTTAATTTACCCATACAAATTTATAAAATCACAGAAGAATCTGTAAAAACAAATGCATACAGGCACCAATCTTAAAAGATTGGTGCCTGTATGCATTTGTTTTTATCTATATTCCTATTAAAGGATTATTCAGCTACCACCTCAAAGGGGATTTCCACTGTAACTTCCTTGTGGAGGTTGACTTTGGCGGTGTACTTGCCAAGTTCCTTTACGGATTCCTTGAGGACGATGATGCGACGGTCAATGTTGTGACCGAGCTTCTCAAGAGCCTCAGCAATCTGGATGTTATTTACGGAACCGAAGATAGTGCCGTTGGCAGATGCCTTGGCACCGATGGTGAGGGATACGTCGGCAAGCGATGCTGCCACAGCCTCTGCATCAGCCTTGATCTTGGCGAGCTTGTGGGCGCGCTGACGCTGGTTCTCTTCGAGCTGTTTGATGTTGGAGGGATTGGCGATCACCGCCTTGCCCTGCGGGATAAGGTAGTTACGACCGTAACCGTCCTTTACTTCAACGATATCGTCCTTGTAGCCAAGGTTCGAGATATCTTCCTTAAGTATAATTTTCATAATCGGGATGTCTGTGAAAAATTAGTGATCGGTTAGTAGGCCGCTATTATTTCATCAAGTCGGTCACAAAGGGAAGGAGTGCTAGGTGACGTGCACGCTTCACAGCCTGAGCAACGCGACGCTGGAACTTGAGTGAAGTACCGGTGATGCGACGGGGAAGTATCTTGCCCTGCTCGTTGAGGAACTTCTTGAGGAATTCGGGATCCTTGTAATCGATGTATTTGATACCGCTGCGTTTGAAACGGCAGTATTTTTTCTTCTTGACATCCACCGACAGTGGAGTGAGGTAACGGATTTCTGATTGAGTCTGTGCCATTTTTTAGTCCTCCTTGGTTTCTACGGTTTCTTCTTTGGGTGCATTGGCTTTGGCTGCCTTGAGGTTGCGACGCTTTACTGCGTATTCTGCTGCATACTTGTCATTGCGGAACACGAGGAAACGTATCACACGCTCGTCACGACGGAAAGCGGTCTCAAGTTTCTTTACCAAAGTGGGTTCGCCGTCGAATTCAACGAAGGCATAAAAGCCGGTCGACTTCTTCTGGATGGGATAAGCGAGCTTGCGCAGACCCCAGATTTCTTCATTCACGATGGTGGCACCGTTGTCGGTCATCACCTTTGTGAACTTCTCTACCGCTTCCTTCATCTGAGCTTCAGACAAAACGGGAGTTAAAATGAAAACGGTTTCGTAGTGGTTCATTTGAAACTTTTGTTTTGAAAAAATGATGTTACTTTGTATCGGAACGGGCACAACGCGCCCAAACCGGGTGCAAAGTTAACATATTTTTTTCTATCCACAAAATGTTTCAACAAGGAGGACGCAATTATTTTCTTCTTGAAAACTTGCGGAATATCCTGGAGATCCGTCGCGTGACATTGTAAGCTACTATCGCTATGTCAAGGGCGCGCATGAAGTTATGGAAACTGCTTACGGCGCCGTTTATATTCTTTGCTTCCTCCTTTGCCTTTGGGGACAGCAGAAGCATGACACGCTCCTGCGCCACTTCTATCTTAAGGCCGTTTACCAATTTTCGATAACGGATCTCATCAAGGGTGTATCCCTTGAAATGTTTTTCTTTTTTCTGCTTGTGCGGTGTAGTATGGTGATACTGCGAATGGCCTTCTACATGGTGGGGCGTGTCTGTCACTGTTGTGCGGGACTCATTCAATGAGGAAGCACAATGCTCTGGAAGCATTTTCTGAGCAGTTTCATGCGCTTCCGCCGATAATACGCCCGGGATTGCCTCTGACATCTTATGGTGAAGACGATGCTGTCCGTCATGATTCTGTGAATTCATCTTTCCGTTGGTTCAAATACTGGTTAGACTTAAAAAACATATTCATTGCGAGTCCAGGTCATTTATCCGGCTCGTGAGCGACATCCTCTTTTTGACCTTGCTCAAAGACAAGGCGGCTCACAAATCTTGCGATCGGGTTGACAATTATCCATTTCCGCAATGTCACTATAAGCAGCATCAACAACGCGAAGAAACCGAAGCAGATGGAATAACAGGCCCATTGCGGCAAGACCAGCGCAAGCAGCTGCACCATGGCTCCAGAGAAGAACGCCAAAGCGAAGATGCCGAGCACAAGAAGCGACACAAACACTATGGCCGCCGAAAACACTACGGTAAGTTTTTCAGCGACGGTAAGCCTTACATTATCAAGATAAAGCCTGAACAGACGGAGCAGCAACTCCTTGCCGGTGGAGATCGTATGAGGTATTTTCTCTGACATTTTCATAAACAAACAGTCTGTGGTGATAGTAGTGGCAAACCATGGAGAGCAAAAGTGGGATAAACCATAAGAATGGAGAGGCGAAAAAGAAATGGAATCTGAGTCAGTGCTATTTTTTCGCCTCTCCCTTTGGTGTTTCCCGAACAGTTCACGAATGGAGGTATGATCCTCCGTCCGCAGCCGCCGGTTACTTATTTCTTGATTTCAGCAGCGATTTCATCGACAAGCTCCTCAAGTTCTTCCTCCTTGGTGCATTTGCATACACCATATTTCTTCAGAAGCTGACGAATCTGTCCACGGAGATCCTCCCCCTTTTCAGGAGCGAAAAGAAGTGCGGCGCCTGTGCCTACGATTGCGCCTCCAAGGAATGCATAAAGCAAGTTCAACGGTCTCATTTTTATTTTCGATTTAAACGTTCATATATTTGTGAATTCTTTCATGAAAGAGAAGGAACACCGGCAACGGTTACTTCTTGATCTCTTCCTGTAGCTCGTCTACGAGCTTGTCAAGTTTCGACTTTTTCAGGTTCACGCCTTTTTCCTTGAGATAAGCGAGTATATCATCCCGGAGATCGTCACCTTTCTTGGGAGCGAACAACAAACCGAGCGAGGCACCAACCAGGGCTCCTCCTATTACTGCCAGTACAATGTCTAAGTTCTTCATAACGTAAAATAGTTTTAGTATTTGAATGTTTTTACTAACTACAACAAGCAGCGCCGCAATTGGTTCTCGCTGTCTACAACATTTCGTCAAATATCGCAAAAAAATCCTTAACAGCTTCCCGATGCGCCCTATATTGACTAACTTTGTGTATAAAACAGCCAATTTCAGACTGTTTTTACTATCTATATGAGCAAAATAACAAATAGCATACAGAATAAGCCCTGCACCGTGCCGGATGCCGGAAGAAGTGGAGGTGAGATAGTTATAAAAGGAGCCCGCGTCAACAACCTGAAAAACGTGGATCTCACTATCCCACGCGGAAAACTGATCGTGATTACCGGCCTCTCGGGCTCCGGAAAATCATCGCTTGCCTTCGACACCATTTACGCCGAAGGGCAACGCAGATACGTGGAAAGCCTATCGGCATACGCACGCCAGTTTCTTGGAAAGATGCACAAACCGGAAGCCGACTTCATCAAGGGGCTGCCACCCGCGATCGCCATAGAGCAGAAAGTGAACACCCGCAACCCGCGTAGCACCGTAGGCACCTCCACTGAGATCTACGATTATCTGCGACTGCTTTTCAGCCGTGTGGGGCATACATATTCACCGGTAAGCGGCATGGAAGTAAGGCGGCATACGGTCACAGATGTCGTGAATACCGCTCTCACATATCCCTCCGGCACACGCATCGCCGTGGTATCGCCACTGCGCATCCCCGAGGGACGGTCGTTCAATGAACACCTCGAAATATTGCGCAAGGGTGGATATTCCCGACTTTATTCAGAAGGACGGTTCATTGACATATCCGACATTCTTGGCAGCCACGACGGTTCACCGGAACTTGACACTGCGGAATACGAACTGCTGATAGACCGTCTCGCCGTGAGCCACAACAAGGATGAATTGTCACGCCTGGCAGACTCGGCTGAGACTGCCTTTTTCGAGGGAGGTGAAAGTTGCGTGCTTATAGCCTGGACAAACGAAGGAGTGCGACGCCATGAGTTTTCAAAACGTTTTGAGGCGGACGGCATCACGTTCCTTCAGCCGACTGATCTCCTGTTCAATTTCAACAATCCCTACGGTGCATGCCCGCGCTGCGAGGGATTCGGCAAGTGCATAGGCATAGACGAGCGGTTGGTCATCCCCAATCCTGCACTCTCCGTCTACGAAGATGCCGTGGCATGTTGGCGCGGCGAAAAGATGGGAGAGTGGAAACGCGATTTTATAAGCATGGCCGCGCAGACCGGCTTCCCCATACATCGTCCCTATTGCGAACTGTCGCAAACCGACAAGGATCTCCTCTGGCATGGCGCAAGAGGATTCAGCGGAATAGACGGATTTTTCAAGATGGTGGAGCAGAACCAATATAAAGTCCAGTACCGTGTCATGATGGCGCGATACCGTGGAAAGACTCTCTGTCCCGAATGCAACGGCAACCGGCTACGTCCTGAAGCATTCTATGTAAAGATCGCCGGCAAGACGATCTCGGATCTGGTAAAGATGCCGATCTCCGATCTTCTTGCTTGGTTTGAAAATCTTGACCTGCCAGCACATGACGCTTCAGTGGCTAAAAGACTCCTTACCGAAATACGGAACCGCCTGTCGTTCCTTGTGGATGTTGGTCTTGAATACCTGACACTCGATCGCCTCAGCTCTACTCTCTCCGGAGGTGAAAGCCAACGCATCAACCTTGCCACTTCACTCGGATCGTCGCTCATAGGCTCCCTGTATATACTTGATGAACCCAGCATCGGCCTACACTCCCGCGATACCCGCAAACTCATCAAAGTACTCCGTCACCTCCAGGAGATAGGCAACACTGTCATAGTCGTGGAGCATGACGAGGAAATAATGGAAGCTGCCGACTGGATCATAGATGTGGGACCGCAGGCAGGTCGCCTCGGAGGCGAAATAGTCTATGAAGGGCCTGTTTCCGGTTTAAATGAATCTGCAGACAGCTTTACGGCAAAATACCTGACAGGCCGTCTGGAGATACCGCTCCCCTCCTGTCGGCGAAAATGGAGCAGCTACATTGAGATAAAAGGAGCCATGGAGCACAACCTCAAGAATCTTGATGTGCGCTTCCCCCTTGGGGTTATCACGGTTGTCACGGGGGTGAGCGGATCAGGGAAGTCCACACTCGTGCGCGACATCCTGTACCGGGCGATGTTGCGGCAACTCGGGGAGGCTTCCGATGCCCCGGGTGCTTTCCGCGAACTGTCGGGCGACGTAGGCCGCATAAGCGCCGTGGAATTCGTGGATCAGAACCCCATAGGTAAATCTACCCGCTCCAATGCCGCCACATACCTCAAGGCATACGACGAGATCAGACAACTGTTCGCCGAACAGCAGGGTGCCAAACAGATGGGATTCTCTCCTGCATATTTCTCATTCAATACAGAAGGAGGACGCTGCGAGGAATGCAAGGGTGAAGGCACCATAACCATCGAAATGCAATTCATGGCCGACATAACGATCCCGTGTGAAGCATGCGGCGGTAAAAGATTCAAGCGCGATGTGTTGGAAATCGAATACCGGGGCAAAAACATCTATGACGTGCTTGACATGACGGTAAACCAAGCCATGGAATTCTTCTCGGAAGGGAATGGTACGATCGAACGCCGGATCGTGCGCCGTCTTAAGCCGCTTCAGGACGTAGGTCTCGGATACATCAAGCTCGGACAGTCCTCATCCACACTTTCCGGAGGTGAAAACCAGCGTGTGAAACTCGCATACTTCCTTGCCATGGAGAAACAGGAGCCTACCATGTTCATATTCGACGAGCCTACCACCGGTCTTCATTTTCATGACATCAACTTGCTCATGGACTCATTCAACCGGCTCATCTCGCAAGGCCACACGGTAATCATCATCGAGCACAACATGGATGTGATAAAGTGC
Source organism: uncultured Muribaculaceae bacterium (assembly GCA_910583675.1). GTDB lineage: Bacteria > Bacteroidota > Bacteroidia > Bacteroidales > Muribaculaceae > UBA7173. Next base: position 24,335 of record CAJTYH010000033.1, read on the forward strand.
GCCGACCACATAATAGACCTCGGCCCGGAAGGTGGAGCAGCCGGAGGTTCGCTTGTCGCCGCCGGCACACCTGAGGAGATAGCTAAATGCCCGGCATCCCATACCGCACGTTACCTTCTCCCTAAGCTCAGACGCAACTGACCTTCACATTGTCAAACAAAATTAGCGCCTTGACTGCATCACTGCGGCCAAGGCGCTCGGTATAATAAGATATATCCGTAAGAATATATCAGCCTATGAAAGCAAAGAGAGTTGAACCGGCGGCTGCCTCCATGATTGAATCATAGAAGAAACTTACAATGCCGAGAGCTACAATGCCGCCTACTGTCAGCCAAAGGCCGAGGCGTTCACTTGCAGCTGAACGGAAATTGGTGATCTGAGGTTCTTCAGGAGAGATGTACATGGCCTTTACCACCAACAGGTAATAGTAGAGGGAGATTATTGTGTTGATAAGGGCTATGAGCACCAGCACATATATTGCGATCGAACCTTGGTTGATGGCAGATGTGAAGATAAAAAACTTGCTGAAGAATCCTGCAAAAGGAGGAATACCGGCCAAAGAGAACATGGCAAGCATCATTGAGCAGGCAAGCCAGGGATTTGTGCGGGACAAACCGTTGTAATCCGTCATCTCTACCTTTCCTGTCTGATTCTCTATGGCTCCTATCACACCGAATGCAGCCAGATTGGAAAATATGTAAACAAGGATGTAGTACATCATTGCGGCAAGCCCCATCTCGTTGCATCCCACTATGCCGAGCATGATGTAGCCGGCCTGAGAAATTGACGAGAACGCCAGGAAACGCTTCATGTTCTTCTGGCGGATAGCGAACAGGTTGCCGATGGTAATCGTAGCTATGATGAGCGCATAGAGCATCCACTCCCATACCATGGAATAGAACTGGCCGAAGCACTGCACCAGGATCACAAGGAAAGCGAAAGCAGCAGCACCCTTCGAGATCACCGAGAGATAGGATGTGACAGAGGTCGGAGCGCCCTGATATACATCGGCAGTCCACAGGTGGAAAGGAACAAGCGAAAGCTTGAAGCCCACACCTGCAATAACAAAGGCAAGCGCAACCACAAGCGTGGCATTGAACGACGATCCAAGCTGTAAAGCTATGTCATGGAAATACAAGGATCCACTGAGACCGTAAACGAACGAGAGACCCATCATGAAAACGGCCGAAGAGAACACTGCGGTGAGCATGTACTTTACAGCCGCCTCATGGCTTTCGTAACGGTTCTTGTCAAATGCGACCATCGCTGCAAGAGGCAGGGATGCCGATTCCAGACCGATCACGAATAGGAGGAAGTGGCGGGCGGATATCATGAGATACATGCCGAAGAGGGTCACGAGCAACAATTCGTAAAACTCGCCGCGGCGCATGATCATAAGTTCTCCGTTTGCCCACCGGCATGACTGGATCAATACGATGAGCACACCCACGTTGAGTATGTTCTTTATCATCGAGCATACGCCGGAAGTGCTGTACATACCGGCAAAGGCATCTACATCACCTACATTGCCCCAGATGAAACTTGCCACCGTAAAGAGCAGGAACAATATCGTCGTAAAACCCGCAGTGGCATTGAGCGCCTTCTTGGGCATGAACGTATCGTAAAGGAATACCAACAGGAAGACTATCAGAAGTCCTATTTCCTGTCGCATTGCGAGAAACTGAGAATAATCCATTTTTCTAAATTATTGGGATATTCAAAATCTTAGTTCAAACCGATGGCACGGAATATCTCCGGGCTGAAGGTGAAACGTATTAACCACTCGAAGAAATTGGGGAAGCAACCTATGGCAGCCACGCTCACGATAAGTGTGACGGTAGAAAGGCGTTCCCACCATGTAGCGTCCGTAAGGCTCAGGTGATGCTCGTCCTGCACGGGGCCGAAGAGGAGCTTGCCAACCACGCGAAGGATGTAGACAGCGGTTATCACGATCGATGAGCAAGCCACGATGGTGAATACGCGATGGAACATGTCGGGATGCTGGAAAGATCCTACGAAAATCGTCATCTCTGCCACAAAACCGCTGAGACCCGGAAGGCCAAGCGATGCCATACCGGCGATCACATATCCTACACCGAGGAACGGCATTATTTTCATAAGGCCACCCATCAGGCGAATGTCGCGGGTGTGGGTTCTACCGTAGATCATACCGATAAGCGCGAAGAAGAGGGCTGTCATAAGACCGTGGGAGAGCATCTGCATGATGGCACCTGTAAGCGCCGTCGTGTTGAGCATGAGGATAGCGAAAAGCACCATGCCGCAGTGTGAGACCGAAGAGTATGCGTTGATATACTTGAGGTCGGTCTGCACGCAAGCCGAGAAAGCGCCGTATACCACGGAGATGCCTGTCAATATAAGGAAGATCCAGGCAAGGTCATTGGCGGCGGTAGGCATGAGATACATAGCCACGCGGAAGCAACCGTAACCACCGAGTTTCATCAGCACGCCGGCATGAAGCATGGAAACCGCCGTGGGTGCGCATGCATGACCGTCGGGACTCCAGGTGTGGAACGGGAACATGGCACCGAGCACACCGAAACCGACGAAGCACATCGGGAACAGGAAATACTGCCATCCGCGGCTGATAGAATCATTTTGGGCGATCTCAAGCAGGTTCCATGTAAGCTGTCCACCCTCAGGTGCCGAATGGAAATATATTCCGATGAGGCTGAGCATCAGGAATGCCGATCCGCCCATGAGCATCAGGGTCAGCTTCATGGCGGAATATTCCTTGCGGCCGGTACCCCACTGCCCTATCAGGAGGTACATGGGGATAAGGGCAACCTCATAGAACATGAACATAGTGAACATGTCTATGCTGATGAAGAAGCCGAATACGCCGGTGCTCAGCAGCAGCAACCACATGAAGAAATGGCGCATGTTGTCTATCTTCCACGATGCGAACGAACCCGCGAATATGATAATCGAAGAGAGCAGGAGCATGGCGATGGAGACACCGTCCACACCCACTGCCAGATGTATGTTCAAAGGAGCAAACCATACCCAACTGCCGGTATAGAGCATCTCTGCGGTCTCGCCCCCCTGACGGAGAGCGATGTAATCAACCAGCAGCCACACCGAGAGCGCCAGCAGAGCCATAGACCCCACCACGGCCACAGTGCGCACCGCCTTGTCAGTGCGGCACAGCGCGAATCCCCCGAGCATCAGCAAGGGGATAATCACGAAATAAATCAGTATATTCGAAAACATTTCTGTTACTATATTTTGTCTGTGATTCTTCAGATTGGTTCAGTGCCCACTCAGATAAGGCAGATTGCGGTTATGGCTCCCAACAACAGAGCGCCAATCAGATAGTACCAGACGTACATCTGTATGTTGCCTGACTGCAAACCGCGTATCGCATAGGAAACCTTCTGTGTGAGAAGCGCCAGCCCGTTCATGGTACCGTCTACGATATAATGGTCGAACCATGCAATGGGCTTGCTTATGCAGCCGAAGATGATCTTGTGAGTGATGAACATATAAAGCTCGTCCCAATAGAAACGATGGTGGCACCAGCGCCAGAGATTGGGAAGAAGATTCTTCATCTTTTCTGGGAGCGGATTCTCCTTCTTGTACATTACGGTGGCAATGACGATGGCTATGATCGCCACTGCAAGGCTTATTCCGGCAACGCCCCAGTCAAGAGCGGCGAAATTGGTGAAGAAATTCACACTTTCAAACATCTCATGGCCGTTCCATGTGACAAGATTGCCCATAGGCACGAAACCTGCAAGGCAGGATACCACTGCAAGGATGACGAGAGGGAGCGTCATTGTCCAAGGCTGATCATGTGGCGCGTGGTGACCTGCGGGCACCTTATGTTCCTTCCACCAGAAGATGAGATAGTAAAGGCGGAACATGTAGAAAGCCGTCAGACCTGCGACAGCCGACATCCAGATGTACCAGAAGGTGGAGTGTCCCATTGTTGCGGTCAGGATCTCATCCTTGGAGAAGAAACCTGCGAACGGGATGATACCAGCAATGGCGAGACATCCGATCAAGAACGTGATGTGGGTAATCGGCATATGCTTGCGAAGACCGTGCATGGCCGTATAGTCATTGGAACCGATCGCATGGATGAGTGCACCTGCGCAAAGGAAGAGCAGCGCCTTGAACATCGCATGAGTGAACAGGTGGAACATGGAAGCCATGTATCCGAGGCCGTGGTGGAACTCGGGACGCGCCACTCCAAGCGAAACCATCATGAACGCTATCTGCGAAATCGTGGAGAAAGCGAGCACTCGCTTTATGTCAATCTGCGTGCAAGCCACCATGGCGGCATAGAATGCGGTAAGAGCACCAACAACCACTATTATCTGCAGAGACATCTCCTCCATAAGATAGAGAGGGAACAGGCGAGCCACCAGATACACACCGGCTACGACCATGGTAGCAGCGTGGATGAGCGCAGACACGGGGGTGGGGCCTTCCATCGCATCGGGAAGCCATATGTGCAACGGCATCATGGCCGACTTGCCCATGCCTCCCATGAAGATGAGCACCAATGCCCATGTGAGGACTGAACCGCCCATGAATACCGGAGCGGCAGAAGTGGCGAATATGTTCTTTATGGAACTTGCGGTGCCTTCGCTTATCTGGTATACACCGTCGGTCACCTCAACGGAGGTAAGGTCGGTAAAATTAAAGGTTCCCGTATAGAACGACAGGATCAGGATACCGATCAGGAAACCGAGGTCTGCGAAACGGGTTACGATAAACGCTTTCTTGGAAGCCGACACGGCGGATGGCTTGGTATAATAGAAGCCGATCAACAGGTATGAGGAAGCACCCACAAGCTCCCAGAAGATATACATCTGGAAAATGTTGGTAGCTACCACAAGGCCGAGCATCGAGAAGCTGAAGAGCGACAGGAAAGCGTAGAAACGCTGGAATCCGGTCTCCCACACTCCATGATGGTCGCGCATGTAACCGTTGCTGTAAAGGTGTACCATGAAAGAAATGGTTGTGATCACCACCAGCAACAATGCTGAAATCGGATCAAGCAGGAAACCGAGGCGTATCACCAATGAAGGGGTGAAAGCCAACCAGTCGTGGTTGAAGATCACTGCCTGCAGACGAGTGTGGGTCTCGGCATCGACAAACGACGGATTGCCTGAGAAGAAGTAGGTGAACGACACTATATAGGCCAGCACCATAGTGGTGCCCATGCCCGCAGTGCCAAGAATTCCCGCCAGTCGGTGGCTCATCTTGTGGCCCAGTAGACCGAGCACCAGAAACATGGTGAGCGGCAGGGCAAGGATTATGATTGGTATGACAGGTTGCATATCGGCGCTATGGCTTTAATGTTTCATTTTGTTTACGTCGCGCACGTCGATATTCTCCGACACGCGGAACACGTTGATGATAATCGCAATGGCAAGAGCCGTCTCCGCCGCCGCCAGACCTATGGCAAACAGCGTAAAGAACATTCCCTCCATCTCGCCGGGGAAAAGAAAACGGTTGAACACCACGAAATTGATGTCTACCGCATTGAGCATCAGCTCAAGCGAGATAAGGATGGCAATCATGTTTCGGCGGGTGATGAACCCATACACACCGCAGCAGAACATGATGAGGCTCGGTATAAGGTAGTAAATCATTGTCAGTTCCATGATCTTTCTATCTCTCCTTTATCGTTTGCGGGCGATAACTACGCCACCGATTATACATGCAAGCAACAGCACACTGATAGCCTCGAACGGGAGCAGGTATTCCCCATGCCCGGTACCCATGAGTGCGGCGCCGATCTCTTTCATTACAGGATTGTCGCCTGAAGCGGTTGCCGTCAGGAACGAAGCACGGCTTACAAGCGAATAGCCCGCTACAAGAAGCATAGAAAGGGCTCCTACGAGACCCAACACACGCTTCTTGGAGGCTAATTTTGCACTGTTGTCACCCGGTTGGCTCGTGAGCAGGATAGAGAACACGAACAACACCACTATGCCACCTGCGTAAACCGCAATCTGCACGGCACCCAGAAACTCATAGTCAAGCTTGAAATACAGGGCTGCGGTGGCAAAAAGGGCAAACAGCAAGTAAGTGGCCGCACGCAGGATCTTGCGCGTGGTGACAGCAAGCACCGAGCAAACGATAATCGCCAGTGTGATTACCGCGTATACGATGATACTTCCTACTGATTCCATAGATATATGTTACTTTTTTGTTTCTTCTGAATTTTTTGCGGCAGCGGCTTTCTCAGCTTTCAGACGTGCGGCCTTCTCGAAAGCAGCACGCAATTTGGCCTGCTTCTCGGGATCTCCAGCAGCTGCCTCTATGGCTTTCAGAGCCTTTTCGTCAAGTTGCACGGCGGGAGCCGATGCCGCGGCCTTTGCAGCCTCTGCCTTTAGCTTTTTCTCCTCTTCGAATTTGGCACGTTGCTCCGGAGTGGGTTCCGGTTCAGGCTTTTCAGGAAGATAATTAAGCTGCTTTACGAGTTTGTCGCGAGTGAAAACGGCCTGCTCGAAATCGTTGTCAAATCTTATGGCATCGGTTGGACAGGTTGTCACGCAAAGCTGACAGAATGTGCAACTGCCGAGGTCATAGATGTAACGATCAAGTTTCTTTTTCTTTTTGCCGTCCCAGGTCTCTATCATCTTGGTACCTACGGATATGGTACCGTTGGGACAGTTTCGCTCACATGTGCCGCAGGCTATGCAGCGGTGATTACCCTCCTCGTCGTATATGAATTCCAGAGTGGCACGAAACCGCTGGGCCACGTGCATGTTGTCACGGTTCTCAGGGTATCTTTCCGTAATCTTAGGGGTGACAAATTCCTTGCCTGTGACTTCAAGCCCCTTTACCAGGCTTGCGACACCTTTCCCTAAAGATGAAAAATATTCTTTTACACTACCCATTTTAATAAGTAACTGTTCAAAATTATTTTATGTATTCAAGCCACTTCGCTATAATTG
>CAJTYH010000034.1 GCA_910583675.1 uncultured Muribaculaceae bacterium
TTTGCATCAGTTTTTCATGGTATTAGATTTAAGGTAAGAAGATTATTCGTCGGGACGACGAGTAATTTTTTTTTTGCGCCATAGCGAAACCGGTCACCCACGGATCGGAATGATTTAACAGTCAATGAAATCACGATCGCACAAAGGATCATACATCAACAGCATATCATACGAATATAGCTCGGAGCACTTCAAGGGACGAAACTGCACCAAGACCGGGGAAATGAATCTGATAATATCGTATAAGACGATCCAGGATAAGATTGCGATCGCGGTGGCTCATTGCAAACAAAGAGGACGTGCGCGGAGTCATGCGTCTGAGAGTCCATGCCACGGCAGCCTCATCGGAGGGGAGCCAGTTGCCATGAACAGGGGGAGACATCCTGAATATTCCGTCAGCCATGTCAAAGACCGACCCGGGAAGATAGGTCCCCCAATCCGGTTCAATGCCCATGAAATGCTGCAAATGCAACAGGAAGCACAGGTGGATGTTAGCCAACGCACCTCCTGATGCACCGGCAATGTGGCGCTCCATATATACAATATAATCAAACAGCGCTTCGTCGCACTGCGGCTCACGCAAAAGCGCTGCCAAAATGTCGGCGATAAAAAGAGCCAACGTAGACCTCACCGCACCATCCAAGGAGGGAATCCCGGCATGCCTGAGATCCCGGACTTGCATTATCTCGCGTCCCGGACGCACGTCGGCCACACATTGGAAGACCGATAAAGGCCGGGTAAGCGCACACACACGCATCGCCGACTTACCACTGCCGGCAGGAAGGGTCATCACGACTTTCCCCCTTTGACGAGAGTAGGCGGTAAGAATATTATGCCGGTCACTATAACGCACCGTGCGCAACGCTATGCAATCAAGATTTTCGTACATTTTCTCGACCAAAAATTGTCAAAAACGCCTTATCCGGAATTATTCCGCACAATATCCATCGTCGGTTTTGTTCATCTTCAGCGCTATTTCACCCCAAATTTCGCAATAAAAGGGAGATATAAGGCTATTTTAGGCTTGATTTTTTGTGAATATTTCTTAAATCGCGCATTTTTACATCGAATATTTGGTTGACAAAAAAATAAGCGTTAACTTTGCACCGCAAAATACAACCGAGGCCCATTCGTCTATCGGCTAGGACGCAAGATTTTCATTCTTGAAAGAGGAGTTCGATTCTCCTATGGGCTACCAACAAAACAACGAAGTTTAACGAAACTGACATTTACATTTTTTAGAAATGGCAAATCATAAATCAGCTTTAAAGCGTATCCGCCAGACAGAAAGCCGCCGCCTCCGCAACCGCTACTACGCAAAGACCGCACGTAACGCCGTTCGCGACCTTCGCGCACTCACAGACAAAGCACAGGCAGAGGAAACCTACGTAAAGGTTGTGTCCATGCTTGACCGCCTTGCTTCAAAGAAGACCATCTCGAAGAACAAGGCTTCCAACCTCAAGAGCAAGCTCGCGCTCCATATCAACAAGCTCGGCTGATAACCCCACGTTATCGCCACCACGGCAGTTTGATTTGGCCCGACTAAGAAATGACCATATAAAAGGGAGGAAGAGCAGCAAAAGGCAACAATTAACAGTTTGCCACAACATGCTTTCCGATCTTTGAAAGAATACAACTAATAGTTCTCGTAATTTTTCTCCCACCCGCTTGTGAAAGCTGATGGGTTGATCAAGGCCCATTCGTCTATCGGCTAGGACGCAAGATTTTCATTCTTGAAAGAGGAGTTCGATTCTCCTATGGGCTACAGTTTAGTGCGTTTACGCGACATTCCATAAAAGGAGTGTCGCGTATTATTTATCTCACATAAACATCGGAGCATACCTCTCACCCGCGATCCCAAACATCACTCAGATCCTTAACTGCGCCCTATTGACTATGAAAGGATAAATCGTACAATTTATTTGGGGGGGATAAACGATTTAACATTTATAATTTTTGTTTTTCACAATTAAAAGCATACCTTTGCTGACATAAAGCATTTTCACCCTTAAATCCCACCAAAGGAAAAGGTGGCTCTGCCATATCATCGCACACAATATTACCAGTAATTGAATTTTCCCCCTTACCATACCCGAACAAATCGGATCGCATTGCATAAAAAACTCAATTGGCTGAAATCCGCATTGTTCTCAATTTCCTTGGCGTTGGCTCCAGTGGCAATCAACGCACAATCAGCAACAAGGCAAATTGAGAAGAGCGTGACATTTCACATAAACAGATCTGACATAGATCCTGCACTTGGAAATAATGCACAGTCTCTCAGCGACATAAACAACTTTATAGAGGCGGCAAACGCAGACAGTTGCATTAAGGTCACAGAAGTCATGTTCTGCGGATACGCATCGCCGGACGGGTCATTGGAATTCAACAAAAAACTCGCCAAAAGACGCATGGAGACTATCGAAAAACTTACAATTGGGGGGGGGTAAAATATCAAATTTAAAGAAAATCTCCCATAAAAGCGATGTAATCAGCATTTCTATTCTTAAAGAACTCATTGACGCATCCAATATTCCACATAGACGGGAAGCCCTTGACATACTTGACGACACCCCATCATCGCACCATAACCACGATATAATCAAGAAACTACAGCAGGGCGCCAACGGATCGGTATGGAAAGAGATCAGACCATTGCTCGGCCAACTCCGCTATGCCTCAGTTACTTTCACATACACCACAACCACTCCACCCCCATCACATACTACCTCTCCTCCGGACACCATCTCAATTACTGAGCCAGAAGAAACCTTCACAAAATCACCGGATACGATAGCCATTGCAGAGGCCGGTAAAACCAACACACCCATAACCCTCCATAAAAAACGCCCACTATATATTTCCCTCAAAACCAACATGCTATATGACGCCATGCTTATACCAAGCATAGGCGCGGAAGCGTATGTCGGCAAAATGACCAGCATAAATGCCAACTGGTCATACGCCTGGTGGAAAAACGACCGCCGCCACAACTACTGGAGGTATTACGGGGGCGACATATCATTTAGACGATGGTTCGGCAAACTAGCCGCCTCCAAGCCACTTACAGGGCACCACCTCGGCCTTTATGCCCAAATCCTGACTTACGATTTCGAATTGGGCGGCAAAGGTCAGATGGGCAACAAATACAACTATGGAGGAGGACTGGAGTACGGCTTCTCTTTACCCGTAAAGACACGACTGAACATAGATTTCACACTCGGGATAGGCTATCTCGGGGGTAAATACCACGAATACACGCCCATTGACGGCCACTACGTATGGCAGGCTACGAAACGGCGCAACTGGTTCGGTCCCACAAAAGCCGAGATATCATTGGTATGGTTGATCGGCCACGGCAACCGCAACACTAAGAAAGGGGGTAAAAGATGACGCGCGTTGCCTTCATACGCATGTTTTGTGCCGCCGGAATTGCCGTAGCAACATCCATGCTATGTAGTTGCGAGCACAAAGACTTGCGTTTCAACCATCCGGAACATGCCACCCGATATGAGACTCGCATTGAGGCCTCATATGACCTCATATGGGAGATGCGCGAACCCGGTGGAGTGGATTGGAGCGCCGATTGGCCGTCGGAGTTCGGTATCAGCTACGAATCCCTTGCCCCGAAGATGCCCGACGGGCTATGCGTCAACTCATACAACCGAAACGGCCAGAAATCGTCCCGGCATCTCCCGCCAAAGGGTGGAATAGTGGAAATGTCACCCGGCATGAACTCGCTGCTGATGTATAACGACGATACCGAATTCATCATATTCGACGATCTCAACAACTCCGTATCGGCAAAAGCCACCACCCGTTCACGTTCACGGGCAAGCTACACCGGCAATACGCTTGATCCGGCGTCCAAGGGGGAACCGGAAAAGACCGTCTCCCCTCCTGACCCGCTTTTCGGCCACTATATCGAAGCATACGAACAGCTCGCCATACCCATACCGGAGACACTAAATGCGACATTGCGTCCGTTGGTGTTCAGCTATCTCATAAGATATGAGTTCACCCACGGGACTGAATACATAGGCCTCGCCAGAGGAGCGATGAGCGGCATGGCAGAGTCCGTATTCCTTTTTGACGGCCACACCGGCGACGACCGGGTGACAATCCTTTACGATTGCACCGTTCACGACTGGGGAGTGGAAACGGTGGTCAATTCCTTCGGAATACCCAATTATCCCAACCACGAATATTCCAGAACAGAAGACTTCTACGGTCTGAACCTCGAACTAAGGCTCAGGAACGGAAAAATGCTCGTATTCGACCACGACGTGACCGATCAGGTCGCAGCCCAACCTCACGGAGGGGTAATTGTGATAAAGGGGCTATGCGTCAGCGACGAGGATGGAAACGAAGCCGGTTCCGGATTTGACGTGGATGTTGAGGGATGGGGCGACTTCGAAGACATCACCATTGACTTGTAAACAACACAACTATTTTTTTATAAACACTCTTTAACCACAACAACAGCATGAAAAAATCACTGTTTTTAGCAGTTGCCGCAGCGGCATTACTGGCTTCATCATGTTCGAACGATGAAGTGATCTCCGTTCCCCGCCAGGCAGCAATCGGTTTCGACACGTTCGTCAACAAGACAACACGTGCCACCGATGCCACCAACACCAACCTGACGAGCATGTCCGTCTACGGCTACATTGGCGATGCAACTCCGGTCAAGAACTTCAACGGCACCATCGTGTCGCGACCTGACCAGTCCGCAGTATGGACTTATTCTCCCCTGCAGTACTGGACTGCCGACAAGAAGTATTTCTTCACAGCGCTCTCATCGCCTGTGCTCGAAGGCAACAGCCACTACAGATACACCTGGGCCGACGCCCTCCAAACCGAGACTGCCGGTTTCTACGGATCAGGAACGATATCTTTCGACAACACGGCACCGACAGCCGCTTCAGGCAATGAAGATCTGGTTTACGCATATGCGACGAAAGAGACACCAACCGAGATAACATCGGATCCGGGCACGGTTCAATTCACATTCAAGCATGCCTTGTCACGCGTAAAGTTCACCTTCAACAACGTCATGGGAAGCAACGCATACGTGATCAAAGTGTATGACCTTACCATCAACAATGCCACAGCCACAGCCGACCTCACACTCGGAGTCAAGGATCCCGTATGGGAAAACCATGCCAACACCACGGTGCTGACCATGCGCAACAGCTACTTCACACCTCAGGAACAGACAGCGGTCAACGCTCAATCCATAGCCAGCGGCACCAAGTTCATAATCCCTGGCCAGAGCACCCTCAACATCACTTTCAAGGTAGATCTGATGCTTGGCAACGGTACCGTGCTCGCCACATACAACCACATCGGAAAGGCCCTACCCGCAACTGAATTCCTTAACGGCCATAGTTACAACTTCGTAGCCGACCTCAATCCCGACAACATCGACCCGGACAACGAGATGTTCCCCATCGTGTTCACTGTCATCGACGTAGAGGACTGGATCGAAGAAAGCGCCATTCCTGTCACAGGCGAATAAAACATCACCTTGAATACTCCGTGTCGCCCATAAACCGAGTGGCACGGAGTATTATCCCATCATAAACCACCCGACCACATTACATGAAACCATATCAGGCACTTCTACCACTATTGCTGATCGCCGCAATATCATGCACCGATGACACCGGAATTGTCGGCATCGACGGCTACGAAAACATCGTATTCGGCGTGTCCGGATCGGGAACCGGTTCAAGGAGCGCGGACGAAACCCGAAGTCCTGATATGTTCACCCTGCATCCCGACAGCGACAACCGGGAAGTGGAACCGGTCAAGGTATATGTCACCGAAACCGACATGACCGGTGAAAGCGTATCCGGGAGGGGCACACCGGTAACAGGCACCGACGGCATGAGCAGTTTCGGCATATACTCATTCTTCTACCGTACACCCACCTCCGAACCTGAACCGTTCTTTGACGGAGAAACCGCCATCGACAAGGGAGACCACTGGGCTACAGGCAACGTATACTACTGGCCTACAGCAGCCGAATCTACGCTTAGATTCTGGGCAATGGCAGGCATAGACGCGCCAGGAGTAAGCATAACCCGAGGCAACAGCAGCCCCGAGGCGATGACAATAAACTACGCCGTGCCACAGCGGGCAAACGACCAGGCAGATCTGATGTTGGCCACCACAAGCCACACCAACACCCCGGGGCAACGCGTCCCGCTGCGTTTCAGCCATCTGTGCGCGGCGGTAAGATTCGTGTTCGGCGACGAAATGCAACCAGGCACGATAAAAAGCATTATCCTGTCCGGCATAAAGTCGGAAGGACAATATACCACGACATGGAACAACCTGTCCGGAAACGAGACATTCACCATACCGATAGAAAAGACTACTGATGAGAACGTGGCATCAGGTACAGAGATGACACCTGACTACAATACGCTGATGATGATACCTCAGCAACTCGGAGAAAATGCCCGGCTCAAAGTAGTGTTCCAGGACAAAGTCACCGGGGCGGAACGTAACCTCACCGCACCCATCGGCGGCCAGACCTGGAAACAGGGCACCACAACGACCTATCATATCGGGATCACTCCAGACTTCAAGCTTGAATTCACGCGCCCGGTAGAGACCCAGGACGCGCATTATGTGACATGCAACAGTGCGATACGCGTGAGCGGACTGCCGGCAGACAGGCAGTGGACACTCACGGTCGAGGCATCTGACAGTTCCGACCCGAGCGTGCAACTGACCGCAGACGTAAACGAATTTGTAAGACAAGGATTCTGGACAGACAGAGAGATGCTGAACGGATCGACCGTTACAAACAGATCGGCACGTGGCACGTCTGTAATCCAAGGGAGCGGCTCCGGAGAATTCCCCTTGACCGTATTCCTGCCTGAGAACGTCTCCGATGCCAACCGCACAGTCACCCTGACCCTAAGCGTGGAGGGAGCGCCATCGCGATATGCCGTCACCCAGGAAATCGCGCAACTGCACCCCCTATGGGTCGGCGACGAAGGGTGGGAGCAGATCGACGACAACCAGAGCGGTGCCTACGGCTTCTCGTACACGGCCCATCATGTATATGTCTACTACGACGGCAACCTCAATATAGGCGACGGCGCAACCACACTACGGCGTATAAAGAGCATGATCGACAATATCATTGCCCAATATAACGCCGGGGATTATGTTGACATCTATTATCAGTCGTATCTTTCGAAATATAGGTATGCCCTTGACATCAATTACGAAAAACTAAGCAACCTGGGACTGAACGCATCTTCTAACACAGACGGGCTGGCCAATACAAGGCAATTGTTCAACTTCGGAGGATCAGCGGTATCAACCACATTCGAAAGCGCTCTGCAGGATTTGCGGCGCATAAATGACAACAACACAAAGGCATTCCGAAAAAGGGACAATACACCAGGAACATGGTATAATCCCAATATAGACGATCAGTTCGAATTCCCTAAATGGGTGGAAGGGACTGCCATAAACGAGAGTCAGGCTCTAACTCTCGCCCTTAAGAAAAACCGTTACTACCTGAACCGCTACACCGACACCGGCACCGGCATGGAAACCACCGCCCCGAGGATCACAGAAGACAATATCGTGTGGTATCTACCGGCCTATCAGCAATTCAACAGCCTGCCAGCCGGAAGCTTCTCTCCCGCTGACTTCTGGTCATCAACGGCCTACAACAATGCCACCCAGGCTTATCTCGGCAACGGCATGCCCGCTACCCGAAATACCCAGAAGAAGGTGCGCGTAGTCCGCAACCGTTGATTTCCGAACAGACAGAAATAACATGCCTGAAACAAGGGGGTAATTGCGGATTTTTTACTAATTTTGCTGTTTGATAAGGGGTAACAGAGACAAACCTACAGGCATGTTTGACTTTACGGGGATATCCCGCACATATCTGGAGAGGGTGTTCAAGGCGGAATTACGCGCCGAAGAGCATCTGGAGGCCGGCCAGCGCAAGCTGCTCGGCTCATTGTTACGTTCCGGCGCACACACCCGCTTCGGCCGGGAAAACGGCTTCGCATCACTTGTGTGCTATGAGCAATTCGCTGAAAAGGTGCCACAGGCAGACTATGCAATGCTGCGTCCCTACGTGATGGATATGGTCAACGGAAAACGCGACATACTTTGGCCGGGGGTCACACGCAATTTCGCACAATCATCAGGCACATCCGATGGCAAAAGCAAGTATATCCCTATAACGGCACATTCGCTCCGATGGGGACACTATGTAGGAGCTGCCTTCTCCGTGGCATCCTACCTGCACTACCACCGCGACAGCCATATTTTCGGCGGAAAGAACTTCATACTCGGAGGCAGCTTCGCAAATGAATTGCAACTTCCCGCAGGGGTAAAAGTCGGAGACCTGTCTGCCACGCTGATAAACAGCATCAACCCCGTGGCGAACCTTTTCCGCATACCATCCAAGAGGATCGCCCTCATGGAGCGATGGGAAGAAAAACTGCAGGCTCTCGTAGAAGCATCCGCCGATGCCGACGTGCGTTCCCTGTCAGGGGTTCCGTCATGGTTCCTGACTGTGCTCCGCGAAGTACTCAGGCGCAAAAGCGCATCAAGCATACATGACGTATGGCCAAACCTGGAGGTGTTTTTCCACGGCGGCATAGCCTTCGGTCCCTATAGACGCCAGTATGAAGCGATAACCGATCCGGGTCGCATGCGTTACTGGGAAAACTACAATGCCAGCGAGGGATTCTTCGGCGTGCAGGCATATCCGGGGAAAGCCGACATGAGGCTGCTGATGAACACCGACGTATTCTATGAGTTCATCCCTGCCGACGATCCGGATGGCGCTCCCGTTCCGGCCTGGAAAGTAAAAGAGGGGGAAATATATGCGCTGCTCATAACCTCCGGCAACGGCTTGTGGCGCTACCCCATAGGTGACACAGTGCTGGTGACCGGCACATCGCCGCTTACGGTGACCATAGCCGGCCGTACCCGCTGCTACATCAATGCATTCGGCGAGGAGGTCATGGTATACAACACCGATGCCGCACTGGATGCCGCATGCCGCGCCACCGGTGCGGAAGTACTCGACTACACCGCAGCCCCTGTATACGCCGACGGCGGAAAGCGCGGGCGCCACGAATGGATGATAGAATTTTCCCGTCTCCCGGCCGACATGCCAACCTTCTCCATGCTTCTTGACAAGGCGTTGCAGAACGAGAACTCCGACTATCAGGCCAAACGATCGGGCGACATATTCCTTGCGCCGCTCACCATCGTGACGGGCGAGCGAGGCATATTCGACAGATGGCTCGCCTCCACCGGCAAGCTCGGCGGCCAGCGCAAGGTGCCACGCCTCTCCAATGACCGGCGCATAATGGATCCGCTGCTTCGCCTTAACGACCAACTTGCCCGCGAAAGCCATCAAACAAACGAACAACAAACTTCATTATAACCTTACGATTCAATGTCCATGAATATCTTAAACAAAGCACGTACCCTCCTCCTCGGCACGACAGCCGCACTTATTTCCGCTACCGCATCCGCGAGCGACCTCAAATACGTGTTCTATTTCATAGGGGACGGCATGGGTATCGCCGAAGCCACCAACGCGCAGCTATACAATAAGGAAGTGCTCGGCAGCGACACACCGCTGCTCATGACCACTTTCCCGGTGGTATCCATGATCACCACCCACTCGGCAAACTCGGACGTTACAGATTCCGCAGCAGCCGGCACTGCACTATCCACAGGCCATAAGACCAAGAACGGGATGCTTGGCATGAATGCCGACACCATCCCCGTCACGTCCGTAGCACGGCATCTGCAGAAAAAGGGATTCGGCATAGGACTCGTGACCTCTGTAGGGATCGACGACGCCACCCCGGCGGCATTCTATGCCCATGTGCCCAACCGTGGGGACTTCTACGACATTGACCGCGCACTGGCCGAGTCAGGCTATCTGTTCACTGCCGGAGCCGGTCTGCGCGGCACCAAGGACAGGGACGGCAAGGACAACGGCGTAATGAAACATTTCGCCAAAAACAAGGTAAGCGTGAGCTACGGCCTGGAAAACCTGGACAAAAAGTCCAAGAAAGTTCTGCTGCTCAGTCCGTTCCATGAGAAGATGAACAACGAGATCGGCTATACCGTGGACTCCATACCCGGAGGACTGAGACTACCGGCCATGACCCGTGCCGGGCTTGAGCATCTGCAGCGCACCTCACCCGACCGGTTCTTCATGATGGTGGAAGGTGGCAACATAGACCATGCCGGCCACGGTAACGACGGGGGCACATCGGTAAGGGAGGTTGTAAACTTCAACGAAGCCCTTCAGGTGGCCTACGACTTCTACCTTGCCCATCCCGATGAGACACTCATCCTCGTCACCGCCGACCATGAGACAGGCGGAATGTCGGTCGGTTGCCGCACAACCGGCTACAGCGCCCGTCCCGAGGTTGCACGTGCCCAGAAAATATCCAAGGACATGTTCAACGACCATTGCAAGGAGCTGATCAAATCAGGCACTCCGGTGAAATGGGAGGAGATGCAGGCCTTCCTAGCCGACAAGCTCGGATACGGCACTGCAGTGAAGCTCAAAGACAACGAGGAGAAGGAACTTCGTGACCTGTTCGATGCGACATTCGTAAACCACAATGCCGGAGAGGACATCAAGACCATGTACTCGTCGTCAAGCCGGTTCGTTGAGAAAGCCATCTCGCTGCTGAACGGAAAGAGCGGCTTCGGATGGACGACCAACGACCATACCGGGCATCCGGTTCCACTGTATGTCATCGGCGTGGGCGCGGAGAAATTCTCCAATTTCAACGACAACACAGACCTCCCCAAGAAAATCCTGCAGATAGTGGAGGAGTAAACACTAACATCACTTAATACCCGTCAAATTGATCAAGAAAACGACAGCCTTTCTTCTGATGTTCCTTGCCACCGCATGGTTTGCGGCGGCACTGGATCTCACGGCCATAGAAGTGGATGTGAAAATGCATCCGGAAAATTACCGTGAACTGCTTGAACGTTTTGAGAGGGCTGACACCACCATGACCGCAGATGAACTGCGGAAGCTATATTTCGGTTATTCTTTCACCACCGACTACGATCCCCGGGAGACATTCCCGGAAGTGGAAGAGGCTTATGAAGGGGGCAATTACGAAGACGCACTCAAACTTGCCGAGGAGGCGTTGAGGCTCAACCCCCTCAGCCTTGACCTGAACGTCCTCGCACTGGCCTCAGCCGACCGCATGCGCGATAACGGCAAGATGGGAGAGAAGATACTGTACTACGGCATACGCGCCGACCTTGTGGCCACCGCCATCCTTGAAAGCGGGCAGGGCACATCGGCCACCTCGCCGTTCAGCGTGATAGCTTCTGCTGACATGCAGCGCCTTTTACGCAACGTGCTCGGCATAGAGCAGATCGTAGACCGCACCAAAGTCGGGGAGATAGACGCCATAAAAGTCACCCTCCCCGGCAATGACCGCCGCCACATACTCTACTTCGATATGTCGCGCGAACATCAATACTTCCAGTCACACCCCATACATTGAAATGCCGTATGACCCAGAATCAAGAGAAATGGACTGAGATCGAACACCTCCCCGAATGGGACGAGGAGTTCTACGAGGTGTACACAGCCAAGAAGCATGGCAAGTGGGTAATGCTCAAGACGCTGCGGCCTGAACTTCGCGACAAGGAGGAGTTCCGTGAAATGATCGGGAAGGAGTTTGACGTGCGCTACAACCTCGCCCATCCCAACATCATAATGATCAACGACTTCGAGGAAGTGCCGGGACTGGGCATGTGCATCATCACCGACGACGTATACGGGGACTCCCTGCGCAAGCTCCTTGACAAGGGAGAAGTGACACCGGAAATAAAGGAGACACTCGTGTATCGTCTGGCCGATGCCATCGGCTACATACAGCAGAACCACATAATCCACCACCCCATACGTCCCGAGACCATCATCTTCACCGAAAAAATCCGCAACCTGAAAGTAATTGACGTTGGATTCGACCAGCGTGCCCATCTCTCCCCAACCGCCGCAGCCGAGGATATCCGCAGCTATGGCATGATACTTAAGGAAGTGCTTGATAAAACGGACGACCACAACCAGCACCTGCGCCGCATAGCCGAACGATGCCTGCACCCGGATCCACGCAAGAGATTCCGCGACGTACCGGATCTGAAAATGGCTCTGTCGGGGCGATCCAACAAGCGCCTCTACATGCTCATCATCTCCTTCCTGTTGCTGATGACCCTGATTCTCGGATACCTCAGCTTCAAGAACCCGACCCTTTGACAATTAGTAATTAGCAATTAGTAATTGGCAATCTGCAATTGACCCAAACAAATGGCTATAGAAATACGACCCATAGAGCCTAAGCGCTCCGAACTTAAGAAATACGTAAAATACGGCATCGACTTCTACGACGGCAATCCTTATTACGTGCCGCCATTGATAATGGACGATGTCAACACGCTCACTCCGGAAAAGAACCCCGCATTTGAATTCTGCGAAGCCCAGTCCTTCATGGCATACCGCGACGGAAAGCCAGTAGGACGCATCACCGGTATAATAAACCACAAGGTAAACGAACGAACGGGGCAGAAGAGCCTCCGTTTCGGCTTCGTTGACTTTGAAGACGATGCGGAAGTGGCCGACGCGCTTTTCAAGGCCGTAGGGGACTGGGGGCGTTCCAAAGGTATGGAGTCCATCGTAGGCCCCATGGGATTTACCGACATGGATCATGAGGGTATGCTCGTGGAGGGATTCGAGGAACTTGGCACAATGGCCACAATCTACAATTATCCCTACTATCCGCAGCACATGGAACGGATGGGATTCAAAAAGGAAGCCGACTGGGTGGAATTCTTCGTCAAAGTGCCGGATGAGGTGCCGGAAAAATACCGACGCATCGCAGAGATCGTACAGAAACGCAACAATCTCAAGATAAAGAAATACACCTCACGCAAGAAAATCAAGGAGGAATACGGCGTGGCACTCTTTGAGCTGATCAACGAGGCATACGACCAGCTCTACGGTTATTCTCCGCTGTCTCCCAAACAGATACAATACTATATAGACATGTATCTCGGGATACTCAACCTTGAGCTTGTGACGGTGATCACCGATGCCGACGATCAGATCGTGGCGATAGGAATCTCCATCCAGTCCTTCTCCAAGGCTCTGCAAAAGAGTCGCGGAAGACTGTTCCCCTTCGGATGGCGCCACCTGCTGCCTGCCCTCATGGGAAAATCGGATGCCGTGGATCTGCTTCTCATAGCCGTGAAACCGGAGTATCAGAACAAGGGAGTGAACGCCCTGCTGTTCACAGATCTTATCCCCTATTACATAAAGAACGGATTCACACACGCCGAGTCGAATCCGGAACTGGAAAGCAACGCCAAGGTGCAGAACCAATGGCAATACTTCGATACAAGGCAGCACCGCCGCCGCCGCTCGTTCCGCAAACCGCTCTGACACCACGCGCAATGCCACGACAAGCTCAAACTATTGAAAGCCTACCCAACTGCTTCCGTTTCTCGGCTTTCGAAGCGGGATGCGACGAAGCCGGGCGCGGATGCCTCGCCGGCCCCGTAGTCGCCGCTGCCGTAATCTTGCCCGACGACTTCCACCATCCCTGGCTCAATGACTCAAAGCAACTGACAGAGAAGCGCCGCGAGGCGTTGCGTCCCATAATAGAAGCAAAAGCTATCGCTTGGGGGGTAGCCCTCTGCACCCCTCAGGAGATCGACGGCATCAACATACTCAACGCAAGCATACTCGCCATGCACCGCGCCCTTGACGCACTTCAAGTGCGACCGGGAAGCGTAATCGTGGACGGCAACCGCTTCAAGCCGTATGGCGACTTGCCATGGCAGACATTCGTAAAGGGGGACGGACGGTTCGGCAACATAGCTGCCGCTTCAATACTTGCCAAGACCCACCGAGACGAGATGATGCGCCGGCTCGCCGCCGAGTTTCCCGGTTACGGGTGGGAGGTCAACAAAGGCTATCCCACCAAGGCACACCGTGGCGCCATCGCTACCCTCGGCGTAACCCCACACCATCGCAAGACCTTCCGCCTCCTTGAGGATCCCACCCTCTTCCAATAACCCGAGAAAAGCGTGGGACAAAGGCATTTGCATTGACTACGATGCCAAATATCGCATCTGAAAATCACACTTCAAGAAAACGGGAGTTTTTGTCACAAAAAAATTGCAATATTGTATTTTTGTAGCTAAATTTGTAGCTGTGAGAAATTCGAAAGGAACTCCTACAATGTACATTGAGAATCATGGACAACGATAACGAGAGTCTATCTGTGGATTCCGCAATATCGAACTGGTGGCTGACATTGGCCAATAGAATTCAAACAGCAAGGGAATCGGGACTCACTCCAGTACTTATCGCGCTGTCACGCAAGATGCCAAGGCTTATTGAATGGCTGACGCAGACATTCTTAGAACAACACCCGGAATTACCACCCAAGGAGATTTTGGATGCCTGTGAATTGACAACGGAGTTGTCGATTCCTTTTCGTGTGTCCAGATCCCACGACATGTCCAAGGAGTGCTACATCCTGATCGACGACATTATCATTCATGGAACGACCATAAAAAGCATAGCCTCCGATCTTGAGATCCTCTCTGGCAGAGTGCCCGGGACACGTATAGTCTGCTACGTGTCCAGCATATTCATCTATCAGTTCCCGGTGGCCATGCCTTCATGCGTATCCCTCGAAGACATTGAGAAGTTACAACCGCTGGATCTTCCGACGACCAAGGCGGTGGTATCCACACTTGCCTCCCTGATAAGGACTACCAACCTGCCCCTTGACATGGAATACCCCATATTGAGAATCCGGGGAATGGGAGGAGGCCATAACAATGACACGTTCATAAAGGAGATCAAGAAACATTTCAAGGACGCAGACATCGTTCATGCCTATGAGGGATATTGGGGAAATACCCTCACTGCATTGCTCGAAAGATCCGAGGATCAGCATGCATTTGATTTTGCAAAAATAAGGGCATTTGAGTCCGACAACGGTTTAGCGCTGGAGATCTTCTCCCCCTATACCCTTCCCGACCTGCTTAAGAACCTGCAGATAGAGTTGTTCAAGGAGGATTCATACAAATCTTTGTGGGAGATTGTGGCAAATCCTGTCAAGGATTTTGCCATATCAAACAGCTACCTGTTCGACGAGGTCTACGGAGAAGCATTGCGACGCAATATGTGCCGCAGCCTGATCGTATGGGCAAACTACCTCCTCTCACTGTCGTTTTTCATCTCCAGATGCTTTGACATACTCCCCCCCACAGTGAGGAGCGCATTTGATGTGCAGGAAGACGACATAAAACTGATATTGGGTTCCGATGATTGTGAATCCATCACCAACCGTATACGTGACATAATAAAGGATGGCATCAATGATTCGTTGAATTATATTCCAGTTTTTGATGAGAACGATTGGTTCGCGCCGGAACAATTCAGGGAAGAATACATTCAATGCAAGGCAAAACTGGCATCACACTCCGATTGCGTCCAAGCTGCAATGTCTGGGATCTTTGAGTTCCAGAACTTTTCGAATCCATTGTACGACAAGCCGCAACACAGGCACGACCGTCTTTTCTATGGGGAAACCTTTTCTTCATTGATAAAATCATGCAGCCCGTATTTCATGGGGAAAGAGGTGGAATACCAAATCAACCATTGGATAGACGACCAGATAGACAACGGCGCCGTTGTCCCCAAATATGAATTATATGTAACCGATCAGGGGAATTATAGATGGCGCAGGTTCTTCCATGCAGGTCTGAATGCCACAGAGCTGTGTCTGCCAGAAACCAACGCTTCGGTCGCTGAAAATTAAGGAAATGTACAATCTCCTGAGAGACAGATTGCAAGATGCAACCACCAAGGAATTAGCTAACAACAGCTATGCAACAGGTCTTCTGTTCCTGCTAAACAACCAGACAAACATTCCAACGGTAGCTCAACTTGTAGCTATTCCGACACAGACCACTCCTGTATCCCAAACATCCGAAAGCAGTCCAGCCATAGAATTGGAAAACAAGGATTTCCGATTCCTGGAATTGTATCTGAAGGGGATAAGGAAATTTCCATCCGGCGACAACCAATATTGCATTAATTTCACCAATGCCGGGCAACCCGTATCGTCCGTATTCCTCGGGAGCAACGGAATTGGGAAAAGCAGTCTGTTTTCCTCATTGGAATATATTGCCCTGGGACATTCATACCTCGCGGACGAACGAGGCTATGAAAGCCTTGAAAGGCAGAAGGATTATCTGAAGCACAACAACACCAACGAGGCCGATACCTTGATCAATCTTCACACACGTGACAAGGAATTCAATGTCTCATTAGCGAATGAAGTATCCCCGATAGTTCCACCCGCCTTCTTCTGCTCCGAGTATGACATACAGGAAATCTCAAGGAAGGGCCTTAACTCGGACTACATTTGCAAGCAGCTGGGTCTTCAACGCTTTCATGACCTGCTGCAAAGGATGAAAGCAATGCGCATCCCGGATACGATCCAATCGGCCTACGATGAAAGATCCGCAGAAATACAAACGAGCATCAGGAGATTGAATATCATGCGATTTCTCACTAACCTGACAATCGAAAAAATTCAACAATACAACGATTTTCTGACATCTCTGAAGTCTCCCCTTGAGTCTGCTAATTCCATCATCTCTATCGTCAAAATACTGAGAATGATACGAGATTTCACCAAGGATCTTCTAAAAGACATTCCGGAAGATTCGGATCTGGCCGATGATCTGAGGACGGATTTCCATCTTATTGTATCTCCACTACGCAAAGTCGCCACACTGAAAGCCGAAGACCACGAACAGCAGATAAACGCGACGTTGCAAACTTGCAAATCCATACTCACATACAATTTTGAAAGATGGGATAAGGAGGTGACAAGCATCCTTACAGAATACGAACGGACTAACCACAGACAAATCTATCAGTACCTCAATCAGATCTTCACGCAATATCACACGGTTGAAGCTTTAAGAGACATGATAAACAAAAGTCTTGTCGAATATCCACTTCTAAGCCTGCCCCCAAAGAGCCAGACCTTATTCAACTCGACATATCATGCGTTGTTGGGAATCTATAAGGATGTCCTAAACAACTATATCAACATAATCAACCGCATCCTACCTCCTGTTTTCTCAAAGTACTTTGACAAGGATATAAACGGGATAACAGCCAATGTGAGCGAGGACGGCTTCACTATAGAGGTCAAGATAGAGACCTGCAATCCACTAAACAAGGAAATATCAAGCAGCACTGAACCGCGAAAATTCCTGAACACGTTCCGTTTCAAGATGTTCTGTTTTGTCCTCAAATTCGCACTGACATGCTGCATCAAGAAATTCCATAAAGTAAACTTCCCGTTTACCATAGACGATGTGTTTGATGCCAGCGATTTCGAAAACAGGACTGACATCGGACGACTGATCAGCGACCTCAAAGAGAAGCATGACAACATAGAGGGCTTGAACAATCTTCCCATGCAGCTTATATTCTTCACACAAGACAACGTAATAGCCGAAGCGATACGTGTAAAATACTATCCATTGGACGAGATC
The DNA here is from genome assembly GCA_910583675.1 of uncultured Muribaculaceae bacterium. Lineage (GTDB taxonomy): Bacteria > Bacteroidota > Bacteroidia > Bacteroidales > Muribaculaceae > UBA7173. The sequence goes on from CAJTYH010000034.1 coordinate 17,644, forward strand.
AAGTTTTCATGCCTGTTTGATTATTATGCAGCCAAGGAATCTGACAAGACATCTCATCAATCACACGGCATAACCTACGTACATATTGAAGACATCCTATGAAAAAAGAGCATTCTATAAAAATAAGATTCGGCATACTTGAATGGATTCTTCTACTGATCATGGCTGCAATCGGCGGTGCCATGATATGGTGTACGATGGAATTGAAGAGCTGCCCGTACCAACCATCCGAGATCCACAAACATTATGATACGATCTTTGTGGAAAACAGCAAAAGAATCATAAGCGAACTTGAGGGAATCAAATCCACACAACGCATTGACTCCATAGTGGCTACCGTCGCAGCCAATCAGCTTGTCATTATGAAAAGGCAGGATGACCTGATCAATGACCAGAGACAGGAAACCAACAACAATCTGGACAAGACGAACTTGCTTATTTCGTTCTGGGTGGGGATAATGGCTCTCCTTGGAGTGTTCATACCTATAATATTGCAGTTCAAGATACATCATATAGCAAAGTCCGAGGTAGAAAAGATAAAAGCAGAATTAGAGACGATTAAAAGCGACTCTAAAACAGCAGTCAATCAGGAAATCAAAAAAGTTTCCAGTCAAATGGATGAATGGAAGAAAGAGGTCAAAATCCTGCATTACATCAATGAACTCAGCTCCATTTATCTTGGTGCGCAATATCGCCTGATTCCCGAAATCAACAATCGCAGGGAAGTTTTCGGACAGATATGGCAACAGTCTAATAAGAAGTTCGCCTATATCATTGATAACACCTTCAAGGATACTGACACCGATCAAAACCGTGCACAACTCATGGAATGCCTGATAAACGTATCTGCTACACTCCGGCTTATAATATCAGAAACGTCAAGAAACAGGCATAGGTCTGTGATGGAGGCTAACAACAAAGTCAAGGAGGTAATGAAGATGGTTAATTCCAGAGATTACTTGAATTGGCAAGCATTACACACCACATTTGAAGAACTCCTAAGCAAGTTGCGATCAATAGATTTCGAGGATTAGATCAATTGGCCTGTGGAGGTCGGTCTTCCACTAACACGGGGGAACCGGGGAGAGCGGAGGTGAGTTGCCGCAAGGTGGTAAGGGCGGTAGAACGGGCGCGGGCGACGTAGCCACGGCGATAGATTTCCTCGCGATAGCGAGCCGCCAAACGACGCTTTAGGGTGTTTTCCTCGGCAGTCGTGAGTTTTCCCAACCCGAAGAGGGTATCGTCCCATGTATCTATTATCTCGTAGGCACCGGGAGATACGGCTTCGCGCACCACTACGGTTTCGCGGGGCAACCGCACCGCAAGAGTGTCGCCGCGCGTCTCCCATTCCAGCTGCTCAAGGTCAAAACGCACTTCGCCGCTGAGCCGTACTTTTGCCAGAAGCCATTTGCCATGTATCGAATCGCGCAAGGCGATCTCATCCTCTATCTCAAGGGTGCAGAGGCTCACCATCCGGCGTATGCCATCAATGCGCGCCTGACCGGTCTGCATGCCTACTTGAGAGGTCTCCTGAAATTTCCTGTAAACCCAGATCCCTGCAACGGCTATAGCCGCCACGGTTATAAGATATATTGCTGCCTTAACGAGATACTTCATACACGCGGTCATTTGAAGGTGATTTCACTATCGTAGCCCATCATTTGCAGAAGAGCCGAAAAATAACCCACGGCCTTTTCACGGGCGCTTGCACGGAGACGATCGCCATATTCATCGCTTGAAGCAAGCTCCTGCCTCAGGGTGGTATTCATCAGTTCCTTCAACTGCGCACGTTCGGCGGGGGAAATGGTGCTGCGCAGCCCTGTAACACGATAATGTTCCTCGGTGACGGTAGCATCGCGTCCTGCGATGCGCACCTTTATCGGGGGCAGATGCAATTTCACCAACCTGCGGTCGGCGAACACTTCCACATCGCCATCCTCCATCGCGTCAAGGTCGACGTATGCTTCCAGATATGTATGGTAGGAATACACCCCTATCCGGTCTCCCACCTTCAGCTTATTCAGCAACGAGGCGAATCCTGTAGTCCCGGAATCGCTTATAGTACCAACCTTGTTGACTGACATTTCGGCCAACGACAACCGGTTTACGTCCCTCAATTCAGACAAAACCCTTACAGCAGGATCTTCCGCTTCCACGGATGCATCCTTGCAGGAGGCAAGGAAAAGCAAGCCGGCTGCAATCACTGTTGTAGCAACTCTTGGTATACGCATCAATCTATGTGCCACCTAATGGGGTGACACATAGATAACGTTTACAAGCGGCAAATATTTCATGTCCCGGGATCAGCCCGGCACCGGTCAAAGACCGCCGTCGATCTCCCAACCTCCTTTGTTTGTATGCCTGAGGGCTACGTTGTAGTTCTTCACATATCCGTTGGGCAGACGTAAACTGTAAGGGACGAAGAATCCTGGATATTCACCCGACTGGAACGCCTCGCCGACTTCAAGCAGCACGGCACCGCTATAGTCCGGCTTGAAAGCACGTTCCGCAAGATCAGGATCCATCACCAGATTTATTACGGATGTATCCCATTTTTCGAACGCGCCCAATATCTTGCGGGCTGCATCCTCGGGGGACATACCGGCAAAGGCTCCCGGGATCCCATCTTCTCCCGAAAAATCTATGTCGGCAGGGGGAGGAGTCACACTCACGTTTCCGCCATACCTTATGTCCGATACACGGAGCACCTCTATCTCACGACCGTCGCTGATTATGCTTACGGAAGCACTTTTCAACAATCTTGTGGCGGCATCAATCACGTAACGCCTCACATTGCGGGATTCGCGGATGCTTGTGTCAAGCATATATGGATTGGCAAAATCGCCTTGTGGCTCGGCGTTTACCGTGAGGAGTATCTCCCCGTCCTTCTCATCCACGACATAGCTCGCACCGCTATCGGATGCACATTGACTCAGCTCGGCTTCAAGAATCGTTTTCGGGGAAAGGAATATTGCCATGCCAGCAAGAGCATCTTCGGGCTTTCTGTAATCCGTCCATCCGCATTTCAGATTCGTAAGCCAGCAATAGATCCGACCGTCAAGCCCTACTGCCACGCGTCCTCCCTTGTCCACGCTCCACGACGGGATGGAGTCAAAATTGGTGGAAACGATCTTATGAGGCACGAAATCGTCATCAATATCAATATAAGAGAAGTTCTCTACGGGTCGCGTCCTTACCTCTACGGTCATTTCCACCGTCTTTTCATTGCTCAGCACTTTTATGGCACTTGAGAGTATATCCTTGGCAGACATCCCGAACGGCATCAGAAGCACTCCCATGACGGCTGCGGCGACCACTGCCGTCCCGATTCCCCAGAACCATCTCAGGCGATAATTCTTCCGGCAACGTTTTTCCAATAAGGTCTCGGTGCTTGCCCGCAACCGCGATGAAGCCTTTATCTCGCGCCTTGGCTTCAACAGTTCCCTGATTTCATCATAATTATCCATAATCATAGCATTTTATTTATTAAAGTACATCTGTTTAAGTTTGTCCATTCCGGCCTTGAAACGAGACTTCAAGGTCGATGCCGGCACAGAGAGAATGCGGCTGCTCTCCACGAATGACAATCCGTCTACGACGTTCATTCTCACGATTTCCGCCTGTCTTTCAGGAATAGCGTCAAGTATCGAATTTATGCGCTCGGCCTCTTCCATGTCTAACCTTTCCTCCTCCGTCTCATCCAATGTCACATCTATTTCGTCTATGGAAATACATCTCCTGTTACCATTGGCGCTTTCCTGACACAGGTTGTAAACTATCCGGAACAGATACGCACGCATATTCTCCGGCATCACAGGGGGATGACGGTGTTCGATAAACCGAACCACAGCATCATGAACCAGGTCTTCTGCAAGCTCCCGGTGTCCAGTCCTGAAAAATGCGAATCGCACCAGATAGTCAAGATTCTCCCTTACCACCTGTGCCTTTTGTTCATTTTCATTATCATTGACCATAATTGATTTAATCTAAATTCACTTATATGACCGGAAATTAGCCAAAACGACGAAGAGAAAGTGTTAATAAATACAAAAACAGGATTGCCGGAAAATTCGGCAATCCTGTTTCGCAGTATGAAATGGGAATTAATAGACTAATATCAACATTGCTGTCAAGCAGTTGCAACGGGAACGGATTTTCCCTCCACTATGGCGTTGGCCATATCCACTGCCACCGAGATATGGGGGCATATGTGGTCTGCGCCTATCAGGCGGTCAATCCCGGCATGGACGAGGGTCTCACGCACATTGTCCTTGACACCGGAGAGCACCACATGGATCCCCTCCTTCTGTGACGAGGTGATGAGTATCTCAAGGTTGTGGATGGCGGTCGAATCAATGAACGGCACCTTGCGCATGCGGATTATGCGCACCTTAGGCTTTTCAACAAGCGTGGAGCGCATCATCTCATCGAACTTGGTGGCCACACCGAAGAAGAACGGCCCGTCGATCTCATAGACTTCCACTCCGGGGAGCACATTGAGCACCTCATGATGGGAAGCGTCAAGATCGGTACCCTCTGCCACGTCAAGCTGCTCGGAGTAGACCTTGATCTCGGTATTCTCCATGACACGGCGCAGGAAAAGCACCACGGCCAGCAACAGGCCGATCTCTATGGCTATGGTGAGGTCAAAGACCACGGTAAGCAGGAAGGTGACTATCATCACAGAAACATCACTCTTCGGGTTGCGGAAAATCCCGACAATGGTGCGCCATCCGCTCATATTGTATGAAACCACCACGAGCACCGCTGCCAGACAGGCCATGGGCACGTAATTGATCAGGGGCATCAGGAAAATGTAGATAAGCAGGAGCACCAAGGCATGCACCACACCTGCCACGGGAGTACAGCCTCCGTTGGTAATGTTCGTCATGGTACGGGCGATGGCACCGGTCACGGGGATTCCCCCAAAGAACGGCACAGTGATATTTGCCAGTCCCTGTCCGATAAGTTCCGTGTTGGTAGACGTGCGCGAACCGGTGTAACCGTCGGCCACGGTGGCACTGAGCAGCGACTCGATTGCACCGAGCACGGCTATAGTGAATGCCGACGGAAGCAGGAGGTTGATATTGGCCATCGTAAGAGAGAAGCCATGCACCTCGGGCAGATCCGTGGACATGGAACCGAAACGGTCGCCGATAGTGGTTATATCCAGACCGGGCATCATATTCTTAAGCAACGCCACACCAGCCGTGACAAGTATTATGGCCATCAACGCCCCAGGCAACCGCTTTGAGATCCTTGGGGTAGCGATTATTATAAGCAACGACACCAGAGCCACACCCACGGTCGGGAGATGTATCTTGTCGAAGTTTTGGAAATACACACCCCATTTCGAGATGAATTCGCCCGGAAGATCCTTAAGACCAAGACCGAGAAAATCGTTTACCTGAGTGGAAAGTATGGTAAGGGCGATACCGGCGGTGAACCCCACCACGATCGGGTAGGGAATGAACTTGATGACTGTGCCGAGCTTGAAAATGCCCATCAGCACGAGGATAAGACCCGCCATGAACGTAGCGACTGCCAGTCCCTCCAGACCGAACCGTGCTATTATGCCATAGACAATGACGATGAAAGCACCGGTAGGCCCACCGATCTGCACCGAGTTGCCTCCGAACGCAGATACCATGAAACCTCCTATTATGGCAGTAATAAGGCCTATCGTGGGACTGACTCCGGATGCGATACCGAAAGCGATTGCAAGCGGGAGAGCCACGATGCCGACAACGACACCGGCCACAAGGTCGGCCTGTAGCTTCTTGCTGTTGTAATGGCGCAAAGCCGACCACAGTTTTGGCCGGAAATCCACCTTTCCACTAAAATTCATAAAATCAAACCTTTATTATAATTACCTTAGAAATATTCGCAATAAAAGGGAGAGAGGCGCTCACGCGCCCGCGTCATCCCCTAAAATGAGCCGCAAAGTTACAAAAAAACGTTAAATTCACCAACTCCCCAAGACAACCTCCCACAATTTTATTTATTTTACCACCAGGGTGAACATATCCGCTTCCACGAACGTAGAAAATAAACAAGGGGATCTTACGCCGCGACCTCAAGAACGCAAGATACCCGAAAACTTTCAATGATTTGTTTATGAAGAATCTATCAAGCGTATTGGCTACAATAATCATAGGTAGCGCCTCATGCGCGGCTCAATTCCCGTACTTTTCACTAAGCGCGGGAACGGACGGGGTGAATTTCAACGTGACAAACCAGCCTCTCTTCCCTACGGTGATAGTCGCGCCACCGCATCACCATCATCGCGTGCATTATTTCCACCACGAACCGGAAGCGGAAGTGTGCATACCATTGATGCCGGGCGTAAGATACGTGGACGCTCCACCTGCCAGAGCATACAAGGCATACCGGAAAGCCGTGAGGCATGGTGCCCCTATGCCCGGACTGAGCATGACGTTGCCCGGAGGCATCACCATTTCCACTCCGGGAGCCGGAGTGCCAGTCTACTATTACGACGATGACGACCTTGAAGACTACTATGACGACTACAAGGACTATGTGAAACATCGCAACAAGGAGATGCGCAAACATGCCAAAAAGATGCGCAAACAATGGGAGAAGCACCATGACAAGCATCACGGCAAGCACCACAAGCATCATCACGACGATGATTGACAGCGTCTGTGTGACGCGGAACGTAACGCATGCGGCACTACCCTAGGCCATAAGCCACTTGGCGATTATACATTAAATGGTTAACTTCGCAGAAAAAAGAGAGAAAAGTGCAGAAGAAGACCATATGGGAAATGGGGCGCGACACAGTGGAAGAATTTCGCGCCAAAGACAAGATTCCGGTAACGGTAGTGCTTGACAATGTTAGAAGCCTTAACAATATCGGCTCGGTGTTCCGCACATCCGACGGATTCCGTGTATCCGAAGTCTGCCTTTGCGGCATATCAGCCACTCCCCCGTCGCCTGAGATACACAAAACGGCTCTCGGTGCCGAGGATTCCGTGGCATGGCGTTATTTTGCGGACACCACCGAGGCAGTAAAAGCCCTGCGAGAGGAAGGGCATATAATATGCGCGTTGGAACAGGTGAACGGCAGCATAGCCCTTGACCGTTTCATTCCGGAGCGAGGACAACGTTACGCCATAATAGCCGGACACGAGGTGAACGGGGTGGATCAACGTGTGGTAGACATGGCAGACTACTGTCTGGAGATACCGCAGGAAGGCACGAAACATTCGCTGAACGTATCGGTAAGCACGGCCATCGCCCTATGGCACTTCTACCTCGCCCTGCGATAGACTGAGGATCAATCCTTTTTCACACGGGGATTATGCACCCATTGATACAGCTTGTCGGAAGGACGTATCTTAGAGGGTACCGGGATTGAGAAACTATCTCCCTTGACAGCCTTTTCAACCGATTTAAGGCCGACACGTATCTCGTCAAGCGTAAGGATCAGCGTTCCCGTCGTGGGGCCGGTGATCACGATCTCGTCGCCGCGACACAGCTCGCCGCTCTCCATATGGAATTCCGCAACTCCGAGATTGGAGAAATATCTCACGCCCTTGGCACGGTATTCCTTCGTGCGCGTGGCCGACGAGCCGTATTTACTTGACCACTCTCCGAGACGCTGCCCGAGATAGTACCCGTTCCAGAATCCACGGTTGAAGATCTTGTCAAGTTCCGCATCCCAGCGGGCAATCTTGTCTTCGGTATACGTGCCTTCGCATATGGAGCTTATGGCCTCGCTGTAGCATTTCACGGCAAGACTTACATACTCGGGTCCCCGGGCGCGCCCCTCAATCTTGAACACGGTAACTCCGGCATCTATCATCTTGTTTAGGAAATGGATCGTCTTCAGATCCTTGGGAGACATGATGTATTTATTGTCTACGGCAAGCTGCTCGCCGGTCTCACGGTCAGTGACCGTGTAGGAACGACGGCAGATCTGGGTGCACGCACCCCGGTTGGCCGAACTGTTGAGTTCATGCAGGCTCAGATAGCATTTTCCGGAAACCGCCATGCACAATGCCCCGTGGCAGAACATCTCTATGCGCACCAGTTCTCCCCGCGGCCCCCTGATCTCCTCATCAACGATGGCCTTATGTATGGCCGCAACCTGATCGAGATTCAATTCACGGGCGAGCACCACCACATCAGCATATCGGGCGAAAAAACGTAGCGTCTCCGTATTCGATACGCTCTGTTGCGTGGAGATATGCACCTCCACACCACGGCTGCGGGCATAGAGTATGGCTGCCATGTCGCTCGCTATAATGGCGGATATTCCGCTCTGTGCCACGGCATCTATGATCGCCCGGCACTTCTCCATATCCTCGTCGTAGATTATCGTGTTTACGGTAAGGTACGACTTCACCCCATGCTCCTCGCATATGCGGGATATTTCATGCAGGTCGTCAAGGGTGAAGTTCACACTTGATCGCGAACGCATGTTCAACCCTTCCACACCAAAATATATCGCATCGGCATCGGCGTTGATGGCCGAATGCAGGCTCTCGTAGCTCCCGACAGGAGCCATTATCTCAAAATCTTTGCGGTTCATATGTGCAAAGTTAATGAAATTGACGTACATTTGCGTAAACCAATCAACTTAGTTTATCATACTATTTGTTATCATAACATGAACATAGCCGTATATTGCTCAGCCCGGTCTGGGCTTGGAGAAGATGTCATGGCGGACGCACGCTCCCTTGGGGACTGGATAGGATCCCACGGCCATATGCTTGTCTACGGCGGCCTGTCAATGGGACTGATGGATGTCGTAGCCTCGGCAACGGCAGAAGCCGGCGGAAAAGTGATGGGTGTGGTACCACAGTCGCGAGCCGAACGCCAGCATGCCGCCAACACCGTCAGCATAGGGGTTACGACCCTGCATGAACGCAAGCAGATTATGGAGGAAAATGCCGACGCATTCGTGGCACTTGACGGCGGTTTCGGCACGCTTGACGAAGTAATGTCGGCACTGGCCACAATGACATTTTTCAAAGAACCGAAACCCATCCACCTGCTCAACCGCAACGGCCTGTACACACCGCTCCACGCCATGCTCCAGGAAATGGCCGAGCGGCATCTCGCCTCACCCGATGTGGCAAACGCAATACGTCTGCACCCGGACATAACGGCACTCACAAATGCGCTCAATGAGACCGAAACAAAATAAACAAGTTGTATCATGAAGATCTATACACGCACAGGCGACCTCGGCACCACCTCACTGGTCGGTGGACAGAGGGTCGCAAAAGACTCCATACGCCTTGAAGCCTACGGCACGGTGGACGAACTGAATTCTTATATCGGCCTTTTGATGGCCACAGAAGGGGTTGAGGAAGAGGTTGCAAAGACCTTACGCGCGGTTCAGAACAAGCTGTTCAACATCGGGGCATATCTGGCCACAGACAACTCGGACAGTCCCATGACAGAACCACAGGGACTGGGACAAGAGACAATCTCGTATCTTGAAAATTGCATTGACCGTCTCACAGAGCAGATACCCCCCATGCACTGCTTTGTGCTCCCCGGCGGAAGCCTTGCGTCGGCACAAGCTCAGGTTTGCCGTACGGTATGCCGACGGGCTGAACGACGGGTGATAACCTTAGGGAACAACGTGCGCGTTGATCCGAGCGTGATACGCTACCTCAACCGCCTGAGCGACTATCTTTTCACCCTCGCCAGATACCTGAACCATCAGGCGGGGGTGGACGACATTCCTTGGGAAAAAGACTGATGTCTGATACTTTATGCCAGCGGCATATGTTGCCTGATAAAGTGTTAAAATAGCTCAAACATATGAATACCGTCGAAAAAAATCATATCTTTGCGCGCCCGTACAGATGAGTGTCCCCATTGCCGCTACAGCATGGAGGCAATTACCACAATATTTCTCTCCATACTGCCGTTTAGACAATACACACCACGTATCGGGAACAGACCCCGCGTAAGAAAAATCAAACAACATATATCCAAAGGTTTACAGCTATGTATTGGACACTTGAACTTGCCTCTAAACTTGAAGACGCTCCCTGGCCTGCAACCCGGGAAGAACTCATAGACTATGCCCAGCGCTCCGGCGCACCTCTCGAAGTGATCGAAAACCTCCTTGAAATCGAAGACGAAGGGGAAACCTACGAATGCATCGAGGACATCTGGCCCGACTACCCCTCCAAAGAAGACTTCTTCTTCAACGAAGACGAATATTAAGCGTCAGACGCGATATATTTAATTCATATTCAAGCGATTGGCAAGTATAAAATAAACTTGTCAATCGTTTTTTATTGCCTTTTGTCGCAAAATATAATTGTCTATTTTCAGCAACTTAGCTCACCGAAAATTTGTTTCATTGTCTATTATTGTCTAAATTTGCGCAATATTCCGAACTTGATGAGTATTAAAACAGGCTGAAATATGGGCAGACAGAAAAGACCGTATCCGTTGGGGCGTTTCCGGCTCCGCTATCCAAAGAGCTACGACAAGACCAAGATTTATCCTATTGAGATTGAATATGTCTTTAGCGGTAAACCGATACGACGCCACATGAATATTTCGGTGCGAGTAGATGACTGGAATCCGAAAGGGAACAACGGACGCGGCGAAATTCGTTCATCCGCACCCGATAGTGTGCGCTTCAACAATCTCCTTATTGCCAAGGTAAACAAGATTGATGCAGGTCTGAATGAATATAACCAAAAACATCCCGGAGAAGTCAATGAGAATATTATTGTTGCCTTCCTTGATGATAAACCAATCTTGCGTCAAGACAAGGGGGAAGATTTCATAGAATTTATACTAAGCCGCCTTGAATCGGAATACAGTCGTAACAAAATCGGTTATAGCCGTTATAAGAACGGACAAAGCGGTATGAACGTCTTCCGTCAATTCCTCAAAGCAACCGGTAGTGGAACCTATAAACCTGACAGCATCTATGTCGGTGAAATATCGGTAGATCTTCTTGACAAATATATCAAATGGCGCAGGGATTTCAAAAATAATTCCGACCAAACCATCAACCACGCTCTTACTCCTATTCTAAAAGGTTGTGAGAATGCGTGTGCCTTAGGTTTGATATCCAAAGAGATTAATGCAGGACTTCAGGACATGAGGATTCAGGAGAAAGTTACTCTTGAAACTGAAGGAGAGAAGGAATTTGACGGTCAAAGCTTGTCAAAAGAGCAGATGGCACAGCTTGTCGAATTTTACGAAAAAGATACGGAACCGCGGCGAAAGGAGTTTATCGAGATGTTTCTATTTGCATTCCATGCCTGTGGTCTCCGCATTGTCGATGTGATGACACTCCAATGGGATCATATAGATTTCGATAAGAAGGAACTGAGTAAAATTTTGATCAAGACCAGTCGCCGCCATAAAATTCCGCTTACCGATCCGGCTTTGAGAATCCTTCACAAATGGCAGGCAATGGGACGCAGGAAGAAATATGTGTTCGACCTCGTTAAAGATACCTTGTCACTCAACGATGCGGATGAACTGTACCGAGCACGCAACAGCGCGACAAAATGTGTCAACCAAGCACTGCGCGTTGTCGGAGAGAAATTGGGATTTCCTTTTCCCCTTTCATTCCATACTTCGCGCCATACATTTGCCGTCCTTGCCATCAACGATGGCTTAACGATGACCATTGTAAGCCGATTACTCGGGCACAGCTCCACTGACATCACCGAGAAAGTCTATGCCCGGCTTCTTCCCCAGACACTTACGGCAGAAGTAGGGAAACTGAACTATTCTTTCCTCCCGGGTGAACTCTAACAACCCTTTTAATAAACTGAATTAAACCAATACACATATAAAATGAATGAGATCGAACTTGTCAGGTCAAAAATCTTTGAGTTTCGTGGACAGCGAGTGATGCTTGACAGCGACCTGGCCCAACTCTATGGAGTTACCACCGGTAACTTCAACAAGGCAGTCAAAC